>JBGPUE010000145.1:0-2629 GCA_041491005.1 Binataceae bacterium (SeqCode) | reverse complement strand
GGCTCCTCGGCGAAAAACAGCGTCCCCTCCACCAGCGCCGAGACCTCGCCGCTGAAGCGCATCCGCCCGAGGAATTGCAGGAAGTCCGCTGAGAACAACTTGAGCGAATCGAGGTAGTCGATCGCGGCGGCATCAAAGGTGAATTGCTCCAGCGCCTCCATCAAGCGCTCAAGGCCGGCCGCAACCATGTAGCCGCGCATCGGCGGCAACCGCCGCACGCTCAGGCTGAAACACGCTGTCTCGTTCATCGCATGCTCGAAGAACGATGCCGCCATCGTCAGTTCGTACAGATCCACCAGCAGCGGAACTTCTGCCGGATCGAGCCTAAGATCGATCGTCATCGCGTACTCCCGCACGAATCGCTACAGAAGCCCGCTTCGCGTAGCAAGCGGCCCGCGAAGCCTTGCATAGCGACAGATCGTCTTGACTCTGGAGCGCGGTCAAGGGTCTATCCTGAGCGACAACGAGCGATGGGGTCATAAGAAAATGGAATCAGGCGAAGCAACTCCAGAGCCTTATCAGATGGCGTTTGAAAACGAGTACGTGCGAATTGTGCACGTCACGCTGGCGCCCGGGCAGAAACCGCCGAAATATACGCCCGCGGCGCTGCCCATGGTCCGCGTCAATCTGAGCTCGGATGATCCGGGTGCGCCTTTGGGAAGCGCGTACTACAGCGAGGGTCCCCTATCCGAAGAGCCCGGGCAGCGAGGCGAAACCGCACTCCACGAGATTCGCGTCGAACTCAAAGCTGCTCCTGAGGCGACTGCGCTCGCGCTGGATGCTGTCAGGGTCGACCCCGCCCGTTACAAGGTCGTCTTTGAGAACCAGCGGGTGCGGGTCGTACGCCTTCGCTTCGGGCCGCACGAGAAGGGTCTCATGGTCGCCCATCCACCGCGAGTGCTCGTCACTCTGACCGACGTGGCGGTGAAGCTTGTCTTCGCAGACGGAAGGACCGATCAGCGCGGCGCGCCTGCGGGAGTCGCCGCATGGCTGGGTGAGGAAACGCTGCAGACCGAAAACGCTGGCGATCAGCCGCTCGAAGTAGTTCTGGTTGAACCGAAGAGTTCGCGCGGCTTTTGATTCCTCGGCGGCCACGGCCTTCCGATAATCAGTAGCGGATCCGAATGGGCAGCGTCATCCGGCCGCCCGGATAGTAGAAGCGAGCGGACTCGAAGCTGGGCGCGCCTAACAAGCCCCGTGCGTCGTTGGAAAAGGCGTAGCCTTTGGTTGGCAAGCCGAAGATATCGTAGTCCATCTGGTCGTCATTGTTCTCGTCATGAAGCACCACGATCGCGTAGGCACCCGGTTGTAATCCGTCGAAGACGCAGGTCGCTTGGCCCGCATCAATCGGCGCCGAAGTGCTCGCCACGGCCTTGTCGTCGTCGCGCGGAAACCCATCTGCGGATGCGAACAGCGCACACTTCACGCTGCCGTTACTGTTGCGCAGATTGAGCATCTCCGCTTCGAGCCGGTCCGCGATTGGCGTCGGGCTTGCGTTTGGCGATGGAGAAGGCGGTTGCTGCGCGCGCGCCAGCCCGGCAGACGCAAGTGAAGTCATCAGTAGCGCCATCGCCCACGACGGACGCGACCGCCGTGAGCGCAGACAAATTCGCATCGCCCGCACGATCGCTACCCTGATATAACGATTGACGCCCGAGCGCGATCAGCGTTGCGGCTCGGGGGGCTCGGGCGGCTTTGGCTGCGACGGTGGTTGCGCGGGTTCTTGGATCACTCGCGTTTCGCGCGAACCCTCCCCACGCATCAAATCGGCCATCTTGCGCAGCCGCTGATGGACCAAGTGGTTGACGGTGCCCGGCTCGTCGCTGGTTCCTGCGACAACCGCGGTCAGCAGCGCGATGCCCTGATCGATGTGCTCGATCGGGTAGATGTGAAACTGGCCGCGCTCTACCGCCGCGATTACTTCGGCATCAAGAATCAGATTCTTCACGTTGGCTCGTGGTATCAGTACGCCTTGGGTGCCGCTTAGTCCCAGCGCTTTGCAGACGCGGTAAAAGCCTTCGATCTTCTCGTTGGCCGCGCCGATCGCCTGCACGTTCCCGTATTGATCGACCGAGCCCGTAACAGCGAGGTTTTGCCGGATCGGCAGCCCGCTCAACGCCGACAGTAGCGCGTAGAGCTCGGTCGAGCTGGCGCTGTCGCCGTCGATTCCCGAGTAGGATTGCTCGAAGCAGATACTGGCCGCCATCGCGATTGGATGCTCCTGGCCGAAACGCCAGCGGAGAAATCCGCTGAGGATCATGATTCCCTTGTCATGGGTGGCGCCGGACAGTCGCGATTCGCGCTCGATATTGATGACGCCGGCTTGCCCCAGCGCGACCGTCGCCGTGACGCGCGATGGCCGCCCGAAGGCGTAGCCGCCCACATCCATCACCGCCAGTCCGTTGATTTGACCGATCCGCGAACCTTCAAGATGAACGACCAGCGTGCCTTGTGCGATCAGGCGGCGGATCTCTTCCTCGATGAAGTTCCGGCGCAGCACCCGCTCGCTGAGTGCGCGCTCGACATGCCCTGCGGTCACCTCGCCTGCGCTTTCGGCGTGCGCGAAGTAGGCCGATTCGCGCGCGAGATCATCGACCGGTTCCATCCGGGTGAGCACGCGGCCACGATC
>JBGPUE010000144.1:0-2851 GCA_041491005.1 Binataceae bacterium (SeqCode) | reverse complement strand
CGCGGTCGGAAACCAGATGCAGAACCAGGAGGCGCAGCAGACGCAGACCCAAGGGCAGATCTCGCAGCAGCAAAGCGAAATCGAGCGCCAGCGCCGCGAACTCCAGCAGCTCAAACAGCAGCAAAACACCGAATAGTCGGCCGACGGGCTCTACGCCCAAATCTCGATGGTGAAGGCGCGTGATCCGCGCCTCTACCATCATCTGATCCTCAGAATCGACGCTACGCCGCCGCCGCTATCGCGGCTTGCATAGCTTGCAGGGCCTGAGCCCGGCGTGGCGCGCATGCGCGCCGTCGGCGAAGATAAGCATACGCTCAGGATCCGCGCGCAGAGCCGCATGGCATTGGGGCCGGCAGAAGATCTTCGTCTTGCGATGGCCCCAGACAGAAGGCGCATCGATACGCCGGTCGGGCGAGATGGCGAATCCCTCCGCGCGTAGCAGTTTGATCTTCAGCTCCGGGGTGCCGCCGTAATTTCCGACCGCCCCGCCAGAACGGATCACGCGATGGCACGGGACATAGATTGGCACCGGATTGGCGCCCATCGCGCTGCCGACCGCGCGCTGCGCGCGTGGCGCGCCGACCGCCCGCGCCAGGGCGGCATAAGTGATCACCGAGCCGCGCGGCACCTCACGCAGCCGCTCGAGCGCGGAGCGTTGAAAGCCGGGTGTTGCCAGAGAGAGATCGGCCGGCGTCCGCAGCGCGCCGGTTTCGCCCGCGAGGTAGCGGCGCACCTGGTTCCCGGTGCGTGATGCGACGTTCGCATCCGCGATCGGATCGAACTTCGCACGCAGCGCCACGATCGAGCCCGCGCTGGCGCCGGTTGCAAGGAAATGCACCAGCACCAACCCGCGCGGCCCCTCGGCCACCAACAGCGGGCCCAGCGGCGTGCGCGCGATGCCGACACCCGCCTCCGGCCTGCGAATCAGTTGCATCGGGCGTTCGATTCGCCGCCGCGCATCACGGATCAGCTGGTCGAGCAATGCGGTCTCGGCCGAGTCGTCGTTCGCACGGTCGTCAAGCATCGGGAGAGTTGCATTCAGCGTTGCCATTGGGCGCGAAGCCTCCTCATTGCAAGCGAGAAGTTGGCGCGGGCGCTTTGCGCGGAGCAGCCCGTGGCCGTGCCGATCTCGCGATACTCGAAACCGCCAAGCTGCCGCATGATGAGCGCCTCGCGTTGCTTGTCGGGCAACCTTCCGATCAACCGACGCAGATGGATGCGCGTGGTATGTCCGCTCGCGCCGGCAGACGCGCCGTCAGACAGGCCCGCCGTCTCGGCCGAGATCACCCTCGCGCGGCGCGAACGATCGCGCGCCCGGTTGCGGCAGAGGTTGATCGCAATTCGATACAGCCACGGCCGCAGGCCATCGTTCGAATCGAGCCGTGGGTAGGCCCGATACGCGCGCAGCCAGGTTTCCTGGAACAGGTCGAGCGCGTCCTCGCGATCGCCCGTCACGCGCAGCAACATGCGCATGATTTCGCGCTCATGCCGGCGCATCGCCTCCTCGAACGGTGGCGGCAGCTTCAATATCGTCGGCATCCTGATGGCTATTAACCCCGCCCTGCGGCAAATGTGAAATCGGCGGTTCAATCATGCGCCTGCGTTGCGCATTTCAGCCCCGTGCGCTATCCGGTTCGAAGCGGCGACAGCCGGTCCCCACGGAGGGAGCCATGGACGCGGTCTTCTGGATCGGATTGTGGGCGGGCCTGTTCATTGCGACCCATCTGATCGTTTCGTCGTCGGCAATCCGCCCGCGGCTGGTGGCCGCGATTGGGGCGCTACCCTACCGCGGCATCTACTCGCTGATCAGCTTCGCGACCTTCATCCCGCTCACCATCGTCTTCGCGCATCACAAGCATGTTGGCCCGATGCTGTGGTACCTGCGGGGCGCCGCGCCGATGCGATGGCTCGCATGGATCATGATGTTCGCGGCATTGGTGGTCTTCACTGCCAGCCTGATCAGTCCGAGCCCCAGTGGAATGGGCGCGGAAATGTCGGGAGCCGCCCGCTCGCCGATCACGCCACGGGGCATCCTGAAGCTCACGCGCCATCCCGGGTTCATCGGGCTCGGCTTGTTCGGCATTGCGCATCTGCTGATGAACGGTTGGCTTGGCGATGTGATGTTCTTCGCGACGTTTCCCGCGCTCGGAATTATCGGCGGGATACATCAGGACACGCGCAAGGTCCGCGAACTCGGCGACTCGTACCGCCAGCTCATCGCCCAGACCTCCATCTTCCCCGGCGCGGCGTTATGGGATGGACGCCAGCATTGGACGGCCGTTGACACGCCGTGGGTCGCAGCCGCTGTGGGAGCTGGACTCACGCTGTTGGTGATTTTGCTCCATCCGATGCTTTTCGGCGGCAATCCGCTCGGATAGCCGCGTTCTCAGTCAGTGGGCAGACGGAAGAGCTGGCGCGCGTTGGCGATGATTTGTTCGCCCAGCTTCGACGGATCGGTGTTGCGCACGCGCGAAAGCACTTCGAGCGTGAGGCTGACGTAAGCAGGCTCGTTGCGACGCCCGCGATGGGGCTCCGGCGCCAGGAACGGCGCGTCCGTCTCGACCAGCACGCGATCGTCCGGGATCATTCGCGCCGCTTCGCGCAGCGCGCCCGCGTTCTTGAAGGTCAGAATTCCCGAGAATGAGATGTGAAAGCCCAAGGCAAGAAACTCACGCGCCGCCTCCGCATCGCCGGTGAAGCAATGGATCACGCCGCCGGCCGGCGAAAGTCCTGATTCGCGCACGATCGCCGCCAGGCGCGCCTCGGCGTTGCGGCAATGGATCACGATCGGCCGATCGAGCTCGGCGGCGAGTTCGAGATGGCGCCGCAGCGATGCTTCCTGAGCCTCGCT
>JBGPUE010000143.1:0-2940 GCA_041491005.1 Binataceae bacterium (SeqCode) | reverse complement strand
TGACTCTTTGAGTCCCTCCAACACTCCATCCGGGTCATGCACCGGGATGCAGTAGTGAACTTCACCCATGTACATATGGTTGTAAAAGCCATGCGGATGGCCGAGCTGGTAGTGGCATGTGACGCGGCCGGCACGGCATTCTGCGATCGCCGCTCGTACGCGGTCGAGGTCGCGATAGAGCAGGTCGAGGTGCCGCCGGCCAATTATCAGCCATCCGCCGCCATTCACCCATGGACCCCATTCGCCGAAACCGGTCATCAGGTTTGGCAGCCGGCGATCGTCGATCTCGCGCGCGACATCGGCAAGTGCGCGCACCGAGAATGGATGTGCGGGGTCGTAGTAGATACCGAGGTCAATATCTGATGCTTCGTCGGCGGTGCCACGAGCGAGGGAACCGCCAAGCGCCACCGCAACGATTCCTTCGATGCGGCTCAGGCGCTGGGCCACGTTGCGCGCGATTTGAATGGGCTCCGCCACGGCCTCTCCAAATCGTCCAGCAACCGCAACGGCGCGCCCCCTCTTCCGACGCCGCAGATGTAAACCCGGAACACCGGCTCCCGGGGGACGAGACTCACGATATAACTGTCCAGCCGTTCAGGAAATACGCGACTCGCGAGCGGGGGTACAATACACCGGCCCAGCTGCAAAAGCGCGGTCAACGCGACGCTGCGAATGGCTCGATTACCGGATGTTGTCCTTGATGACTTCCTTGACGGTCAGGCTAACGTAGTTGGGCAGCGGATAAAGACCAACCTGCGCCTGCGGTCAAGGCGACACCGCAAATGGCTCGATGCGGCCGGCGCGGATTTCGGCCGCGAGCATCAGCTCGTCGGCGATGCGCCGCTCAAAGCGCGTTGCATAGCGGCCGATCTCGGATGGCGAGTGCACGTCGCCGCCTCCGACCGCCGGGATCGAATGGACGCGGGCTAGCTCGAATGCCTGCCGATTTGATTCCGCCGATTCGCCTCCGCTCAGCGCTTCGACTCCATCGAACATCGCGAGGTAGGCCGCGAGCGACGACGCCTCGCGGCCCGGCGTCATGTCGCGCAGCGGATGCGACTTGATCAGCGCCGCCCCGGCTTCGTCGGCGATTTTCCGCAGCGTCGCCAGCGAGTGCATCGCGGCGCGATATTCGCCCAAGCCGAAGACCAGCACATGCCCCTCGCTGGTGGTGACCTCCATCGCGCGAAAGATCGGGAAGTCGAGTTCGCGGCTGAGCCTCGCAATCTCATTGGCCGGCCAAATCTTGTCATGCTCGCTCAGGCAGATCGCGTCGAAGCCGCGCTCGCGCGATCCACCAACGATCTCCGCAACGGTCAACGAGCTGCAGGTCGAATACGCGGCGGTGTGCGTATGAAGATCGATCAGCAGGGACGGCCTCAGGCGGCGAGCGTGTGCGGGTAGCTGTCGGTGAGGCGCGGCAGCGTGAGACCCATCTGCTCCAGCCGCCGGCCCAGCATCGTCAGGTAGAGCTGTGCGATCTCCTGATTATCCTTCGCCTTGAGTCCCATTCGAATGCAATCGTAGGTGAAGCCGCTGCCCGGCGGTCCGAAGAAGTTGGCCGCGCACGGCAGCCATTCGCATAGTGCGCGATAGATTGTCTCGCGTCCGTGGCGCTCGACCGCCTCGCGCAGGCCTTCGAAGCCAAACACGTCGTGGTCGGCCTCTTCCTCCAGGATGATGTCGGCAGCCCGCGCATGCGGCGCATAGCTCGAATCCTTGTAGTTGATGCCGATCATCAGCAACCCGGTCATGTCGAGACTGAGGCTCGCCATCAGCAGGTCGACCTCGCCGCCGCCGTGCTCGGCGAACCGGCGCGCCGCATCGAAGGAGGGGCTGCGCCGCACGGTCAGCATCGCGCGGTCCGCGTGGACCTCATCGACGCCCAACTCGGCCAGCGCATCGTAGATCAATGTCGCGTGTTTGCGTTCTTCGGCGAGGTTCTTCGCGACAGTCTCGCGCAGAGCCGCGTCGGAGACCGCTTCGAGCGCACGGGCGTAGCCCTCGGCGGTAAGCTTCTCTGCCAGCGCATGCGCGGCCAGGAGCCGCGTCAACACTTTGATATACAACGGCTCGACGGCGCCCGACGCCAGGTCGCGCGCCTCAAAAGCCCGCGGCGGAAACTGACGGCGTATCGGCAATCCGCGGACCTTAATGCGTGCCGCGCGAGGGCAGAATCACGGTCGCCGTGCCGGGCGTCGTAATTTCGCCCTTGGCGTTTTCCAGCCAGATCTCGCAATCAACCAGATGCTTGTCGCCCTCGAGGTACTTCTTGATGACCTTGCCGCGCGCAGTCACTTTCGTCCCGGGCTGGTCCATCCCGCGATACTGAACAGCGAGCTTGCGCAGCCATCCCTGATGGCCAGCGAAGTCCGTCATCAATTGGCCCAGAAAGGCGTTCTTGAGCGCGCCATGCAGGATCACCCCGGGGAGCTTGTTGGCGAGGGCGAAATCCTTGTCGTAGTGGATCTGGTAAAAATCGCCCGAGGCGCCGGCGTATCTCACGAGCTGTTGTGTGGTCGGATTCTTCTCGAGCGCGGGAACTTCCTGTCCGACTTCGACATCTTCGTAGAAAAATTGCTTGCTCATCGATGCGTCTCCAAAATCAGAATGCGCCTGCTAGTCGCGGCGCGCTAGTAGCGGATGCCCGTCGACCGCTGGATCACGCAGACCTGTCCGAACTGGTTGGTGTAGCTGGTCTCGACGGTGGTGAAGACCATCGTACCCAGCCGGCCCTCGGATTCACGGATATCGGCCAGCTTCGATACGACGGTGATTCGATCGCCGGGGCGAATCGGCTCGAAGTATTCCCATTCCGAACCGCCGTCGAGGCCGCGCGCAGTGGGCATCTTGAGGTCGATGTTGAAGAACTCGATGCCCATCGAGCGGCCGAAGGTCGGCGGCGCGATCATCCCGCCACGGGCTGTATGGCGCGAGGCC
>JBGPUE010000142.1:0-2983 GCA_041491005.1 Binataceae bacterium (SeqCode) | reverse complement strand
TCGGTCATCTGCTCAGCGGCTACGGCCTGGACCGAATCGGACGCAAGGCGACGACCGCGCTTTTCTACGTGTGCGGCGCAGTCGCGATGCTGATCCTATTTCAAACTTCAAGTCATCAAGTGATGCTGCTGGCGATGATCGCCACCGTCTTCGCCTCCTCGGGCGGGCGAACCGCAACCGCGACTTACTCGGTGGAGCTCTTCCCGACCGAGATCCGCGCGACCAGCTACAGCCTGACGGTGCAGGTGCTCGGGCAGGTGGCCCCACTGCTTACACCGCTCATCGTCGGCTCGCTCTCGACTGTCATGGGCGGCCTGGGCAACGCGATCGCGGTCGTGTGTATCGGGCCCGTCGTCGGCGCGATCCTGGTGTGGCTGTTCGCGCCTGAAACACGCGGCTGCAGTCTGGATGAGCCGTTCCCGCAGGCCTCCGCCGATGTTTCCGCGCAAGCCGCCGGCAGCTGATCAGCGGCCCGTCGCGAATGCGCGCATCAGAGTGAGCGCGGCGGCGAACATCAGGACGGCCCCGAAGTACAACCGCATGTGACGCTGCGAGGGCATCAGGCGAGCGAAGCGCGGCCCAAGCTGCCCACCGATAACGACCGCGGGTACCGCCCAAATCACGATCGATAATAGCTGCGGCATCCTCCGACCGATCTCGGCGAGCAACGCCGGACTAAGCCGCACGAGCGACGCCGCGAGGCTGGTCAGGAAGATGATCGCCGTGAGCGATCCCACCACACGGCCGCGCGCCTGCGCCGAGGGCTCGCGGCTGATCACCGGAAAGGTCATCACGTCCACGCCAAACGAGATCATCCCGGTCAGCAGGCCGCCGACCAGGGCGCGCGCCCAAGCGGTTCCATCGATCGGGGCGTGATCTTCGAGTTGGCGAAGCGCCCCGATCAGTATCGCCAGCGCGTAGCCGAGCGCGAAAATCGCGAAGCCCCCCACCAGCAGGCGGTCGTTGAGCATCGGCGCGATCCACCCGCCCGCCAGTGCAGCCGGAACGGCGAACGAGGAGTATCGCAGCACCAGAGGACCGTCGAAGGTGCCATCGCGCCAGTTGCGATAGACGCCGCTGCCGAACCCGAACAACATCGTGACCAGTCCCAGCCAGAAGGAAACCGCCACATCCAGATGCAGCCATACCAGAAAGACCGGCACCCACAGGGCGGCGCCGGAAATTCCCACCGACATCACAAGGAAGGCGATGAGCACTCCAATCGGGAACAGGAACCAGTAATTGAAAAACACGGCCTTCCCGGAATACTGATCGCGCAGTAGCAGTGCAAACGAGTGCGGTAGTCTGCCTTAAGGGCGTCGCGCGCAGACGCTCTTGACCGCGGATGCGTGCGGCCTTCAAGCTGGCACGATGCTCGACGGCCGCCTCGCAGCGCTCCCACAGGTCCATCGCATTCAGTCGCACGCCGCGGCGATCCTCTTTTACGCGGGCATCGGTGCCGATCTCGCAACCATTATCGGGGCCGCGGTTGGTGTGATCTCCGGGGCGGCCTTCGCATCGGGCGCCGCATGGCTGGGGATCCTTCTGCTACTGGCGAGCGCGGCGCTCGACGGGATCGACGGGACCCTCGCGCGCGAGTTCGGCGGCGCAACCGCATGGGGCGGCGTGATGGACTTGAGCGCGGATCGGTTGGTCGAAGCCGCCGTCGTCATCGGCATCGCATGGCGGCGCCCGGAGCTTCACTTTCCAACACTGATCCTGGTCGCGAGCTGGTATGTCAACATCACGGTGTTCCTCGCGGTCGGCGCGGCGCTAGAGCGGCGCGGCCCCAAGCTGATCGAGTATCCGCCGGGCATCCTGGAGCGCACCGAGGTGATCATCTTCCTTGTGCTGCTGGCGATTTCCGGCAGCCTTGGCCCATCGCTGTGCTATCTGTTCACTGCGCTGGAGATCCTGACCGGCGCGCAGCGATTGCTGTTTGGTCATCGCCAGCTGGAATCTTCTGGCGGCCGGCGCGACTGAACCGCAGAGCGATCAAGCGAACGCCCTACTGTTTGGCGTCGCCTTTGAACAGGCCGAGGAATTGCTCCACCGACAGCGGTGCGCGTTTAGCCGTTGCGAGGTTCTGGGCGACGTGCGCCACCGACTTCATCCCGACCAGCGCGACATCGACCCCGGGCGTCGAGCGGACGAATTGGATCGAGCGCTGTGCATCGGTTTCGAAGCCGGCAACCGCCTCGACAATCCCAGCCGGCAGGTCGCGCGACAGCCGCCCTTGCATCAGCGAAGCGCTCGCGCACGCGGCGATTCCCTTGCCCTTGGCCGCCTGAAGGATCGAGACCTGACTACCGTCGAGCGGCTGGTTGCGCATGGTCAACCCCTCGGGCATCGCAAGATTGAAGGGCAGCTGGATCATCCGGAAACGATGGCTCTCGCCAGCGATTCCCTTCGCGATCTCGATCAGCTCCATCAAAGAGAGATAGCCCTGATCCTCGGCGTCGGCGCGGAAGCCATTCCAAGTCGCGACGCCGTAAACGCCAATCTTGCTTTCATCGGCCTTGCGCTCCAGCAGCTCAAACGCTGCCCGGATGCGGACGAGAAACTCGCGGCGATCGATGGCCGCCAGCTGACTCTCGGGATTGTGCAGGTAGTAGACGTCGATGGTTTCCAGCCCGAGGTTCGCGCGGCTCATCTCGAGCATCGCTTCGATGTAGCGCGGCGCCATGCAGTGCGCTCCCTCGACCCACTCGCCCGCCCCAATCAGACCACTATCGAGATAGTGTTGCTGGAAGTACTCGCGCGGGTTGGCGGGCACGCCGCCATCGAAGGTGAGATAGCCGCCCTTGGTCGCGACGACGACCTCCTCGCGGCGGAGCTCACCTGCTGCGGCCATCTCGGCAAGGGCGCGCCCAATCGATCGTTCGCTGCATTGAAAGCGATAGTTGACTGCGGTGTCGATTAGATTGATTCCGCCGCGCAGCGCCGCCTTGATCGCTTCGGTGTAGCCCCGATCGGTCGCTTC
>JBGPUE010000141.1:0-3253 GCA_041491005.1 Binataceae bacterium (SeqCode) | reverse complement strand
GCCGTCAACCTCGTCCCGCTCCATCATCCGATGCGGCTTGCCGAAGAGTCGGCGATGCTCGACGTGATCTCGGGCGGACGGCTCGAATTCGGCGCGGGACGCGGCGCATTTCCGCTCAATTACCGCGGCTACGGCGTCGAGATGGAAGCCAGCCGCGACATGTTCGCCGAAGGGCTGGATTTCGTGGTGCAGGCGTGGACTCAGAATCGCCTCAATTATCGCGGTCGCTTCTTCAGTGCAGAGAACATTCAACTGACGCCTCGGCCGCTCCAGAAGCCGCATCCGCCGATCAGGCTGGCCGCTAACAGCCCCGATACGTTCACTTTCGCGGGCCAGCACGGCTATCCGATCTTCGCCGGCGGTCCTGTCAACCCGATACCTGTGCTCGGCGAGCGCCTGGAAATCTACAAGCACGCGGCGGCCGAGGCGGGACGCGCGACTCCCGAAGACTGGCTGGCGGCGGCGCTGATGGTCTTCGTCGGCCGCGATCGCGCCGCGGTCCGCTCGATTATCGAGCCGAGCCTGCGCAACTACTTCAAGTCAGTTACTGAGATCATCGAACCGCAGTCGCTGGGGGTGGAGCATGTCGCGGAGTTCACCAAGGTCCGCGAACGCCTGAGCAACATCGAGTATGAGACAGTGGACTCGATCATGGGCATCTTCGGCGACCCGGCTTACTGCATCGATCGAATCGCCGAGCTGCGCGAGCGGTTCGGATTTACGCGGCTGGTCAACTGGTTCGAGATCGGCGGACTCAGCGGCCATCGCAACGTAATCGATTCGATGCGGATGTTCGCCGAGCATGTGATGCCGCGTTTCGCGAGCGATTGAATCAGCGATGACACCGAACGATGACTCAAGCAGGCAACGCGCGCTGGCGCTGTGTACGGCGGGTTACCAGCTGCATATGCGCGGCGAGATCGACCGCGCGATCCAGGCGTATACGGAATCGATCCGTATCTGCCCGACCGCCGAGGCTTACACCTTCCGCGGCTGGGCCTATCGCTTCCAGGACCGCCTCGACGACGCGATCGAAGAGTGCAAGAAAGCCATCGCGGTCGATCCCGATTTCGGCAATCCCTACAACGATATCGGCGCCTACCTCTTTCACAAGGGCGAACTGGACGAGGCGATCCCGTGGCTGGAGAAGGCGAAGCGGGCGCCGCGCTACGAGCCGCGCCACTTTCCATTCATGAATCTTGGGCGTGTTTACGCCGCCAAGGGAATGATCATCCAGGCAATCCGCGAGTTCGAGCGCGCACTCGAGGTCTTCCCCGGCGAGCCGGCTTGTGTCGCGGCGCTCGCCGAGCTGCGCTCATCGCTCAATTGAACCGATCTGTTCCGCCCTTGGCCAGCGGGTGGCTTCGATGTTAAGAGCAGGTTCAAGGCAGTCGCTTCATGCAGGAGGCCGGTCATGAATAAGAGCAGCTGGGTGAAGAGCCCCGAAGAGATAAAGAAAATCGAAGCCGCACTCGCGGCGCCGGCCTTTCTCCAATCCCGCTGGCTGACCGTCAATTATCTGACTCGCCCCGAGATCATACGTGCGGTGTTGCCACCACCCCTGGAGCCTGCCGCAGAGCCGCTGGTATCTGTCGGGATTGGAACGCTCGGCGCCTCGAACTGCGTAGGAGCCTTTGCGGGCGGGATGCTTTGTGTGCGCGCGCGTTACAAGGATATCGAGGACGACTACTGCCTGGCGATGCCGATGAGTACCGACGTAGCGATTATTTTCGGGCGCGAATTGTTTGGCGAGCCCAAGAAACAAGCGCGGGTGCGCCTTGAGGCTGATGGCGACGTCATGCGCGGCGTAGTCGAACGTTTTGGAATCCCGTATCTCACCGTCGAGGCGCGCCTCATCGAGGAGGTGCCGATCGGCGAGCCCACGACATCCGGACGCTTTCATTTCAAGTTTATGCATGCGGCCAATGGCCACGGACTCGAGTTCGATCCGATCCTGGTGCACGCCCAATTCACCAACAAGCTGCGCGTGCAGCGCAGGGGATCCGGCAAAGTGATTTTCAAGCCGTCCCACCACGATCCGCTGGGTGAAATAGAGGTGGTCGAGCTGCGCGGCGCGGTCTACACCGAGGGCGACGTGTACGCGCAGGCGAAACGGATCGCGACGGTGGACGCCAACAAGTTCATGCCCTACGCGTTCCAGAATATCGACGATTACAGTTCGATCTGATTAATCAGCGTACCTCTGTGCGGGGCCGGGCAGATCGCGATGCGTCCGGCCCCGCTGCTTTTCCGTATGCGCGCCGCCAGCGCGCCCATGTCTTCTTTCGCTGCGAATCGCGCAAAGCTGGCCGCCGGCAGCCTCTCGCCGCGCCTCGTAAGCTCCCTGAGGCGCGTTCACAGCCTTCAGTTGCTTTGCAGCTTAAGCGTTTGCACCTGTCTTAGTCCAATTCAGCCTGTTCTCGGTTATTGCGGTCCGTTCAAGGCAATGCGCGTTGTTCTCGGATGGCACGGGACTTGGTTCCAATCACATAAGGAAGCGATCGCGATAGCGGTTGTTTCATGGCCGCGTTCGATCAGTTGCCTTAGCCGCGGTTTTGATCGCTTATAGAGTTCCAACACGAGGACGTTACCGGGGATAGATGGAGAACAACGATCGCAAGCTGTTACAGTTCGGTGCCCGTATCCTGCTTGTCGAGGACAACCCGGATCACGCCTTCATTGCCACCACCGTCATGCGCCAGCTGCTCGGTGATGCGAGCGAAGTGATCATCGCCGAGACCGCTGACGAGGCCGTCAGCCTGATCCGTGATTTCACCGAAAGCGATCGGCCCGACCTGATTATGGTGGATCTGCGCCTGCCGCAGAACGGCGGCTTCGGCGTGCTCTCCGCCGCCCGCGCGCATGGACCGTCATCCGACGTGCCGATGTTCGTGCTGACCAGCTCGATGTACGACCGCGATATCGCGCTGAGCTACGAACTTGGCGCCAATGCAGTGCTGTGCAAGCCGCTATCGCGCGCCAAGCTCCGCGAGGAGTTGGTGCGAATCGGCGCGCTGGCTCAATAGCCTCCTATAAAACGAATCGGCGAGCGCCTTTCTCGCGCCAGGCCGGTTCGGGCAACTCGCGCGCTTGACGATCGCGTCCGTCGCGTTGCATCCTCGCAGCCATCCAATCGCAGGCCCGTTGCCGCACTGGTGGCACAGGAGGCGCCTTGAACCCATACCGCTTCGATCGCAGCGAAGAACTCTACGCACGCGCAAAGAAGGTCGTTCCCGGCGGCATCTACGGCCAT
>JBGPUE010000140.1:0-3472 GCA_041491005.1 Binataceae bacterium (SeqCode) | reverse complement strand
GATTCGCCTGGCCACCGGCGTCTTCGTGCTGCCCCTGCGCAATCCTTACGCGACCGCCAAGGCCGTCGCGAGCCTCGACAATCTCTCCGGGGGTCGTTTCATGTTCGGCATCGGAATCGGATGGCTGGAGGAGGAGTTCCGGGCGGTTGGGATGGACTTCGCCGATCGCGCGCGCCGCACGCGCGAATACCTCGGCCGCCTGATGAGGGAGCTGTGGACCAGCGACAACCCGGTCTTCCACGGCAAGACCCTCGAGCTCGAGGGTTTCAAGTTTAATCCCAAGCCGATCCAGAAGCCTCATCCGCCGATCATCTTCGGCGGCCATACCGAGCCAGCACTGAAGCGCGCTGCGCGGCTTGGCGACGGATGGTATGGCATCGCGGAGGATATCGGGCAGGCGGGCAAAATTATCGCGCGCCTGCGCGAAATCGAGCGCGCCGAGAAGCGGGCGAAGCCGCTTGAAATCACGCTTAGCCCCAGGCTGGGCGGCGAGCTCAAGCCCGACGAGGTAAGGCGCTTTGCAGAACTGGGCGCTGATCGATTGATTGTCGCCACCGGGATGGCTGCGCGCGACGCGATCACCGGCATGGAACGGCTACACGATCAGGTAATGTCGAAGCTGTAACGCATCGGAACGAATGGTAAGCGTCCTGCGCCCGATATGACCCTTCTCCCCCTGTGCCTGACATCGCCGCGGATCGTATGATTGCATCATCCGGAATCCTGCGCCCGGCGAGGCCCTAAAGCGATGAAGACCTGTCCGCGATGTAACAAGAGCTATCCCGATTCCGAGAAGTTCTGCGCGATCGACGGTTCGGCGCTCGACGCCGGCGCGAGTGCGGTTGGTGGAGGGAGCGAGCAGGGCGTCGACTGCCCGAGTTGCGGCGGGCGGGCACAGCCGGGCGAGACTATCTGCAATTTCTGCGGCGCACGGCTCAAGCCTGAGGGCGACTTCGTCATGGGTGCGCGCCAAACCTCGGAGTTGGAACGCCGCCCCTCGCCGCAAGCTCCGCAACCGACACGATTGGTGCAGCCTCAAAGCGAGATGCCGGCCCCGGCGGAGCAACCCGACGAGCCCGAAGGGCGCTCTTTCGGCGCGCGGCTGTTGCGCGCGATTGCGTACACCGCGGCGGGCCTTCTCGCGCTCGCTGGCGGCGCATGGCTAGCGCTTCATCTGAGCGCGAAGCAGGCGCAGAAGATCGTCGCGCAGCCATCGCCCATCGCATCGCCGGCTGCCGCCATCGGTCCGTACGTAGCGCTCGCGATCACCGTTCCGACGCAGGTTACCGGCGAATCGGCTGCCGCGCCCGAGCGCAACCAGGACGCCGCGCGCCGGATGTTCGAGGCCAACAAGACTGCGCTGCTCGAGAGTTATAAACGCACGCTCGCCTCCAACAGCGCATTGCGCGACGCGATGCTCGTGACGATTAGGGTTGCGCCTGACGGTACCGTCAACGCCGGCTCGGTGAAGACCTCCACAACTCCCGATCCGGGCTTGGACGCCGAGGTCGTAGGTACCTTGATGGCACTACGTTTCGGCAGCTTTAGCGGCGGCTCGGTCGAAATCGACTACCCGATCGTCTTCTCGACCGATCCTGCCGATCAGGCGCGTCTGGAGGGCGATCTCGGCATGCGCGCGAACCGATGGACCGCCAGCGATTCGCCCGAATATGCCAATGTGCCGGCTGCGACGCCCGCAGCCGCAGCAGCAAGCGCGGCGGCGCCGACCACCGAAGTTCCAGCCGCCGCGGCGCTGGCGACGGCCGCGCCGATCCTTCCTCCTGCGACGGCAAGCAGGCCAGCGCGCCGCAGGGTCGAGACCGCGGCGCGTTCGACCCCGCAACCTTCAATGTTGGCCACCGTCCAGGATCGGCTGCGCTCCGATCGGCGATTGCGCCGCGTCAAGGCCTACACCGATCACGGTACGGTAACACTGTTCGGAAAGGTCTTCGACGACAATGACAAGATGCTTGCCGAACGAACCGCGCGCAGCGTCGATGGCGTGACTAATGTGGTCGATACGCTCACCACCGACACCGGCCAGTGGGCCGAAGAGGAATCGCGCATCACGCAGAATCTGCAAAACGTCAACCTGGGCAAAGTCACGGTCAAAGTGATCGGCGACGACGCCTATCTCGACGGCGAGGTAAGCACCGACGCTGAGAAAGATCAGGCAGTTACGATCACGGAGAGCGCAGCGGCAGTGAAAGTCCGGACCAATCTGATTCGCGTCGTTCCAAAAAGCTTCTTCGGCTTCTAGCTGCCCAAGTTAGAGGCAAGGGCATGGAAAATTAGGCGTAGATTCCGGTTTCAGATCGTGGCCAAATGGTCGGTACTTGGTTGCCTCGACGTCACCCGCCCAGTCACGAAATCGCCGCCGCCCGCGGCTCACGATATGAGCGCCATTGCATACCGCGATTGCGAGAGTGCACTATTGACAAGGTTTGAGAGCGCGGCTTATATGACCTCAAACGGCGTGCGTCGCGCCGGCCCCCGATAGGAGGATTCGTTTCTCATGGCAGATCGAACCTGCAAGGAAATCTTCGCAGCGATGCCCAACAGCCTTAACAAGGAAGCAGCCAAGGGGCTCAACGCGGTATATCAGTTCGACCTCTCCGGTGATGGCGGCGGCAAGTGGTATGTGACGATCAACAACCAGGCTTGCGACGTCAAAGAAGGCGCGCACGCTTCGCCCAACATCACGATCTCGATGAGCGCGCAAGACTACATCGACCTGAGCGCTGGCAAGCTCAATGGCCAGGTGGCATTCATGAGCGGCAAGCTGCGTATCTCGGGGGACATGGGGCTCGCGCTCAGGATGCAGAGCCTGTTTCCGCAGTAGACTGACAATCCGATGATCATAGTGCTCCCGGCCCGACGCCGGCCCGGAGCAGAGACCAGGCAAACACCCTTCCCTTCACCTATTACTCTGCAGATCAGCGCAGTCCTTCCGATCAGATCCTTCAGCATGAACAAACCCCGCAAGCTTCGATGACCAGATTCATCTGGTAACTCGATCGAGCGTGGAGAACCTTATCGTCCCAAAACCCCCAACTCGTCGCCTCCGCATTTTCGCGTGCAAAAGATGATTCGCCCGTAGCAGGAGGTTACTTCATCGCAGATGGGAGAAAGGAAGCAGATGGGATCGCAGGAAGTGTCCGACAGCCCCGACGGTGACGACAAACAGCCCGACGAGGCTCATGGCGACGAGGCGGTGGCTTCGAAGCTCTCGCGGGAACTCAGCAACTGGCGGCGCCGTCGTAGTGACGGACGTTCGCAGCCCGGCGATCCGGCCATGCCGACGGGCAAATCGCAGCATGAGCCGGCGCGCACGATCAAAGTCCGCGGGCACGAAACGCTGGTGCTGAGAAAGTCGAAACTGGCTCCCAAGGCCGGTCCGACCGCTCCGCCTGCCCAGACCGAAGAATAGCCCGCACGATCCCCGCATCGTGTTGAGCTGGCGGCGGATGCG
>JBGPUE010000139.1:0-4319 GCA_041491005.1 Binataceae bacterium (SeqCode) | reverse complement strand
TCGCGTTATCAACTCCAGCGCGAGCTCAACTGTTAATCAACGGAGCGGGGGCGACATTTCCATATCCGCTCTATTCCCAGTGGTTTGACACATATACCAAGGTCCAGCCGAACGTCCGTTTCAACTACCAATCGATTGGTTCGGGCGGCGGTATCAAGCAATTGACCGCGCATACGGTTGATTTCGGCGCCAGCGATGCACCGATGAACGACGAGCAGATCGCATCGGCCGGCGGCAAGGTACTCCATTTTCCCACCGTGCTGGGCGCGGACGTGATGGCGTACAACATTCCCGGCGTCGAGCAGAAGATCAAGCTCACAGGTCCCATGATCGCTGACATCTTTCTGGGAAAGATCGCCAAGTGGAACGACCCCGCCATCGTCAAGCTCAATCCGGACATCAAGATGCCCGATATGGACATAATTGTCGCTCATCGTTCCGATGGCAGCGGAACGACGTACGTCTTTGTCGACTATCTGTCGAAGGTCAGTGAGGCGTGGAAGAAGGACGTCGGCAAAGGCACGTCAGTGAAGTGGCCGGTCGGGCTCGGCGGCAAAGGTAATGAGGGTGTAACGGCGCTGATCCAGCAGACTCCTGGCGCGATCGGCTACGTCGAGCTGATCTATGCGCTGCAGAACAATATGCCATTCGCGGATATCCAGAACAAATCTGGCAACTTCATCACCGCGAGCCTCGAATCCGTCACCGGTGCCGCGTCAGGGACGAAGATCCCGGCCGACTTCCGCGTGTCGATCACGGACGCCGCCGGACCGGAGGCGTATCCGATCTCGTCATTTACCTACCTGCTGGTGTACGAAAAGCAGGCTGATACCGCGAAGGGGCGAGCGCTCACCGAATTCATCAAGTGGGCGCTGACCGATGGGCAACCTCTTGCCCCGAAGCTGCACTATGCGCCGCTGCCGGTCGCAGTGTCAGCCGCGGCACAAGCTCAAATCGGCATGGTCAAGGTTGCTGGTGCGAACTAGAAATAAGCCGCACCAACTCGATGGCAACTGGAAACGTCACTAGGAGAAACGCAATGAGGTTTGATTCCGCCAATCGCAACTTCGGCCGCTTGCTGACGGTTTTCGGAACAACTGCCGCCCTACTGATAGCGACCGGCGCGGCCGCCCGTGCCGACACGGCTGTCGCGGCGCCGATCGAGCTTGCCGCTGCCGGAAAACATCACTCGCGTGCGAGCATTGTGGAAGCATCTGGACCGGCTGGCCCTACCGTGGTCTCGACACTGTATGAAGATCCGGATACCGGCCAGCTTTTTACGAGACCCGGTGCGGGACGCCGACAGGTCGCGGTTCCGGCTGCGCTGCTAGGCGGCGGCTCGCCCGCTCCGACCGAGCTCGACAAGGCGATCGAACAGAAAGCGCAGGAAGCCGCGCAGAAGGAAGTCGCCAAGTACCAGGAGCAGCAGGGCATCACTAACGCGTCGCTCGCATCACAGCTTCAGCTAATGCAGCCCGGGATGCGCGAATTCGGTGAGCGATGGCTCAAGAAGATTAGAATCGGCACAACGATTTACGCCGACTACCAATTCCTCACACACGCGGGCTGGGGTCCGCAGACTCTGGAGAACATTAATCCCCCCGGACCGGGGAACAGTCTCTACAACTCCTTCGATCTGACTCGCGGGTATTTGAACCTTTTTTTCTCGCCGACCGATGACTTCACGCTGCGCGTCACGCCCGAGATCTACCGCGAATTGGAGGGCAACTCCAACTTCAATCTCAGCTCCGGCCAACCGGCCGGCCGGACTTCGGCAGTAGGCAGCAACCTGCAGGGCCAGATCGGAATGCGGTTCAAGTTTATCTATATCGACTGGAATACCCCGTTCAAAAACCTGGGCATTGACGCGATCAAGGAAGACAAGGTCACCTTCGGCCAGGAAGAGGCGCCATTCGTACCATGGGAAGAGGCTTTGTACGGTTTCCGTTACGTCAACCTGGTGCCTTGGAACTACGTCAGTCTGAGCTCGACCTACCCCGGACTCTCGGTCAAGGGACCGATCAAGTTCAACGAGGTGCAGTACGTCGATTACGATTTCGGTGTATTCAACAATCAGAGTTGGACCGGATACGAGCGGACTAACACGAAGCAAGCAATGGCGCGAGTGAGTGTCTATCCGTTCGGAGCCAAGTCGCGGTTCGAGGGGCTCGGTCTCACCGGCTTCTATGATTACGGCTACTCCAACGCGACGCCTGACTCGACGTTGCCGGGCTCGAGCCGCAGCAATCATCTGGAACGGCTCGCCGCGCTGGTCCACTACTGGCAGGAGAAGTGGAGTATAGCCGGCGAGTTCGACTACGGCCACAACGCATTCACGGGCAACAACCTGTTCTCGGGCAGCGGGCCGGGCGATTTCTTCACCCCGCCAGCGGCGCTGGCAACCCAAAGCCCGATCGCGGCAGCGGCGACGGTGCTACAGAACAGCAGCCAGTCGCAGCAGCTCGGATGGGACTTCTTCGGGCGCTACCAAATCCTGGATTCGCCGTTTACAGCGTTCGGGATGTACCAGCAGTGGCTGCCGAATACCAAGGCGCAGTTCAACCCCTTCGACTTCGAGCGCTTCATTGTGGGACTCGAGTATAAATGGAACAAGTATCTGCGCATGGCGCTGGACAGTCAGAACCTGCTTTTCTATCACAGCCAGAAGACGGTATCGGCTTCTGACGTGCAGAGGTTCGGCAGCGCAGCGTATGCTGCCGCATTCCCCACTGGAATCGCATTCAGCCCGACGCAGCCCAGCACGGTGCCGCGCGATACCCACGGCATCTTCTTCAATATTGAGTTCAACTACTAGAGGAGAGAGTTCAATCGACGCGGGGGCATCGCCGCCCTTGCAAAGAAGACTTCCGGGCGCTTCCCGAAGCGCCACCCTACCCGGCGAGCTCCACTATCGCTTCCCCGCCCACCCACGGGGAAGCGAAGTGGAGCCGTGAGCATGGACGCGAGCTTGCATTCGTCCGCCAGCGCCAATCCAGGCGCGCCAGAAGGACTGTGTCAGGCCAGCGCGCTCACGGAGAGCTGTCGCTCCATACCGAGTCAAACCCGCCCATCTGCGGAATCCCGGTCTCCTCGCTCAATTCCTCATTCTGGATCGACTGGTAAGCGCTCGTCTGCTGCTGCACTTGCTGACGCTCGGCCTTGAGCGCCTTGTATCGTTCATATGCGATCTGATCGCCAACATATATGCAGTGGCATTGCTCAGGATCGGCAAAGCTATAGCGGAGAACGCCGTTTTTCATGTGATAGCGCATCGTGAATGGAGTCAGGGACTGCATATGCGCGACTTTCGCGGGAGTATCGGCGTTCCTGCGTGTGAAACCCGCATCAGCAAGCAATGGCTCGATAGTCTGTGCCCGATTCAGCCCCTCGGCCTTGAGGTTTTCCTGCCATAGCGAGCATCCCGAAAACGAGAGCACGAACGAAATGCACGCCAGCCGGGCGAGTTGACGCCGGACGATGAGAAAGCGCGCGGAGGATATCCGCCCAATACCGGCCCATGCGCCGCTATGGCCACGCGGCTTCATCAGACCGAACGAAGGTGGTCGCATACCGCTGGCATATGTAGCATCGATACGATGCCGGTGGAATCAGGCCGCGATTCAGTAGGCCGCGCGAAAATGGTCATTGCTTGACTCCGGCGTACCTCCGGTCACATCGTGTTAGCCCGATAACGGAGGCTTGATGAACCGTCTTTTGTCCCGAGCGATCCTTCCCGGTTTGTGTCTGGCGGTGGCCGCTTGTTCGGCGATGAAGGAGACGCCGGCCCAACGCGCACAGCGAATCGAGCCGATGTTGTCGGCGGCTGGCTTTGAGATGAAGCCGGCCGACTCGCCAGACAAGCTGACGCATCTGCAGTCGATGACGCCGCTGAAAGTCCGCTACGCGGCCAAGGACGGCAAGTTCGCTTACTGGTTCGCTGACCCGGACTACTGCCGATGCATCTTCACGGGCGACTCCGCGGCCTATCAGCGCTATCAGGGCCTCAAGCTGCAGAGCCGGATGGAGCAGCGCGCGAATGAAACCGCGATGATGAACGAAGACGCCGCCGAACAGGAACAGCTGGACTGGGTGGCATGGCCCGGCCCCTTCTTGTATTAGCGGCGCGCCGCGAGCCCCGTCGTCGCTTGCGCAAGAAATGGGGCATCATCGCGAACCGCCCGGCGTGATAGAACTATCGCATCTTGGCGGACAAGGTCATTCGCCTGCGCGATGAAGCGCCGGGCGAGCATAAGTTCAGGATCAAGTACCGCGAGCTGCTCAATCCCGCGCAGTTCGATGCGGTGATGCATGCCCGCGGG
>JBGPUE010000138.1:0-4459 GCA_041491005.1 Binataceae bacterium (SeqCode) | reverse complement strand
GCGCTTGGCATCAACCTCGACCACCGCGCCGGTCTTGGGATTGCGGCCCTGGCGCGCCCGGCGCTGCTTAACCGCGAAGCTGCCGAAGCCGCGGATTTCAATCCGCTCGCCTTTCTCCAGCACCCCCGCCATCGCATCGAACACCGCGTTGACCACGGTTTCGGCCTGGCGATGGGACAACTCTTGCCGCCGGGCGAGCAGCTCTTCAATGATCTCGCGCTTCGTCATCAGATCGTGCCCCGCCTGCGGCGCCTGCCCGGATGCGCACGACCGCCACCCTCAATTACCGATCGCGTACCTTGTCGCGGGAGGACTTGCGTTCCTCGTCGTCGCGATCCAAGCGCAGCTCTTCGTTCAGGATGTCCTCGAACGAGAAGCGCGCGCCCTGATGATCCTGCTTCATGTAGGCCTGCATCTCCTCGCGCTCTTCGTGCACCTTGAGGGCCTTGACCGAGAGTCCGATGCGGCGTTCGCGCGGTTCGATCTGCACGACCAGCGCCTCGACCTCATCGCCGACCTTGAACAGAGAGGACGGCTTGTCGATCCGCTCCGAGCTCATCTGCGAAATATGAATCAGGCCCTCGATGCCTTCCTCGATCTCGACAAATGCGCCGAAATCGGCCACCGAGGTGATGCGTCCGTGGATGCGGGTATTGAGTGGATAGCGCTCCGCGATGCTGGTCCACGGATCGCCCGCGAGCTGTTTGATTCCGAGGCTGATGCGCTCCTGCTCGACGTCGACACCGAGCACCACCGCCTCGACATCGTCGCCCTTCTTGTAGAGTTCGGAAGGATGGCGCACCTTCTTGGTCCACGACAGATCCGAGACGTGCACCAGCCCATCGATGCCCGGTTCGATCTCGATGAAGAGCCCGAAGTCGGTAAGCGACTTGACCTTGCCCACCACCCGCGTGCCCGGCGTGTGCTTCTGCGCCAGCTCGTTCCAGGGATTGGGTTCGGTCTGTTTGAGGCCCAGCGAGATCCGGCGGCTGGCCTCGTCGACGCCCAGCACCTGGACCTCGACGTTGTCGCCGACGTTGACGACTTTGGAGGGATGCACCGCGCGCTTGGTCCAGCTCATCTCGGAGACGTGGATCAATCCTTCGACGCCTTTCTCCAGCTCGACGAAAGCGCCGTAGTCCGTAACGCTTACGACCCGGCCCTTGACCCGCAGCCCGATCGGATAATTTTCGGCCGCCTTGCTCCACGGGTCGGTCATGATCTGCTTCATCCCAAGTGAGACCCGCTCGCGCTGGGGGTCGTACTTGAGGACCACAACCTTGACCTTGTCTCCGACCTTGACGGCCTCGGAGGGATGCTGCAGGCGGCCCCAAGCCATATCGGTGATATGGAGCAGGCCATCGAGTCCGCCGAGATCGATGAAGGCGCCGTAATCGGTGATGTTCTTGACGGTGCCTTCGAGGATCACGCCCTCTTCGAGAACTTTGAGCGTCTGCTCCTTGAGCGAGGCGCGTTCGCGCTCGAGCACGCTGCGCCGCGAAACCACGACATTGCCGCGCGCGCGATTGAACTTGAGGATTTCGAAACGGCCGCGCTGGCCGATGTAGCGATCGAGGTTGCGCGCCGGACGGACATCCACGTGCGAACCGGGCAGAAAGGCGGGCACACCAATATCGACCTTCAATCCGCCCTTGACCTTGCCCAGCACCACGCCCTCAACCGGCGTGCCGCTGCCGAAAGCATGTTCGAGTTCGCGCCAGACCTTGAACTTCTCAGCCTTGGCCCGCGACAGCATCACGGTGCCGTTGTCAGTTTCGGCACCGTCGAAGTAGACGTCGATCTCGTCGCCTTCCGCGACTGTGATGTTGCCTTCAGAGTCGAGGAATTCGGCGACCGGCACCTGGCCTTCGCACTTGTAGTTGATGTCAACGATTACGTTGTCGCGTCCAACCAGCAACACCCGGCCCGAGAGCACGTCGCCCTGACGGGGGGCGTTGAGGCTCTTTTCCATCAGCGCCTCGAACTCGTTGTCTCCTCCGTCGGGCGTCAGCGGCAAACCTTTCTCCATGTAGTGGGACCTTCCAGGGAACTTCGCGGCTGTGCGATCCTTACAACCGGACCGTGCCGGTTTCAAGTCCCGCTGCGCGCGCTTGCTCCTTTCAGCACGAGGCCTGTGATGCGCGCGACGACTTCGCCGATCGACAGATGGCTCGAATCGATCACGATCGCGTCCGGCGCGCGTTTGAGCGGCGCGAGTTCGCGGCTCGAATCGCGGCGATCGCGCTCACGCAGTTGATCCAGCACCTCCGCACGCGTCACATGTGCGCCCTGCGCGCGCAACTCGGCATGGCGGCGATCGGCGCGCACCTCGACCGCCGCGTCCAGGTAGAACTTGAACTCGGCGTCGGGGAACACCACGGTGCCGATATCGCGTCCTTCGATCACCGCGCCCCCCGCCGCGCCGGCGGCGCGCTGCAGATCGCGCATCCGCTCGCGGACCGGCGCCAGTGCCGAGAAACGCGAAGCCAAATCGCCGATCGCGAGCTCGCGAATCCGCGCGCTGATATCGGCGCCATTTAGAAACAAGCGATCACCCTCGAAGCGGATCGCGATCGCGGCCAGCAGCGGCGCCAGACGCGTATCGAGATCGGGGCTGTCGGGCGCCAGGCCTGCGTCATGCGCGGCCACCGCCACCGCACGGTACATTGCACCCGTGTACAGATAACTGAAGCCCAGCGCGCGGGCGGCTTCGCGCGCCACCGTCGACTTGCCGGCGCCCACCGGCCCATCGATCGCGACCACCGGCCGTGCCCGCGTCATTTCAACCGCTCCCGCATCGCACGCCCGCGCGCGAACGCCGCTTCCAGCCCAGCCGCATCGCCGACGCGCACCAGCCGCTTGAAATCAGCGACCGACTCGCCGAAGCGATCGAGTGCGGCGAGGATCGCCTCGCGGTTGGTCAGGCATATGTCGCGCCACATCTCCGCCGATGAAAGCGCCAGCCGCGTCGTATCGCGCAATCCCGTCGCGCCGAAGTCGGCGGCAAGCAATCCGGCAACTCGCTCGTCCGCCAGTGCGGATGCCAGTGCGCTGGATACGAGCTGCGGCAGATGGCTGGCTAGTGCGAGGATTCGATCGTGCACCTCCGGCTCCATCCGTTCGAGCTTCGCGCCGGTGACCGCCCACAGCTGCTCGATCTTCGCTATCGCCTCGGGCGTGCTGCGCGCCGAGGGCGTGATGATCACCCGGCGACCTTTGAACAGTTCCGGATCGGCGGCGGCGGCGCCGGTGATTTCCTTGCCGGCCACCGGATGAGCCGCGACCAGCGCCATCCGCGGTCCAAGCAGCGGCTCTAGCTCGCGCACGACCCATCCCTTGACGCTGCCGACGTCGGTGATCACTGCATCGGGCGGCAGCTGGGGCGTCATCGCGCGCAACGTCGGCGGCATCGCGAGGATGGGCGTCGCGAGCACCACCAAATCGGCGCCGCGCGCGGCCTCAGCCGGGTCGCGAGTGGCGGTGTCGATCAGCCCGCGCTCGAGCGCGATGTCGAGGTTCTTTTGCGTGCGGCCGCAACCGACGATCCGCTCGACCATCCCGTGCCTGCGCGCGAGCATCGCAAGCGATCCGCCGATCAGCCCGACGCCGCACACCGTCATCTGTTTGAAGAGCGCTGCCATTCGATTGTTAGCCGCCGCCGCCAAGCGCCTGCGGGCGCGCGCGCCGAATGCGCCTAGCGGCCAAGCACTTGCGCCAGCGCCGCGATCAACTTGCGATTCTCGCTTTCCAGTCCAACGCTCGCGCGCACATGGCGCGGCAGCCCGTAGCCCGTCATCGGACGCACGATCACGCCCAGCCGCAACAACTTCTGGAACACTTCGCGGCCGTCGCCGACGTCGACCAGGATGAAATTGGCCTGGCTGGGGACGAACGCCGCTCCGATGCGCCTGAATTCACGTTCGAGATAAGCGAGGCCTTCGCGGTTGACCTTGAGCGTCAGTTCGACATGCTCGCGATCGTCCATCCCGGCGATTACTGCCACTTGGCCGAGCGTGCCGACGTTGAACGGCTGGCGCAACTTGTTGAGCAGTTCTACGATCTCGCGGCTGGCGACCGCGTAGCCCACGCGCAACCCGGCCAGCCCGAAGATCTTCGAGAACGTGCGCAGCGTCACGATCAGGCGCCGCCCGTCGTGATCTTCAAGCGAATTCGGATAGTCCGAGTCGCGCACGAACTCGAAGTAGGCCTCGTCGGCCACGATCACCACGTCCTCGGGCACGCGCCCAAGGAAGCGCCGCCATTCATCGCGCCGGTAGATGGTGCCGGTGGGATTGTTGGGATTGCCCAGCAGCACCATCCGCGTGCGCGCATCAATCGCCGCGGCCATCGCATCGAGATCGAAGCTGAAGTCGCGCTGCGGGATGACTTTCATTGCGCCACCCGAGGCCGCGATCGCCAGCTCGTAGATGATGAACGAATGCGCCGCGATTACCGCGTT
>JBGPUE010000137.1:0-4550 GCA_041491005.1 Binataceae bacterium (SeqCode) | reverse complement strand
GTATTCCTTTCCGTCTCTATCGCTAATTATCGCGCGGTCGGTTGGCGCGCCGCCGCCATCTTCGAATGATCCCAGCTCGCGAACTTCTCGGGGCGGACTCTGATCACGGATCGCTTGGTAGCCTGCGCATCCAGCGCCCGACTCTGCTCCGGAGTCACCGATGCGCCGCTCATCTTTGATCCGACCATTCGCAAGACTTCAAGCGTTAGCGCCGGATCGTCTACGATCTCGGCGCGTCCGCGGATCATCAGGCCCTTGAGCTGGTTGTATGCGGTCCCGCCTTCGACCAGCGCTGTGACGCGCGAATCGCGGCGGATGTTCACCGCCTTCTGCGCCTTGCCGTAGGTCGTCATGTAAATGTCGCCGTCCTTGACCGCATACCACATGGCCACCAGATGCGGATAACCATCGCGCCCATTGCTGCCGAGAATGAGGGTGCGGCTGCCCGCCAGAAAGTCAGCAGCTTCCTGGGGGTCGAGCTTGATCGCATCGCGCAGTTTCACCATGGTCCTCTGCCTGTCCGCGTTGGAGCGGTGCATCCGGTCTGACTATCATAAAGTCATTGCGCGCATAACAACCGCCGGAGGTGCCTTCACGATGGCCAAGCTGAGCGACGAGCAGGTAAGCGAGCGGCTCAAGGGGCTTGAAGGATGGCAGTTCAAGGACAACGCGATCCGCAAGCTCTACCGCTTCAAGGAGTTCATGGATGGCATCCGGTTCATCGGCCGCGTGGCCGAGATGGCCGAAGCGGCCGACCATCATCCGGACATCCACGTCAACTACACGCGGGTGACGTTCATCTGCACCACGCATAGCGACGGCGGCGTGACCGAGAAGGACTTCCGCCTCGCGCGCCAAATCGAGGATGCGTTCGCCGCCGGGAGTGCGTAGGATCTTCGCGATCCTAGCGGATCAATTCAACTTTGATCCCGCCCATCCGCTTCCACGCCCGATCGGCCGTGAGAACCGTCAGCCCGAGCCGCGCGCCGAGTGCGAGGCAGGCCCTGTCGGCGAGTGATAGCCCGGCTGCCTTTGCCCTGACGTAGAGCGCCGCCGACTCTAGGGCATCGTCTTCGCCGAATGGTATAACCCGCAGCCCGAGGGCCTTGAGCCGCCCGCCAATTTCCTCGGCGGGCAGCCCGCGCTCGACAACCTTGGCGTAGATCTCGGCAAGATTCACCGCGCTGATCGCCGCACCCCGCGCCAGCGCTGATCTGATCAGCTGGTAGCCGGGTTCGCGATGAAGGTAGGCGAGAACTGCGGACGCGTCGAGGACTGAGCGAGGCTCACTTCTTGGCCTCACGCCGTGCCTCCCGATGCCGCTCGGCGATCAGCTCGCGCGCGAGACTCCCCTTCACCTTCGCGAAGCGTTCCCAGAGTTCTTTCTCGATCTCGCGGCGCGCCCGCACGATGAGCCGATCGCCTTTGCGATCGCAAACTAACGTGTCACCCGGTTTGAACCCCATCGCCTTGCGGACGGGCGCGGGGATTACGAACCGCCCATGACGGCCAAGCCGCACTCCGTAGCTCTTTGCTGATCGTGACATTAACTGATCTTATGACACATTCCACAGAATGGGACCAGTTCCGACAAGAGGCGGGCGGAGTGTTTGAGCGTTGGCGGAATGGGTCAGCTCTTGCGCGGGACGTAATGCTGCGTGCCGGCGCCGACGCGATCGATCTCGCGTATCAGGTCGGCCAAATCCGCCGGGTTCCCCACAAAGTCGATCTCCGAGGAATCGACCACCAGCAGCGGCGTCTCCTCGTAGTAGAAAAAGAAGTCGCGGTACGCGGACGAGACATGCTCGAGATAGTCGAAACTGATGTAGCGTTCGAAGTCGCGATTGCGCTTGCGCAGCCGCTCGCCGAGGACTTCGAGGCGAGCGCCGATATAGACGACCAGGTCAGGCTTGATCATGCGCGCGTCGAGCAGCCGAAAGACCTGGTCGTACAGCGCCAACTCATCGGGTGAGAGATTCAGCGCCGCGAAGATCCGATCCTTCGCGAACAGATAATCGGCGACCGTCGCTTGCGCGAACAGATCCTGTTGCGCAAGTTCGCGCTGCTGGTTGTAGCGGGTCAGCAAAAAGAAGAGCTGGACGGGAAAGGCGTACTTGTCGGGATCCTGGTAGAAGCGCGGCAGGAACGGATTGGTCGAGCCTTCTTCGAGAATCAGGCGCGCGCCCATCTCGCGCGCCAGCGCTTGAGCCAGGCTGGTCTTGCCGACGCCGATCGGCCCCTCGATCGCGATGTAGCCGCCGCGGCGCATCGATCAAGTCCTCCGCCAAATGCGCAGCGGCGTCGCGTGCGAGAGCTGGCCGCGTTCAGAAACGCGCTGGCCTAGTGACGCTTGGATAGCGCCTTGGCTTTGGCGCGCAACTTGGCAACGTCGGCGTCGGGCGCGCCCGCGCCTTCCATCAGATCAGCGGCGTTGCTCACGTTGGTTTCGTCGGGCGGTGTGCGCGATAGGTAAACCTGCGCGAGTTCGATCTTGGCGGTCTTGTTGTCCTGATCGACGGTCAGCACTTCGTTGAGGATCTGAAAGGGACGGTCGGGAGTGCCAGCGGCTTTGGCGGCGGCGCTCAGCGATTTCATGGTCGCGTCGGCGGCCGGATCGAGCTGCTGTTTCTTGCTCGTCTCTGCGATCAGCAGATAGGCGCGGATCGCGAAGGCATAATCGTTAATTGCGTCCTGATACTTGCCTTGCTTGGCCAAATCGTCCGCCTGCTGAGCGATAATCGGCCCCGCCTTGGTCAGCGCGTCGACGGCGCGCTGATGAGCCATCCGCTCCTTGGTCTGGGTCAGGATATCCTTAAGGGTCTTGAGGCCCTCCTCGACCTGGCCAGCCTTGATATCTTCCAGCCCCTTGTCGGCCGAGTTCGCCAGTTCCTTCATCTGGCGGTAGTAGCGCGCCTTGTTCATCACCTTCTGATCGGTGGGATCGAGCATCGCCGCGGTGTCGTACTCGTGCGCGGCGCCATCGAAATCGCCAACGTACTCGTCGACGTGAGCCAGCGACTTATGGGCATCGAGCAGATTGGGATCGAGTTTGACTGATTCCTCGAGCTCGGCTTTGGCGCCCTTGAGGTCGCGCTTCTCGAACAAGTCTTCGGCGTTGTAGAGATGGCGCTTGGCCTTCGACATACAGCCGGTGATTAGCGGCGCGACGCCCAGCGCGAGGCTGGCCACGATCAGAGCGGGTGCGAGCTTATATCGCATCGGCAATTCTCTTTCCCTTGCGAACGGTCACGGGGCCGAGGATTCGGCCCCAGAGTGTTGAGGATGCCGCCCTAAAAAGTCAAGGCAATCCGCCCGCGGGCGCGGTGCGGTCATGCCTTGGCCCGGCGCACCAACGATTCGGGCGGAGTCTCAACTATTACGGTCCCCGGCTCAGGAGCTGGCGGCGTGATCAGAGCCGCTTGAATGCTCGGGACGCCTTGCGGTACAAGGCGCAGCCCCGGTTCGCGGCTAAGCGAATCGAGCAGGCGGCGCGAGATCTCATCGGCCACCGAGGACTGGTTGCGCGCGTCGACGGGATAGCGGACCGTGATCTCGATCCCGCCCGCGGTCAGCCTGATCCGGCTGTGCGGCTTGGGCGGTTCGACTCGCAAGTTGAGCCGCCGCTCGATTTCTTGGGATTCGCGGCGGGCGACCTCCCGGTACTTTGCGAATACTTCATCGATAACGTCAACGATCCGCTTTTCGGCCAGCCGGTAGTCGCATTCCGGCGCAATCGTCAGCCGCAGCTCTGCCCAAGTGAAGTAGCTGCCGTAGCTGCGATTGATGAACTTTTCGCGGAAGACCGCCGAGTTGGGAATTACAACCACCCGGCCAGTCGCGCCGCGCTCGCCGCCCTCGCCGTCGAGTTCGACCAGGGTAAGCCGGGTCAGACCGATATCGACGACCTCGCCGCGCACGGCTTGGATTTCGACCCAGTCGCCGACCTTGATTCCGAAACGTCCGCTGATTCGAAAGTAGCCGGCGACCGATAGGATCACATCCTGCAGGGCGACCGCGACTCCGGCGGCGCCGAAGCCAATCACAGTAGCGAGCGAACCCAACTCACTTACGAACGTGAGCAGCAGCACCACGACGAACAACGTGCCGATTACGAAGCTGCGCAATTTGAGGAGTAGCTGGCGTCGATGAATGTCGGTGACGTAGTGAATCGCCGCCCGCCGCCACAGCCATCCGGCCCCGAAGATCGCAAGCAGGGTCAGCGCGAACGCAATCAGGCGGGAGATGAGACCGCGAAAAACGGTGTATTCGCGCTGCTCGACCGCCTGATGCCACAGCTCAAGGTTCGCGCCGTAGCGCTTGAGCAGGACCTCGCCTTTCTCCAGCGGTATGGCAGCGTCGGTCAGCAGCTTGCGTTGGGCGAGAATCTGTTCGAATTCCTGCTTGCGCTGGGCAATCAGCGCGGACGTGGAAGCCGGGCCGGCCGCCTTGCTGCCGATTTCGCGTGCGCGCGACTCGAGCTCTGAGATGCGCGTTTGAAGCACCGCGCCGGTCGAATCGAACAAGCGCATCATCTGCGCCGTGTAGTCGCC
>JBGPUE010000136.1:0-4567 GCA_041491005.1 Binataceae bacterium (SeqCode) | reverse complement strand
GGCCGCGATGCGGCTCTCGATCAGATCAGAGCGGGAATGGCGCGCTATCGGCGCAGCGACGCGGTCAGCCTGAGCGCCGAGGACCGCAAGCTTTACGAAGCCGCGGAGGACGCCGCGCATCGCGAGCGGATTGGCATCTGGGAGGACTCGTCCGCCGGCGCGAGTTCCACTCCGGGCGCGCGACCCTGAGCCCTGCCTATTTGGACGGCGACGGCGCGACCGATGGCGACGGGCTCGGCTTGGATTGCGATCGGAATTGCTCGGCGGTCTTGAGCAGCTGGCCAAAGCTGAAGTCGTCGATTGTGTAGGCGGCGTTGCTGGCACTCGATGCCGCGTAATAATCGACGCGCTGAGGCTGCGGCGACACACTCGTGTCCTCGTTGCGCCGCTCGATTTTCACCAACGCCAGCGAGCCGAGATGCTTGCCGTCTTTGCCGGCCAGCGCGATATCCTCGGTCGGCTTGTCGAGCCCAAACTTCTTCGGGTCGCGGATCGGATCCTCCACGATCGACTGCCCTTTGAGGCTCTTGATCTGATCTAGGAAGCGGTCGACCACCGTCGCGTCCGCATCGGCCTTCGTGCCAGCGTCGATCTGCCATTTGCCGGATGCGGTTCGTTGCAGCGTGAAGGTCTTGCCGCCGCCGCTGGAGATGCCGACGCGCTCGACCTGCGCCGGATCAATCCCCAGCACGGTCTTGTCGCGCAGGTCAAACAGCGATTGGTTGGCGTCGCTGAATACGTAGCCGGCCACTGTGTAGACCGGTGCCCGTTCGCCACGCCGAACATAGGTGCCGCTCTTGCCCTGACCAGACTCCTTCCCGCCGAACAGCAGCGATTGCTGCGACCCATCCTTCGCCAGATGTACCGTCGCCGTCAGGCGCGGACGCTCGAGGCTATAGCGTGAAACGCCGGCGGGTGAATCCTCGATGAAGGAAGCAACCGTGGCGTTGGCCAGCCCGCCGAGCGCGGTGCGCACCTGAGCGGAATCGGCCGCGTATGGCGCGGGCTTCACGATCTTCCAAGTGTCGTGATCCTTGATGAGTTCGATCGCGGGTTCGCCTTCGCGCTCGACGGTGAGTTTGTCGACATCATCGACTTTGAAGCTCATCAGCTCGCGCGAGCGGAGATCGTCAGGCTTCTTCTTCATCCCGGCGGGAAACGCCGACGCGGTAAGCATCACGCCGGGCTTGTCCGTGGTCTTGATGTAGGCTGAAAAGCCGATCGGGGTGACCTTGCCAACCTCGATGCCTGGCAGCACGCCCTTCTTCTTTGCGGTCACGGTCACGATCACCTCAGGCTTGTCCAGCCCATACGGCGCAAGGTTGGCCGCGCTGCCCTCGAGCTTCTTCTTGACGTCGCAGTTGGCGATCGCCGTGGCAAGGTTGTTGGCGGCGGTCTGATCGGCTTCCGTCTTGATCGGCGCCGCTAGCATCCATTTGCCGGCCGCATCGCGTTCGAGGATGACTTCGCGATCCGGGTACTTGAGCGCGATCCTGGTGATCGCGTCGGGCGTGATGTCGTAGAGCTTGTGGACTTCGTCCGGCCCGCGGTCGAAGAATGCCGTCCATGCCGCGTAGCCGCCGACCACGACGAGCAGGATCAGAACGATGACGGTATTGCGAAATCGCATCGCTCGCGCTGAATTACGATCGCACCGGAGGACGCCGCCGCCGCGCCGCTGCTAGTTGCGCCTTCTCCACCATACTGCGATGCCGGCGATCAGCAGCGCCTCGGGCAGCAGCAAGACCGAGAGCGCGAACACGGTCTGAAATTGATCGACCGTCAGCCGCAGGCGTGAAGCGCGCAGCGAGCGCGGCCGAATCGAGATCGAACTTTCCTCACCGGCCAGCCAGTCGACGCTGTTGATGAAGAAATCACGGTTGAAGAAGGTGGTGACGTTTTGATTGTCGGCGAAGCTGGTGTCGCCGAAGACGACCATCCGCGCCTCGCCGTCGCCCCATCCCAGCGTCTTGAGATTGGCCTCGACCGCCTCGCATACGGCGATCGGTCCGCGGCGATCCTTAGCATCGAGCGACGCGGATTGGCGCCGGAAGATGCCCTCTACATCGCTCTCCGCCCACGAAGTATCGCTGGTCTTGGCCAGCGCCGTCACGGTCAGGCCGCTTTTGAGGTCGGACTCGGCCTCGACCGAGCGCGTCAATGGGAACACGGTGCGCTGCGTGAAGCTATGCGTCACGGCGTGATCGCCATAGGTGCTCACCACCGGATTGAGCCCAAGCGCCGGCCCGGCAAACAGGCGCACGACTTGATCGACCACCACATCGTCGCCGACCTTGACGCCCCATACGCCGACCAGCTTGATGAGCCCGCTTTCGTCGGCGGGATCATCGGGACGCGGCGGCTGGAACATCACAACCGCCTTGCCGCCGCGCTTTAGGTACTTGTCGATCTCATCGAGCTCGTGCGGCAGCAATGGTTTGCGCGGCCCGGCGACGATCAGAATGTTGCAGTCGGCGGGTACCGCCGGCTGGGAAGCGAGCAAAAGTTTCTTGACCTCGAAGTTCTCGCCCTCCAACGCCTGGCGCATCGAGCCGAAGCCGGTGGGCGCTTGCGTATCGTCAGGGTCGGCCTCGCCATGGCCTTCAAGGAAGCAGACGTTCTTGCGGCTGCTGCGCGCAACCTTGATGATCCCGTTGGTCAGCGCCTCCTCGCCCAGCGTCGAGACGTTGGTGCCCTCGCCTTGGTCGCCGCCGTACTGGATGTGCGTGGTCCCCATCGTCGAGACTTTGAAACGCTCGGCGAGCTCTGGGTGCTTGTCCGGATCGACCATTTCGAAAGTTACTTTGGGCGAGGCATACGCGTAAGTCTCGTAGAGCGAGCGCGCGGCCGGACTGCTGCCGCCTTCGAAGAAGCCATACAGCTTGAGCGGCTTCTTGAGATCCTTGACCGCGTTAACCGACTGGCTCGCGAGCGTGAAGACGTTCTGCTCGGTGAGATCGAAGCGGCGATTGCCGCGCGAGGCGAGGTAGTTGACCGCCACCAGCAGCGCGACGAAGCCGGCGCTATAGACGATCGCGTTGGCGCCGTAGCGGGTGCTGCGCCGCCCGATCATCGAGCCGAACGTGCCGCGGCTCGACGTGGCCCAGATGACGATTGCGAACAGCCCGCCAACGATGTTCAGAAATACAAAGAGGCGGAAGCTCGCGGCGATGAAATAATCGATCAGCCCGAACGAAAGAAGTACCAGGCCGACTATTCCCGCCAGAGCCGAAGACCGCCGCATCCGTCCTGCCTCGTTTCGCCTCAGCGCCAGCGCGCCGATTCGACCGATCGCTGGGTCAGGAACAGCGCGACCAGGATCAGGCTGAGGAAGTAAACGACGTCCTTGGTGCCGATCACGCCGCGCACCATCTCGGAGAAATGCTCCGGCAATGACAGATAGCGCAGCAATCCCCCGAAGCCCACGCCGCTGACCTCCGCCGGCCACGAGATGACATAGAGCATCAGCAGTGCGCCAAAGGAGCTAATCGCCGCGATGACCTGGTTCTCGGTCACGGAGCTGGTGAACATCCCCACCGCCACGAAGGACAGCGCGAGGAATGCGAGCCCGAGGTAGCCCGACGCCATCACGCCGACCTCGGGATTGCCGAACATCACTAGGATCAACGGGAAGATTCCTGCCAGCGCGATCATGATCAGGACGAAGGCCGCCGCCGCGATGAATTTGCCCGCGACGATCTCGCCGGTGCGCACCGGTGCGGTGAGCAACAATTCGTAAGTGCCAGAGCGCTTTTCTTCGGCGAAGCTGCGCATCGTGATCGCCGGCACCAGGATCACCAGCACGATGGCGAGGTTATGCAGCAACGGTTCGATCACCATCTGATTGAGATTGAAGCGATCCATCGAGGCGTTCTGCGCGGCGGCGTACATCTGCAACACCATATTGAAGCGCTGCAGCAGCGCGAAGAAGAAATATCCGCCCAGCAGCAGAAACACCGTCATCACGACGTATGCCACCGGCTGGATGAAGTAGCCGACCAGCTCTTTACCTGCGATCGTCAGCGTGTTGCGCATCAGAGCGATCCGCTGTGCCCGGCCCCCACTTCTTCAAGCGTCTCCTCGGCACTGGCGGCGTCCTCGTGCCGCTCCTTGCTGATTGCGCCCAAAAAGACGTCTTCAAGCGAAACGCCCGCCGGCAGTTGCTTGATGTTCTCTTCGAGCACGACGTGGCCTTCGCTGATAATCACGACGCGATCGCAGATTTGCGAGACCTCCGGCAGAATGTGCGTCGAAAGCACGATCGTGCGCTGGGCGGCGAGCCCGCGAATCAGCGAGCGGATCTCACGAATCTGGCGCGGATCGAGTCCGATAGTCGGTTCATCGAGCACCAGCACCGGCGGATCGTGAATCAACGCCTGCGCCAATCCAACCCGCTGGCGGTAGCCCTTCGAGAGCTGGCCGCAGATGCGATGCGCGACGTCTTCGATTCCGCAAAACTTGAGCACACGCTCGAGCGCCTCGGGCAACTGGTCGCGCGCCACGCCGCGCAGCCGTCCGACGAATCGCAGGTAGTCCTCGACGCGCATGTCCCCGTATAGCGGCGGGC
>JBGPUE010000135.1:0-4567 GCA_041491005.1 Binataceae bacterium (SeqCode) | reverse complement strand
GGCAATGGTCCGGAATTTGCCGCATCACGTCATCGATCACGAATCGGTCGGGACCGTATTTCTGGCGAGCGATCAGGCTGAGCACTTCGATCATGAAGGCACGCTCGTCTTCGGTCGCGGATTGACGATGATCTCCAAGCACCGCCATCGGTGTGTCGCACGAGTCGCACTCGAGCACGGTAAATCGCACGGGATGGACGAACTGGCAGTAGCGCTGCGTGTAATCGCGCAGCTCGCATAGCTCGCACTTGGCCATGAGCGTATGCGATAGCGGAACGCATCGCGGGACACAACGAGATACCGCATTACTCGCGAGCGAGTCGCACCAGAAGCGGCTGCGATGCGATTCGAACGGCGGCCTTTTCCGCTACATCATTTCGGCTGCTTCGGCGCGGGCGGATGCACGGCGGCATGCGCAGCCGGACTGGCGGTCGGGCTCGCGACCGGGCTAACGGCAGGAGCGCCGCCCGCCATCGTCGCCTTCTTGCGGCATCGATAGACGCTGCCGCGCGAGATACTCATCTCCTGCGCGACATCCTTGGGCTTCTTGCCAGCATTGAGCGCGGCCATCACGGCCTCGCAGTCAACCTTCTTGCCCGCGACGGCGCGTGCGCTGGGCACCGCAAGCGCGAGGCTGAAGAGAGCCGTCAGAGCTATCGCGGCTGCAATCGGTGCAAGCTTCTTGGTCATGGGAGCCCCCTCTTTTGTTGCCTTAACGTGCAGCGACGGACCTGAGTATCCCAAAAAAGCGCCGTTCCGCAAAGCGCGCAGCTTTACTGAAACTCGACCATCACCTTGGTCTGCGTGTTCGGCCGTGAGAGATCGGCGAACGCCTTGGGCAGTTGCTCGATACTCACAATGTCGGTGATCATCGCCTCGGTCGAAACCCGCCCGGCGGCGAGAATCGCGATCGCGGTTTCGATCTCGCCCGGCTCCAGGCCGAGGCTGAAGCGCAGGTCGATCTCGTTGCTCATCGCGGCCATCGGCGCGAAGCGATCCTCCTCCATACATACGCCCAGCACGACGACCCGGCCGCCGCGCCGCGCATAGCTGATCGCTTGCGCGAGCGTGCCCGGCACGCCGATGCACTCGAACACCACATCGGGGCCGTGGCCGGTCATGCGCGCGATCACCTGCGCGGGACTCTCCTTGCCTGGATTGACAACCGCGTCGGCGCCCATCTTGCGCGCAATCTCGCGACGGCCATCGGCCAGCTCGGACATCACGATGGTGCCGGCGCCGGCAAAGCGCGCCCATTGGAGCGTCACCAGCCCGATCGGGCCGCCCCCCATAATCACGCAGGTCTCGCCGGCGCGCAGTCCGGCGCGATGCACGCCGTGCAAGCCCACGACCAGCGGCTCGACGGTCGCGCCCATGCGGTGGCTCATCACCGGCGGCATCTTGAACACGCTGCCGGGCCGCGTCCTCATCAGCTCGGCGTATGCGCCCGGCACCTCGCCGAAGCCGACCGTCTTCATCGTGCGGCATCGCGCACCATTGCCGGAGCGGCATGAAGAACATTCGCCGCACGCCAGATAAGACATCACGACCACCGCATCGCCGCAGTTGAAGCCGCTAACGCCCGCGCCGATCTCCTCGATCACTGCCGAGAACTCATGGCCCATGATCGTGCCGGCCGGCATGTTGAATCCGTACTTGGCGGCGTGCAGATCGGAGCCGCATACGCCGCAGTCGCGCACCCGCACGACGATCTCGCCCGGGCCCGCCTTGGGCGCGGCGACTTCGGTAACTTCGAGCGGCTCGCCCACCGCCTTGAACACGCATGCTTTCATGGCCGCGATTCCTCTACTAGCTGCGCGCGGTCGGGAACGATGGCGGGCGTTTCTCCTGCAACGCCTTGATACCCTCTTTCAGGTCGGCGCCGAAGAAATTGAGCATCTCGAACGCGAGCGATGCGTCAAAAGCCGGGCCGGCCATCCGCAGCCAGTTATTGAGCGAGCGCTTGGTGAAGCGCAGCGCATGCTGCGGGCCGCGGCCGAGCCGATGCGCGACTTCCAACGCGCGCGTCATCAGTTGATCGCGCGGCACGGCGAGGCTGACCAACCCGATCCGCTCAGCCTCGCGCCCGTCGATGAAATCCGCAGTGAGTAGGTAGTACTTCGCCTTCGCCATCCCGCACAGCAGCGGCCAGATGATGACCGCGTGATCGCCAGCCGCCACGCCCATCCGTAGATGGCCATCGGTTAGACGCGCCTCTTCCGCGATGATGCTGATATCGGCCATCAGCGCGACCGCGAGGCCGGCACCGACGGCGACGCCGTTGATGGCCGAGATGACCGGCTTGTCGAGGTTGATGATGTTGTAAACGATGTCGCCAGCCTCGCGCATCGCAGATGCGATTCCCTCGGCGTTGCCCTGCATCTGCTCAATCATTCCGAAGTCGCCGCCAGCGGAGAACGCGTTGCCTGCACCGGTCACCACCACGATGCGGGTTTGGGCGTCGTTGCCGACATCCTTCCAGACTTGGCTCAGCTCCCAATGCAGCCGGGCGTTGGTCGCGTTGTAAACTTCGGGCCGATTGATCGTGACCAGCAACACGCCGTCATCGCGGTGCTCGAAGAGCAGATGCTGGTATTCGCTGTAGTTCATCGCCTTCTACCTCAGCGTGAGATAGCAGAGACTTAGGCGCTCATCGCAGCAGATCGCAAGCGATCGGCTGACTTCGCCCGCGGTAGGAGTTCACCTTGTCCCGCATCACCTACGGAGCGGTGGTCGATGAGGGATCGCGCGGACCGAAACTGCTACGATCAAAAGTACGAGTGCGAAGACGCGTAGCTTGATCAAGAAGACCGTGAGCTTGGTTACGGCGGCCGTTTTTGGCGCTGCGACGTGGAGCGACGTGCCTGGCGAGATGGAGGACAAGCTTGCTCTCATTCCGCGGAAGGCCGAAGTGGAGCTCTTCCACGTCCCGCAGTATGAAGTCGCTTACCAACACCCTCTGCCGACGGGCACCGTCGGCATCCCGAGCGGGGTCCGCGCATGGCTTCGTCGGCGTCGGCGCCGGCAGCTGCGACCAAGTCCAGCCTTCGCTCAACTGAGGCAGCCTGTCTCCGTCATTCGGCGCGTTCTCCGTTTCGCAAAATGACGCTCCGAAGCCGATCGCGGCAGATCGTAAAGCGCCGCGGCGCCCGCCGATTGCTGTTAGAAGACGTGGAGGCTATGACGACAGCCCCCGACCATCGCGCGTCGGAGCTGCGCGCCTAATGTCCCGCGGCCAAGGAGGCTAGCCGATGGACAACAATATTCAACTATCACCCAAGGCCGGCGACCTGTTGGTAATGGTCGGCACCGTCAAAGGCGCATTCATCTTCCATAGCGATGCGGCGCGCCGTGAGTTCCAGATGAGCGGTCCGCACTTTCCAGGCCAGTCGGTGTGGTCGGCGGCATATATCCGGCCATCGCGCATCCTGGTTGGCAACAAGAGCGAGCACTGGGGCGCGATGGTCAGTTGGTCCGACGATTTCGGCCGGAGCTGGCGCGAACCAACCGAAGGCAACATCAAGATGCCCAAGGGCAGCGGGCTCGCGCTCAACGCGGTCTGGGCGATCGAGCCTGCGCCGTCGCTGGGACCCGAAGTCGTGTATGCCGGCGTTGATCCTGCCGCGCTGTTTCGCTCGGAGGATCGGGGCGAGACCTTCGCGCTCAACCAGGGACTATTCGACCATCCGGACCGGCCCAAATGGAACCCGGGCGCGGGCGGCCTCTGTCTGCATTCGATCCTGGTGCATCCGGGCGATCCTAAGCTGATGTATGCCGCGATTTCGTCGGGCGGTGTTTACCGCAGCGAGGACGGCGGCGAATCATGGACGCCGCGCGTCAATGGCTTGCGCGTCAACGCCGATGTTCCCGGCGCGACGCTGTGTCCACATCGGTTGCGTTTCGATTCGCGCGATCCATCGCGGCTGTATCTGCAGAGCCATCCCGGCGTCTATCGCAGCACCAACGAAGGCCGGTCATGGATAAGCATCGAGCAGGGACTGCCGTCCGACTTCGGTTTCCCACTCGTGGTGCATCCGCACCGCAGCGGTACCGTGTACACCTTCCCGCTGGTGTCCGATGAATTCCGCGTGCCGCGCGATGGCGCACCCAAGGTGTGGCGTACGCGTGACGCCGGTGCGACGTGGGAAGCGCTCGGGCGAGGACTGCCCGACCACAACGCGTACTTCACCGTGCTGCGCGACGCATTCAACGCCGATTCACTTGATCCAGCCGGACTCTATTTCGGGACCCGCGGCGGTCAGCTATTCGGGTCGAACGATGAAGGTGAGAGCTGGCGCATACTCGCGCAATGGCTGCCACCGGTGCTGTGCGTCAAGACGGCCGTCGTGGGCTGACGATGCGCGTTCATCTTCCGTCGGCGCTTCGCAAATGGGCCAGCGGCCAGGCGGTGATCGAGCTGCCGCTAGCACGCGACATGCGCCTGACTGTGGGAGACGTTATCGCGATCCTTGCGCGGGACTACCCGGGGATTCGTGATCGGATGCTCGACGACCAGGGCAACATCCGCCGCCACGTCAATGTCTTCGTCGATGGCGAGAACGCGCGC
>JBGPUE010000134.1:0-4808 GCA_041491005.1 Binataceae bacterium (SeqCode) | reverse complement strand
GCCGGAGACCTTCAAATACAACTAACCACGGCCGGGTTCAATGGCCGGCAGCCGCAGCGGACTGCGCTTTTCCCAGATGTTATCGTGCGCGCGCTGCGTTCGCGCCGTGCGACGCCACGCCTCGCTGTGGACAATCCGCAAGCAATGCGCATTCGGCGCATCGCGGTCCGCGCGCGACGCATACGTTTCGTCCATGCAGGATCAGGCGCATCGAGAATGGCGTCCAGTCCGGCGGTGGCAGCAGGCTTTGCAAAGCGAGCTCGATCGCGTCGGGATCGCGCTCGTCGGTCAGGCCGAGCCGGTACGACAGCCGCCGCACATGCGTATCGACGACGAGGCCCGGCGTATTGAAGACATGGCCGAGCAAGACGTTGGCGGTCTTCCGCCCGACTCCCGGCAGCGTGACGAGGTCCTCCATCCGGGCCGGGACCACGCCGCCGAACTTGGCGATTATCGCCCGCGCCGCGCCTTGCAGCGATTTCGTTTTTTGACGAAAGAATCCCGTGGTGACGATGAGCTGCTCGATCTTGCCGGCGGGCGCGGCGGCCATCGCGGCGAGGTCGGGAATTTCCCTGAACAGCACCGGCGTCACGCGATTGACACGCTCGTCGGTGCATTGCGCCGACAGAATCGTAGCGACCAGGCATTGCCACGGCGTCTCGAAGTTCAGGCTGATGAGCGCCTGCGGATACAGCCGCGCCAGCTTTCGCGAGATTCGCGCCGTGCGCCCCTTGAGATCGGCTGACGCGTTGCGGGTCGGCATATGTCAGGCCGCCCGCCTGGCCTTGAGATCGCTGGCGAAGCCCGCAAGCTCGGCCTGCTCGCGAGCTGCGCTCCAGCCGAGCTCCGTGGCCATCAGGCGCGCGGCCGCCGGCGCCGCCGCTTCTGCCTCGCGAGGCGCACGCCATACCAGCCCGGTGCGCCGCACGAGGAAGTCGGCCAAGGTCTGCGTCATCTCGCACCGGATCGAATGGATCACTTCGGCGCCCAGCGCGGGGCATCCATCGCCAAGCGGGCGGCCCAGCTCGGGTCGATCGGCGATGAGCCGCGCGAGGAGAATCGCGTGTGTCCCGTAGCGGGCATGTAGCGCTTGGGCTGCATCGCGGGAAATCACCTCGAGCACCTGCGCTTCGTCCGGAAGCGTCCCGCGTGCACCCGGCAGCGGCACCGTCGTGGTCGGCGATACCCCCGGCGGGCGGCCGAGATCCTTCATCGCGCGTGCGACCACTTTGTCCGCGATTCGCCGATGCGTGGTGAGCTTGCCGCCCGCAACGCTGAGTAGTCCAGCCGGGCTCTCGATGATCATCTCTTCGCGTGAGATCGACGAAGGCGCGCCGCCATCGCTCCGCAGCAATGCGCGCAAGCCGGCGAAACTCGACGCGACGTCGGCCTCGCTCAGCGCGATCGATGGGAGGCTTTCGCGCATCACGCCAAGCAGGTAGCCGATGTCGTCCCGGTCGACCACCACCTGTTCGCGATCGCCGGCAAAGTCCGTGTCCGTCGTGCCGATCAGCACGTAACGATCATGTGGCATCACAAACACGAGCCGGCCGCCATGATCGGAGAGCACCAGCGACTCGCGCACCGGCAGCCGCTCGCGCGGAATTACGATATGAGCGCCCTTGGTGAGCCGCACACTCGGCGCTGCCGACCGATCGTCAAGCATGCGAACATCATCGACCCACGGCCCCGCCGCGTTGACAACTACGCGGGCACGCAGCTCGATCGTACGCCCGCTGATGCGATCGCAAACGTGGGCGGCGGCAAGCCGCCCCGCGGCGCGCGCGAAACCCTCCAGCGCGACGTAGTTAACGACCGCTGCGCCGTGATACGCGGCGTCCAGCACATTCTCCAGCGTCAGGCGGGCATCGTCGCTCCACGCATCGTAGTAGAGCGCCGCGCCGCGCAGCTCTTCTTCGCGCAGCGCCGGCTCCAATTCGCGCGCCGCCGATGCGCCCAGCGTCCGATGCCATTGCGCATGCGGCGCCAGCGCGAACAGATCGTAAAGCGTCAGCCCGACGCCCATCGCCAGCGGGCCGAACCCACGGCCGCGGTAAAGTGGCATCAGGAAGCGGATCGGCTTGACCAGATGAGGCGCCGTTAGGCGCATCAGCCGTTCGCGTTCGCGCAGCGCTTGATAGACCAGCAGCAAATGGCCCTGCGGCAGATAGCGCAGTCCGCCGTGAATCAACTTGGAGGATCGCGACGAGGTGGCCCCCGCGAAGTCGCCCTTCTCGACCAGCGCCACCCGCAGTCCCCGCAAAGCCGCATCGCGCGCCACCGCCGCTCCGTTGATACCCCCACCGATCACTGCGATATCGAAGTGTTCGTTCGCGAGTCGATCGAGCTGCGCCGGGCGCGGCGCAAGTTCGAAGCGATTGATGGAGAGATCGGTCACGGCGCGATCAGCGATGGAGCTGCCCGGCGATCAGCGGCAATCGCGCCCCGATGCCACACTGAGACGCTGCCTGCCAACTATTCTTCCGGGTCTTCCTGAAATGAATAGCGCTGTTCACGCCAGGGGTCGGCGTCGTTGTGATAGCCGCGGACTTCCCAAAAGCCGCGCCGATCTTCCGCGCTGAACTCGATCGCGCGCAGCCACTTGGCGCTCTTCCAGGCATAGAGCTTCGGCACGACCGCGCGCAGCGGGAAGCCGTGGTCGGGATGCAAGTCCTGGCCGTCAACCCGATGGGCCAAAATCACGTCTTCGTCGAGGAATGTCTCCAGCGGCAGGTTGGCCGTGTATCCGCCGTCGCAATGCAGAACCACGAAGCGCGCCTGCGGCTTAAACTTCACGCGCTTCATGAGATCGGCGACCTTCACGCCTTCCCACACGTTGTCCAGCCGCGACCAGGAGGTGACGCAATGGAAGTCGGAGACCTGTTTGCTTTGCGGCAGGCCGCGAAACTCGGCGTAGCTCAGGCGCAGCGGCTCTTCGACGAGGCCCACGACGCGAAAATCCCACTTGGCGGGATCAAAGCGCGGCGTCGGGCCATAGCTAAGGACGGGAAACTTGTCGGTGAGGAACTGACCGGGTGGAACGCGCTTTTCTAGCTCCGCTTGGCTGTGCGGCAGGACGATCTTCGCCATACGGCTCTACTATTAGCCAAGCGCGATTCGCCGTGAAAGCGGCTGAAGCGGCTATTTCATCCCGTTCCGGATGGTTTTCCGAGTCCGCAGTCGATCACTGATCGACAAGTCCGATGAAAATGTCCGTAACGTTGGTGCCCGTCGGGCCGACGCGAAGCAAGCCGTCGATCGCATCGAACACGGGGTAGGCGTCGTTGCGCGCGAGCGCGGCCTGCGGATCGATTCCTGCCCCGCGTGCACGCTCGGCGCTAGCCGAATCGATGAAAGCACCGGCCGCATCGGTAGGGCCATCGATCCCGTCGGTGCCAGCGATCAACGCCGCGATCCGGCGAGCCGGCCCGATACGCGCCAGCTCGATCGCCATCGCCAATGCGCATTGCTGGGCACGTCCGCCTCGTCCACGCCCGCGCACGATAACGACCGGTTCGCCGCCGGCGATGATGCATGTCCGCGACGCGGTGATCGAAGCGACGTATGCCGCCAGCGACCGGCCCAGCTCGCCAGCCTCGCCCTTGAGGATACGCGATCGATCGATGCGGTATCCGGCCGCCACCGCCGCGCGCGATGCGCCATCGAGCGCAGTGGCGTTGTCGCCGACGATCACGTTGGTCACGCGTTCGAGGATCGGATCGCCGGGTTTGACGGTCTCGGCGAACTTGCCCGCGGCGCCGCGGTCCAGATGGTCGCGAACGGACTCCGGCGTGCGTCCCCAAATCCGCAGACGCTTGAGAATCAGCCGCGCGTCCTCGAACGTCCCCGGATCTGAGGTCGTCAGACCCGAGCCGATCGTTGCGAGATCGTTGCCGGGAACATCGGAAAGAATCAGGCCGATCACTTGCGCGCCCCCGCATGCGCGCAGCAGGCGCCCGCCTTTGACTGCCGACAGATGCTTGCGCACGCCGTTGTGTTCGCGAATCGATGCGCCGGAGCGCAGCAGCAACTGATTGACCGCGATCTTATCGGCCATCGTGACGCCATCCGCGGGCATCGCAAACAATGCCGACGCACCCCCGCTGAGCGCGACGATCAGGAGATCGGCAGGCGTCAGCGCCGCCAACATTTCCAGCGCGGCCCGGACGGCGTTTTCCGACAATTCGTCAGGCAGAGGATGGTTCGCCTCGAAACGGCGCACGCGATTGCTCAGGCCGGGTTCAGCGCCGCGCGGCACGACCGCGATTGCGTCAATCAGCCGCGGCCCCAGGCGCTCTTCGATCGCGCCGGCCATCGCGCCTGAAGCCTTGCCGGCCGCGAGCATGAAGACGCGACGCGCCGACGCGATCAGCGCAGGAAGCCGCTCCGCGCCCGATATGCTTCCGTCAAGTGCTGCGGCAACCAGCCGTCCCGGATCGGCCGCCGCGACCGCCGCCCGATAGAGCGATTCCAGGAGGCGCTTCGATTCGCGGGTCATCGCTATGGTGAATTGGCGGCGTCTTGCCAGTTCGGAGCCGAGCGCCTCGAAAGGCGCACCCAATCTTGTCAGCGCCGAGGGCGCCGCAGCACGCGGATCCGGCCGTCCGGCTCGACGACCACCACGGTGTCCGCGATGCCGGCGAAGATGCCGGTGCCGACTACGCCGGGAATCGCGAGCAGTGCGCGGTCCATGCGCGCCGCGCTGAATCCGGGCCTCACCGCACAATCGATGATCAAGTTGCCGTTGTCGCTGCGAAACTCGGAGCCATCGGCGCTGGTTCGAACCGCCGGCTTGAGCCCGAGCGATC
>JBGPUE010000133.1:0-5132 GCA_041491005.1 Binataceae bacterium (SeqCode) | reverse complement strand
GTTGTTGGGATCGGGGATGCAGCAATCCACCGGACAAACCGCGGCGCACGCCTCATGGTCGAAGAAGCCCACGCATTCGGTGCACTTGGAGGGCACGATGTAATAGATGTCCTGGGACAGCGCCGGCGAGGTCGCCCCATTGAGCTCCCAGGGTACGCCGCCGCCGTAAATCGCCGTGTTGGGGCATTCGGGCTCGCATGCCCCGCAGTTGATGCATTCGCTGGTGATAGTCGTCGCCATGTCGTGATTCCGGCCCTGCCAGAGATTAATCGGGCTAAAGCAGAAGCATCTCAAACTTTAGCAACGGGCATGAAATGCGGCAACTGCGCATCCCCGGTCCCTCGCGACGCAGGCCGCTAGCGTCGATTCGATTTGGATTGGCGGGAACGGCGAATATTGTTGGTCGGCGCCCCCTTGGCGGTTTCATCTACGATGCCCAGGAAGGCGCGCAGCGCCTCGGATTGATTATCGCGCCGATACGCCACCGCCATCTCGGTCGTCGCCGAGCGCGGCCTGAGTTCGCGATAAACGACGTGAGCGCGCTGCAGATTCTGAATCGACGCTGGCACGATCGCGACGCCAAGCCCCGCCGAGACCAGGCTCACGATAGTCTGCATCTGAACCGCCTCCTGCGTGACATTCGGATTGAAGCCCGCCCGCCGGCACAGGCCGATGATCTGATCGTAGAGGCCCGGCGCAGCATGGCGCGGGAACAGGACGAAGGGTTCGCTGGCGAGTGACTTGACGGCAACCGTCCGCGCGCGGCCCAGTGGATGGCTGTCGGGCAGGGCGGCGACCAGCGGTTCGCGCAAAATCGCGCGCACGATCAGCAATCCCGCTGAATCTTCGATCGGCGGCCGCACGAAGCCGGCATCGCTGACGCGCTCGAACAGGAGATGGGCTTGCTCCTCGCTGCTCCGCTCCAGGAGCGTCAGTGCTACGTCGGGAAAGCGCTCGCGGAAGGTTCGCAGGATCGCCGGCAGCATCGTGTAGGGCGCCGAACTGGAAAATCCGATGCGGAGATGGCCCGCCTGCCCGCGCTGGGCGCGCTCCGCCGCACGAATCACCTCGCCAGCCTGTGCCAGCGTGCGTCGCGCTTCTTCGAGCACCACCCGGCCGGCGTCGGTCAGCTGCACGTTGCGGCGCGTGCGATGGAACAGGCGCACGCCCAGCTCGTCTTCGAGCTGGCGGATTTGCTGGCTGAGCGGCGGCTGTGAGATATGCAGGCGCTGCGCCGCGCGGCTGAAATGCAATTCCTCGGCGACTGCGACCAGGTAGCGAAGATGCCTAAGTTCCATATGCCATGCGTCTTGAAAGATAGAAATTTAATATTGGACAGATATATCGAACGCTTCTACGATCAGGCAATCATGAGCATGGAGGCGAACTGATGAAAGAGCGCGCCACGCTGCCGACCGACGACAGCTCCGGTCCCGACGACGTCCATCGGCGCGTCCAGTCGCAATTCGGCGCGGCGGCCGCCGATTATACGAAAAGCGCTGGCCACGGCGATCCGCAAGTTCTTGGCCGACTGGTCGAACTGATCCGGCCGCGCGGCGACGAACGATTGCTCGATATTGCCACCGGCGCCGGTCACACCGCGCTGGCCTTCGCGCCGCATGTTGCCGAAGTCATCGCGTTCGACTTGACGCCCCAGATGCTCGAGGAGACCGCTCGCAACGCGCTGGCCCGGGGCCTTGGCAACGTGCGCACGCATCAGGGAACCGCCGAGGCGCTGCCGTTCGCCCATGCGAGCTTCGATATTGTTACGGTGCGCCAGGCGCCGCATCACTATGCCGACGTCGAGCGCGCGGTCCGCGAGATGGCGCGCGTGATCAAGCCGCGCGGGCGGGTACTGGTTGTGGATACGACCGTCCCTGAAGACGACACGCTCGATCTCGAAATCAATCGCATCGAGAAGCTGCGCGATCCTTCGCATGTGCAGGACTATCGGGCCAGCCGATGGCGCGCGATGATCGAGGCGTCCGGGCTGCGGGTGAGCGAGACGATGGTCGATCTCTATATGGAGAAAGGCAAACCGATGAGCTTCGCGACCTGGACCGAGCGGATGCGCACGCCTGCGGCCGCAGTCGCCGAGCTGACCCGGCTGTTCAGGGGCGCATCGCCGGCGCTTACTAGGGCCCTCAAGGTCGAGTTTGACGGCGACCAGATCTTCTTCTGCCTTCCTCAGTTGACGATGGTAGCGGTCAGGGACTGATCCGCCTTACATCGCTGGCTCGCATCGGCCTTTGTCCAGTAGACGCCGGCAATCACGCGTTGCGCGTGCGACATTGCGCGTTTTCCGGCGTCGCGGCTTTCAACTATGCTAGCCGCGCACGCGAACACTCGCGCTGGAGTGATGCGATGGACCTGAACCTTACGCCCGAGGAAGAAGCCTTCCGCCAGAAGGTCCGCGGCTGGATCGAGGCCAACCTGCCCGGCGACCTCGTCCAGAGTGCGCGCGATGGCCGCGAAGACAAGGACTGGCTGGCGCGCGCGAAGGCCTGGCAGCGCAAGCTCCACGACGCCGGCTACGTGGCGCTCGCGTGGCCGAAGGAATATGGCGGGCAGGCGCTCGACCCGGTGCGCCAGTCGATCGTCAACGAAGAGATGGCGCGCGCGCGCACACCCTACCTGGTCGGCGGGTCCGGGCTTGGGATGCTCGGCCCAACGCTGATCACGTGGGGCACCGACGAACAGAAGCAACGTTATCTGCCGAAGATCCTTACCGCCGATGAGATCTGGTGTCAGGGCTATTCGGAACCCGGCTCCGGATCAGATCTCGCTTCGCTGCGCACGCGCGCTGAGATCGTCGGCGACGAATTCGTGGTCAATGGCCAGAAGGTGTGGACCTCGGGCGCGCAGTATTCCGACATGATGTTCTGCCTGGTGCGCACCGATCCCGAAGCGCCCAAGCATCGCGGAATTTCCTACGTCCTGGTCGACATGCACTCGCCAGGCATCACGGTCCGTCCGTTGGTACAGATGACCGGCGATCGCGGCTTCAATGAGGTCTTCTTCGACAATGTGCGGGTGCCGCGCCGCAACCTCGTTGGCAAGCTCAACGAGGGTTGGATCGTCGCCAATGCCACCCTCTTTCATGAGCGCAATATGCTGGGTGCATCAACCGGCAGCCAGCAACTCTTCAATCGGCTCCTGGAGCTGGCGCGATCGATCAAGCGCGACGGCCGCCCGCTCGCGCAGGACCCGGTCTATCGCCAACGGCTGGTGGATTTGCAGATCCGCGTCGAGGCAATGCGCCTTCATTTCTACCGCCAGCTCACCGATCAGATTCGCGGGCGCGCGCCGGGCATCGAGGCGATGATTAACAAGCTGGTCGGCACCGAGCTCAACCATGAGCTTTCGACCGCCGCGATGGAGCTGATGGGGAATTACGCGATGCTGTCGCGAGGCGAGGAGCGTGCGATCGATCGCGGCTTCTGGCCCTATGAATGGATGTTCTCACTTGGCCTGGTGATAGGCGGCGGCACTTCGCATATCCAGAAGAACATCATCGCCGAGCGCGGGCTCAAGATGCCCAAATCGCGCTGATGCACGGCGGGTAACCGATGGATTTTGGACTCAGCCAGGAGCAGCAGGAGCTCAAACGCAGCGCGCGAGAGTTCCTCACCAACGAATGCGCGACCGGCTTCGTCCGCAAGATGATGGCGGACAAGGACGGGATGCCGCGCGAGCTGTACGGCGAGATCGCGAAGCTCGGCTGGACCGGACTAATCGTTCCGGAGCATTTCGGCGGCTCCGGACTGGGCATGCTCGACATGGCGGTGCTGCTCGAAGAGGGCGGCTACGCCGCGATGCCGGGGCCGTTCCTGTTCTCGGCGATGCTCGCGACCAGCGCGCTCAGTCACGGCGGTTCGGACGCGCTCAAGAGCCGATGGCTGCCGGCGCTCGCCGATGGCAGCGCGACGGCGACGCTCACGATCATCGAGGAGAGCGACAGCCTCTCGCCGGCATCGCTCGCTACTCGGGCGCGGAAGGACGGCGCGGACTGGCTGCTCACCGGCGCCAAGATGTTCGTGCCTTATGCGCACGCTGCCGATGTGATCATTGTGGCCGCCACCACGGCGCAGGGTGTCGAATTCTTCGCCGTCGAGCGCGGCGCGAAGGGGGTCGAGGCGCAGCTGCTGCGGAACCTGGATCTGACTCGGCGCGTCTGCCGGTTGGCTCTCACGGACGTGCGCGTCGCGGCGGATGCGCATCTGGAAGGCGGTACCAAGCTGCTTGATCAGATGATCGATCTGGGCGCGCTGGCGATCGCGGCGGATTCGCTGGGCGGCACCGAGCGCGCGCTCGAGATGGCGGTCGAATATTCCAAGCTGCGCGAGCAGTTCGGTAAACCAATCGGATCGTTTCAGGCACTCAAGCATGCCGCCGCCGAAATCGTCGCGGACCTCGAACCGGCACGTGCGCTGCTGTGGTATGCCGCCTACGCGCAAGATGCGCTGCCCGCTGAAGCGCCGCGTGCGGCCGCGATGGCCAAGGCGCGGCTTTCAGACATATACAGCCGCGCCACTGATCGCGCGGTCCTGATGCATGGCGGAATCGGCTTCACGTGGGAGCACGACATCCATCTGTGGTTCAAGCGCGCCCGTTTCAATGAGGCCTGCTTCGGCTCGCCCGTTTACCACCGCGAGCGCGTCGCCCAACTCAGTGGCTACTGACGCGCCAGTCTGTCATTCCGAGCGCCGCGAGGAATCCCGGATTTCTCCGCTACCCGCAGCCCCCATGACGTTTGGCACTGAGTCGCGATGAAGTTCGACATCTTCTACCAGCTGCCCTGCCATGATTCGCAGAACGCCGCGACGCGCTATCGCGAATTGATCGAAGAGATCGTAGAGGCCGATCGCCTCGGCTTTCGCACCGCGTGGCTGGCCGAAGTCCATTTCGCGCCGCATTTCTCGCTGATGCCCGCGCCGATGATGCTGCTCGCGGCGGCCGCCGAGCGCACCTCGAAGATCAGGCTCGGGCTGGCCGTCAACCTCGTCCCGCTCCATCATCCGATGCGGCTTGCCGAAGAGTCGGCGATGCTCGACGTGATCTCGGGCGGACGGCTCGAATTCGGCGCGGGACGCGGCGCATTTCCGCTCAATTACCGCGGCTACGGCGTCGAG
>JBGPUE010000132.1:0-5290 GCA_041491005.1 Binataceae bacterium (SeqCode) | reverse complement strand
TACGCTTGACCGAGGCGCATCAGACCGGGATGTTCGCGGAGCTGGTCTGCTCAAACTCGCTGCGCAACGCGACGTTGGAGACCGCCGTCGGCGTGCTTAAGGAAGAGATGCGGCGGTTGGGCTCGCTCGTGATCGCAGCGGCTGATCGCTGGCGCGTGCCGGCCGGCGCGGCGCTGGCGGTCGATCGCGACCAGTTCGCCGGTGAGATCACACGCGTGCTCACCTCCGATCCGATGGTCGAGACGGTGCGCGAAGAGGTTTGTGCGATTCCGCCGGGGCTCACGATCCTCGCCACCGGACCGCTCACTGCGTCGTCGCTGGCTGCCGACTTCGCGCGGCTCACGGACTCTCGCTATCTCTATTTCTACGACGCGATTGCGCCGATCATCGCCGCCGACTCGATCAACCTGGAGGTCGTATTCCGCGCCTCGCGCTACGGACGCGGCGGCGACGACTATCTGAACTGCCCGATGAACCAGGCCGAATACGACGCCTTCGTCGCGGCGGTGACCGCGGCTGACAAGATGCCGGCGCATCCGTTCGAGAAGCCGATTTACTTTGAGGGCTGCATGCCGATCGAGGAGATGGCGCGGCGCGGCCCGATGACGCTCGCCTTCGGCCCGATGAAGCCGGTCGGACTTATCGAGCCGCGCACCGGCCGGCGTCCCGCCGCTGTCGTGCAACTGCGGCAGGATGACCACGAGGGCCGGCTCTACAGCATGGTCGGCTTCCAGACCAAGATGACCTACCCCGAACAGCGCCGCGTGCTGCGGATGATTCCCGGGCTGGAGCGCGCCGAGTTCGTCCGCTTGGGCTCGCTCCATCGCAACACGTTCATCGATTCGCCGCGCCTGCTCGATCCGACGCTGCAGCTTAGGTCGCGAGGCGACTTGTTGGTCGCCGGGCAAATGATCGGCGTCGAAGGCTATGTCGAATCGGCCGCCGCCGGCCTCCTCGCCGCGATTAATGCGGCGCGGCTGATGGCTGGCGATGATCCCGTCGTGCCCCACCCTGAGACCGCGCTCGGATCGCTGATCGCCTACGTTACCGATGATACGAGGCGCGATTTCCAGCCGATGAACGCGAACTACGGCCTGATGCCGGAACTGCCGGGGCGCGTCCGCGGACGTGAAAAAAAAATCGCGCTGGGCCGGCGCGCGCTATCGCGGATGGACGAATGGATCGCGCGCCACAACCTTGCATCGGCTCCAGAGGCAGCGATATCCGCCGCCGGCTGATCGCACCTTTCTATGATTGCCGGAGCGCTCGACGTCGGTACCAACACCGTCCTGATGCTGGTTGCGCGCCTGGATGCGAACGGCAATGTGACGCCGCTCGCCGATCTGTCGCGGATCACGCGGCTGGGCCGCGGCGTTGATCGCAGCGGCGCGCTCGACCCCGATGCCGCCACCCGAACCTTCGATGCGATCGTCGAGTTCGTCGAGCAGGCGCGCAAACTCGGCGCCACAAAGATCCTGACCGCCGCGACCGCTACGATGCGCGACGTCCGCGATGGCGCCGCATTTGTCGAGCGCGTCCGGGAGCGCACCGGTGTCACACTGGAGATCATTTCCGGCGATACCGAGGCCGAACTCTCATACTTCGCCGTCGCCCACGGCCTGCCGGTCAAGCCGGATGAGAAACTTCTGATCATCGATATCGGCGGCGGCTCGACCGAGTTCATCCGCGTCGAGCCCGGCTCGCCGCTGGCCAAGAAGAGCCTCCAGATCGGATCCGTCCGCCTTACCGAGCGAATCGTTCATCACGATCCGCCGTCATCTGAAGAGGCCGCCGAGTTGCGCGATGCTGTCGATCGCGCGGTGGCCGAACTCGGCTGGGCGTCTTTCCATCCTGATCGGATGGTCGGCATCGCAGGTACAGTCACCACCGTATGTGCGGTCGCACTCAAGCTCTCGACATATGATCACGCCAAGGTGCATGGTCATGAGCTGACGCGAACCGAAGTTGCGGCGGCGCTCGACCAGTTCGGCCGCCTGCCGCTCGCCGATCGCAAGCGGCTTGCGGGCCTCGTCGAAGGCCGCGCGGACGTTATCTTCGCGGGCACGGCGATTTTGCTGCGCGCGATGAAACTGTTCGGCGCGGATCGGGTGCTGGTCAGCGATCAGGGCGTGCGCTGGGGATTGATGTATCGCGAGCTTTCGCGGATGCAGCGGGCTTAGATTGCCGTTCCAGAAGCCGCTTGCGCCGCACTGGTGCTAGCGGTAGGGAAGGCCAAGGAGGGCAGCGGACGATGACCAAAGCGGAGCTTGTTGAAACGGTCGCCAGGAGCACCCATCAGCCCAAGAAAGTCGTCGCCGAGACTCTGGACCTGGCTTTCGAACATATCGCGCGCACGATCCGCAAGGAGAAGCGCTTCGCAGTGCCGGGCTTCGGCACTTTCTCGATCCGCCGGCGCCGCGCGCGCGCGGGCTACAATCCCAGGACGCATTCCGCGATGACGATTCCGGCGGCGCGCACAGTCGGCTTCCGGCCGGCGCCGCAGCTCAAGAAGGGACTCTGAGCCGGCGTCATTGCGCCGGGCGCACCTCCGCGTGAACTCGCCCCCTATCGGCCTCGATGGCGGGCGCAGCGCGGATCGCCAGCCGCTATCCCGCGCTAGCATATTCGCGATGCTTGCGCTGGCACTGCTGGTAGGCGGCTGGCTTCGCTTCGAGAGCCTCGGCGCGCGCGAGATGTCGGCCGATGAGGGCGCATCGTGGGCGGCCGCGGCGGCGCCCAATGTACCGGAAGTCATCCGCCTGCAGGCGATCTTCAATCCCGGCAAGCTCGCTGTCCACGAGCTGGCGCTTCATCAGTGGATCGCGGTCTTCGGCGAGGGGCTGGCCGCGATGCGCGCGATGTCCGCGCTGCTGGGCACGCTCGCGATCGCGATGGTGTTCGTCGTGGCGCGCGAATTGTTCGCGCCGGTCGAAGAGGCGGGCCTCGATGCTGATGAGATCGGCGCGGCAAGCGCGTTGCTCTTTGCGGTCAACTTGATCACAATCAAGTATTCGCGCGAGGCGCGAATGTATCCGATCCTGATGCTCGCGACGCTCGCGCAGGTCTGGTTCTTCATCCGAGCCGAACGCCGCGCCCGGCTCCTCGATTGCGCGGCGCTCGCACTGCTCACCTCGCTGATACTCGCAACGCATTTCACTGCCGCCTTCGTGCTCGCCACCGAGGCGCTGTGGCTCATATCGCGCGTGCGATCTTCGATGCGGACAGATGCGGATCTCCGGCATTCGCGGCGCAGACCGATTACCGTCGGCGTATCGCTCGTAGCGGGAATCCTGATTCTCGGCCCATTGCTCCCTGCGGCGATCGGCGCCAGTGGGGATGCGGTCACTTCGGGCGCGATCGACTGGATCGAACGTCCGCCGCTATGGGAGCCGCTGGCGTTGTTCAACAAGGCGACGGGTTCACTCGCATTTCCTGTGCTTGCGGCGCTGGCGGCATGGGGAGTCGCAAGCGCTTGGCGGCGGGCGCAAGAGCCGATCGCGTTCGCGATTTGGTGGATGTGGGTGCCGATCGCGATCGCGATGATCGTATCGTATGCGGTCAAGCCGGTGCTGCTTGAACGGTATGCGCTCAGCTGCTTCGTACCTTTCTTCGTTCTCGCCGCACTGGGTATCTGGGAAGCTCCGCGATTCTGGCGGCTTCGCAGTCTCGATGGGCAACGGCAGCGTGCATGGCGCGCTGGTCTCGCAGCGCTGGCAATCCTGTTGTCGCTGGGCCATATCGCCGCGTATTACCGCAAGCCGCATGATGCGCAATGGCGCGAGGCCACCGCAACTGCATCGCGGTTGGCTGCTGACGGAATGATTGCGGTGGCGCCCGCGTACGCTGATAACGTGGTACGCTACTATCTTGCGTCGGCAGAGCGCGGACGCGTGCTCGCGACAACCTCGCCACCCGAGGGACCATCGCCAGGAGCTGGGGCGCTGATTCTTGGCTATCAAGGATTGCCGCAGGCACGAAGGGCATCGCTGATGATGCGCTTCCCCACGATCGCCGCAAGGCTGCGCGGGGTGGAAGTCAGAGTTCCATAGCGAATCGATCAGGAGAGCACAGATGGCCGATGACAAGAGCGACGCAACCCAGATCAAGAACCAGCAACGCGAGATCTGGAACGCTTCCGCCGCCGGATGGAAGAAGGGATGGGAGCGGATGGAGCGCGCGGGACAGGTCGTCGCTGATCGCCTCGCGGACCTCGCCGGAGTGAAGAACGGCGACCGCGTGCTCGACATTGCGACCGGAATCGGAGAACCGGCAATCACGGTCGCGCGGCGCGTCGGGCCCGCCGGCCACGTGGTGGCGACCGATCAGTCCGCCGGGATGCTCGCGGCGGGGCGCGAGCGCGCGGCCGCGCTGAACCTCAAGAACATCGAGTTCATCGAGGCCGACGCCGAAGCGATCGACTTTCCGGAGGCGAGCTTCGATGCGGTCACATGCCGATGGGGCCTGATGTTCCTGCCCAACCTTGGCGCCGCGCTGGGCCGAATCCAGCGCGTGCTCAAGCCCGGCGGGCGGTTCGCAACCTCGGTATGGGCGGCCGCGCCGAAGGTGCCGCTGATCACGCTCGGGGACGAGAAGGTCCGGCGGATCGCCAACCTCCCTCCACCGCCTCCGGGATCGCTCGGGCCGCTGAGCCTTGCCGACACAGGCAAGCTCAGCCGGGCGTTGACCGAAGCCGGCTTCGCAGATATCGGCATCGAGCCGCTCACGGTCAGCTTCGATTTCAGTTCGGACGATGACTTCATGCAGTTTCGCCTCGACCTGTCGGCGCAGTTCCGCGCGATGTTCACGGCGCAGCCGCCAGCCACGCAGGCCGAGATTCGCAAGGCGATAGCCGAAGATCTCGAACGCTACCGGGGTTCGGACGGAAGAATCAGGATCGACAACGAGGCGATCTGCCTGGTGGCGCGACGCTGAGGGCCGCGCTGCTCATATCAGCCGCAGCTCTTTCATCACGCCGCGCAGCCGTTCTGCGGCGCCGTTTGAGACTGGCGTCAATGGCATACGCACTTCCGGCGAGCACTTGCGCATCAGCGAAACCGCGAACTTCACTGGGATCGGGTTGGTCTCGGCCATTAGAGCGCGCATCAGTGGGAGCAGCTTGAAGTGGATTTCGCGCGCGCGGGTGAAATCGCCGGCCAGCGCGGCCGCCGCAAGTTCATGAGTCTCGCGCGGCATCACGTTGGTGATCACCGCAATGACGCCTTTGCCGCCCAGCGCCATGATCGGCAGGGTCAGCGAATCGTCGCCCGACAGCACGATGAGTCGCTCGCCG
>JBGPUE010000131.1:0-5344 GCA_041491005.1 Binataceae bacterium (SeqCode) | reverse complement strand
CTGGGCTATGGCAAACGCACCGAGGCCGGCGAGTATCGGGTTACGCATCGCGGCGGCAAAGGCGTCATCACGATGAACGTCACCGAGAAGACCGGCAAGGTGATCGGCGTGCTCCAGGTCGGCTCGGACGATCAGGTGATGCTCATCACCGACGGGCGCAAGGTGATCCGGCTGAGCGTCAAAACCGTGCGTATCACCGGCCGTAACGCGCAGGGCGTGCATCTGGTCAAGTTGGATCCGGCGGAGAAGGTACGCGCCGTCGCAACGCTCGGCGAGCGTGAGGACGAGGAGAATGGCAACGGAAACGGCGCCGCATCGGAGAGCGCCGGCGAGGAATAGGATCGCTGCGCAGCCGCTGCCAATGCGCGCCGTGGAGAGGAATCACAACTGATGAAATCGCATCCGGTACGTTTCGGAATCCAGACCGGGCAGCAAAACGTCACGTGGGAGGAGATGAGCGGACTGTGGCGCAAGGCTGATGAGTGGGGCTACGACTCGCTGTGGAACTTCGATCACTTCTACCCGATCTTCGTGCCTGACCCGACCGGCCCGTGTCTCGAAGGATGGACGACGCTGACCGCGCTCAGCCAGGTCACCAGGCGCGCGCGCATCGGCACGCTGGTCAACGGCAACACCTACCGCAACCCGTGCGTGATGGCGAAGATGGCGACGACTCTCGACCATCTAAGCGGCGGCCGGCTGAATCTCGGCATCGGCGCCGGATGGTTCGAGCACGAGCATCAGAGCTTCGGCATCGACTTCAAGACCATTCCGGGACGGCTGCAGGCGCTCGATGAATCGCTGCAAATCATCAAAGGAATGTTCACGCAGGACAAGGTGTCGCTTAAGGGACGGCACTACACGGTCACCGACGCGATCTGCAATCCCAAGCCGCTCCAGAAGCCGCATCCGCCTATCATGATCGGCGGCGTCGGCGAGAAGGTACTACTGAAGATCGTCGCGAAGCACGCCGACATGTGGAATGCGATGGGCGACACCGATCGGATGAAGCATCTGATCGGCGTCATCAATCGCCACGGCGATATCGTCGGCCGCGACACCGACGAAATCGAGAAGACCGCGATGATCCCGCTTTGCTATCGCGCGCCGAAAGAACGCGAACAGATGACGCTCGGCATGGTCGCAGCAATGGGCCAGACCACGCCCGAGCTGGCGCGCAGGCAGACGATGATCGGCGGCAAGCAGGAATGTCTCGACACGATCGAGCGCTACGTCAAGGTCGGTGTCACGCACTTCATCTTCGTGATGATGGCGCCGTTCCCTGAGGAAGACCTGCAGCGCTTCGCCGAGGAAGTGATTCCCGCGGCGCGTTCGCGCTAGCAGCACACGTGCGGATCGCGCGGTCCTCGCGCGCCTGGCGGGCGTGATAGGCGGTGACTGCCTGATCGGCGGCGGAGCGCGCGTTACCGCGCCCGATCTCACGGCGGCCTTCACGCAATATCGATGAGCTCCGCTTCTCGCGAGGTCGGCTCTGGAACCGTCTCGCCACGTTCCGTGAGTAGAGCGAGGTGTGAAGCGATCGCTTCTCGAATGTACGTTGCGGCGTCTTCGCGAGTTTCCCCGAGTGTGAAGCAACCCGGAAGATCCGGTACATAAGCGCCCCAGCCACCATCGGCGGCCTGCTCGTAGATGACAAGATATCTTCTCATCGCTCGACCTCTAATCCGGCCACCTTCAGAATCCGGTCCCGGATTCAGATCACTCAGACCTGAGCGTAGGCCTGATCGGCGGCAGAGAGAGCGCGGCCGCGTGCGATCTCGATTCCCATCGAACCCAGGATTTCCTCGAGCGCGTTGAGCACCAGCATCACGTTCTCGCGCCGCGAGGATTCGCCCATCAGCCCGATGCGCCACACTTTCCCCTTGAACGGGCCAAGCCCCGCACCGATCTCCATGTTGAAGCGCGCGAGCAATTCGCTCCTCACCTTCGCGTCATCGATTCCCGCGGGCACGCGCACCGCGGTCAGTTGCGGCAACCGATGGCCCTCCTGCGCTGCGAGTTCGAGGCCCATCGCCACAAGCCCGGCCTGAAGCGCGCGCGCGTTGGCCAGATGGCGTGCCCAGCGCGGCTCGAGTCCCTCCTCGATGACGATCCGCAACGCCTCGTAAAGCGCATAGTTCATGCTGATCGGGGCGGTGTGATGATAAAGGCGTTCGGGCCCCCAGTAGTGCTCGATGTTTGTGACGTCGAGGTACCATGAGCGGCATCGCGTTTTGCGCGCGCGCACGGCTTGCATCGCGCGTTCGCTGAAAGTGATTGGCCCGAGCCCCGGCGGCGCGCCGATTCCCTTCTGCGTGCAGCTGTAGCAGATATCGACCTGCCATTGATCGACCTCGACCGGCACGCAGCCAAGCGACGTCACCGCATCGAGGATCAGCATCGCACCCCGATCATGAGCGAGGCGCGCGATCTCGCCGATCGCAGGCTGGTAGGCGCCGGTGGAGGTTTCGGCGTGCACGATCGCGACCACCTTGGGTTTCATGGCGGCTTTCAGAGCCGCCTCGATGCGATCGAGCTCGACAATCCGGCCCCATTCGGCCTCGACCTTGCGCACCTTCGCACCGAGCCGCTCCGCCATCTCGACCAGCCGACCGCCAAAGACGCCGTTGACGCCGATCACCGCGTCGTCGCCGTCTTCGATGAGGTTGGCCATCGCCGCTTCCATCGCAGCCGAGCCGGTGCCCGAGACCGGGAACGTGATCTCGTTCGAGGTGCGGAACACGATCCGCAACTGGCGCTTGATGTCGTCCATCAGCTTGCTGAACTCGGGGTCGAGGTGGCCGACGACCGGCGAGATCATCGCCTTGAGCACGCGCGGATGAACATTGGATGGACCGGGGCCGAGCAGGATGCGCGCCGACGGCTTGAGTTCGGGAAACGATTCCACCTGATCAGATCTCCTTACGAGGCCGCCGCGCGCATGATTCGGCCATTGGCCGCATATGCCCGCAGGCGGCGTGAGGGCGCTATTATGAACCCGCGATGAGGCCGCTTCAAAGCCGGCCGCACTCGCACGATCGTGCTAGAGTGGGCGTGCTTGAACCAATCGACTCCCATCACTGCGCCATCGTCGCTCGAACAATCATTGCTCCATGAGCTTGACGCGATCCTTGGTGGCGACGGAATCGTCTCGCGTCCGAGCGAGCTCAAAGTTTACGAATGCGACGGATGGACTATCGAGCGCAGCGCGCCGCAACTGCTCGTGATGCCGCGAAGCACCGAGCAGGTCAGCGCGGTCCTGCGCGCGCTCCATCGGCGCGGCATAGCGTTCGTACCGCGAGGTGCGGGCACCGGGCTTTCCGGCGGATGCCTGCCGCTCAATGCTCCAGTGATGATCTGCACATCGCGGATGAACCGGATTCTGTCTGTCGATTTGGCGAACCGGCGCGCCGAGGTGCAAAGCGGTGTGGTTAACGTGCGCGTCAGCGAAGCGGTGCGCAGCGCCGGCTATTTCTACGCTCCGGATCCCTCGTCGCAGGTCGCATGCACGATCGGTGGCAACATTGCGGAGAACTCCGGCGGGCCGCATACCCTCAAGTATGGCGTCACGACCAATCATGTGCTTGGCATCGAGCTCGTGCTGCCCGACGGTGAAGTGGTCGAACTCGGCGGGCCAAGCGATGAGCGCTGCGGGTATGATTTGACTGGCGCGGTAGTCGGTGCGGAGGGCACCACCGGCATCGTGACTCGCGCGACGCTGCGCCTGATGCGATCGCCGGATGGACACCGCACGATTCTCGCAGCGTTTGCCGATGTCGAGGCGGCGACGCGTGCCGTCTCGGCGATCATCGCCAGCGGAATAGTCCCCGCCGCGATTGAGATGATGGATCAGCTGATCATCCGGGCGGTCGAAGAGGCGTTTCATGCCGGACTACCGGCCGATGCGGGCGCTGTGTTGATCGTCGAGCTCGACGGAATCGAGGCGGGCCTGAACTCGCAGACCGCGAACGTGGTCGAATTGATGCGCACTATGGGCGCGAGCGAGACGCGCCTGGCGCGCGACGAGAACGAACGTGCGACCCTGTGGAAGGCGCGCAAGCGCGCTTTCGGAGCGGTCGGCCGCCTCGCGCCCAACTATGCGACGCAAGACGGCGTCGTGCCGCGCACCCGGCTGCCCGATATCATCCGCGAGATCAGCGCGATCGCCAGGAGATTCAACCTCCGCATCGGCAATGTCTTTCATGCCGGCGACGGCAACATCCATCCGATCATTCTCTACGACGAGCGAGACGCCGATCAGACCCGTCGTGCGATCGAGGCCGGCCGCGAGATTCTAAAGGCGTGCGTCGCGATGGGCGGGAGCCTTACCGGCGAGCACGGCATCGGGGTGGAGAAACTGGGCGAGATGCCACTGCTGTTCTCGCCCGACGATCTGCGCGTGATGAGCGAGTTGCGGCACGTTTTTGATCCCACGGAGCGCGCCAACCCGGGCAAAGTTCTCCCCATGCCGGGTGGATGCGTCGAAGTCGCTGCGCCGCGCCGCCAAGTGCCGATCTGAACCGTGGCCCACGCCGATCTTTCCCGCACGACACTGGAATTGAGCGCACTGGTTGGCGCCGAGCGCATCCGCCGGCCCATCGGCCGCGAAATGCTGGTGGCCGAGAGCATTGTCGAGCCGCAGAGCCTCGATGAGCTGAGCGAGATCGTCCGCATGGCGGAGGCGCGGCGGATCGCGCTTGCGCCAGTCGGCGTGTGCCGCACGCTGGCAGAGATCAGGCGCCATCCGGTGGAAATTGGAATTTCGCTCGTTCGCCTCGCGGCGATCGTCGCCTGCGAACCCGACGACATGACGCTGGTCGTGCAGGCGGGAATACGGCTGGGGGAAGTGAATCGGGTGCTGGCGGATCATCGGCAGCGTATGCCGCTCGATCCGCCCTCGCCTGATTCGACTTCGATTGGCTCGCTGATCGGCGCGGCGCGATCAGGTCCGTTACGGCTCTCAGAGGGACTCCCACGCGATCTCTTGATCGGCATCCAATACGTCGGGCATGGCGGCCGCCTCGTGCGTGGCGGCGGGCGCGTGGTCAAGAACGTCGCGGGCTACGACGTGATGAAGGTGATGACCGGATCTTTCGGCACCCTCGGCATCATCACCGAGGCGGCGTTCAAGGTGCGGCCGCTGCCCGAGCTCTACGAACTGGCGACGTCGCGATTCACCCGGGTTGGCGATGCGTTCGAGGCCGCTCGTGCGCTCAACGATGCAATGCCACTGGCGCATCTTGAAGTCGTGAGCCCTGAACTCGCGACGCAGTTCGGCGGTGACGCTTCGTCGTGGCTTCTGATGGCGGGGATCGCGGGCAACCGCGCCGAGATCAATTACCTG
>JBGPUE010000130.1:0-5348 GCA_041491005.1 Binataceae bacterium (SeqCode) | reverse complement strand
TGGCGACAAAGCGGCAGGGCTACTCAAAGCCGCGCTAGCCACCGCCCGTGAACTTGGGATGCACGCACTTGAGGAGCGAATCACTGCCGACACTGACTAGAAGTGTCTGTTGGCCGCGCACATCAGAGGCGAAGCCGTCGCCCGGCATCGGCCGTGCGAAGGTCACCCGGCTCGGATGATCACGCCCCGCGGGTTGGCGTGAGCAACTCCGGCGCTCCCGGCGTGATCCGCGATTCACCCAATTCAACAATCACGTCCGCCGGGAGGTTCAGCTTCCGCGCCGCTGCACGGATGGCCTCGGGGTTGGGAGCCTCGTACAGGCAGTAGGTCTTCTTCTTGTCGGCACTCAGGAACGAGTACAGCCACTGGATGCCGGCATCAGCGTTCACTTGGGTGATCGCCGTAGCAACGTCGCGGGTTGCGTTTACTTGCTCGGCAAAATTTCGCTCGATCAGGTAGAGGGGCATACGTATCTCCTCGGCTATTAGTCTCCGCCCGCCGGTCGTTGTTTAGCAGCGCGCTCAGGAAAGAGAAATAAATTCTTCCGGCAAAAAAGGCCCGACATTCTCGAATACTCCATTTTATCATGATCGGCAATCTGGCTGCCGAGGAAGCAATGCTACAGCGTCATTCGAGCCGATCGATCGGGTTCGCGAGCCGCGCCCAACCGTTGTAAGATTGTTAACAGGATTAAAGTCATCGTCGGCTAGGGCGATGTGAGCCATATCCGAATGTTCGGCGAAATAAATCCCCGGGCCAAAGCTAAAGCACCCTTCGTCTCGATCGAGACGGCATTGGAGGAGATTCGCCGCGGCCGCATGATCATCCTGATGGATGACGAGCAGCGCGAGAACGAGGGTGATCTCGCGATGGCGGCCGAGAAGGTCACGCCCGACGCGATCAACTTCATGGCGAAGTATGGGCGTGGGCTGATCTGCCTGCCGATGGCGGCCGACCGCATCGATCGGCTCGCGCTTACGATGATGGTCGGGGACAACCAGGCGCCACTGGGCACCGCCTTCACCAATTCGATCACGGCGCGGCGCGTGACGGGTTCGGGCGTCTCGGCGCATGATCGCGCGATGACCATCCTGCATGCGGTACGCGAGGACGCCAGTCCGTCGGAGTTCGTCACTCCCGGGCACGTCTATCCGCTGCGCGCGCGCGAGGGCGGATGCCTGGTGCGGACCGGCCAGACCGAAGGCGCGGTTGATCTCGCACGCTTGGCTGGGCTGAAGCAGGCGGGCGTGATCTGCGAGATCCTGAAAGACGACGGCACCATGGCGCGGCGCGACGATCTGGTCGAATTCGCCCGGCGCCACTCGCTCAAGATCGTCACGGTCGCGGACTTGATCGAATACCGCCTGCGCAACGAGACGCTGGTGCAAAGAATCGCGGAGGCGCGCCTGCCGACCGCATACGGCGAGTTCCGCGCGCGCGTCTATCGCAACCTGGTCGATCTCACCGAGCATTTGGTGCTGATCATGGGCAAGGTCGATCCGGCGGTGCCGATCCTGGTGCGGGCGCATCGCGAATATTTGCCCGGCGATGTGTTCGGCTATCGGGGAAACAACACGCGCAACCTGCTGCGTTCGGCAATGCTCAAAGTCGGCGAGGCTGGCGCAGGCGTGATTCTGTACCTCAAACGCGAATCGAACGCGATTGCTTCGGAGCTGATTGGCGCCGCCACTGGAGCTCATCAGTTGCGCACCAGCACACACATCAATTCGCCCGAGGCCGGCTTCCGTGACTATGGTATCGGCGCGCAGATCCTGCGCGACGTCGGCGTGCGCAAGATGATCATGATGTCGGACGCCAAGCCGCGGCTGGCCAACCTGCCCGGCTACGGGCTGGAAATCGTCGACAGCGTACCGCTGTCGGTGGCCGAAGCCCCGCTTCCCGCGCGCGGCGCGGCCCGCCGGTAACCAACGGCTTTCGCGACCGAACTTCTCTGGAGAATCGGCTGTTCCTATACTGGAGGCAGCGGTGGCGGGTCCGGATGTCGGCCTGCGTCGCCGATGCTGTGAAGATTCGTTACCACGCGCCTCGCCGATCATGTCCGCCCATTGTGTGGGCATGGGTGATAGCGCTCGCCTGCCTGGGCAGAGTCGCGACCTGCGCCGCTGCTGATACCTCCGTCTTGCTTCGGTCCAGCGCGGATACGGCGCCCATCCCGCGATCCAGCGAAGTCGTGATGCTCGAGCCGCTGCAGCTCGATCGGCCACTGGCAGCCGGCTCCATCAGCCTCTTGCAAGTAGACGCGCGCATCATGCCCGGATGGCACATCAATTCGGACCAGCCGCTCAACTCCGACTACATCCCGACAACGCTAGGCATCACGGCGCCACCGGCGGTCACGGTGGGCAAGCTTCACTATCCGCCCGCTGAGCTGATCACGCCGGGCTTCTCCAGCGGCGAGAAGCTGGCGGTTTTCACTGGCAAGATCCATTTCACCGCTGAACTTCGGCCTACTGCGGAGTTCATGCCCGGCGGCGCGCTACCGCTGACAGTGACGCTCGACTATCAACCCTGCAACGATCTCCAATGCCTGCGCCCTGCATCGGTCATTGCCGATGCCGATCTCTCGGCGGCGGTCACCTCTGCTGAGCCAGTCGAATCCGCCGCAGGAGCGGCCGTGAGCTTCGACGAGGCACCGACCGATGCGAGCGAATGGGACGTGTTCCGCAAGCGCGGCTATGTGCTCGGCTTCATGCTGGTGCTGCTTGGCGGCCTCGCGCTCAACCTGACACCGTGCGTTTATCCACTAATCGGCGTCACGCTGGCGTACTTCGGTAATCAGGGCGGCGGCACGCGGCGGGTCGCGATGCTCGCGGCGCTCTATGTGCTCGGCATCGCGCTGATGTTCTCGGTGGTCGGCATGGCTTCCGCGCTGTCAGGCGGGCTGTTCGGCGCGGCGCTGCAAAATCCGATCGTGCTGATGGCGATCGCCTCGATGCTGCTGATCCTTGCGGCATCGAGTTTCGGATGGTTCCAGATCCAGATGCCGATTCGGCTGCTGCAACTGGCCGGCAATGCGCATCCTGGCTACTTCGGCGCGGTGCTGATGGGACTGGGGATGGGCGTGGTGGCTGCTCCATGCATCGGACCGATCGTGCTCGGCCTGCTGCTGGTGGTTGAGCGCAGCCAGAGCGTTGCCTTCGGGTTCGCGGTCTTCTTCACGCTCGCGGTGGGACTCGGCCTCCCCTACATCGCACTGGCGCTGGCCGCAGGCAGCATCCGCAAGCTGCCGCGCTCCGGCGAATGGCTGGCATGGGTCGAGCAGTTCTTCGGTTTCGTGCTGATCGGAATGGCGCTGTATTTCCTTGACCCGCTAGTGCATGGCCGGATCATCACACGCGCCCTGCCCTACTACGCCGCAGCAGTGGGAATCTTCCTTGGGATTGGGTCGCGGGCGGGCAACTCGTGGCCGGCGTTTCGTGCCTTTAAACGGTTGGTCGCGGCTACGGCGGCGGTCGCGCTGCTGCTGATGCTGGCGCCGCACACCATCGCCACGCCGATGTCTTTCGAGCCATATGACAGCGTCCGTCTTGCCACCGCCGCGAGCGAGAAACGCCCGGTCGTTATCGATTTCGCGGCCGACTGGTGTATTCCATGCCGTGAGATGGAAAATACGACTTACGTCGATGCCACGGTGGTGAAGGCCGCGGCGCGGTTCGTCCGGCTGCGCGGCGATCTCACTCAACAGGGAGATGAGAAATCCCAAGTACTGGTGACCAAGTACGGCATCCAGGGGGTGCCGACCACAGTGTTCATTGATTCTGCCGGCCGAGTACGCAAGAAGATTGTCGGCTACATCGGCCCCTCCGAGTTCGTGCAGAATCTCCATCAGGTCGACTGATCGTGCATGCACGAGGCTTCGCGCTTTCCATCGCGGCGAGGCTTTTGTAGTCTGCGCAGGATCCTTCGGCACGTTTGGCGGCTTCCGAGGTCAATCATGGAACAAGGCGGAGCAGATTTTGTTCGCGAGTTGTTTTCGACGGTCCACCAGCGGCGCTCCTTCGGACGCCATCCGCTATGGCTGAAGATCCTCGAAGGCGGGGTGTCACGCCCCGGAATGCATACCTTCGCGACCCAGTTCTTCCTGCAGGTGCGCGAGTTCCCGCGTGCGCTCAGTGCGATGCATTCGCGATGCACGAACATGGCGGAGCGGCTCAAGCTGGCCGAGAGCCTCTACGAAGAGGAGACTGGGCTGATCTCCGGCAGCGCGCCGCATCCGGAGTTGTTCATCCGGCTCGGCTTGGGATTGGGAATGAAGCGCGAGGCGATGACGGAAGGAAAGCCGCTGCCTTCAACCGTGGCGCTGATCGACTGGTTCGAGCTTTCGACCAAGGATCGATCGTTCCCCGAAGGCATCGCAGCGATCAACGTCGCCGCCGAAGGCCAGGTGCCGGGAAACTTCGCGGGCTTCGCACGCGCGCTCGAGCGTCACTACGGGCTTAGCCGCGAGGATGTGGCGTTCTTCGATGTGCACGAGATCGCCGATCGCGATCACAGCGACGTCGGCGATAATATTCTGAGCCGGATGGCATTGAGCGATCAGGAGCGCTCGCGCGTTCGCGCCGCAGCCGAGCGGTCGCTCGATCTCTGGTGGCAGTTTTTCGACGGCATCGAACGCGCCTGCGCCTAAGTAGCGGGGCCGTCCGAGCGCTCGCCTGAGTCGGACTGGCGCCAGAGCACCCGTATCCCGCGACACAAGTCCAAATAACCCACAACGCATGCAGTGCTTGACACTGGCCAGCGCGGGATGTATTTAACCTGTAGGTTATTTAACTGAATGGTTCATCACAGCATGTCGCCTGAACGCCTCAGCACCACTTTCGCGGCTCTCGCCGATCCCACCCGGCGCGCGATCCTTGCGCGCCTCGCCTCAGGCGAGACCTCGGTTACTGAGCTGGCCGAACCCTTTGAGATGAGCCTTCCCGCGATCTCCAAGCACCTCAAAGTGCTCGAGCGCGCCGGTCTGATTGGGCGCGGCCGCGAGGCCCAGTGGCGCCCGTGCCGGCTCGCGGCGGGTCCGCTCAAGGACGTCGCCGACTGGCTGGAGGAATATCGCCGTTTCTGGGAGGAGAGCCTGGATCGCCTGGACGACTATCTGCGCGAGCTGCAAGTGAAGGAGAAGAAAAATGGACACAAGAAATAGCGCTGCCACCGAATCAGATGACCGAGTGCTAGTCATCACGCGCATCTTCGATGCGCCGCGCGATCTCGTCTTCAAGTGCTGGACCGACCCCGAGCACATGGCCAAGTGGCACGGTCCGAAAGGGTTCACGAGCACCGTCCTTCGAAACGAGCTGCGCCCCGGCGGCGCCTACCGAATCCACATGCGC
>JBGPUE010000129.1:0-5512 GCA_041491005.1 Binataceae bacterium (SeqCode) | reverse complement strand
CGCGCCCCGCCGACTTCATCAGCCACCTGGCCCAGCAGCGTGGTGATTACGAGCAGGCTTCCGATCCAGAAGATGATCGCGAATAGATGGACGACCAGGATTACTCCAAGCATCGTTTCCCCTCACGCCACAGCTTCGATTCCGACTCCGACCGCCAGCGCCGCTAACATTACGGCCGCGGCACCATAATATGGCGCCGAAGCGCCACAGGTCTGATAGAAGAACCCGCCGGCGATCGGCCCAAAGACCCGGGCAAGCGAGAGTGCCGACTGATTGAGTCCCAACACTCCGCCCTGGCTGTCCCGGGCGCTGCCTCGCGAGATGAGACTGGCAAGCGACGGGCTGCCAACGCCGTAGCCGATCGCGATCAGCGCGAGCAGCACGAATAACAGCGGACGCGAGGACGAGGCCGCCAGCGGCGCCATCCCGACGCCCATCACGATCGCGCCGACGCGCACCAGGCGCACCTCGCCAAGCCATTGGACGAGCCTGCCGAGGAATAGGCCCTGCGCGAGCGCCTGTACCAATCCAGCAAAAGCCAGCAGGCCGCCGATGCCGACCGCGCCGTAGCCGTAGACCCGAGGAACCATCAGGGCGAAGGTCGCCTCGAGCGCGGCCAGCGCGAACGTGAACAAGAAGGCCAGCACGAAGAGTCGTGCGAGTCTGCGATCTCCGAGCCGTCGCATCAGCTGGAGAACTCCAGCGCCCTGCGGGGCAGCATCGCTCACGGATGCGGCGGGCAGTTGCGCTGGCTTTGATTCAGGCAGCAGCAGCGCCGCGAGGATCAGATTGCCGACTGACAGACCGGCGGCGAAGAGCGCGGGTATCCGCAAGCCGCCGCCCCCCAGCAATCCGCCCATGGCCGGTCCAAGCACGAAGCCCAATCCAAAGGCCGCGCCGATAAGGCCCATCCCGCGCGCACGCTCAGACCCGTCGGTGGTATCCGCAATGTAAGCTTGAGCGGTCGAAATGGTCGCGGCGCACGAACCATGAATCGCGCGCGACAGGAGCAGAATCCAGAACGAGGTCGCGAAACCGTAGATCAGGTAGCCCAGCGCGGAGCCCGCGAGGCCGATCATGATCACCGGGCGGCGGCCGATCCGATCCGAGATGGTGCCGAGGATCGGCGCGAACAGAAGCTGCATCAGCGAATAGACCGCGAGCACTACCCCGACGCCCACGGCTCCAACGCCCAGAGTGCTGGCAAACATCGGCAAGAATGGGATCACGATGCCGAAGCCGAGCAAATCGATGAAGACCGTGAGAAACAGCACCAGCCGCGGCGCGCCCGCCACCTCAATCGCCGCATGTGTCTGTTTCAGTGCTTCCATTTCAGGGTGCCGACCGGGATGCGCCCGATGAACAAACCGCATCGAGACCGACTCAGTCAAGCAGCCTCTTGGCGCCGCGGCCTCTTGAATCATTTCGCGGCTCGGCCAAGCTGGCTGATGACAGGGGGCGGTGGCCACGCGTGGTTGGGTGGTTGCGCACCATAGTGGCACAGCAAGTCACAACGAGGCAGCAGTGATGTCCTACACATCCGAACTCAAGCGCAAAACGATCAGCGCTGCGCAGGCGGCGGAGACAGTCAAGTCCAACAGCTGGCTTGACTACGGTTTTGGGATGGGCCAGCCCGACGTTTTCGACAGCGCGTTGGCCGAGCGGATCAGCCGGCTCGACAACGTGCGGGTGCGCGGATGCCTGGCGATGCGGCCACGCGCGGTGGTCGAGGCCGATCCCGAGTCGCGCCATGTCACCTACCTCTCGTGGTACTTCTCGGCGCTCGAACGCCGGATGCACGACCGCGGCCTGTGCCAACATATCCCGATGAATTTCGGCGAGGCGCCCGACTACTATCGCCGTTTCGTCGAGGTTGATGTCGCGATCCTCAAGACCGCGCCAATGGATGAGCACGGCTACTTCAATTTCGGCGGCGCGATCACCTACCACAAGGCGCTGGCCGAGAAGGCGCGCATGCTGATCGTCGAGACCAACGCCTCGATGCCCTACGTCTATGGCGTCGAAAACGCCGTGCATATCAGCGAAGTCGCCCACGTGATCGATGGCGGCGACGCCGCGATCCCGGAACTCAAGAACCCGCCGCCTGGTCCGGCCGATCAGAGGGTCGCCGAACTGATCGCGGGCGAGATCGAAGATCGGGCCTGTCTGCAGATCGGGATTGGCGGCATGCCCAACGCGGTCTGTGAGCTGCTGGTGAAGTCAGCCATCAAGGACTTGGGCATCCACACCGAGATGTTCGTCGATTCGCTCGTGGACTTGTATGAGGCGGGCAAGATCACCGGCGCGCATAAGGCGATCAATCCGTACCAGATCACATTCTGTTTCGCCGCGGGCTCGGCGCGCCAGTATCAGTTCATCAATCGCAACCCGCTGTGCTTTGGAGGCCCGGTCGATTATACCAACCTGCCCCACCACATCATGCGCAACGACAAGGTCGTCGCGATCGTCAACGCGGCAGAAATCGATTTGAGCGGGCAAGCGTGTTCGGAGTCAGCAGGCGTGCGCCACATCAGCGGCACTGGCGGCCAGCTTCAATTCGTCCGCGGCGCCTATGCCTCGCGCGGCGGCAAGGCGTTTCTATGCCTCGCGTCGACGCATGAGCGCGACGGGCAGCGCCACAGCCGGATCGTCTCGCGCATCGCGAACTCGAACATCGTCACAACCCCGCGCACCGACGTGATGTATGTCGTCACCGAGTATGGGATGACCAACCTCAAAGGGAAGTCGGTGCCTGAACGCGCCCGCGCGCTGATTGGTCTGGCTCACCCGGATTTTCGCGAGCAGCTCGAACGCGAGGCGCGCGAGCTGCGCCTCCTGCCCAAGGGCTTCTTTTAGCTACCGGAAGGTGGATTGGCGTCAGCGAAGCGGTAGACCATTTCGCCGGGGCGGACGTAACCAAGCTCGAGCCGGATGCGTGTCCGCAAATAGCGATCATCGCTGCGTAGGCGCAGAATTTCGGCGTCCAAGGCAGTGTTCGCGATGCGCAGGCTTTCGCGCCGGCCGTCGAGACGGTCCCGATGCGCACGCAGTGCAAGCAGATCGCGCAGGCCGCGCGGCGCCATAGCGCAGTTCGCGATCAAGGCGATCACGACGGCCACCAGGATTAGATTGAGCCACTCGCGTTGAAGGTAGAAGCTTAATCTCGCCACGTCGTGATCGTAAAGCAGCGGTCGATGGGAATTCAAGCCGGCTTATGAGTGAGGGTCGGGAAACGCTTGTGACCCGAGCAGTTTGTGGCTTTAGAATTTTTTTATAAAATTGACGCCATCCTCTTGATTGCACAATAACGGGTTTCTATAATCGGTCGCGGCGGATGGAAGCAAAGCGACCATCCATTAGTTTTGGTGCTCGTCGCACAGCAGTGGTAGCAAGAGGAGGTATCTATGCCAGTGAAGCGAAAGGCCCGTAGAAAGGCCACCAAGTCCAGACCGAGACGTAAAGCGAGTATGAAGAAGAAAGCCGGCAAGAAAAAGAAGAAGTAGCCAACAGAATTCTTTTCCCTTCGCGGATTCGCGAAGGGCTGGCTGACGATGCCGAGACAGCTGTTGCGATGAGCCGGGGCGCCTGAGGCCTCGTTACGACGGGAAAGCCCCCTTTCAAACAGGGGGCTTTCTCTTTCGGGTAGACGTAGCCCCACATAAGCCGATTTTTCAATGCGTGGCGTATGGCCTTCGCCTTGCGGCGCGCCGTCGCGGGTACTACAACGTCGCGGGGACATTGGCAGGCGGCTCGCGAGAGCCTTGCCGGCTTGGTCTGACAAGCGCGCCCGCCAGCGCGTTGCGATCCGATCGACCCAGCCCACAAGTGTGCGGGGTGTATGCGGGGTGGACCGGAGCGGCGCGCGGAGTTTCCGTGCGCCGCTCCTTATTTTGAAAAATCCTGCCAAGGGAATGCGCTCAACGATGACGCGGATCGCGGACCGGCCACGGAGCTCATCCATCGCCTTGGAAATGTAGTCTGCGCCCACCGCGCTCGAGGCTCGGGTATCAGTGGACATCGCGCTCGGCCGTTTTCCGACTCAGCTCGAAGCGCCGGAGACGATCAAGTTCGCCGTGCCGATCGTACTGCTCCCCGAGCTGTTCGCGACCACACGCCATCTGGCAGTGATGCTCGGCTACCTCGCGACGATCGGATGGGAAGTTTACGCTCCCGATCTGAGCGCCGCGGGTTTGTTGGCCGCCGCACGCGGCACCGGCGAGTATGCGGCGCTCATATCTGAAGCGCTGGATGCGCTTGGCCGCGATGTAGTTCTCATCGGCCACGGACTGGGCGGCACGCTCGCCCTGAAGATGACGAATCATCTCAAAGTACGAGCGGCGGTTGCGATCGCGCCGATGCTGCCCCGGTTCCGCACGCCGCTGCTGGGCCAATGGTCGAACCGGCTTGCGCTCAAGATGGGGCGAACGCTCAAAGTCCCAAGCGGGCGGACGCTGTTCGATTTCGTAGCCGACGTTGAGCCGTTTCAGCGCGCCGCGCTGATCAAATCGTTCGTGCCGCAGCCGCCGGGGCCCGCGCGCGAGGTGCTGCGCGGCGATTTCGAAATGCCCGCAGCCGATCGGTCCGCGCCGCGCCTGGTCATCGGTGGAGACTCGGATCCGTTCGCGCCGACCCCCGAACTCGAGCGCTTCGCACAGTCGCTGGGGGCGCAACTGAAGTTGATCGCTGGCCGCGGCCATTGGCTGATCGGCGGGCGCGCCCTCGAACGCGTCATCGGGGAAGCGCATCGCTTCCTCGTGCGATCGCTGGGCCAGGATTTGCTGTTGCTCTTTCCCGAGGAGTGGAAGGACGATCCGGAACGCAGCGGCTAGCTGCGAGTCATCCCTCGATCAGCCTTCCGAGCCAGCTGAACGCAAGCCCGGTGAACATCGCGACTAGCGGCCATAGACGCTGGCTGTCGTAGCGGCGAATCTGCGGCAGCACATCGGAGGTCGCCACGGCGAGAAAGGTACCGGCCGATAGGGCGATTGCGGCGGCAACCGCAGTGTTGGTGGCCCGCCTCAGCATCAACATGCTCAGCAATGCGCCCATCGGAGTGGTGAAGGCGAACGCGACCATCGCTATTACGATGCCGCGCCTGGTCCATCTGTCGAGCAGCATCAGGCTGGCCAGTGCGAATGCGTCGGGCAGTTTGTGAAAGATCACCGCGAGCAGCACTACGCCGCCGAGGTCGGGCCGCTCATATGCCGATGTGATCGCGAGCCCGTCGAGCAGGCTGTGGAAGGACATCCCGACATACGCCGCCGTGCCGAGATGAATGTGATGCGCGAGGCCATGCTCGGTCGCGCCTTCCGGATTCGGATGCACCAGCACGAAACGCTCGAGACCGAAGATGATCACAAAACCCGCCAGCAGCGGCCATCCAAGCGATCCATCGAGTATCGCTGCGGCTTCCGGAATCATATGGAAGTTCGCGGCGCCGTGCAGTACTCCGCCCGATAAGCTCTGCGGATTGAGCAGGCTGCGATGCGAACTTGTCCGGATCAGCGGAATG
>JBGPUE010000128.1:0-5828 GCA_041491005.1 Binataceae bacterium (SeqCode) | reverse complement strand
TGGGGCGACCTCGCCGGCGCTGTCCCAGGACATCTATTACATCGTGCCCTCCAAGTGCACCGAATGCGTGGGCTTCTTCGACCATGAGGCGTGCGCCGCGGTTTGTCCGGTGGATTGCTGCATCCCCGATCCCAACAACCTCGAGAACGAGCAGGCGTTGATCGCGCGGGCCCGCGAGCTGCATCCCGAACAGAGCTTCACCCATGATTTCCCCTCACGCTTCCGCAAGGACGCGGGCGGCGAGGCCCCCGCGCCTAAGGCCGCGGCCAATGGCGCAGCCGCAAGTGATGGCACCGCGGCGCCGGCCAAGCCCGCGGCGCCACCCGCTGCCGCAGCCAAACCAGCTCCCGCCCCCGCCGCCCCGGCAGCTCCGGCAGCGGCCGCTGGAGAGTTCGATCCAGTCACATGGGCAGTGCCGATAATCTGCAAGGATTGCAACGAGGGCTACACGATTCCCTATCGCCACTTCCAGGTCGGCGTCGTTTTCTTTTGTCCTCAATGTTCGGGCTCGTTCGTGCCGAATTCGACGCTCTACCGGCGGGTCAAGAGCGTCTTCGAAGAGTTTTACGCGCGCCGCATGCGCGCGCGAGAGCTCGTCGAGCGAAGGCGTGAGCGCGAGGCAACTGCATTCGAGGACAAGCAGGTGGCCGAGATGGCATCTTTCAAGAGCGAACTGGAAGAGATTGCGCGCGAGATGAAGCCCGCGGGCAAGACGGTCAAGCCCAAGGGCATCGCCGCCATGTTCACCTAGACCGCGTTCGCGCCGTGCGCGTTCAATCGCGCGTCACTTGGGCGGCGGGGCGCAATCCAATTTTTCGCAGCGGGGCAACCATGGCCGACGGCCTCATCCGGCACTTCCAAATGATGGCCCGCTACAACGCGCTCGCGAATCTGCGGCTGTACGAGTACTGCGCGCAGCTTCCCGACGCCGAGCGCACGCGGATCCGCCCGGCGTTTTTCAAAAGCATCCACGGTACGCTCAATCACATCATGGTCGGAGATCGGATCTGGCTCGCGCGCTTCGAAGGCGGCGAGGCGCCATCGACTCATCTCGACGCGATCCTGTACGAGAATTTCGCGCAATTGCGCGCGGCGCGCGTCCATGAAGATGATCGAATCGAGCGATTCGCCGCCGGGCTAAGCGCAGCGTTCCTCGAAGGCTCGATTACCTACATCAACAATGAAGGGAAGCGGTACAGCGACCCGGTGTCAGTGCTGCTGGCGCATTTCTTCAATCATCAGACGCATCATCGCGGCCAGATCCACGACATGCTGACACAGACCGAAGTGGCGCCGCCGGTGCTCGATCTGCATCGCATCCTGATTCCCTGACCATCACCCGGCGCAGCCTCGAACGCCGGCGGCCTTGCGCACATTGTTGAGCACGTCGATCGCAGGGCTGCTCCAATAACCTCGCGTCCGCAGTTCGTCGTCGTTGCACAGATAAGCGCGATCGATCGCCACGGCGCTTTGGAAGCGGGCGAGCGCGGAGGGTTTTTGGCCGCTACGCCAGAGTCCGACGCTCATACCTGCCAGCACGTCTGGGCTGCTCGGATCGAGCTGGTTGGCCATCTGCCACTGCGCCATCGCAGGACCGACACGATTCATCTCGAACAGCACGAAGGCCATTACGTTATGCGGCAGCGGATGCTCGGGGCGTGTCGCGGCAGCGGTCTTCAGTTCCCGCAGCGCGTCAGTCAGGTCGCCTTCCTCGTAAAGCGCGATGCCGAGATTGACGCGAGCCGCGAAGTCCTTGGGATCGGAAACCAGCGCGAGCCGGTACTGCGCGATGGCGCCGCGCCGATCGCCGCTGCGGCGCAGCAGCAGGCCGAAATTGTTGAGCGCGCGCGAATCGCCGGGCGCCAGGCGCAGCGCCGTGAGATATTCATCGCGCGCGCGGTCGAGATCGCCCTTGCGGGCGAGCGCGTCGGCGAGCAGCAGATGGCTCAATTCAGCGGCGGGATCGACCGCTACTGCGCCCTGGTATTCGACGATCGCTCCATCGAGGTCGCCTTTGCGCTCGAGCATCAGCGCCAGGTTATGGTAGGCCTGCGCGTCGGTCGGGTCGTCGCGCACCGCGAGCCTGAACTCCGCAATCGCATCGTCAGTCCGGCCGGCTTGCGCGTAGTCCACGCCGCGATTGTAATGTGCAGTCGCGTCCGCACCGGGCCGCATCGCGCCGCGCAGTTTGGGCAGGTATGGCAAGTAGCTGCATCCGGCCACCAGCGCGCATAAGGCGAGCGGCGCCGCGGTCTCGCGCAAGATCCTCCGCATCCAGCACCGCACAGCGCCGATCGTAGCATGATGGACGCGCGCGATCGGCGCTGTGCGCGATGATTTCCCCGCTCGCTATGCAGGCGGCTAGGTGCCGGTATCGGTGATGATGGCGTAGCCGCCGCGATCCAGCCGCGCGCGGATCTCCGCGATGTGTTCAGGACCGCGCGTTTCCAGTTCGAGGATCACTTGCGCGGACCCGATCGCCAGATCGCGCCGATTGCGGTTGTGATCGATTGCGTGAACATTGGCGCCGGTCTCGCTGATCAGTGCGAGCAGCCGCACGAGCTCACCGGGGCGGTCGCGCATACTCACCGAGAAGCGGAACATGCGGCCGGCTTTGACCAGACCGTGTCTAATGATGCGGTCGAGCAGGTTGATGTCGATGTTGCCGCCACATACACACAGCACGACGCGCTTGCCGCGCAGCTCATTGCGCATCTTGAGCGCACCGGCGAGCGCGGCGGCGCCCGCGCCTTCGGCCAGCAGCTTCATCCGCTCAAGCAGGATCATCACCGCCTCGCCAATCTCGAAGTCATCGACGGTCGCGACGCGGCGCACGCGTTCGCGAATGATCGCGAAGGGCAACTCGCCGAGCCGCCCGGTGGCAAGTCCGTCGGCGATCGTGTCGGCGGGCCGGCCGATTGAAGCGGCCGCACCGCGAGCCAGGCTCGCGCTCAGTTGCGGCGATCCGACCGGCTCGACCCCAATCACCTCGCATTGCGGGGCACGCTCCGAAAGCGCGAGCGCAACTCCGGCGATCAGTCCGCCGCCGCCCACCGGAACGAGCACCGCGTCGGGCCGCATCTCGTCGGCTATCTCCAGCCCGACGGTGCCCTGCCCCGCGATCACCCACGGATCGTCGTAGGCGTCGATGAACACTGCGCCGGTGCGATGCTGGATCCGTTCGGCGGCGGTGAGCGCCGCTTGATAGTCGGCGCCTTCGAGCACGACTTCGGGCCCATAGCTGCGCGTCGCCGCGACCTTGGCGATCGCCGCACCCCGCGGCATCACGATGGTCGCCTTGATTCCTGCGCGGTTGGCCGCATACGCCAGCGCCTGCCCATGGTTTCCCGCCGAAGCGGCAATCACCCCCCGCTGGCGTTCCTCGTCCGACAACGCTGCAACGCGATTGCAGGCGCCGCGAATCTTGAACGAGCCGGTCTTCTGCAGGTTCTCGGGTTTGACGAACACTTCAGCGTCGATCATGCCCGAGAGCGTCGCGCTGGCAATCAAAGGAGTCGGCTTGACGATTCCAGCCAGGCGCTGCCGCGCCAGTTGGACATCCGCGAACGTCGGCGGCGCCTTCGTGGCTGGCTCGTGCATCGACACTTGCCGCGCGCCTGCTCAGTGACTATGCGGCGGCGTGAGTTGATACTCACTCGGTGCGCCGAGGTTGTCGCCCTCGAACTCGACGCGCTCGCAACTGCCAGTGGAGTAGTCGAGGTTGAGCAGCATGAAGCGGATCGCACGCGTCTTCATTTCCCGTATGAGCTGGGCAATGCTTTGGCGATCGTGCGGGTCGAGGGTGGCAATCTCGGGACTGCGCAAACCGCTGGCGCGGCAGAATTCGCGCGCCCGCTCTTCGGTCGAAAAGCCCAGCACCCCGGCCCAGGCCTTCTCCTTTTCCTGGTATGCGACGAGCGCGCCGTCAGCGCCGATCAGCAGATGAAGTTCGGTGAGCGCAGGTCCGCTCAAGCGTCCTGAACCTTGAGACGGCCGGCACGGATCGCATCGGCGCGCTGTTTCACGAGGCCCGGATAGCTGTAGTAGTGCTCGCCGTCAAGCCGCAGGAACGAGTCGAGATCGACGTCATCGAGTTCCAACGCCGCGATCGCATCCTCGGCGGCGGCACGGCTGCTGGCGCCGGTAATCGCGTCGAATAGCGTGCGTCCCTGTTCGGACTGGAGGTCATCGCGCGCGGGCAACTCGTCGCGCCCAAGCCGCCCCTGGTGAAAGCGATCGAGCATAAAGCGCAGCGCTTTCAACTCATGGCGCAGAATATCGATTTTCTTCAGCTCGCGTTCCATCATTGCGAGCTTATCGTCGCGGTGCGCGAAGATTCAACTCGCATCGGGCGAGGCTGCTAAGCTACTCGTCGCGGGTAAGACGGTGGAGCGCGCTCAGATGGCGCAGGGCGTCGCGCCGGCGGCCCAACTGCTCATAGAGCTCGGCCAGATGGCGATGGCATTCGACCAGGCCAGGATCGCAGCTCAGCGCGCGAATGAAGCTCTTGACTGCGCGATCCGGCTCGTCGCGTTGGCGATGAATCATGCCAAGACGCATGTGCGCCTCGCCGTTGCCTGGCATGATCGTGGCGGCATGCAGGTAGTGCCTGAGCGCGCCCCTGAGATCGCCCGCCTGCTCGAGCATCTGCGCCAGGCGCATCCGCAGCTCGGGATTGGCCGGCTCGGCCTCAACCATCGTGTTGTAGATTCGGACCAGCCGCGCGAGATCGGTCTGGTCTTCCGCGTCCGGCTCGCCACTCAGCGCGGCTATTTTGCTCCGCGCCGCATCGTCGCCGTCACGCGGCATACCATCCGCCGGCGAGAATCCGAACAGCAACTGGCCGCTGTCGCCTTCGAATCGGATGCCGCCGTCGCTAACTACGATCCGGCCGTCCAGTTCGACCAGCTTGAGCGAGGTGAGCGGACGCTCCGGCGTGAGCAGGCGTCCCAGCCGCTCGAAGCATCGGCGGACCGGCCCCAGATGGCGCTGCGAGGGCAGCAACTCCTTGGCCATCCGCATCATCAGCAAATCGTTGAAGGCAAACTGGTAACCCTTGCCGACGATGGCCGGTCGCTTCAGGAGCCGCCGACGCACCCAGTAACGGATACGGTCGGGCGAGAGCGCCAGAATCCTGGCAGCGGCGCGCGTTGAGAATGTCTGGGGAGGCGAGGTGCGTTCCTCCATAGCGAACGCTTACGCCGCGAAAGTATATGGAGCTGGCGCGCGATGCTCAACGGCGCGCGCGCGCTTTGTTCACAGGCGGGCGTGCGGCGCGCATCGATTGACGCTAGTCGCCGATTTTTTTGAGCTGCTCGATCATCCGGATGACCGCTTCAACGGCGTTCTTGGCGTTGTCAATGCGGTCGAGCGCCTGCTGATGGGTCATCCCGGGGCCGGTGACGCCAAGTCCGACCGGCTTCTCGAACTGCGCGGCGAGTTGGGCCGCGACCGTGGCGACTGCATGCGTGATCACTTCGTCATGCATCGTGTCGCCCTTGATCACCGCGCCGATCACGACCACCCCGTCGATGTCCTTGCGCTTGATCAGCTTCTTGACCACCGCCGGCGAATCGAAGACTCCGGGCACATGCACGACCGCGACTTCGGCGCCCATGAACTCGGCGTGCTTCTGCGCGCGCTCGAGCATCAACGAGGTCACGTCGAAGTTGAAGTCGGCGACGATCAGCGCGATCTTCAAGCGCGGTTCCTTTCGATGCGGATCGCGTCACGCATCTCAACCCCGTGCTCCTTTAAGTAACGCTTGAGCTCGGGAATCGGATGCGTGCCGTAATGCACGATCGAAGCAACGATCGCGGCATCCGCGC
>JBGPUE010000127.1:0-6020 GCA_041491005.1 Binataceae bacterium (SeqCode) | reverse complement strand
GCAACAGACCATTGGGCGTTCGACGGTAGTGGCGGGGCAGGGGCTTCATACTGGGCTCAAGACCGGCGTCATCCTTCATCCCGCGCCGCCCAACTCCGGGATCGTTTTCACTCCGCTGAACTCCGAACAGGCGTTACCAGCACGGCTGGAGAACGTCACTGATACCGGCTACAACACCACGCTCGCCGGCGATGGCCAGATGATCCGCACTGTCGAACATCTGATGTCCGCGCTGCATGGGCTTGGTATCGCCAACGCAGTGGTCAAAGCGCATGGCGAAGTGCCCGCGCTCGATGGCTCGGCCTCGGAGATGTGCCGTTTGATCCTCGAAGCCGGCGTGCAGGAACAGGATGCGCTGATCGAGCCAATCCGCGTGCCCAAGCCGATCGTGATCGGCAAGCAGGGCGAGGGCTCGGAATACATCAAAATCGAGGATGCCGATCGGCTGATCATCGACTACACGCTGATATATCCCGCGCCGATCGGTACTCAGCGCGTGCATTTCGAGCTCGACTCGCCCGAGACATACGTGCGCGAAATCGCTCCGGCGCGCACCTTCGGCTTCCTCGCCGAAATGCGCATGATGTCCGAGATGGGGCTGGCCAACGGGGGGCGGCTCGACAATGTGATCCTCGTCGACAATGAGAAGATCATCAACACGAAGCTGCGCTTCCCTGACGAGTTCGCGCGCCACAAGGTGCTCGACCTGATCGGCGATCTCTACCTGCTCGGACGGCCGATCGTCGGTCATGTCACCGCGTCCAAGACCGGCCATGCTGACAACCTCGCGTTGCTGCGTGCGCTCAAAGCCGCAATCGGCGACTGACCCGCTGGCAGAACTTCGCGGTGTCATAGGCCATGGAGCTCAAGGGCAAGGTCGCGATCGTCACCGGCGGCGCGCGCCGGGTAGGCGCTGCGATCGCGGATGCTCTCGCGGAGCGTGGCGCCAAGGTCGCGATCCATTATCGCAACTCCGCGCCCGAGGCCGAAGCATTCGTGACTGCGCTCGCCAGCAGGGGAGCGGTCGCGCGGGCGTTCCGCGCGGATTTGGAAAAGGTTGCCGAGATCGATGCGATGGTCCATGAAGTCGAGACAGCCTTCGGCGGGATCGACGTTTTGGTCAACTCGGCCTCGGTGTTCTTCAAGAAACCGCTGGAAGAGCTGAACGAGCGCGATTGGGATGTGCATCTCGACACGAACCTCAAGGCCCCGTTCTTCCTCGCCAAGGCCGTCGCGCCCGCGATGCGCCGGCGTGGCGCCGGCAAAATCGTCAATATCGGTGATTGGGCGGGAATTCGCCCTTACAAGAACTATCTGCCCTATACCGTGTCCAAAAGCGGGCTGATCGGGCTGACCCGCTCGCTCGCCAAGGCGCTCGCACCGCAAGTGCAGGTCAACTGCATTGCCGTCGGGCCGGTCCTGCCGCCCGAGGACTACAACGCCGACGAGGTCATGAAGCTGGCGGGTGGCACACTGGTCGGGCGGATCGGCTCGCCTCAAGATGTGGCGCGCGCTGTGCTGTTCTTCTGCGAAGGCACCGACTTCGCAACCGGCGCCACCTTGGTGCTCGACGGCGGCCGCCTGATCAACTGAACGCCTTGCCCTCCGTTCATCATCCGCGGTTCGATCTGCGCCGTTACACGATTCAGCCGCGCGTCGGCCACATCGCGGTGCTGGTCAGCGGCGGCTTGGACAGCTCGGTATTGCTTGCCGAGCTCGCGCGGCGCCATGTGCGCGTGCACCCGATCTATGTCCGGACTGGAATGCGTTGGGAGCGCGAGGAGTTGCGGGTATTGCGCCGCTTCGTCAGCGCGCTGCGCTCGCCGCGGGTCGCGCCGATCACCGTGCTGCGGCTGCCGATGAATGATATCGCGCGCGATCACTGGAGTGTGACCGGCCGCAAACCGCCCGGTTACCGCGCCGCAATGACCTCAAACTACATCCTCGGCCGCAATCTGAGCCTGCTCGCCAAGGCCGCGATCTTCTGCGCGCAGCATCGCATCGGCGCTATCGCGATGGCGCCGCTGGAGGCGAATCCCTTCCCGGATGCGCGGCCGGAATTCTTCGCGGCGTTCGCACGAGCGGTCACGCTCGGCACCGGACTCAAGCTGGCGATTCGTACACCCTACGCCGGACTGAGCAAGGCTGACGTGATTCGCCGGGGACGCAATCTGCGGCTCGAACTGACAGTCTCATGCATCCGGCCGCGCGGGCTTATCCATTGCGGTGCATGCACTAAATGCGCGGAGCGGGCTGAGGGATTCTGGGCGGCAGGTATGCCCGACCCCACACGCTATGCCCACCGAGGCTAGGTCGGGCGATTGGGTGGATTGCGGAACTCGATCTTGGCGTTCTTATGCAACTTGCGCAGCAGGTCGCGCACGGCGTCATCCTCATTGTAGTTGAGAAGCACCAGAGCGATCTTCGATCTCACATCCTTTAGCGCGGCGTACTTCGCATCGCTCCGCTCGGTCACCTTCATAAAGCTGTAGCCGATGTTCGATGCGATGATGCTGGACAAATGGCCGACCTTGGTCGCAAACGCCTGCTTCTCGACCACCGGTGGCAGTTGGCCGGGCCGGAAGTAGCCGAGATCGCCACCTTTCTGCGCGGATTGCGCATCGTCTGAGTTCTCGCGTGCGAGTGCGGCGAACTCCTTGGTCTTGGCCGCGTCCTTGTAGAGCTTGTTGATCCGCTGCTCGGCGACGCGCTTCAGGTCGGGCGTCGCATTGGGCGGGATCTTGACCGCAATGTGCGAGATGCGCACCTGGCCCGGATCACTGACGAACAGGTCCTTGTGGTCGTTATAGTACTTCTCGATCTGAGCCTTAGTGGGAGCCACTTTGGCAGTCTTGAAGATCTCATCGAGCATCCGCTCGATTCTGAGCGAATCGCCGACCTCGTCGAGCATCTGTTGTTCGGGTGCGCCATTGCTCGCAACCGTCTCTCCGCTCGCGCTGGTTATATGGAAGCCGCGGGCGCGCGCGGCAACTTCCTGCTCTGGAACCTGAATCTTGCGGCGCCGGGCTTCTTCGGCCAGCAGCGTGCGATTGACGAGATTGTCGAGCGCGTCGCGCCACACCGCACGAGTCTCATTCGTAGTGGTCGCGTTGATTAGACGGGCCTCGGTCTTGGCATATGAATCGACCTGCGCGAGCGTGATTTGTTTTCCGTCGGCGACCGCGATGACCGGATCCTTCGCGTCCGGTTTGACCAGCGGCAGGATGCCAAGAAATCGCTGGCGCCAGTCGAGCTTGGCTTGCCCCAGAGTCTGAGCGGGCGAGAGGCTTACGACCGAAAGCATCGCTACGACGACCACAAGCAACATCCGCAGCGCGCGATCCGCGCCAACCATGCGTGTTCCCTTGCGCGCGGCGGCCGAAGCCTGCTTCGTCTTGTCGTTCATCTTTGCTTGGCCCTGATCGCTGTAGTTCACGGTGATCCTGCTATGCTCGCCTCGATGAACCAGCTGCGCAGGATCAGCCTGACGGTCGCGGTGATCGGGATGGTATTTGCGGTCGTCAGCGGAGCGATCCTGTTCTTCGTGATCGAACCGCCGTTCCTCGCATCAATCTTCATGGCGAGCAGCTGGATCGCGATTGGATGTTTCCTGCTCGCGGCGATTGGCGGCTTCTTCGGCAATCAAGCCCGGTAGCGGCGCACGCACGTAGGCATCGGTGCATGGCGGCCCGGCCGCGAAGAAGTGATGCGCCGCGCGCATTCCCTCCGCGCCAAGCATAATCACGCTCGACGAACGCGTGCCGTAACCATCGAGATGGAGGCACAGCGCATTGGGCCGGCCCGAGCGGGAATCGAGCTGCGTCGTATGCGACGCCAGGATCTGCGCCAGCGCGGCGCGCATCGCGTCGGGGTCGTTTGCAAGCTCCGCGCGATCGGCGAGCCGCGCGAAGTCCTGGTATGAACGGCTGATCTTCGGACATTCGAAATCGTTTACGTCGAGATTTGTAAGCAGGTGCAACCCGGGCGCGAGGCGCGTGACCTCGATGGAGCCGTTGCGGTTGTATGCGACGTAGCCCTCATCACGCGACGCGATCAGCAGATTGAAATAGTTGTAGTCGGCGCCATTCTGGCGGCTGGCGTAATCGGCAGCTTCAGCGGCCGTGCGATACCGCAGCGCTTCGAGGCATAGCAGGCCGCGCGACCGTAGCTTGGCATCGGGCGGAAGATTAGAGCTGCGATTCAGCAGCCCGGCGACGAGTCCGTGCTCGTTGATTCCGAGCCAAGTGCCGCCCGCTTTGAGGTCCTTGCCGCCGATGATCTCCGGGTTGTGGCCGAGCGACGTGGGCGGAGTCGCTGGCCGCGCGAGAAACTCGTCGCGATTGGCCGCCACCACGACTGGGTACTCAGGAAAAACCCGCAAGTAGATGGCCAAGGTGCACATAGCGCCCAACTTGGCAGGACGGATCGCGAGGGACAAGGGGGATGTTCCTGCTACACTTGATCTGTGGCTGGGGCGCCGAATACGCGCTACGACGTCGCGATCATCGGCGCCGGTATCATCGGCAGCTCGCTAGCGATGGCGCTGGGCGAGCGTGGATTGCGAGCGGTCGTCGTCGATATCGATCTCAGCGGCCGCCTCAGCTCCAGCGAAAAGAATGCAGGCGGCGTGCGCGCCACATGGTGGCAACCCGTCAACATCGCGCTATGCCGCGCCTCGATTCGGTACTACGAATCGATCGCTGCTGAAGTTGGCTTCCGCCAGAAAGGCTACCTGTGGCTCTACGATGCGGCGACCTGGCCGAAGGCGCTCGCCCATCTGCCGCTTCAGCGCCAACTCGGCCATCCGATCGAGGAGCTGACGCCCGCGCAGGTCCATCGGCGCGTTCCTGAGATCGACAAGCTCGATGGTATCGCGGGCGCGACCTTCTCGCCGCGCGACGGGCTGATCAACTCGAACCTGCTGAAGTCGCACTATCGCGAACGATCGCGCGAGCTCGGCGCCGACTATGTCGATCGCATCTACGTGCACCGGGTGGAGCAGGGCGGATCGGAGGTCCGGCTCTTCTGCTGGCAGAGCGATGGTACGCTCACCGATGCGGGTCTGGTCCGTTTGATGACGCAAGACGGGCCGGGTGAAGCAGAATCGGGTCACTTGATCGAAATCGCCGCGCATGCGCTCGCGATCACTGGTGGCGCATGGTCGCCCAATGTCCTCAAACTGGTCGGCCTCGATTCGATGACCGAGCCGGTGCGCCGCCAGCTATGCATTGTCGACAGCCGCGCGACGAGTCTCGACGCCTACGGAATGATCGTCGACACCTCAGGTGTCTATTTCCACAACGAGGGGCCGCACATCCTGGCCGGCTATTCGCCGCCCGAAGAGCCAGCCGGCTATTCCTTCCGATACGATGGCGAGCAGTTCTTTCGGGCCGAGGTTTGGCCAAGATTGTTCGCACGGATGAGCTGCTTTGAGCGATTGCGCCACGTCACTGGATGGGCGGGACTCTACGCGGTCACGCCCGACCGCAGCGCGATCGTTGGCCGGCCCGCGGATCGCCTCTACGAAGCGCATTCGTTCAGCGGGCGGGGCGTGATGCAGTCATACGGAGCGGGGCAGGGGCTTGCGAACCTGATCGCGACCGGCGCCTGGGGCGACTACGACGCAAGTGCGTTGGGGCGCGATCGTTTCACCACAGGCGCACTGGTGGCGGAAGAACTGCATATCTGATGGCGAGAGATGCGGGTTTTCTCCTCAAACCCGCGCATGATATTGAAGAGAGAGCCTCGAGCCTCGGCCGGGGACGGCTGGCCTTCAGGAGGGTAGATGTTCTCATCGATCGACGACGTCGTAACGCGATTCGCCGCCAACAACTACATCACCAACAAGCGGATCGCGACGGTGCTCTACATCGCGAGCCAGCTCAAGAAGCCGGTCCTGGTAGAAGGTCCGGCCGGCGTCGGTAAGACCGATCTGGGCAAAGTGCTCGCGCAGGCCACCGGCTCTGAGCTCATCCGCCTCCAGTGCTACGAGGGCCTGGACGAGAGCAAGGCGCTGTACG
>JBGPUE010000126.1:0-6100 GCA_041491005.1 Binataceae bacterium (SeqCode) | reverse complement strand
GGGAAGGCAATGGCCGCCAAGGAACGAAAGTTCGAGGATGATCTCAACGATCTCGAGGCGATCGTCGCGCGCATCGATTCCGGCGAGCTCTCGCTGGAGGAATCCATCGGCGCTTTTGAGCGCGGCGTCACATTGGTGCGCGGGCTCAACGCGAAGCTCGAACAGTTCGAGAAGAAGGTCGAAGTCCTGATGCGCGACGCGCAGGGCGAGCTGCGCAGCAGGACCATCAACGATTCCGGCGCGGCCAAGCCCGGCGACGACGAGGACGGCCCTTTCTAACGCGAGCCGGAGTCCGCGGCGAACCGCGCGTGGCGCGCCGAGCCAAAGTAGACTGCAATCGGAAAAGTGGGATCGATGCGCGCGCGGCTGGATGTTGAGATGGCGCGGCGCGGACTGGCCAACAGCCGCGAGGCGGCGCAGCGCCTGATCATGGCGGGCCGCGTACGTGTCAACTCGCGCCCCGCCGACAAGTCCGATCTCAAGGTCGGCCAGGACAGCGCGATCGCGGTCGTCGGGGGCGGGCCGGATTACGCCAGCCGCGGCGCGCACAAGCTGATCGCGGCGCTCGACCACTTCAGCATCAGCGTCGAGGGGCGATTTGCGCTCGATATAGGCGCGTCAACCGGCGGCTTCACCGACGTGATGCTGCGCCGCGGCGCATCGCGGGTGATCGCGATGGACGTCGGTTACGGTCAGCTCGCGCTGCGCATCCGCAATGACCCTCGCGTAATCGTCCGCGATCGGACGAACATCCGGGGAGTGAAGCCGGGCGACCTCGAATACGCGCCGGACCTGATCACGATCGACACCAGTTTCATCTCGCTGCGGCTGGTGTTGCCGGTGGCGGCTGCGCTTGCGGCGCCCCGATGCGACATCATCGCGCTGGTCAAACCGCAGTTCGAGGTCGGCAAGGGCGAGGTGGGCAAGGGCGGCGTGGTGCGCGACGAATCGCAGCGCCAAGCCGTATTGCGCCGGATACTCGAATTGGCCGCGCGGCTGGGTTTGGAAGCGGCCGGTAGCATCGATTCGCCCATCACCGGCCCGGCCGGGAATCGCGAAATTCTCGCGTGGCTGCGCCGCGAGGGTGGTTCGCGATGAAGCGCGCATACGCGATCGGTTTCGAGATGGGCGGCACCAACTTCCGATGCGGCGCGGTGTCGCCGCGCGGCGAAGTGCTGCTGGCGATTCGCGGGCCGTCGCGCGCGATGGACCACGCGGACTTGGTACTCGCCAACATCGCCGGGCGTGTCCGCGAGGTGGAGAAGGCTGCCCGCGCGCGTGGCTGGGGCGCGCCGATGGCAGTGGGCGTCGCGGTGCCGGGGCCGATCGATCTGGGCCGGGGCGTGGTGATGGCGGCGCCGCACGTCGGCGCATGGCGGCGCTATCCGCTGCGCGCGCGCCTCGAAGCGGAATTGAAAAGAAGCGTAACGCTTGAGAACGACGCCAACGCGTGGACGCTGGGCGAAAGCTGGATCGGCGCCGGACGCGGGTTGGCCGATATGATCCTGCTCACGCTCGGCACGGGCGTCGGCGGGGGAATCATCGTCGCCGGCCGTATCGTGCATGGCAAGCTCGGGATGGCCGGCGAGATGGGCCATATCACCCTGGATCCCGATGGCCCGCCTTGCGACTGCGGCTCGCGGGGATGTCTCGAAGCATACGCGTCCAGCTCGGGGCTGCGGCGCTTTGTCGCGCGCCGGCTCAAGATTCGCCATCGCACCGCGATGCCGCGCGCATTCCTCGATCAGTACGGCAACTTCGCGGCGGCGGGACTCGCGGCGGCGGCCCGCGGCGGCAATCCCGTGGCGATTGCGGCTTTCCGCACTGCAGGGCGCTTCCTTGGAATCGCGATCGCCGGGCTCATCAATACCTTCAATCCTGAGATGGTCGTGATTGGCGGCGGCGTGGCGGGTGCGATGCCGTTGATGCGCGCTGAGATGAACCGCGAGTTGCATGCGCGCGCGATCGCGTTCGCGCTGGATCGCACGCCGGTGGTGCGCGCGCGGCTGGGCGAGCGGGCGGGAGTAATCGGCGCGGCCCGCGCCGCCTTCGACGCGGTGCGCAAACACCCGTAAGCGCGAAACAGGCTAGTTGCATCACTGCCACATTCGGCTACGCTCCTTGCAAGGTGTTGAGAACGAGCGCCCATCTCGCGATGGCATTGGTCTTCATCCTGGCGACCGCCGTGGTCGCCCCGGCGGTGCCTGCTCAGGACCTCAGCGAGGAGGAGATCCCGCCATCGGGTGGGGCACCGGCGCCGCAGTTGCCTCGCACCGCCCCGATCGCGCCAAAATCGACGATTCCGCGTCTGCCGACATCGATCAATCGGCAGCCGATGCCGGTGGGCGCGCAGGATACCGCTCCAAAGCTTCTTTCGCCAACCGATGCCGGCGGCCCAGTTGCGCCAGGTCTCTCGGGCGGTGAATTCAACTACACGGTCAGCCGCGGCGAAACGCTCAGCATGATCGCGCAGCAGTTCCACGTCGATGCGGCGGAACTGGCCACGCTCAATCGCATCCCCGCCGACACTATGGTGCGCATCGGGCAGACGCTGAAGATTCCGAACCCGTACGCGAGCGAGACGCGGCGCCTCGGCGCGCAAGTTGGCGAGCTAAACGCCGAGCTCGAGCAGATGCGGCGCAAGCTCGATGCCGCGACCGCGCAGACGCAATCGATGCACGAGCGCACTGCGGAGGAGAGCGCCGTCGCCGCGAACCGCCTCTATGACGCGCGGGTCCTGCCGTGGTGGCGCGCTGCGGCAATTGCCGCAGGCGGTGCATGTGCCGCGATGCTGGTATTGATTCTGGTCGGGGCGATCGACTACCTACGCATCCGCGCGGGCTTCCGCACGCTAGCCGCGATGAACGAGTCGCTGCGCCGGCTCGATCAGAAATACAAGGCCATCCTCGCCAAGGCCGAGCTGCGCTTCCAGCAGATCTACGGGCGGCGCCGGCTCGCAAGTGGCGACGGCCAAGATGTGGGCAAGACCGCTGAGGAGCAGGAGATCGATCGCCTCAACAGCGAACTCAAGGAACTGCTCGACAGCAATCTCAGGCGGCTGTCGCCATCAGGCTCCAAACGCGGTCGCCGTCAGCCCGACTCGGCGGCCATCGTCCGCTCCGCCATCGAAGCACGCTCCATCCGGCGCTAGCTGAGCGCGTCTCGCGTCACCGACTCGCCATTACCGGGCGGCCAGTTGCGAGATCGATCGGCGCGGACAGATGCTCGTGCACGATCAACCAGCGGCCCTTGAGCTTGCGATAGCAGTGCGTCAGGCGCAGGTGCGCATCCAGCGGCTGGCTCGATTTCGAGCGCCCCGTCATGTGCACCAGCGCGTGACCGAAACCGACTGAGCCGTTGGCGGCAATCTCGAGCTGCTCGAACTTCGCGTTGTATGCCGGGAAGACCGAAAACGCGCGCTGCCATTCGGCGCGCCACGCACGCGCGCCGATGTACTGGAGCGGGATTGCGTTGTCGAATACCACCAGCGATTCGTCCGCCGGATAGTTCGCCATCAGCGCATCGACGTTGCGGCTGTTGATTGCGGCGATGACGCGAGACTCCAGCGTCCGCAGCTGTTCCTGATCCTTGCTGCCGGCGTGGGCGGCGGATGCCGCCGCGAGAAGCGCCGCGGCCAGTAATGGAATCCACGATGCGACCCGCAAGGTCCTCATGCGGGCTACTTCGCGTTCATGTCAGCTTTGCCGGTCGCAATGTCCACCGGAACCGAGATGTGCTCATGGGCGATCAGCCACTTGCCATTCACATTGCGATAACCGTCGCTGACGCGCAGGGTCATCACCTGGGTCTTGCCACTCTTGTCGGTCGTCTCGAAGCGCTGGAGGTTGTGGCCGAAGCCGAGTTCGCCGTTGGTCGCGACGTCCAAGTCGCTCACGGTCACTTTGACGCCGGGATTGTCCGCAAAAAAGCCCTCCCAGTCTTTCTGCCATGCGGTCGCGCCCTTGTATTGAAGCGGCGGGATGAGATCGAAGACCACGAGGTCCCCGCCTTGCTGGTAGCAAGCCATCACAGCTTCGACGTCCCGGGCATTGACCGCCGCGACGAAGCGATCTTCGAGCGCCTTGATGTCGGCCTGATCGTCCGCGCGCGACACGCCGCATACCGCAGTCGCCGCAAGGATGGTCAACGCGAACACTCCACTGATAATTCGATTTCTTCTCATTGCGTCCTCCTGTCCTGCGCGCTCTCCCTAGCATTGGCCACCATCCGGCCGCAAACGACGGCAGCGAGGAGCGACAGCTGTCACGGAGTGACACTTAGCCAGTTGCGGCTTTTGCGGCCTGCGTGGCTTCGCGCGCGGCCAGCCGCTCGCGCATCTCGCGATGGCTTTTGCGCGTGATTGGATAGCGTGAGAAGACCAGCGCGCTCATCAAGTAGATCGATGCCGGCACGAAAACGAACAGGCGGCGCAGATTCTCGGCCGCCACCGGCGTCATGTCCGCTCCCCCGGGTACATAGCCGACCCACCCCAGCAAAGGACCGATCGCGAGGAACGACACCGCCAGCGCGAGCTTGACCGACATCGACATGATTCCACCGTAGGCGCCCTCCTGCCGCATGCCCGTGCGCTCCTGATCCCATTCAATCACGTCGGCAGACGCGGCGATCTGCGTGACCCACACGCCGATCGCCGAGAAGCCGCTGAAGAGCATCAGGGCGTAGAGCGCGAAATGGTTGGCCGGCGTCATCAGCATGAAGAGCAGCGAGCCGGCGACATTGCAGAGCATCGCGACCACGAACGCCGGCTTCTTCTCGATCGCCACCGTGATTCGAAACCAGAACGGATAGGAGATAACCGAGCCTACGAAGTAGGCGATCAGCCAGCGCGCCGCCGCACCCTCGTCATGCATCCAGTACTTCGCCAGGAAGCGCATCAGTGTCCCCGGCACGTTGACCGCCATGATCGCCAGCGTGGTTGCGCCAAGCAGGATCAGAAATGGCCGGTTGTCCATCGCCGAGCGAAGCGATGCCACGAGGCTGTTGCGTGGGGTCTCGGCGAACTCGGACCGCTCACGCGTGCCGAGGAAGGCCGCAGTCGCTCCGCCTGCAACCAACAGCGCGGCAACGACACCGGTGACGCGAAAATCCAGCCCGCGCGCGAACAGATACGCGGCCCCGAACGGCAGCAGCGATCCGGTGATGTCGCCGCAGGTGCCGAACAACTGCCGGAAGGTCGAGAGCCGGGTGCGCTTGTCGTAATCCAGCGTCAGCTCCGGCATCAGCGCGCCGAAGGCGGTCTCATAGAACTTGCGCGAGGTCAGCATCAGGAAGTAACAGACGAAGAACCAAGCTAGGATTCCGCCGCCTATGTGCGGTGGACTGAGCAGCAGAAAGAAGAACAGTGCCATCGGCAGCGCGCCCGCGATGAAGAACGGCCGACGGCGCCCGGAGCGGAAACGGGCACGATCCGAGATGTTCCCGACAATCGGATCGGTCAATGCGTCGATGCCAAGCGCGAGGAAGATTACAAATCCGGCGGCCGCCGGCGCGAGTCGCTCGCGATCGGTGTAGAAATACAGCAGATGAAGGCCAAGCAGCGTGCTGCAGAGGTTGAGTCCGAGCTGTCCCTGCGCGTACAGAAGCAGGGTCCTAAAGCCAACTCTTTCACTTGAGTTCGATGACTCCACGTTGGAGCGAGCTTAGCCGAGGTTCAGAGAAGGTTGACAGGGCGTTTTTTGAGCACGCGCTGTTGAAGACATCGTCCGGTTATGCCAACTCGTCGCTTCATGTGTGGGCTTGAAGATCGAAGCGCGACAGCGGCTGGAGCCGCGCTCCTGCGAGATCACGTCGCATGAGATCGTCGGGTATCGCGATGGTCATGCTTGCCGCGCTGCTATGCGCATGCGCGTCGAAGAAAGATGCCGCGCCGAAATCGGAGCCTTCCCCCAGCGCCGAGAGTTCGGCGGGGTCGGCGCCGCTCGCCTCGATCCAGATCGACTACGCCCGGGCGGGCGATTCGCTCCAATCGGTGACGGTGACGGAATACACGGGCGCCCACATGGTCGCCGCCGGGCGTGGGCCGGATACGCAGGCATCGGTGGTGCGGTTCGATGGCGGTGTGCCGATCTGGGAGATTCGC
>JBGPUE010000125.1:0-6217 GCA_041491005.1 Binataceae bacterium (SeqCode) | reverse complement strand
GGGATTAGCGCCATCACGGCGAAAATCCACAGAAAGTACCAATCAGGACGCGGGTCGGCCTGCAGGATGCTCGGGTTAGGCGGCTTGTCCAGTTCAGGCGGACCGAAAATCAGCGCGAGCGCCGCAATTGCGCTGACCACGACCGCCGCGAAGACCACATCGCGCCACGCCGCGTCGGGCCAGAACGGCACACCACGCTCATGCAGCATCCGCTCGTACCAGTCCCGATAGATTCTCGGATCGACTTTGCGGCCGGGTTCGGGCGGCTCTGAGATGCCATCGTGCAGCGCGAGATACAGATGAAGCCCGACGAAGCCGAACACCAGCGCGGGGATGAAAAAGACGTGGAAGGCAAAAAAGCGGCTGAGCGTCGCACCGCCCAGCGTGTTGCCCGCCAGGATGAACTCGGAGATCCAATGGCCAATCACGGGCGTGCGGCCGGCTAGCTCCGCGGCGACGAACACCGACCACACCGCGTTCTGGTCCCATCGCAGCAACTGCCCCGTGAAGCCCATCGCGAGCGTGAGCCCGAGCAGCCCGACGCCGGTCAGCCAGTTGATCTCGCGCGGATACTTGTAGGCGCCCATCAGGAAGACCTGCCCCATATGGATGCCGACCAGCAGCACCATCGCGGACGCGCCGAAGTAGTGCATCCCGCGCAGGAAATTACCAATGAAAGCCTGATGCGTGATGAACTGCAGCGAATCGTAAGCGTCGCCGGTCGATGAGACGTAGGCGGTGGCGAGAGCGATGCCGGTGACGACCTGGATGATGAATGCAACCAGCGTCGCGCTGCCGAAGACGTACCACCACCCGGCGTCGGGCGGCACCGGATGCTTCGCCATTTCGCTGAGCGCCGAGACCAGCCCCGTGCGCTCCTCGAAGGCTTGGAGCGCGCGCGCGCGCAGCGTCAGGCGCTTCGCGTCGTCAGGCCGCTGCGGCGTATCCTGTTGCGCCGGATCCATTTCCATTTTGCGCGGCGGCAGCGCTCCGCCCTAGCCCATCCGCACCGCGCTGGCGAGAATCTCGACCTGTCCGCCGCGCACGCGCGTCGGATAGCGGAACAGCGGCTTGGGCGGTGGGCCGGCTGCGACCCGCCCATCGTCGTAGTACACCCCGCCATGACATGGGCACATGAAGAGATCGGCCTTCGGCAGCCACCGCACCGGGCATCCGAGATGAGTGCAATTCACCTCGAAGGCAATGAACGAGTCGTAGCCGTCGCGCCTAAGCCATGCGGCGGTCTGCGCGGTCGTTCCCGCCCATGCCAGCGGCGAGGGATCGAGAAAAGTCACCTGCACCGTCGCGCCAATCGGGAAGCTCTCGACGGCGCCGACCCTGCGCCAGACGCCAGGAATCTTGCTCAGCAGCGGCCCAATGAGGAAGCCTACAATCGGCAGGCCAATCACGGCGCCCATCGCAGCGGCCAAGGCGAAGCTGATCCTGGCGAGAAACGCGCGGCGATTTACCGCGGTCGCCGGTGGATTCTGCGGCTCAGCGGCCATGCACCAGCTCTCCAATCCACTTGGTCAGGCTGACCGCCATCAGAACCAGCCCGACGCACGAGATCGCAAAACTCGTCACAATCCCCAGCAGCAGCATCACCACACCCAGCGCGAGCGCGGCGGGCCAGTAGGCGGGCTCGGGCGTCCGCTCGGGCATCGGGACGCTCCAACCATCGGGTCTCGAGCCCCTTTGCTCGTCGCGATTGCGGTCGTTTTCGGCGGTCAAAGTTTGAGCGGCTCCTCCTGACTCAGATGCGGCGCGAACTCGATGTCGCCCTCAGGCTCCGCATACCATCGCGCGAGCGCCGCGATCATTGCGCCGAGGAAAACGGCTCCACCGCCAACCCACATCAGCAGTCCGCCCAGATCCTGATCGACGCGTGGCGTCAGTCCCCATTCGCGAATCGACGGCAGAATGCCCAGTTCATCGCGCGGGCTTAGATAAGCCGGGAAGATGCCCAGCGGTGCGAATGTGATCAGGATGCCCAGCACGCTGCACGAGACGGTCGCAGCGACCAGATAAATCACAGCCAGTAGCGGCGCGATGCGACGCTCATGCATCGGTGCGAGGAACGGCCACCAGAAGATCGTGAATGCGACCAGAAAGCAAAGATGCTCGAAGATGTGCAGGTCCTCGTCGGCCAGCGCAGCGTTGTAAAGCGCGGGCTCGTGCCAGAGCCAGAGCGTGAGATTCGCGATCATCCAGGCGACTACGGGACGGCCTAGCGCACGCTCGACTCTGGCGATCGTCGGCACGCGGAGAATGCGCGCGGCGAGCGCTGTCGGAATCCCCGCCAACAGCAGCGGCGGCACGGCGAGCACGAGCAACATGTGCTGGAGCATATGCGCACTGAACAGATAGTCGTCCGCCAGCACATCGATCGGCGAGGTCAGCGCGAGCACGAGCACGGCGATCGCGGCCGCGAACAGCAGCCCATGAGATATTTTCGCTCCGCTTGCCGTTGCGGCCCGTTGTTGAGGAGAGCGATCGCGCGAGACGATCGAGATGCCGGCCACAAAGGCGGCGACCAGCGCGATGCATCCGATTACCACCGATGGCTCGAAATCCCACGCCATCAGCAGCAGCATCCGCGGGCTCATCGAATCGCACCCAGATAGACGATCGCGAAAATCAGCACCCACACTCCGTCGACGAAGTGCCAGTACATCCCGACCGTCTCGATCGCCACGATGTTACGTCCTCTGAGCGCGCCACCGAGCGCAAGGCCGGCGAGCGTCGCCAGTGCGATCAACCCGATGAAGACGTGCAGGCCGTGGAATCCGGTCAGCGTGAAGAAGGTCGTGCCAAACAGGTCGCGGCTGATCGTTACATCTTGGCTGATGAGCCCGAGGTATTCGCGCACCTGCCCGAAGAGGAAGATCGCGCCGAGTGCGACCGTGGCCAGCAACCACGCCGAGAGCATGGCGGGCGCTTCATGCTTGGCGCTGCGCGCCGCGAGCATCATTGTGAAGCTGCTCGCGATCAGGCAGATCGTGTAGACGCCCGCGCGCATCGGGTTGAGACTGCTGGCGGCGGTCGCTCCGACGCCGGACTGCGCATGGTAGTAGACGTACGCGATAATCAGCAGCAGGAAGAAATTCGCTTCCGACAGGATAAACAGCCCGACGCCGAGCTTGTTGCGATCGATGCTGGTCTCACCGCTCATCGCTGGATCAAATAGTCGGCGCGCTCCGGATGCGCGAGATCCCACAGCGGACGCCGGCCGCGAACCGGCGGTACGCGGATGAAGTTCTCGAGCGGGGGCGGGGAGCTGGTGGCCCATTCCAGCGTCCACGCCTCCCACGGATTGTCGCCCGCGATCTCGCCACTGCGGAGGCTGACGATCAAGTTCCACGCGAAGACCAGCATGGCGGCCAGCAGCGTAAAGGCTCCGATCGTCGAAATCATGTTCAGGCCGCCCCACCATGGCAGGTCCGGATAAGTGAAAACGCGCCGCGGCATTCCGAGCATCCCCAGGATGTGCTGCACCATGAAGGTGAGATTGAAACCGATGAAAGTCAGCCAGAAATGAATCCTGCCCAGCCGCTCGGAGAGCATCCGGCCCGCGATCTTCGGGAACCAGTAGTACACACCCGCAAATAGCGCGAACAGCGTGCCGCCGAACAGCACGTAGTGCATGTGCGCGACCACGTAGTAGCTGTCGGTCATCTGCCAGTCGATCGGCACGATCGCAAAACTCACCCCGCTGAGCCCGCCGATCGTGAACATCACGATGAAGGCGACCGCGAACCTCATCGCAACGGTAAAGCGAATCGTCCCGCCCCACATTGTCGCGATCCAGTTGAAGATCTTGATGCCGGTAGGCACCGCGATCAGCATGCTACCGGCGGCGAATGCGAGATCGAACAGATGGCCGAGCCCGACCGCGAACATGTGATGCGCCCATACCGCGAAGCTCAAGAACGCGATCGCGACCGTCGAGCCCGCGATGAACTCGTAGCCATAGATCGGCTTGCGCGAGAACACCGGAATCACCTCCGAGATGATTCCGAACGCGGGCAGCACCATGATGTAAACCTCGGGATGGCCAAAGGCCCAAAAGTAGTGCTGCCACAGCAGTGCCGAGCCGCCGGAAGCAGGCGTGAAGAAATGCGCGTTGAGCTGGCGGTCGATCAGCAGCATCACCAGCGCTGCGTTGAAAATCGGGATCGCCATGATGATCAGCACCGAATTTACCAGCGTCATCCAGACAAACAGCGGCAATCGCCGGATGGTCATGCCGGGCGCGCGCAGCGTCAGCGTCGTAACGATGAAGTTGATCCCGGCTGCCACCGTGCCGACGCCGACCGCGAGCAATCCAAGCGCCCAGTAGTCGACGCCCGCGCTCGAGGAATATGGCAGCTCGCTGAGCGGCGCATAGCTGAACCATCCGGCCGCCGGCGCGCCACCCGCCAGAAAACTGAAATAGAGCAGCAATCCGCCGAACACGAAGACCCAGAAGCCGAAGGCGTTTAGCCGCGGGAAGGCCATGTCGCGCGCGCCGATCATCAGCGGCACGAGGTAGGTGCCCATCCCGATCAGCAGCGGCACGACGACCAGAAAGATCATCGTCGTCCCATGCATCGTGAAAATCTGGTTGTATGCCTCGGGCGAAAGAAAGTGATTGTTAGGCACCGCGAGCTGCACGCGCATCAGCAGCGCCTCCAGACCACCGCATCCGAAGAACACCGCCGCCGCCAGCATGTACATGATGCCGATTTGCTTGTGATCGACCGAGGCGACCCATGCCAGCAATCCTTCGCGCTCAACAGACGCCGGAGCGATCGCATCGCCTACGATTGCCTGGCTCATCGCAGGCTCTCCAGGTAGGCGACCAGCGCGTTTACTTCATCGGACGAGAGCTGCAGATCGGGCATGTGGCTGCCCGGCTTGAACGCGGCGGGATTGGCGAGCCATCGCGCGAGGTTGTCGTGGCCGTTGTCGAGCGCGCCCGCACCGAGCGTTTGGCGCATCGCGAGATGCGTCAGGTCGGGGCCGATTCGTTTGTACGCGATGGTACCCTGTATGGCGTGGCAATTGACGCAAGTGCGAAGCTCGAAGATGCGCGCGCCGTCGGCCGCCAGCCCGCGCTCCGGCGGCGCAGGGATCGTGGCTTGCTCGATCTGCCAGCGGTTGAACCGATCCTCGTCCTCCGCGATCGCCCGCAGCCGCATCCAGGCATGTTCGTTGCCGCAGAACTCCGCGCAAGCGCCGAGGAAGACACCGGGTTGGTCGGCTTGCAGCCAGAAGTGATTCGACCGCCCGGGCACTGCATCGATCTTGCGCGCTAGTTGGGGGAGCCAAAAGTCGTGCACCACGTCTGCCGACTCCAGCCGCACCAGCATCGCACGCCCGACCGGAAGGTGGATCTCGTTGGCGGTCGTCACACCACTGCGCGGGTAGTAGAGCTCCCACCACCACTGATGCGCGATCACAACCAAGTCTGGTTCGCGCGATTCGCGCGGCGGATCCGAAACGCGCATCGTGCGCATTGACAGCGAGAACATTATTACCAGCAGGATCGCCGGCGCGATCGTCCATGCGATTTCGAGCCGCGGCGAACCGAAATCCTGTGCGGGCATCGATGCGCCGGGCTGGGCGCGGAAGCGGATTATGATGTAGAGCGTCAACCCGGCGACGATCGCGAAAATCACCCCGAGGATGATCAGGGTCGAGTTGAACGATGCGGCGATCGCTTGAGCCTGCGGCGAGACCGGATTGAAGGGCGACGAACCTGGCATCTCAGCCTGAGTGCCCGGCGCTAGGCGCGGGCCACCGTCGGAAATCCAACCCACCGGCTGCGAGAAGGAGTGTTGTCAGCCACATCCGGCACCGTCCGCGCGCATCCCGATCGAAACCATGCTTCGACCGAGCCGGCGCATCGCAAGCTAACTGGCGATGGAAACGGTTGCAAGCTGACGTATCATGGCACGACTACCGAAGGAGAACTCACGGCCATGGCAGACTATTCAACGCTCGGCTTTGATTTGCGCGCAGGTGTTGCCCACATCACGTTTAATCGGCCGCAAGCGGCCAATTCGCTCAACCTCGAGATGGCGCGTGAGCTGATGGACGCTGCGATCCGATGCGATGAGGACACCGCCATCCGCGCCGTTCTGATCAGCGGCGCCGGCGCAACCTTCAGCGGCGGCGGCGATCTGCGCAGCTTCGCCGCGCAAGGCGAGTCCCTGCCCTCGCATCTGAAGGAAGT
>JBGPUE010000124.1:0-6384 GCA_041491005.1 Binataceae bacterium (SeqCode) | reverse complement strand
TTGAGACACCAATACATACGTCTGCAGAAATAGCCAGATCAAGACGCCTACGGCGGGCCACAGAAACGCTTGATGGATCAAGTCTCGGCTTAAGGTGGGCCGCAGAGAATAGAGAACGGCCAATGCGATATAGATGGCACACATCCCGAGACCGGGAAGAGCAACAGCGGGAAGCCTGCGACGCGGTATGGGGTCGTCCAGATTCACGGCGACACCCGCAGAATGTCGATCGATCCGAACGGCCGCGTCGCGAACATCAAGAGCGCGAAAGTCACGCCGCGCCTGATTAGCCACGCGCGCTGGTGCACATCACTCTCCCTGAGGCAGGCGTGGTTACTGAAAAACACGATGGCGAGTGTGAGCATCGCAGACCCGAGGAAGAGCTGGTGCGGAAAGGTGCGATCGTCCGAAGCGGACCACGAATAAGCAATCAACAAGGCATAGGTCACCGACATTGCCGCACCCACGCCAGCGATGGCGACGAGAGGGCGGCGGGTTGGCACAGCCATGCGGTTAAGGCTTGGAGCCGCTGCTGCTAACAGAGGTAGGGGTCGACGCGGCCACCCCGGTCTCTGCCCCGCTCGATCGCCCCAGAAGGGAATCACAAACCTCGGGCCAATGCCGGTGGATGACGAGAAGTGATGGCGCCGCGATCATCGCGAAATAGTTCAGGATGTGCAGCTGGCCAATGAAGGTGAAGGCGAAGAGCTCACCCAACGACACGGCCACAGCCAGCTGGCAAAGCCAGTGATCGATTCCCAGGACGATCGCGGCCGGAAGAAACATGCCGACATACCACGGACGAAACTTGCTGCTTGCAATGCAGATCACTTCAAACAGACCCAGCGTGGAAATGGCGATCAGTTCGCGTGGCTGGCGCGCAGGGCGCATCGCGAACTGGAAGAACTGCGTGACAAGCATGCTCAGAACGGCGCCCCATATCGATATCTTGATTGCCAGGTCCGCGATGCGCGCTCCGGGTTCCTGTCCGGGGACCGCTATGTACAGATAGTAGAGAGCCGCCGCAAGCGAATTATGGCTGACAGTCGCATTGAGCGCTATCTCGCCGACCGGGATTGAGCGCGCCTCAGTCAAATAGGGCAGGCTGGCAACGACGACGATAATCGCACCAGCCGCAAGTCCCAGCGCGGCCGTTCCTAATCCTGCGCGTTTCGCTACCCAGACTAGCGCAAAGGGAATCATCACCGCGCATGGATATTTGATCATCGAGGCGGCAGCCAGTGCGGGTATGACTAGAGCAAATGCACTCGCGCTCGCGGCATATGCTGCAAGCGTCGCGAGCATCGCTGCCAGGAGATCGTTGTGGCCGCCGCTGAGGTATTGCAGGATCACGAGCGGGTTCCACAAAAATAGATAGAGTGCCACAACCGGCTTTAGGTTCAGCCGCGCAGCCGTCCGATAGACGGTCCAACCAGTGAGTGCGTATGCTCCCGCGTTCACGGTCTTGAACAGCGCTAGTGTTGCGGGAAGATTGCCTCCGCCGAGCCGGCAGAGCCCATCGGCCAGGATCGCAAACAGGAATCCGTACGGACAGACGTTGGTGACCCAATGATAAGTGAGCATCGGGTCGTGCCGCCAGCCGGGGACATCCAGTAGCGGATGGACGTACGGGTTGAGGCCGTATCTCGCCTGCTCCCATCCGCGATTGACATAGCTATAGAGATCGGTGCTGTCCAATGGCGGAATCAGAAACCCGATCAGCGCGAAGGCTGTCGCAAAACACGCGATGTAGCGAACGGCATCGTCGCCCGCTTCACTGAGTGCCGCGTAGCCTTTCCAATAGAGTGCGACCAGCACTGCGAGCGCCGGCCAGATGAACAATTGGTATGCCGCGCTATCATCCTTCTTGAAGCCGAAGAAGACTCCGGCGACAACGAAGGCCGCGTAAATCGCCGCTGCTCCAAGGCCCGCCTTCTTGAGCGAACTGGCCGCGCTCGCACTTGCGTTACTATGGCGATTCAAGCCGGCCAGCGTTGAAGGCTAGAGGCAGCGCTCGATGATGCCGAATGCTTCGGTCAACTCGTCGTCGGTGAGCGCACCAGCCGGCATGAACAAGCGTACGCATGCTGGTTCGTGGCCGCCATAGTAGAGTACTAGTCCTGCCGCGAAGCACCGCTGGATGAACTCGCGCGTGGCCTCAAGCACGCCATCGCCGACGCGGAATGCGACCATCGCGCCGATGCCGTCGACCTCTGAGATTGTTCCCGGATGCTTGCGCGCGAGCCGCGCGAGATGCTCGCGGCATAGCCGTTCGAGTTGCCGCTCGCGTCCTTCCTGTCCGAAGTAGCCTTCGCCGGTCAACTTCTCAACGATGCGCCGTCCGACCGCCATCGAGACGGTGCCGCCCGAGAACGTGCCCGAGATCAGTGCTGGATCGGGCGTCAACTCCTTGCGATAGAGCACGGCGCTGCCCTGCAACACTTTTCCGATCGTGATCACATCGATGTATTCGGCGAGCCCAAGCAGATCGGTCGCAAACAGCTCCGAGCATCGGGCGAAGGTCTGCACCTCGTCGGCCCACACGATAATGCCCGCGCGGCGGCACTCCTCGAATAGCGGTACGAAAAAATCGCGCGGCGCGGTGATGAAGCCGGCCTCGCCCTGGATCAGTTCGGCGGCGAAGCATGCGATGCGATCGCCGCTGCGCCGGATTGTCTCGCGCAGCGCGCTCAGCGACTTGGCCGATGAGTCAGAATCGTGGCGATCGTAGAACGGGATGTATTCGACCGGAAAGGTGGTGGGCTGGCCGCGGCGATAGTCGGGCCGATCGGTGATCTCCGCCATCGCGCTGGTGCGGCCATGGAAACATCCGCGAAACGCGATCACACCCGCGCGTCCCTCGCGACGCTGGCGCATCAGCTTGAGCGCGTTTTCACAGGCGTCCGCGCCAGACTGCGACAGCCAGCACCGGTCCATTCCGCGCGGCGCATGCGCGAGCAGGGTCTTCATCAGCGCGTGATACTCGCGGTTGAAAACCAGGTTGCCCTGCATCACGAGATCCGAGGCGGCCGCGCGCAGCGCGGTCTCGATCAGGTCGAGATTGCCATGGCCGAACAGATGCACGCCGATACCGAGTGCGAAGTCGAGCACCCATCGCCCATCGGCCAGCATCGCATGTGATCCACACCCGATGCCTGAGCCGAGGTATGGATAGAAGGCGGGCCGCCCGCGCATGCCAGCCAGCTCGTTGAGCTCGGCGGTCATCTGATCGGAGTCGAGCGGAGCGCTTCCAGAGCGCTCGCGCTCCGCGATCGCCTCGATCATGAGGCGCAAACCTTGCTCGAATTTGTCGTCAGATCTCATCGGCCAGCCGCCAGCATACTACAGCGTCCGGCCGTTGGGGGAGATGGAACCGCGCAAGCGAGCAACGCGCGCGGCGCGATGATGATCGGGGTGTGCTACTTGAGCGCTCGGCTGGAGAAGCCGCGTTCGTTGAACCCCAGCAGCATCCGCTTGCCCTGGATCGTTGTTTCGAGCACGCACTCACGGCCCCACAGCCGATGAAGGTAGCCCAGCGTCTTTTCGGCGTACTCCAGCAGCAGATCGCGGCCATCGTGATAGTGGCGCAGGTAGAGCGTGCGGTTCTGGCCAAAGTCGGCGTCTTCGACCTTGATCACCGGAACGGTGCTGGTGCCGACGCTCTTGATCAGCGCCTCCTTGACCTCGCGCCATCCCTCGCGGTCGGAGACCTTGCTGATCACGAGGTCCTCGCCGCGCTGCTCGTACTCGAACATATCCATCTCGCGCATCAGCTCTTCAGTCAGGTAGCGGCGGATGAACGACGAATCGCGCTCGACTTCGCGCGCTTCCTTGAGCTTGGCGTCGGCGCTCTTGGTGGGCGCGCCGTCGCGCTCGATTTCCTCTTTGGTCGGCTCGGTGTAGCGCCGGTAGATGTCTTCCCAGATGCGCAGCCCGAGATGGTACGGATTGATCTGGCCCGGGATCGGACGCACCACCTGGTTGTGGCGTACGATGAACTCAAGTCGCAGTCCCTGATCGAGATCGAGCGATTCGAGGATGCGCTTGTGCCAGTAGCTCGCCCATCCCTCGTTCATGATTTTGGTTTCCATCATCGGGATGAAAAAGCGCGCACCCTCATCAACGATCGTCAGCAGATCTTTCTCCCATTCGGCGAGGAACGGGTTGTGATCGCGGATGAACAACAGCAGATCTTCATCCGGCTCCAGCGGAATCTTGTTCAAATCCGGTTGTTGGAACGGTACTGGCGCGTGGATTTTCTTGTAGGGGTCGTGCCTTGGACGCGCCGCGTCAATGGCGCGCTCGGCCTGCTCTTCACGGTTGAGCTTGCGGATCGCGAAGTTGCGGCTGCGCTGGAGCTGCAATGCGTGCGCCGCGTCGACGACCCGCTCGACCTTCTCGATGCCGACCGAGGGATCCTCGACGTAGCGCCGCACGCGCAACGCATGCGCTTTGAACATCTCGAGCGTGTACTCGGCGCGGGTCGCGGAAAGGAACGTAAAATTGTTCTTGAAGAAGTCGTTATGCGCGTAAACGTGCGCGATGGTCAGAATCTGCAGCAGCAGAGTGTTGTCGCGCATCAGGTAGCCGATCGCCGGGTTCGAGTTGATCACCATCTCGTACGGCAGCCCGCTGACGCCGTGATCGTAAAGCGTCTTGAGCTTCTCGTACGATTTGCCGTACGACCAGTGCGGGTAATGCGACGGCATGCCGTTGTAGGCCATGTAGCCGAGCATCCCGTTGTGATCGCAGATCTCGAATTCCTGCGGATAGCAGTCCAGACCGAACTCCGCGGCCTTGGCGCGGATGCGCGAGTCCCATTCGACCAGCTCGGATAGTTCGTAGTTCGCCATCGAGGAACCGCAGCGCTCCGCGCTCAGCGCGATCGCCGGCCGCCTACCGCGCAAATCATTCCTTGATCCGTTCCTTGGCGAGGAACGCCTTGAACGACGGCCAGATGTCTTCCTTGCGCTCGATCAACACGGTCTGGAAATTCGGCGCCTCCAGCCGGCGGAACACGTTGAGCATCGAGGATTCGTAATAGCGCGAGCCCAGCGGTTTGATCTCGCCGTAGCCGAACAGGTTGCAGACCTCGGCCAGTTCCTGCGCGCATTTCAGCGCCGCCGGATTGTCCGAATCGAAATTGTCGCCGTCCGAACAGTGAAACGCATAGAGGTTCCACAGCGAGGGATGATAGCGCTCGGCGATAATATCGAGCGCCTTCTGATAGCCCGATGAAATAAACGTGCCGCCCGACTCGCCCTTGTGGAAGAACTCCTCTTCGGTGACCTCGTTTGCCTCGGTGTGATGCGCGATGAAGACGATTTCGACGTTGCGGTACTTGGTCGAGATGAACTGGTAGAGCAGGAAGAAGAAGCTCCGCGCCAGGTACTTCTTCATCGTGTCCATCGAGCCCGAGGTGTCCATCACGCACATCACCACCGCGTTGGACTCGCGGCGCATCTCGGTCTCGACGTGGCGATACTTGAGATCGTCATCGTGGAACGGGAAGCGGTCGCGCGACTTGAGGCCCGCCTCGACCCGCTCGTCGTGGTGGCTGGCGAGCTTGCGCATGATGCGCTGCTTGGCGGTGCGCCGCTTGTCCAGCCGCACCCGTATGCCGACCTTACGATAGCCCTTGCGCTTGGATGATCGATCGGACTCGACCTCGCGCAGTGCGCGCCGCTCCATGTTGGGCAGTTCGAGATCCTCGAACATGATCTCGATCAATTCTTCGAGCGTGACGTCAGTCTCGTAGTAGTCGATGCCCGGCCGGTCACCGGCTTTCTCGTCGCCGGCGCCCTGGCCTTCACGCCCGGCCTTGCCGACCACCTGGCCGGGTTGCGCATTGCCGTCACCTTCGCCGACGCCCGGCGAGTTGTCGCCGTAAACGAAGCGATATTCCTTGATCCCGCGCAGCGGGACCTTGATGATACGTTCCTTGTCTTTGCCGATGATCGATTCTTCGGCAATGATGTCGGCGATATTCTCGCGGATCGATTCGCGGACTTTCTGGCGATGGCGCAGGCGATCGCCCGCCGAGCGGTCGGATCGTTCGGCATCGGAGGGACGATACTCGCGGAAAATGGTCTCAAGCGTCGGCATATTCAGCGCCTTCTCAACCCACCACCATTATACGCCACCGCGCGCTGTCAATCGCGCCCCCGTCCCATCGGTTCAATATGTCATCCTGAGCGAATGCAGGCCCTGTTCCTGTCACCGCGAGCGGGCCGCCACCTCGTCTTTTGTCATCCTGAGCGCAGCGAAGGATCTCATGCCACGAGGTCAAGCATCGCAACTACCACTTGGCGCTCAAGTCCGTCCACTGAGGATTAGAGGCTCTAACCAAAGCCAGCTTCTTTGCCCGAATCCAGCCCTTGATCT
>JBGPUE010000123.1:0-6414 GCA_041491005.1 Binataceae bacterium (SeqCode) | reverse complement strand
GGCCCGCGCAACTCGATGGTGAGATACGAGATGCACAGCCGCGGCTCCATCAGGTACCCTTCGGCCAGCGCATTGGTCGGGCACAGATCGAGGCATCGGCGGCACGTACCGCAGTATTCGCCATAGGGCTCGACGGCCGCGGCGAACTCAACATCCGTGAAAATCTCGGCGAGGAAGAAATAGGAGCCGTGCTCGCGATTGAGGATGTTCGTATTCTTGCCGAACCATCCCAGACCCGATGCGGAAGCCCATTCGCGCTCGAACACCGGGCCCGTATCGACGTAAGGTCGCGTGACGGCGCCGGGACGGATGATCGCAAGCTCATCGGCGACCTGACGCGCGGCAGCCGTCACGTAGTCGTGATAGTCGGAACCCAGCGCATACGATGCGATACGGCCACGCAATTCGCTGCGCCAGTCGATGCGTGGCGCACGCGGCGCACGATACGGATATGCGAGGCTGATAACAGAGCGCATGCGCGAATCGATCGTACGAGGATCGAAGCGGCGCTCCGGCTCGCGCGCCAAATAGCCCATCTCGCCCGCGCGCCCATCGGCCAGCCATCGCGCGTAGAATTCATGGCGTTGGAGCGGGCGTAACCGCGCGAATCCGACCATCGCGAACCCCTGCGCGCGCGCGACGGACGTGAGCTCTTTCTCGAGCGACGCAGACATGGCGGCAACGCCGAAAGACTATCACCAATAGCCCGCGCGATGCGGCGCAACGCTGCCTTGACGCGTATGGGCGGCATGATTACGATCGAACCGAGCGGTCAGCACCATGCTGGTCGCTTCGTCCGGAGGATTTGATGTCCGCTGAAGTCCACGATCACGAACAGGCTGGCGCCAGCTCACCGCCGCCCCTCGATCCATCGGTCCCGGGTATCATTCTTACTCCCAAAGCGGTCGAGATGGTCAAGCAGATGCGCGTCAAGGAAAAGCTCGGCGACAGCGCCGGGCTGCGCGTCGCCGTGACCGGCGGCGGATGCTCGGGGTTTCAGTACACGCTCAACTTCGACGAGCCCAAAGATGGCGACATCACGGTCCCGTTCGAAGGCATCAGCGTGCATATCGACGAGATTTCACTGCCATATATCGCCGGCACCACTCTCGACTACGTCGAGGGTTTGCATGGCGCAGGCTTCAAGTTCGACAATCCGCGTGCGTCGCGGACCTGCGGATGCGGTTCGTCGTTCAGCGCATAGCGGCCGGACGATTGGTTTAGACTGGGCAAACAGCGGTGCCAATCCAGGCGCCGCTTCTTTTCGCGCGATGACGCGCGATAGTGGAGGTGGATGAGGTGAAGAGGCTTCTCACAGTGATCGTTCTCGCCAGCATGATCAGTTCGTCATCGCTCGCGGCATTCGCGCAGGGCGCCGGCACAACGCCGCCACCGAACCCGTATCCGAATCGAACTCATCAGGCGCGTGCATCATCACCGTCACGCGCGCGTTCATCATCATCGTCATCACACGGCTTAGCGAAATAGCCGCCAGCTGAGGTCTGCCGACCCGTCGCGTCCGCCCGATGGCGGCTCCGCGATGCGCATGTTTAGATAGCGCTCCTGATGCTCGAGGGGCTGCGCTTCTTCCTGTCTGCCGGGCGGCGGCGCTTCATGCGCCAGCAGGCGCGCCCTGGCCTGAAGCGAATCAAGGCGCGGCTGCGCCAATTCGGCTCGCCGTGGGCAGCGCGCTTTCTCGCGACGCTCGCCGATGCGAACGCCGAGTTCATGGCGCATGCGGTATCGCCAGATGGGCTGCTGGCCGCGCAGCGGGCATCGCTTAGCCCTGAATCGGTCGAATCGTGCTTCGGCTCGCTGCTGATTTACGCCGCGAACCTGTTTGCTCGCGAAGAGCTCGCGCGCAATGACGGCGAGCTGATCGCGCTGCTCGCGCGAACCCTCGATGTGGACGTCAGGACTGTGATGCTGCGGCGCGACAGCCTGCGCAAGACCCCGCGCAGCGAAGAATGGCTTGCCTACACATGGCTGTTGAAAGACCTCGGCGCGCAGCCCCCGCTTTACGATGCCGAGCTTGAGAGGCGCTTCGCTTATCAGTACCTATCGTATATTCGGCAATATCAGCCGATGCTGGAAAAGCACCTCGCCGCTTCGCACTAGCGGTCAGCCGCGCTTGCGACGCTGCGGCTTGCGGCGATCACGGACCGATACGGAGCGCGCGTGAAGGATTTCGCAGGCAAAGGAATCATCGTGACCGGTGCGACGCGCGGGATCGGCCGCGGCATCGCGCTCGAACTGGCGCGCCGCGGCGCCAACATCGCCTTCAACTACATCAAAAGCGAAGAACCGGCGCGCGCGCTGAGCGACGAACTCGCCGCACTCGGCGTCAAGGGGTTGTCGTTCAAGGTCGACGTCGGCGATCTCAAGGCCGTGCGCGAGATGGTCAATGCGACCAAGTCCGCGTTCGGACGCATCGACGGCCTGGTGAATAACGCGGGACTCACGCGCGACAAGCTGCTGATGATGATGACCGAGGATGACTGGTCGGAGGTGATCCGCACCAATCTGACCGGCGCGTTCAACTTCGCGCGCGCTGCTGTGTTCATGATGATGAAGGCGAAGGGCGGCGCCATCCTCAACGTCACCTCGGTAACCGGAATCGTCGGGATGGCGGGCCAGACCAATTACTCGGCATCCAAGGCCGGGTTGATCGGATTTACCAAATCGCTCGCCAAGGAAGTCGGCCGTATGGGTGTGCGCGTCAATGCACTCGCACTCGGCTTCATCGAAACCGACATGACTGCAGGGCTGCCCGAAGAGAACCGCAAAGCTGCGCTCGGCATGATCCCGCTGGGCCGCTTTGGCAAAGTGGAAGATGTCGCGCCGACTGCCGCTTTTCTGCTTTCCGATGCGGCGCGTTACATCACTGGCGCGGTGATCCAGGTCGATGGCGGACTTGCGATGTGAATAAAGGTGTTCGAGCCTGCCAGCGACTGTTCGGTCGATGTGATAAGCTTGTTGCTAGAGGTGGGATGGGTTGGAGTGTGGTCGTCTTTTACCTTGTTAACCCTTTCACACTTAGTTGTTGCTTGCGTCGCTATCACACGCTAACATGGCTTTAGGCATCGACGCTATGAATACCAACCAAGAAAGCCTGCTGGGCGAAACCGTCGTACCGCAGGCCTCGCGGGAACTGGCCGAACTGCGGACCTCAAACGACTACGTACCGCCATTCGAGATTGTCCGCCGGCGTGTAATCGACGACTACAACGAAGGCAAGATGACGATCGATGCGACCGTCGTCATCCGCATCGGTAATGTCGAGGAGACCGAGGCCGCGCGCGGGGTCGGCGTGGTCCACGCGCTTGATCTCGCGCTGCGCAAGGCGTTGCTCAAGTACTTCCCGTTTCTCGAATCAGTGCACGTGACGGAGAGCTATACGCACGGCAGCGGCGAATCGACTGAGGCCGATGTCGTCTCGGTCAAGAAGTTCAGCGATGGCCGCAGCACCTGGAGCAGCCTCGCGAAGTCGGCTAACACCGTCGAAGCTGGATGGATGTCGCTGCTTGACGGATACGAATGGCGGATCAACATTGAGAACCTGAAGCAGCTGCGAGCGGGCCGCAACCCCCGCATCTCGCAGCGCTGATCAGGTGGCAGCGCAACCACAAACCATACCCAATCTCAGCAAGGCGTCGCCCGGCAAACTCGCCGCATTGATCGATGGAACGTGCGCGATGTGCCAGGCGGCAGGCGCCGCGATCCGTAAATTCGATACCGCTAACCGCATCGAGATCCTCGACCTGCACGATCCTGACGCTCGCGCGCGATTCCCCGAACTCAAGATGGAGCATCTCGTCGAAGAGCTTCATGTGGTCGATGATGGCGGGCGCATCTATCGCGGTGCGCGCGCAGTCAACGAGCTGCTGCGCTATCAGAACGGGATCAAGCGAATGCTCGCATACCTGTGGTATGTGCCGGGCTACGCATGGTTTGCCGATCGGCAGTACAAGAGAATCGCAGCCTCGCGATATCAACGCGACTCATCCGGGCGTCTGAAGGCGTCCGCCTAGGTCACTTCCCCTAGGCCTCCGCGCATACAGCGACCCTCGCAAGACAATCAAATCGCTTCGCGTAGATCCTTCGACACGGCTCGCGTCGCTCGCCGGCTCAGGATGACAAGAGCGGGTTCTTTTTTCATTCTGAGCGGAGGCTTCCGGAGCGAAGGCCTGTCCTGAGGCGGCTGCCGAAGGAAATCTACGCGAAGCGATTTGATTGTCTGCGAGGATCGCAGTATGCGCAGAGGACCTACGACAGTTCGGCGAGCAGCGCCTTGGCATCCTTCAGATCGACGGTATCGAAGCCCTCGGTAAACCAGCCGTAGATTTCGGCGAGCATCGCGCGCGCCTCGTCGCGCTTGCTTTGCTTCGCGAGCAGCCGCGCAAGACTCATCGTCGCGCGCAATTCCCACCACTTGGCGGATTGTTCGCGGGCGACGTCGATCGCTGTTCGGAAACATTGTTCCGCCTCGTCGGCCTTCGACACGTCCTGCATCAGCACCAAGTCCCCCTTGAGCCTCCGGAGATCGCTCTCCGATAGACGGTCGCCGGTTTGAGCCACGCGTTCCAGCGCCTCAGTCACAGTTTTCAGCCCTTCTTCCACTTGTCCCGCCTTCGCCTGGGCCGCCGCGAGCAGCGCGAACAAGCGGGTCGACGGCACGATCGCGGAGCTACGCCGGATCTCGGCGATCCCGTCCAGCGCCTGCCCGAGCTCTGCCAGCGCCCAGCCGCGGAACACCGTCGCGCCTGCCATAGGCGCCAAAGACCCAAGTTCGGTCGCAACGGCGATCGCCGCCTCGGCATGCTTTCGCGTGGCCTGCGCATCGCGCCGGAGTTGATGGAGCTGGGCTGCGAAGAAGTAGGAGAGGGCCTGCGGAAACGGCTGGGCTCCATCGCGTGCTCTGGTCAGCGCCTCCTCGCTCAGTTTAAGCGCTGTGTCGGGATAGCCGAGGAGCTGCAAAGCCAAAGCCGACTGAACCATCCACAGCGCGCGCGATTCGCCCGCATTGAACGAGCGAAGAGGCTGCTCGGGGTCGGAGAGCGCCTGTTCGTAGTGCCCTCTTGCAGCAGCGAAATCGCCACAGAACGACAAGACCGCTGCGAGGCCGAAATGAGCGGACGCCAGCATCGCCGCGTCGCCGGCGTGTTCGGCCATTTCCAGTGCCTGCTCGCTAAGTTGGCGCGCGGCCGGCAACTGCAGTCTAAGCGAGTGGAAAAGCCGCATCCCCAACCGCACCTGGAAGAGCTTGGCTGTGTCTCCAGTTTGCTCGCAGAGCTCCCTCGCGCGGGCTAGCGCTGCCCCATTCTCTGCGGACATTGGGCCCTTGGTCATCGCCCACGCGTTTGCCAGCGCCAGCTGCACGTCCAGTTCGTGACGGGCGCGCTCCAGAGTTTCGGGCCGGGCCTTGAGGAGCTCCAGCGCAGCCATCAGATGATCGAGTGCTTCCGTTAACGCCGAGCGATCGAGAGCCTGCTGCGCTGCGCACGACAAATACTCCGCCGCCTTCTCCGCGTCGCCGCTGCGGCGATAGTGATGCGCCAGGTCGTTCACGTGATCGTCTAGATTGGCGGCATACAGCGTCTCGATCGCGGCGCCGGTGCGCTCATGCAACATCCTGCGCCGCTCGCTCAGCACCGAGTTGTAGGCGACCTCCAGCGTCAGCGCGTGCTTGAAGGTGTACTCGACGTCGGCGACTGCGGGCTGCTCATAGATGAACTCGCCGAGCTGCAAGTTGGTCAGCATCCGCTCCAGTTCCTCAGAACCCTCACCCTGACCCTCTCCCGCAAAGGAGCGGGCGAGGGGAGTAGAGGGATGACCCTCCACCGCGACTGAGCGGGCGAGGGGAGCGGAAGGATGGCTGTCTGGTGCTTCGCCCGCTCCCTTGCGGGAGAGGCCGCCGGACGCCGCGGCAGGCGGGTGGGGGTGCAGGACTTCCTTGATCAATCGCGACGGGAACTCCTTGCCGATCACGGCAAGGGTCTGCAGCAGGTCCTTCTCTTCCGCTGGCAGTCGGTCGATGCGCGCTGCAAGGATCGCCTGCACCGTCGGCGGTATCTTCAGCTCGCCCAGCGGCTTGGTGAGCTTGACGGTGCCGTTGCGCACCAGTGCTCCTTCATCGAGCAACACCAGCACCGTTTCTTCCATGAAGAAGGGATTGCCCTCGGTGCGTTCGATGATCAGGCGCTTGAGTGAAGATAGACTGTCAGGCTCCGGAACCCTCACCCGTCCGGCGACTTCCATGTCGCCGGACGACCTCTCCCGGCTTGCGCCTTGCGACCCGGTCGCAGGCGCGGGAGAGGTAGCGAGGGGACGATCGACCGCATCTGTTTGTCCCCTCGCCCGCTCAGTTGCGGGAGAGGGCGAGGGTGAGGGTGCCGTTCCTCCCAGCAGCGCGGT
>JBGPUE010000122.1:0-6456 GCA_041491005.1 Binataceae bacterium (SeqCode) | reverse complement strand
TTCGATCGGCGCCGGCGCAGGACCGAGCACGCGCATCGAGGCGAGGTCGGCCGCGCGGGCGAGCGAAGCGGCGACGTCGCCGGCTATGGCTTCGACCTTGCGCGCGTCGGCGCCCTCGATCCGGACCATCGCCAGCCGCATGTAGGGCGGATAGCCCAGCTCGCGGCGCAATTCGAGTTCGCGCCGAATAAAGCGCGCGTAATCCTGATCGCGAGCGGCGCGGATACTATAGTGATTCGGTGCCCAGGTCTGAATGATGACCCGGCCCGGGCGCTCGCCGCGTCCGGCCCGTCCCGCGACCTGCGTCAGCAACTGGAAGGTGCGCTCGGCGGATCGGAAATCGGGCATATTGAGCGCGAGGTCGGCCTGCACTGCCGCGACCAGCGTCACGCGCGGAAAATCGAAGCCCTTGGTGATCATCTGGGTGCCGACCAGCACGTCGATCTCGCCGCGCGCCAGCGCTTGGAGGATTGCGTTGCGAGCGCCGCCGCGTCCGCTGGTGTCGCTGTCCATGCGCTCGATGCGCGCGCCGGGCAGCAGCGTCTGCAATGATGCGACCAGCCGCTCGGTGCCGAAGCCCTGGCCCTCCAGCCCGAGCCCGCGGCATTCGGGACAGACGTCCGGCGCGCTCGAGCGCTCGCCGCAGTAATGGCAACGAATTGAGCGGTCGCGCATGTGGAACGTCATCGCGACGCTGCAGTTGCGGCACGAAATCACGCTGCCGCAAAGATGGCATTGCAGAAAGCTGTGATAGCCGCGGCGGTTGATGAAGATCATGCTCTGGCCGCCGCCGGCAAGATTTTCGTGCAGCGCCGCCCGCAACGCCGCGGACAGCGGTACCGGTGGCGCTGCATCCGGGGTCTTGGCCGATCGAGCGGAGGCGTTGGCCTGCACCGGGCGGAACTCCGCGCGCAGATCGACAACTTCGACCGCAGCCAGCGCACGGTCGCCGATCCGCCGCGGCAGCTGGATCAATCGATAACGCCCCGAACGGGTGTTGGCGAAGGATTCGGCCGACGGCGTCGCCGAGCCCAGCACCACCGGGCATCGGCTGAAACGCGCCAGCGCGACGGCGAGATCGCGCGCGTTGTAGCGGATACCGTCGTCCTGCTTGTAAGACGGGTCGTGTTCCTCGTCGACCACGATCAAGCCCAACCCGCTGATGGGCGCGAAGATCGCGGAGCGCGGGCCGATCATCACCCGCGCCTGCCCGCCCAGCGCCGCGCGCCAGCTCGCCCATCGTTCAGCAACGCGCTGCCCGCTGTGCGCGATTGCGACCAACTCGCCGAAGCGCGCGCGAAACGAGCCTACCAGCTGATCGGCCAGCGCGATCTCGGGCACCAGCAGCAGCACGCGCCGGTCCGCCGCGATGCATTGTGCGGCGAGCTGCAGATAAATCTCGGTCTTGCCGCTGGCGGTGACGCCCCACAGCAGGAAGGGTTCGAAGGCGCCGCGCTCGATTGCCGGCCCGATCGCACGGATGGCCGCCGCCTGTTCCTCGTTCAGCTCAAGCCCCGCCACCGCGGCGGAATCGAGCGAGACGGTCCGCGGCGGAGCCGCGATCAGCTCCATGATGCCTCGCGACTGGAGAGCGCGGAGAACGGCCCGGGCATTGGGGATCGTGGCCTCGATCTGTGCGACACTTGTCGCCACGCCGGCCGCGCCTGAAATCATCTCGATGATCGCGCGCTGCCTGTGGCCTCGAACCTTGGCCGCGCCACTATTTTCGCGCAGCCGCGCGAGCATCGGGATGGCTTCGCGATGCCGTCCGCGCGCCCCCTCGGTTCGCTCCAGTAGCCCATGCGAATCGAGCACGCCAAGCGCCGAGCGAAGTGCGGGACCCTCGGCGATGCGCGCCAGTTGGCGCATGGTGTGCGGACGGGCCGCGAGCGCTCCCGCCACTGCCTTCTCAGCCGGACCGAAGGCGGCCAGCGCAAGCAAATCGGGTCTTCGCACCAGCCTGAATAGCCGGCGAGTCTCGATTCGAAACGCGCCCGGAATCACCGCGCGGTACGCCTCGCCCAGGGTCGTCATGTAGTAGGACGCGAGGAACTCGATCAGTTGCAGATGCGCGCTATCTAGAATTGGTTGCGGCTCGAGTATCTCGACAATCGGCTTGAGGGCGGCGCCTTGGCCGCGATCGCCGCCCAGCTTTATGACCACGCCGGTGACCTTGCGCGAGCGCAGCGGTACTATCACGCGATGGCCGCAAAGCAGCGTCCCAGCGAGTTCTGGCGGGACGCTGTAGGTAAGCTGCTCGACGCCAGGCGGTCCAGCGAGAACGATGACTTCGGCCTGCATCTCCGTGACCGGCGCAGCCGCGGCGATGCTATCGGTGAGGGTCGCCTTCATTCAAACACTCGAAAGCCAGGATACAGTCGCGTCAAGATATTCGCCTAACCTTCGCCCAAAAGCTACTATTCTAGTTGACGGAAGATATTACAAGTTGGAGGATTTCGCCGTCCGGGGCATGCGAGGGGCTATGAGAGCGTCGAGCTGGCGGCTGGCGCTCGAAGGGGGGCCGAACGCAACAAGCTCGATCATCGCGGGCGTCCGCGGCCTGCCGGGTCGTCTCGGCTGCGGTGACATTGTGCGCGGTCGCATGTTCCGGTCTTAGCTCGCCACTCACCTACAAGGTCCCGCCCGCTCCTCATCACAACGCACCGGGATTCGAGAGCTCGATGGCGACTTCTGTGTCGCTGCCGACTGGACCATATAGTGCTGCGCCACGGTCCGCATCGTCGAAGGCTTCGCAAGCCAAGGGAATCTTGAGGCCGGCGCTTGGTACGAGTGTGAGCGGGCCAGCGCCCGCCGCACCGGCGCGATCCGCGACCGCATCGATCGCCGATCGATCGCCGCAAGCCGGCCACGGAACGCCGGTGTCATTCGACTTCCACGACGCCGACGTGCGCGGCGTGATCCGGATGCTCGCAGGGGTCAGCGGGCGCGAGATCATCGCGACCGACGATGTGCGGGGCGGGTTGACGCTCAAGCTGGATAACGTGCCGTGGGAGGATGCTCTGGCGATCATCGCACGCACGCTGAATCTCAACATCGAACGGCTCGGCAACGTGATCCGCGTCACCACGGCGGAGCGCGCCGAGGCCGACGAGCAGGCGCGTTCGCGCACCGAGTTGCTTCACACCGAGGTCTTTGCACTGCGTTTCGCGCATGCCACATCGGTGGCCGACCTGCTGATGGGCGAGCGGCCGTCGCGCATTCCGCGCGGCGACGGCACCGCGGTCGTGCTCTATCCGGACGAGGTTTATGCGAGCGGCGCGGTCGGTCCGCCACGGTCGTCTCCGGCGCCGGCGCGTGCGACGGCCGTGGCGCGGCGGCCCGGGATCCTCTCCCAGCGCGGCGGTGCGACGGCCGACGATCCCACTAATTCGCTGATCGTCTCCGACGTGCAGCGCGGAATTGAAGCGGTGCGCGACGTGATCGCGCATATCGATCGTCCCGCGCCACAGGTCGAGATCGAATCGCGGATTGTCGAGGTGAGCGACAACTTTGAGCGCTCGCTGGGCGTGCAATGGGGCTACCGCTATATCGCCAGCAGCCGGACCGGCAACCCGACCGGTTTCAACTTCCCGGGTTCGGTCGGCCTCGGCGGCGTGCAGACTCCGCTTAACAAGGCCGGGCTCAACACCGGCGTCGATCCGGTGACCGGAGCGATCATCCCGTTCATCGCCGACTTCCCGGCGCTGGGCAGCTTTGGGCCGGGCAGTGGCAGCGCGATCGATCTGGTGCTCGGCTCGATCGATCAGAGCCAGTTCCTCGACGTCCGCCTCACGCAACTGGAGGACGAGGGCAAGCTCAAGGTGATTTCGCGTCCGCGGATCATCACGCGCAACAATCAGGAGGCGGTGATCAAGAGCGTCGACGTGATCCGGATTCGGCTCCCGTCGAGCACTGTGATCGGCGGCTATGCCAACGGGCTGGCCGCGCAGAGTGTCGAAGTCGGCGTCGCGCTGCGGGTCCGTCCCCAAGCCTCGGCCGACGGCTATATCATGCTCGACTTGCGCGCCATCTCCAGTTCGCTCGACCGCGTGCGCCAAGTTGACAATATCCCGGTCCAGCAGGAACGCGAGACCGAGAGCCACGTGCTGCTGCGCGATGGCCAGACGCTAGTGGTCGGCGGCATCTACCGCGTCGAGGAGCGGGTTGAGTGGGCGGGAATTCCCTTCCTGCAGTCGATACCCGGGCTCGGATGGCTGTTCGGATCGGTCGCCAACTCCAACCAGCGCGAGGATCTCGTGATCTTCGTTACGCCTCACCGGGTCAGCCTCGATCCGGTGCTTGAAGCCGGCAGCGCGCTTCCACCGGCCCGTCAACTCTGGTTGAATCGGACTGCTGCGAGTCAATAGATGGCACGGCCCGCGGCGGAAACATCGCGATGCTTCGTTTTCTCACCGCCGGCGAATCTCACGGCCCGCTGCTGGTGGCCGTCGTGGAGGGCGTCCCGGCCGGCTTCCCGATCGATCTTGCGCGCCTCAACGAAGACCTTGCCCGCCGCCAGAAGGGTTATGGGCGTGGCGGGCGGATGGCGATCGAGCACGATGAAGCGCGCGTGGTTGCGGGAATTCGCTTCGGCCGCACGCTGGGAAGCCCGATTGCGATGACGATCGAGAATCGCGACTTCAAGAACTGGCAAAAGCGGATGTCGCTGGACCCCGCTGACCGCGATCCCGCGCGCGCCGTCACGCGGCCGCGCCCGGGCCATGCCGATCTGGCCGGGGTCCTCAAGTACAACCTCGACGATATTCGCGATGTGCTCGAACGAGCCTCCGCCCGTGAGACCGCGGCGCGCGTCGCGATCGGCGCGCTCGCCCGGCAGTTGCTCGAACCGTTCGGCATCGATGTGCTCGGACACGTCGCGAGCATTGGGTCGATCGAAGCCGCGACGCCGGCCGACATGACCATCGCGGAGCTCCGCCGCATCACGGAAGCCTCGCAGGTGCGGGTGGCCGATGCCGCCGCCGAACGGGCGATCATCGCGGAGATCGACGCATGCAAAGAGACCGGCGATACGCTGGGGGGAGTCGTTGAAGTGACCGCCACCGGTCTGCCCGTTGGGCTCGGCGCGCATGTGCAATGGGATCGCAAGCTCGACGGCCGCCTCGCCCAGGCCTTGCTTAGCCTGCAGGCGGTCAAGGGGGTCGAGATGGGGCTCGGCTTCCGCGCGGCAGCCAAACGGGGATCCGAGCTGCATGACGAAATCGGCTACGACCGGGCGGCGCGGCGCTTCACGCGCAGCTCGAACAATTCTGGCGGCACCGAGGGCGGGATGAGTACCGGCGAGCCGCTGCGCGTGCGGGTCGCTTTCAAGCCGATCTCGACTCTGATGCAGCCGCTGCGCTCGGTTGACGTCGTTACCAAGGCGGACGCGACCGGCACGATCGAGCGCTCCGACGTATGCGCGATTCCGGCGGCGGCAGTGATCGCGGAGGCGGTGGTCGCCTTCGTGCTCGCCGACGCATTTCTTGAGAAATTCGGCGGCGATTCGCTGAGCGAGATTCGCCGCAACTACGATGGCTACCTTGAACAGGTGCGCAATTTCTAGGTGCGCCGACCGCGGCGATCGGTGGCTTCATCCGTAATGGCGCCGAAACTCGTATTGACCGGCTTCATGGCCACCGGCAAGAGCAGCGTGGCGCGTGCGCTGGCCGCGCGGCTGGGCTGGCGCCTGATCGACAGCGACACGGAACTGATCGCGCGCGCCGGCAAACCGATCGCCGCGATCTTCGCTGAAGATGGCGAGCCGCAGTTCCGGGCGCTGGAGCGCGAAGTGATCGCCGCGATCGTCGCCGATCCCGCCCAGTGCGCACAATGCGGGATGCCGCGTCCGGCGGTGGTCGCAACCGGCGGCGGCGCGCTGGCCGACGAGGCCAACTATGCTGCGCTGTCGCGCGCCGGCGTGATCGTATGCCTGAGCGCGCGCCCCGAAGTGATCGCCGCGCGCGTGCGGCGTTCCCGGACGCCGCGCCCCAAGCTCTCCGAGGGCGCGGGCACCATCGAGGAACGTATCGCTCGCTTGCTCCAGGAGCGGCGCAGCGCTTACGCGCGCGCCGACATCACGATCGACACCTCCGACGCGCCGATCGCACAGATCGCCGAACGCGTGATCGATGCGTTCGCGGAAGCCGGGCGGCGGCGATGGCCAAGTTGCCCGGCGATGCCGCCTGTCCGCTCGACAAGGGAGGGAGCGGGCGCCGCGAGGTGACGCCGATGCCCGTCTTCAACGTCAATCTCGGCGAACGATCATATCCCGTGAATGTGGGCGCCGGTGCGCTCGATGATCTTGGCAAGCTGGCGCTCGGCGCCGGGCTGGAAGCGGGCCGATGCGCAATCATCACCGATACCAACATCGCGCCGCGCTATCTTGATCGGGCGCTCAGCTCGTTGCGAAAGGCGGGCTTCGATGCGGCCACGATCGAGCTTGCCCCGGGCGAGGAA
>JBGPUE010000121.1:0-6609 GCA_041491005.1 Binataceae bacterium (SeqCode) | reverse complement strand
CTTGAGCATCGTGGCGAACGCCGCGGAATCGAGTCCGGGGACGGCGGCGCGCACCAGCCGGACCGAGCTGTCAGCGGAGGGGCCAGCAGTCGCCGAACCGAGCGCTCGCGCGAGCGACGCGGCTTTGGCGTGATCGGCGGCCGGCTCCTTCTCGTAGCTGGCGAGAATCGTATTGGCGTCCTTCGCGTTGCCGCTGGCGGCGGCTCCCAGCGCCCTGCCGAACAGCGCCGTCGCCTGGCTCTGCGCCATCTTCTGCCGGGCCGCGGCGATCATCTCATTGACCCGCGGATCGTTGATCCCGATGCTGCGGAAGACCGCCATCGCAGCCTCGCCCTCGCCATTGTCCAGCAGATGTTCAGCCGTCTCGCGCGGATTGAGCGGCCCGACTTCGCGCAGCGGCGAGCTCGCCAGATAGAGCCGGGTCGCTGCAAGCAGCTTGCCTTCGACGCGCGCCTGCACCGATTGCGAGGCTTGGTAGCCGCTGCTCGAGAGCAGCCGCCGGCCCGTGGCGCGCTCCGAAAGCGCCTGGGCTGGAAGCGCGACCAGCGCCGTGATTCCCGAGGCCACCTGCTCGCTGTCGCTGAAGGTAAACTGATGGCGGTCTTCGGCCATCGTGGACAGGTTGAGCGTGGTGATTTGATAGGTACCGGTGAACTTGACCTCGTGTGCGTCGCGTTCGGTCTTGAATGAATCGGGCGGCAGCGAGAAGACGATCGTGCCGTCGAGCCGATCGTCCGAGTCGCCGGCCACGAAGCGCTTGGCCGATGCGACCGGCGGGCCCGGCGGCACGATCGGGACCGTGTGCACGCCCAACTGATCGTCAACCATCCGCTCGATATCGGCCGCCGATCCGTTGGAGATCGGTCCTTCGAATCCGATGCCGATCCGGATTTGGCGGTCGCCCGGTGCAGGACTAGGCGCGGCTGCGGCGGTGGCGAGCAGAGCGCCAATCAGGGCGGCAACGAATGGGTTCATCCGCGCAATCGAAGCATCCCGCACCGTGCAATTACAAGCCCGATAATTCGCGGCGCGTCTCGATGTTCTATCGCCGATGCCCTGTTGATCGCGTGCTGGCGGGCGGCTTGCGCAGCTGGCGCAAAGGGGCTTGATTATCGAAGGCGTCGCGCGCCTTGTCCCCGATGGCCGAACGAACGATCCACATCCTCCCCGAGACCGTTGCCAGCCAGATCGCGGCAGGCGAGGTCGTCGAGCGGCCCGCTTCGGCAGTCAAGGAGATGGTCGAGAATGCGCTGGATGCGGGTGCGAAAGCGGTAAGCGTCGAGATCGCGCGCGGCGGCGCGAGCCTGATCGCGGTCGCCGACGACGGATGCGGGATGAGCCGCGAGGACGCGATCCTGTCGATTCGACGGCATGCGACTTCCAAGATTCGCGACGCCGCCGACTTGCGCGCTATCCGCACCTTCGGCTTTCGCGGTGAGGCGTTGGCGGCGATCGCCAGCGTGTCGCATCTGGAACTCAAGGCGCGCACCAGCGCCGCCGACGGTGTTCATCTGAGCGTGATCGGCGGCGAGCTGGTGGCGGCGCGCGCATGCGCGATGGCGCCCGGTACGCGAATCGAGGCGCGCGATCTGTTCTACAACACTCCGGCGCGGCTTAAGTTTCTCAAGACGATCGCAACCGAGCAGTCGGCCGTGGCCGAGGCGATCCAGCGGCTTGCGCTTGCCAATCCCGCGGTCGCTTTCAGCCTTCAGGCCGAGGGCCGCCGCGTACTCGATCTGCCGCGCGCGTCGGGTCTGCTCGAACGAGTCCGCCAGCTCTTTGGTGCGCGCTTCGCCGATCGGTTGCTGCCGTTCGAACTCGCGCGCGACGCGATGAGATGCACCGGTCTGGCTGCGACCAGCCAGGAGAGCTATCCGACGCCGCGGATGGTCTTCACCTTCGTCAATCATCGCGGGGTGCGCGACCGCATGCTGATCCGCGCGGTCGCGCAGGCTTACGCGACGCTGATTCCGCGCGGGCGGCATCCCGGATGCGTCTTGTTCGTCGAGCTGCGTCCGGACGAAGTCGACGTCAACGTGCATCCGATGAAGACCGAGGTCCGCTTCCGCCGCTCAAGCGCGGTGTTCGATCTGGTCTATCACGCGTTGCACGATCGGCTGGCCGATCAGGTCGATAGGCAGGCCGGCAGGGTCGATACGCCGCCAGCGGTTGGCACATCCGGCGCTGCGGCGATCCCCGGTCATGTCATCGATCGCGGCCCGGCGGCCGGAGCCATTCATCCAGCGGCGGAGGATGCGGGCGTTGCCGATTCGGCAGGCGCCGCGCCATCGCGGAGCGAAGCCGCGGGGCCGCGCCGACTAAGCTTGGTCCCTGACAACCCGGCGCGAATTGATAGCGATCAACGCCGGCTGGGGCTCGGCTACGGCGGCGCGGGGATCAGCGGCGGGCTGGCGCGCGAGATTCCCGTCCCGGCGCGGGGCCCATCGCCGATCCCGCGTTACTCCGAGCTCAGGCTTATCGGCCAGCTGTTTGCCGGGTTTATAATGCTGGAAGACGACGAGGGGCTAATCCTGGTCGACCAGCACGCGGCGCATGAGCGGGTGACCTTCGAGAAACTGCGCGGCCAGTTGCGCAGCGGCGCGATCCTGGTCCAGTCGCGGCTGGTGCCCGAGACGGTCGAGCTTGTCCCGGCGCGAGCGGCGCGAATTCAGGCCGCGATTCCCGAGTTGCGCGCGTTGGGCTTCGAGGTCGAGGCGTTCGGCGACGCGACGCTGCTGCTCAAGGGCGCGCCGGCCGTGTTCGGCCCCGAGGCGGGCGCGCGGCTGCTTGCCGAGATGATCGAAACGATCGGCGACAGCGCGGGCGGGATGCGCGGCGAGGAGGCCTTCGAGCAACTGCTCAAGCAGCTCGCATGTCACGGTTCGGTGCGCGCCGGCCGCGTTCTCGAAGAGAGCGAAATCCGCGAGCTGCTGACCGAGCTCGATCGCACCGAGTTCAAGACCAACTGTCCGCACGGCCGCCCGGTCCATATCCGCTTCCCGCGCGGGCAGATCGAGCGGATGTTCCGGCGGTGAGCGCGGCGAATCGAATCCGCGTCGGCTTCATCGCCGGGCCCACCGGAGTCGGCAAATCGGCGATGGCGCTGGCGCTGGCCGAGCGGCTCGGCGCCGAGATCGTCAATGCCGACTCGCGCCAGCTCTACTGCGGGATGGATATCGGCACGGCCAAGCCGACGGCAGCCGAGCGCATACGTGTGCCGCATCATCTTATAGATATCCGCGATCCTGACGATCCGATCGATGTCGCTCGCTTCCGCGAGCTGGCCCGCGCCGCGATCGCGGAGATCGCCGCGCGCCGCGTTCCGGTGCTGGTCACCGGCGGCAGCGGACTCTATTTGCGCGTCCTGCGCCGCGGCATCTTCGACGGTCCCGGCGCCTCGGCGGAGATCCGGCGGGAATTGATGGAACGCGCGGCGGCAAACGGCGTCGAGGCTCTCTACCATCAGCTGCGCGAGGTGGATCCTGATGCGGCGGCGCGGCTTGAGCCGCGCGACCTCTACCGGATCATCCGCGCGCTCGAGGTCTTCCGCGTAACCGGCGTTCCGATCAGCGTCCATCAACAGCGGCATCGCGGTACGATGCCGGAGTACGATTCGGTCGTGATCGGATTGGAGATGGACCGCGAGCGCCTTTACGTTGCGATCAACCGGCGCTTTCGCGAGATGGTCGTGGCGGGGCTCGTCGACGAAGTGCGAAAGCTGCTGGCAGCCGGCTACCAGCCTGACGCGCCGCCGTTGTGCACGATCGGATACCGCCATGTCGCCGCGCATCTGCGCGGTGAGCTTGGCCTGGAGGCGGCGATCACGCTGGCCCAGCGCGATACGCGCCGGCTCGCCAAACGCCAGCTCACCTGGTTGCGGCGCGATCGCGAAGTCATTTGGGTTGACGCCGAACATGGCATGCAAACCGCCCTCGATAATCTAGGCAGCTTCTTCGCGGCGCCGGCCGCTGCCGCGACGCCTGCCGACAGTGCGAGGGTGTGACGGCGATGGCGCAGATCCAGACCGACGCCGATTTCGAAGCACCCCTGCGCGAGCTTAACCGCAAGATCGGCGAAGCCCGCAGCCCGCGTGAGAAGGCGCGCCTGCGCGCCGCGCGAGCCAAGGCCGAGCGCGCGCTGTATGCGAACCTCACGGCGATCGAACGCGTGCGCCTGGCGCGCCATCCGGCGCGTCCGCAGGCGCTCGATTATATCGGCGCGCTGTTCGACGACTTCTTCGAAATCCACGGCGATCGGCGCTTCGGCGATGATGGCGCGATCGTCGCGGGCTTGGCGACCTTCCGCCGCCGTCCGGTCGCGATCGTCGGCGAGCAGCGCGGCCGCTCCACAGACGAGCGCATCCGCCGCAACTTCGGCCGGCCCAATCCCGAGGGCTATCGCAAGGCGGCGCGCTTGTACGAACTGTGCGATCGCTTCGCGCTGCCGCTCATCACATTCATCGATACGCAAGGCGCCGAGCCGGGCCTGGGGGCCGAGGAACGCGGACAGATCGAAGCGATCGCGCGATGCCTCGAACTGATGGCGCGCATACAGGCGCCGTCGATCGCATGCGTGATTGGCGAAGGCGGCTCGGGCGGCGCGCTGGCGCTGGGCGTGGCCAACGTCGTGCTGATCCAGGAATATGGCTGCTATTCGGTGATCACGCCCGAAGGATGCGCCGCGATCTTGTGGCGCGAAGGCGGTCCGGAGAAGGTTGCCGAGGCCGCCACGGCGCTCAAGCTGCAGGCGACTGACCTGCTGCGGCTGGGCGTGGTCGATGAGATCGTCCCCGAACCGCCCGGCGGAGCCCATCGCGCGCCCGCGGTCGCGGCCCGCAGCCTCGGCGCCGCGATCGCGCGCCAGCTGGGATTGCTGATCAAGCTTGCGCCTGCGGAGCTGCGGCGTGCGCGCGACCGCAAGTTCGCCGCGATGGGCTCGGCGTTCATCACCGATGCGCGCGGCGCTAGGCCGCGTTGAAAACCCGCGCCTGATCGATTACCCCTTGTGCTCCTGTGAAAGCGCCTCGCAAAAGCGCGCCCGCGCGCCGCTCGCTTGATCAACTCCGCAAGCAGGTCGACGGCGTCAACCTCGAATTGCTGCGGCTGCTCTCAGAGCGCGCGCGAATCGCGCAGGAGATTGGTGTGCTCAAACGCGCGGACGGCGCCGAGATCTACCAGCCGGCGCGCGAGCGCGAGGTGTTCGATGCGCTGATCGCGCGCAATCCGGGACCGTTGTCCGAGGCGCACATCCGCCGCATCTTCCGGGAGGTTATTTCCGCCTGCACCGCGTTGGAGCGTGAGCTGCGCGTCGCTTACCTGGGTCCCGAGCATACTTACTCGCATCAGGCGGCGGTAGAGCAATTCGGGTCGAGCGCGGCGCTGGGAGCCGAGGCCTCGATCGCCGCGGTCTTCACCGCGATCGAGAACGATCGGGCGGATTTCGGCGTCGTGCCGGTTGAGAATTCAACCGAGGGGTCGGTGACTCTCACGCTGGACCTGCTGATCGACCGCGCGCTGGTGATCGTGGGCGAGGTGATGCTGCCGATCCGCCATGCGCTGATGTCGCTAAGCGGCGACCCCGCCGCGATCTCGCGCATCGTTTCGCACCAGCAATCGCTCGGCCAGTGCCGCGGGTGGCTGGCAGCGAACTATCCGCGCTGCGAGCAGGAAGCGGTCGCCTCCAACACGTTGGCCGCGATGCGCGCGGCCTCGGATCCGGCGTCGGCGGCGATCGCGCCGGCGCCCGCCGCCGACGCCTATGGGCTCAGAATCATCGCCGAAGGGATTCAGGACGCCGCACAGAACACGACGCGCTTTGTAATCATCGGCAAACAGTCGGTCCAGCGCAGCGGTTCTGACAAGACCAGCATTGTGTTTGCCGTGCCTCATCGCGCCGGGGCGCTGCATTCGGCGCTCGCCAGCCTGGCGCGAAATTCAATCAACATGTCCAAACTGGAGTCGCGGCCGCAGCGTGGGCGTCCGTGGGATTACCTGTTCCTGGTCGATTTGCAGGGGCATCTCGAGGATGCGCGCGTCAAGCGCGCGCTGGCGGCTCTGGCGCACAAGACCCTTTTTTTGAAGGTCCTGGGATCGTATCCTGAGGCGAGACCGGTGCGCTGAGCCCGGCCCCAGCCGCGTGGTGAACGTCAAAGACCTGGTCCTCCCGAGCCTGGCTTCGCTCACGCCTTACGAGCCCGGCAAGCCGATCGAGGAAGTCCAGCGCGAACTGGGCATCGACGACCCGGTCAAGCTCGCCAGCAACGAGAACCCGATCGGTCCCTCGCCGCGCGCCATCGAAGCGATCCGCGAGGCGCTGAATAATCTGAACCGCTACCCCGACGGCGGCAGCTATGAACTGCGGCGCAAGCTCGCCGCCCGCCACGCGATCGATCCCGATCGCATCTTCATGGGCAACGGCTCGTGCGAGATCATCAACCTGCTGGTTGCGATGTTCATCCGTCCCGGACTCAACGCGGTAATCGCGGCGCATTCGTTCATCATCTACGAGCTGGCGATCGCGGCCTCGGGTGGCGCAATGAAAGTCATCCCGCAGCGCGACTTCAGCTTCGATCTCGATGCGATGGCCGCGGCGATTGATGCGCGCACGCGG
>JBGPUE010000120.1:0-6616 GCA_041491005.1 Binataceae bacterium (SeqCode) | reverse complement strand
GCCTCGGTGACGAGCTCGAGCCCATGCATGTAGCATTCGGCGAGATTGCCGCCGCTGGTGTTGAGCGGCAGCCGTCCGCCCGGTGACGACAGATTCTCGAAGGTGCAGAACTCATTGGCCTCGTCGGGATGACAAAAGCCATGCTCGACCAGGCTCATCACCACGCCGCCGGTGAAATTCTCGTAGGCTTGCACCACGTCCACGTCGCCCGGCCCGATGCCCGCCATCGCGTAGAGACGGCGCGCGAGCGTTTTGAAGTTCGAGGTCGCGTAGTCGGGCGCGTTGTGGGCGGGCGCGCTTTGCCGGAAATCGGAGCCTTGCGCCGCGGCCATGATGTAAGCCGGCTTCTGCTTGAGGTCGCGGGCGCGATCGGCGCGCGTCAGGATCACGGCGGCGCCGCCGTCATTCTCCAGGCAGCAGTCGTAAAGGCGGAACGGCTCGACGATCCAGCGCGATTGGTCGTAGGCCTCGCGCGTCAGCGGACGCCCGTACATCACCGCGCGCGGATTGCGCTGCGCATGATGGTACGAGGCGAGCGCGATCGCTGCGAACGCATCCTGCGTAACGTTGTGCTCATGCATGAAGCGGCGCACGCGCATCGCGAACATCTGCGCCGGCGAGAGCAGCCCGTAGGGCATCGTGTAGGCGAAATCGCCCGAGATCGTGCGCATCGGGGGAGCCTGTCCGAAGCGGCCGAACTGGCCCTGCGCGAGCGCGCGGAAGACCACCACATGCTCGGCATAGCCGGCGAGAATCGCCGCCGCGGCGTTGCCGATCGCGCCCGACCCGCCGCCACCGCCGCCGCCCCAGAACATGTTGGCGAACTTGAGATCGGGGATGCCCAGCGCGGTCGAGAGCCGCGAGGGGTCGTTGCGATCGTTGCTGTACGACGCGATGCCGTCGATATCGGTGACCTTGATGCCCGCGTCATCGGCGGCCTTGGTGATCGCCTCGCATGCGAGGCGAAATTCGCTGACCGGCGCCTGCCCGCGTTTGTAGTAGGTGGTCTCGCCGATTCCGGCAATCGCGACCTTGTCCTTGATCGAATAGTCGGCCATCTCAAGCCTCCCGGCTCAGGATTTATATAGTGCAGATGAGGCTTGGGCGCGAATCGCGCCGTGGCAGAGTTATTGCCGCGCAGTTGCGCATCGATGGAGGGGTGGCCGAGCGGTTGAAGGCACCCGTCTTGAAAACCTATGCGTAGGGTGCCGCTACGGCTTGACAGGTCATCCAGCTAGGCAAACGCTAAGGTTTTTATCGATCGAGGTTACGCCAGATCATGCCAAGGAAGCTGGGAGTGGGCACCGAGTGGGCACTGGAAGGCTCGGGGCAGGTGAGCGCAGCTGCACTTCAGATCGGATCAATAAGCCGCGTCACCTTCGTCGAATGCGACGGCGTTGCGCACGCCAAGGCGGTCGTGGCCGAGCGAATTTATCACTTCAACCGCAGGCTCTCCTGTCACACGTTGCCCATACGCTGGAGCAGGCGCGACGGGCGAACCGGTTCGCGACGGCGCTCGAGGACGCCAGCCAGGAAGCTGGGCTCAAATTACCGCCGTCTAGGCGATAGCTCGCTAGCATCGGCGTCCGCGAGACTCACGGAGTACAATATCTTGTTCATCTATTTTCTTCAGCGCGCGCGCGCAGAGGTGCCATAAATGAGCGAGGCTTCACATCCGATCAGCACTTCGGAGATGTTCGAGCTCGCGATGCGGCTCGATGCCATCTTCACGCCGTACGCGAGAAGGCAGCGGGAAAAGTTTTACACTGAGAAAGGCGAGATCAAGTCTTCGGCGAGGTTCGTGCACTACACGGCAGCGGAAGCTGCGCTCAGGATTATCGGAAGCAAACGCGTCTGGATGCGAAATACCACATGCATGGCGGACTACAGCGAGGTGCTCCACGGTTTCGAGATGCTGCAGCGATTCTTTCGCGACCCAGCTAAAAAAAAGCAACTCTACGATGCGCTCAATGCCGTCTCGGGGAACACGGCAGAAGAAGCCGTCGGCTTGTTCGATCAGTGGTGGACTAACATCAGGTTAGGCACATACATAGCTTCGATATCGGAACACGATGACAAAGAAGACTTGCACGGCCGGTTATCGATGTGGCGCGCATTCGGAGGCGATACCGCGCGCGTCGCCATCGTATTGCGCATACCCTGGCTTTCTCCCGGTTCCGAGGCGCTCAACCTAATGGTCAGTCCTGTTGCCTATTTGCGAGAAGATGAAGCTCATGCGGTAATGGCAGAGGTCGTGAAAAACGTTGAGGAGAACCGCGATTTTCTCCGCTCGGTCGACAGAAAACATATTGTGGGGGCCGTCTTCAACATGCTGGTCGCGGCCGTAACCTGCTTGAAGCACGAGGGGTTTCATGAGGAACGCGAGTGGCGCGTCATCTACGCGCCGCTGCGGTCACCATCTCCCCTGATGGAATCATCTCTCGAGGTGGTCGGCGGGATTCCGCAGATCGTCTACAAACTGCCGCTCGACGCGAAGGTGTCTGACGCTCTGGCGGACTTGGACGCAGCGCGGGTGTTCGATCGGCTGATCATCGGTCCGTCGGAATTTTCCTGGCCAATGTATGAGGCGTTTACAAAGGCGCTCACTGCGATCGGTGTCGAGCAAGCTGATAAGCGCGTGTTTATCTCGGCCATTCCGATTCGTTCATGAGCGCGTCGCAGGAGTTTCGTGGATAAAGACTTCGGCCAACCCCCGCAGGCCCTCAGTAACCAAGAGTTCCAATAGCCGCAGTGGCGCGCACCGGTCAGTCAAACCTGTGACGCGCAGAAAGCGTAACGATCGTGCGGACTAATCGGCGGTACTGCCCACGTTCTCCAGCGGGCGGAAACGGTATTGGGCTCAGATGGCGATTAGGAGCGCCGACGTGCGGCGATCCGTCCCTATCGATGCTCGCGGCCGGAGCGGCCACTGTTTGCAGGGCACGAGATCGTTACGCCGCGCGCGGCGCGACTTCGCGCTCGATGACTTGGGCGAGGTCGCCCTTGGCAGTTTCCAGGTCGTAGCGCGCCTGCAGGTTGATCCAGAACTCGGGGCCGGTGCCGAAGTAGCGCCCAAGACGAAGCGCTGTATCGGGGGTGACGCTGCGCTCGCCCTCGACGATCTGGCCGACGCGGTTGGCCGGGACGCGCAGCGCGAGCGCCAGCTCATGCATGGTCATCTTGAGCGGCTTCAGGAACTCCTCGAGCAGTATCTCGCCGGGATGAATTGGGGCAATCTCTCTCCTGACTCGGGGCATATGGTTCCTCTTCAGTAGTAGTCGATTATTTCGACTTCGTGGGCATCGCTCGGTCTCGGCACATCGGAACGAGCGAATCATTGACGTTCATGGTGTGACGAAGAATGTCATATGTTAAGCGTAAAAACTTCCGGCGATCGCGAGGGGCGTCGAAGCGGACCGATAGGTGCCGCAATCGCACGGTGCGGATGAAGCTTGGGCGCGGATCGGCGCGTGGTAGACCAAATTCCCTACTCAACCGAACAGGGAATTTTGATCAGCGAACAGGGAATTCTTTGAGTTGATCAGGGAATTTTCAGGGCCGAGCAGGGAAACGGATCTCCGCGCGCGGCAGCTCGCGAAACTTCGACGTCTTCCCGGTTGTCGGACTTTGAGCAGGGACAGGCGATGGCGTGCCTGCGCTCTGGATTTCGGCCGGATTTGGCTTGGTCGGCACCAGGGTCCCTGCCTTTAGGAGCCTCGCCTGTTGTCCTCTATGTCGGCCCGGAGAAGAACGATTTGCAAATTTCCAAGCGCGCTCTAGTATCAGCGCAGTCTTTTCGCTCTGGGCTGTCGTGTTGCGGAACGCAGCTTGCTGATCTTGCCTGGCTAGAAAACATTTTTGGGGGAAGGGCGCAGGTGCTTTGCTCGAACTGCGGGGTCGAAAAATCCCGACACAGCCAAATTCTGCATCGAATGCGCTTCGCCGTTCGTGCGGAAGTGTCCGTCGTGCGGCGCTGAGAACCCGCCCCGCGCGAAGTTCTGCGCCGAATGTTCTACGACGATCGGCGGACCAGCTGCTGGCGCGCGGACTTCCGCCCGCGCCGCTAGTTCGACTCTCCGCGTCGCTGATGACGTCGAGGCAACGCCGGCCGACGGCGAGCGCAAGACGGTGACGGTGCTGTTCGCGGACATCAAGGGCTCGATGGAGCTGATCGAGGACCTCGACCCGGAAGAGGCCCGCGCGATCGTCGATCCGGCGCTCAAGCTGATGATGGAAGTGGTGCATCACTACGGCGGTTACGTTGCGCAGTCCACCGGCGATGGCATCTTCGCGCTGTTCGGTGCGCCGATGGCGCACGAAGAGCATCCGCAGCGCGCGCTGTATGCCGCATTGCGGATGCAGGAAGAGATGCGCCGCTACGCGGCGAAATTGCGCGAGCGTGGTCATGCGCCGGTCGAGATTCGGGTCGGCGTCAACACGGGCGAGATGGTCGTGCGGTCGGTCAAGACCGACGAAGAGCACGCCGAGTATCTGCCCGTGGGTCATGCAACCAGCCTTGCCGCGCGGATGCAGACGCTAGCGCCGACCGGGTCGGTCGCAATCAGCGAGCACACGTGTCGGCTGGTGGAGGGCTACTTCGCGTTCAGGGCGCTGGGTCCAACCAGGGTTAAAGGGCTGAGCGAACCGATCAACGTCTACGAGGTGACGGGACTGGGGCCGTTGCGGACGCGGCTGCAGCGGGCAGCATCGCGGGGGTTGTCGAAGTTCGTGGGCCGCGACCGCGAGATCATTGAGATGCGCCGCGCTCTGGAGCAGGCCAAGGCCGGGAGCGGGCAGATCCTCGCGGCGATGGCGGAGTTTGGGGTCGGCAAGTCGCGGTTGTTCCACGAATTCAAGGCGACCTCGCAATCGGGATGCATGGTGCTGAGGCGTTTTCCATCTCGCACGGGAAAGCCTCGGCATATCTGCCCGTGATCGACTTGCTTCACAAATACTTCGAGATCAGCGCGGATGATGACGCGCGGTCGCGGCGGGCAAAAGTAATCGGCAACGTCTTGACGCTGGACCGCGCGCTCGAGGATACGCTGCCGTACCTGTTCGGGCTGCTCGGTCTTGTCGAAGGCCAAGATCCGCTGGCCCAGATGGACGAGCAGATCAGGCGTCGCCGCACCCACGACGCGATCAAGCGGTTGCTGCTGCGCGAGAGCCTCAATCAGTCGCTGATTGTGATCTTCGAAGATTTGCACTGGATCGACGAGGAGACCCAGGCGCTGTTGAGTTCGCTAGCCGACTCGATCGGTACTTCGCGCCTCCTGCTGTTGGTGAACTATCGGCCCGAATACAGCCATCAATGGGGCAGCAAGACCTACTATACCCAGCTACGGCTCGATCCGCTGGGCCGCGAGAGCGCCGACGAGATGCTGACAGCACTGCTCGCTCCTTCCGCTCCCCTCTCCCGCTCGGTCGCGGGAGAGGGTCAGGGTGAGGGTGCGGATCTCTCTTCACTCAAGCGCCTGATCATCGAGCGCACCGAGGGCAATCCGTTCTTCATGGAAGAGACGGTGCAGGTGCTGCTCGATGAAGGCGCGCTGGTGCGCAACGGCACCGTCAAGCTCACCAAGTCGCTAAGCGAGCTGAAGATTCCGCCGACTGTGCAGGCAATCCTGGCCTCGCGGATCGACCGGCTGCTGCCAGCGGCAAAAGAGCTGCTGCAAACTCTGGCGGTAATCGGGATAGAATTTCCTCTCAGCCTGGTGCGCGAGGTCACGCGCAAGTCCGACGATGAGCTTAGCCGGATGCTCGATGACTTGCAGCTCGGCGAGTTCATCTATGAGCAGCCGGCGGTCGGCGACACCGAGTACATCTTCAAGCACGCGCAGACACTGGAGGTTGCCTACAACTCGGTGCTGAGCGAGCGGCGCAAGCTGTTGCATGAGCGCACCGGCGTCGGGATAGAGAAGCTCTATGCGGATCGCCTGGACGACCACCTTGCCGAATTGGCGCACCACTACGGACGCAGCGCAAACACGCGCAAGGCGATCGACTACCTGGATCGTGCGGCCGAACGGGCCAACAGACGCGGCGCCAGTGCGGAGGCGATCGCGTACCTCAAGGCAGGATTGGAGCTGGTAAGAAATCTGCCTGACCCGCAGGAAAGAGCCTCAGCGGAGACTCGGCTGAGGCTCACATTGCGCCGAGCCGCCGTAGCGAGCCGAGGCCCGGCCTCTGCCGAGGTCGGCGACCTGAATGATCGACTGGTCGAACTAGCCCGCGCGAGCGGTGATCAGTCGGTCCTTTTTTCGGCCTTGTCCGGAGTCTCCACTTACCGGCGATGGCGAGCGGAGCTCACGAGAGCACGCGAAGTGGACGAACAGTTGATGCAGCTGGCGCGGACTTCGGGCGACCCTGCAAGGTTGGCGCTGGCCGGCTTTTTAACCGGCGCCACATTTCAGCAGCTCGGAGAATTTGCGCGCGCGCGCTCGGCTTATGACGAAGCACTTGAGTTTGAGCGAGAGCTTGATTCAGCGAACCTTCCGCGCTGGTTCGGCCTCGACTACGAAGTGGTATGCCGCTCCAGCCTCGCGCTGACGCTGTGGTACCTGGGCTATCCTGACCGCGCGCTTGCGATCAGCGAACAGGCTCTGACTCGCGCGCG
>JBGPUE010000119.1:0-6630 GCA_041491005.1 Binataceae bacterium (SeqCode) | reverse complement strand
GGCGCGTCGCCAGCGTGTTCAAGCCCTCGTCGCAAGTCATGGCGAGTGCGAAATGATGCCCGGCGCATTGCAGGGCAGCGTCGTTGTAATAGCCGTACGGATAGGCGAACGACGCCGGCCGCTCGCCGGTCAGCTCGGCGAGATCATCGGCGCTACCCGCGATTTCCGCCTCGAGGCGGTCCGGCGCCAGCGATCGCAGATCAGGATGCGTGCGGGTATGCACGCCGAATTCGATTCCTGCTCGCGTCCAATCGCGAATCTGATCGGCGCTCATCAAGCGATGTGTGCCGCTGCCCTGCGCCTCATCCCAGGCATTGGTACCGCCGATTTGGCTGGTGACAACGTAGACGACGGCGGTGAAACCGTGGCGCTTGAGAATCGGCAGAGCGAACTCGGCGACATCGGCATAGCCATCGTCGATGGTGATCAGCACCGGCTTGGCCGGCAACGGCTTCGCCTCGCGCACCCAGGCAATCCAGTCCGAACTGCGGATCGGAGTGTAGCGGTGGCGCCAGAGCCAGCGCAGATGACGCTCGAAGAGCGCCGGCGAGATCGTGAGCTCAGGATAGGTGCCGGGACGGGGCGGCCCGACATGGTGATACATAAGTACCGGCAGCGTAGTCGCGAACTCGCGCCGCAGCGCATCCCACGATCCCGCTTCTTCAACGGCCGCGCGAATCATCACGACTCCCTGCCGCGCCGTGAGCAGTCTCAGCCCGACGCCGCGGACCGAACGATTTGCGCGCATCCGCTCCGCAAGTCGAAACGGAGGGCGCATCAGAGGCTCGATCGAAAACGGCAGCCGCGCCACCACCTCGCGATACAGCCGCTTTGGAAGCGGGCCCTCGGCGATCCGCCCCAGTGAGTAGATCGCACGGCACTCGGGATGCTTGCGGCAGATCGCGATCTCGTTGCGGCCGGTCCAGTAAGCGTCCTTCAGCACCAGATCGTCGGAAGGCTTGACGAACACTTGGCTCGTAACAGCGGCAGGCTCGTAGCGGAACCGCACTCCCATCTTCCACAGACGCACGCCGAACTCGAGGTTGGCCATGGTACGTGTGAAGCGCTCGTCGAAGCCGCCCGCTGCGAGCATCACTGGGCGCGGCGCGGAACAGTTCGCGTCGAAGGTAGCGTCATGCTGCCAGCGCAGCTGCATCCCGGGGCGCAGGCGCGCGAGCCATTGGTCGGTATTCTCGCGGGTCCAGTCGGTGGCCAACGTGTCCGGACTCTCCGGCGCAACGAGGATCGGGCCGAAGACAAAGCGCGGCTTCGGCGCGTCGTGTGCCGCGACGTGAGCACTGAGGACCGAGCGTTCGCAGATGATGTCGTCGTCGATCAGCAGGATGATATCGCCGGACGCTGCCCTGAGGCCGGCATTGAGCGCGTTGAACTGGCCCCGGTTGGGTTGCTCGATTATCTTAAAGCCACAGTCCGGATTCAACGTGCGGAGATATTCGGTTGTCCCGTCGCTGGAGCCATCGACGATCACGATGATCTCGTATAGGTCGGGCGCGAGGTCCTGATCGAAGAGCGACCGGAGCGTGCGCGCCAGCGTCGCGCGCCGATTGTAAGTCGCGATCAGGACCGAGAGCTTCAAGGCGCCCATCAGGCTTGCTTGTGAAAGTAGGGGGGCGCGTCGCCGACTCGCTCCAGCTTGATGTCGATTCGGCGTTCGGCCGCGAAATCTTCAAGCGCCTTCTTGCATCCCGGCCAGTCGTCGTAGTCGTCGAGAATCACGACTCCGCCCGGCGCCACGAGATCCCAGAAATGCCGCAAGCAAAGAGTGATCGATTCGTACCAGTCGGCGTCAATATGCAGCAGCGCGATCTGCCCGATCTGCGCGGACGCGAACGTCTCCTGAAACCAGCCGGGGCATATGTGCAGGCGCGCAGGCGGTACGCCAACTGACACCATGAGGCGCCACACGCTGCCTGCGTCACCGATAAGGTCGCCCTCAAACGCCGGCGCATCGGGACCATCGAGGACAGTCGGCCGCGGCAGTCCCCGGAACGAGTCGAAGAGCCAGAGATCGCGTTTGAGCGGTGAGCGGGCCAGCGCGGCGCCCAGCAGGGCCGCGCTGCCGCCGCGGAACACGCCGCATTCGACAAAATCGCCCGCCACCTTGCGCTGGTCGAGTTCGCGCGCGAGGCGATGCAGCGACTTGAGCCCTGGGATGTCGAGCAGCGAGTCCGCGCGGACCTTGAGAATCGTCAGCGCTACGCCCGCCGATTCGCGCATCGCTCCCGGCGAGCTGAAGTCGAGCTCGCGCATCAATCGCAGACCGAATTCGGCCGAGCGATAGAGCTTGCGCGCGGGCGGCGGCACGAGCCGCTTGAGCGCCTGCTTCATTGTGTCGGCTCCGGGTCCTTCTCGAACAAAGCGACCACGTGATCGACCACCGCCCCGCTGGTCGTGATTCCCCTTTGGGGCGCCTGCTCGAGCAAGCGCAGGCCGAACCCACTTGAGAGTATCGGCACGATGCAATCGGCACCCTCGGGGAACCATCGGACCCACCATCCATGCCTGAGTCCTTCAGGCAGCCGCGCCACAGTTGCGGCCAGAAGCCCGCAGGGCTTGAGCGCCGCAACCACCTTGCGCGTGACGTGCGCGAGTCGATCGCACCCGTGCACGCACTCAAAAATGCCCATCGCCAAGATCAGATCGTATCTGCCCGGCAGCGGATCCCGAGCGAGGTCCAGACGCTCGACGCTCACGTTCCTAATCGCCGCGCAGCGCTCGGCGGTACGCGCGCATGCCAGCGGCGATATGTCGACAGCAAGCAAACGCGCCGCATGCCGTGCAAGCTGGACCGTGAACAAACCCTCGGAGCAACCCAGCTCCAGCGCATCGCCCCATCCCCCGCTTCCGCGATGCCGCTCGACCATCGCCAGCATCCGCGCGTGGCGCTCCTGTTCGAGCGGCGCTTTGAAGTCCCACTCGCCGGTCAGATGCGATCGATCGTTGACTCGCGCGGGATCTGCCAGCCATCGGTCATACGCGACGTCAGCCAATAGCCGTGCCTGCCGATAGATCGCCATCACTCCCGGAATCCGCCTGAGCAACCGCGTCATCACACTTTGCGCAGCAGCGTGTGCACGTAGAAGTCGCCGGTGAAGGTCGAGACCTTCTCCAGCGCCTGGTGCTCCGCGAAGAACTCGCTGAGCCACTTACCCCCGCGTATCAGCCACCGGCCCCACCGCGCCTTCTCGCTGACCTCGCCAGTGCGGGAATTAGACACGAGCAGGTAGCCGCCCGGCGCCAGCAGGGTGATGAGCCGATCGCGCGCCCGGAAGAGATGCTTGCGGCGGAAGACGTACTCCAGCACGCCCATAATGACGATCAGTTCGAATTGGCCTTCCGGGAGTTGGTCGTGCAACAGATTCCAGCGCGTGAAGACGGCGTTACGGTTTGCACGGTTACGCTCGCGCGCCCGCGCGAGCGCCAAGTCCGAAAGATCGAGCGCCAGTAACGAGACGCATCGCGGCGCCAAGAGCAGGGTGAAGAAGCCCTCGGCACACCCGATCTCAAGGCAGCGGTTGGGACGGCTCCCGGCGAGCGCGGCATCGAGTAGCGCGAGCGCGCTCTGCATCCGGCGCTGCTCTCCGGTGCTGGCGTAACCCCAAGGATCGGGCCTGGCGTCGAATTCGGCTTCGAGATTGCGCTCGATCGCCTTCGGGCCGTATCGCACTACATCGCGAAGCGCCAATACCAAGTGCCATGCGCTGCGCGCAACCCAGACGCGTTTGAGGAGCGCCCGCAGCGTGCGGTCGGCGGCGTCGCGGACGCCGCGCAGCGACCGTATCGCGGCGTCTGCCATTTCCCGTTCCTCTTCGCGTGCGCCATGGCGATAGAGCGCGACCGCGTAGACGCAGCCGGCAGCCATCGCGACCGGCAGCAGCGTCGCCCATCGTTGCGGCGAAACACTCCAGGCCACGGCCGTGACGAAGGCGGTGCAGGCGGCGGCCGGGAACATCAGCCCGCGCGACACACGCGTCGCCAATGCGAGCGGTGATACGGCGCACACGCGCGAGGCGATCGCTACCAGCGCGGCTGAACCGAGGCTCACGGGAATAAGCAATCCCCATGCGGCGCCGACAACCCCGACTCGCCCCAGCAGCCAGGCACTGATCGCGAGCGTCGCAACGGCGACCGCACCGTGCACCGCCAAGATCGCCCCGATCGAGCCGCGGCCCCACAGCACATTGCCCGCGGCTGCTCCGATCGAATCGAGCAGTACCGCCGCCGTAATCAGCCGCAGGATCAGGACGGTCTCGGGACGCGCCTCGCCGAGCCACGCATGGAGCAGACCGGGCGCAGCGATCCAGAGCAGGATACAGATCGGCAGCACGAGCACGAGAATCCAGCGCGTACCTGTCTCAAGCAGTTCGCGCATCGTGCCGGGCGCGCGCGCCCGATCATATTCGCTCGCCGCTGGCATCAGGACTTCGCCCGCCGAAACACCGACCTCGGATGCGGCCAGCGGAAAGCGCTGCCCGACGTAATACGGCACGATCGTCGCCGACCCGAGCATCACACCGACCAGCAGCGACGGTGCGCTCCACACGATTTGGCTCATGGCATGCGCCAGCTGGCTCACGATGCCAAAGGAGAGATGCGCGCGCACACGCTCGAGGCTGAAGTCGCCAAGGCGAAAGCCGAAGCGTGGCTCGATCATCGCAACGATCGTCACCGCGCTAATTGCCGTCGCCGAAGTGACCGCAAGCTGGCATGCGGCCACGCCCGTCACCCTCCCGCCCAGCGTCAGCGCTGCAACGATCGCCGTGGCCCGCAGCAGGCTGCCGCCGACCGACACCGCGTTGATGAGGTCGAAGCGGCGCAATCCATGCAGCACCTCCGTCATGTAGGTGAGCATCTGATCGCCGACGAATGCGAACCCAGTGAGTACGAAAACCGCGGGCGCTACCGCCTGCATAGCGGGCGACAGGTGCATCCGCCCGCCGAGCAGGAACCCCGCACCGGCGATGATCCCGGCGCCTGCCAGGCCGAGCACCAGATATACGTTGGCGGCGGCGCCGACGAGCCGGACTGTGGCGTTATCGGGATTTCCGCCGGAGCCGGCAACCTCGCGCATCACGCTCCATCCAAGACCGAAGTCGAGCAGCCCGACCATCGCGGCTACCGAGATCGATGCGATCCACAGGCCGTAAGCCTCGGCGCCCAGATGCCGCAGCATGAATGGCACGAGCAGGATGCCGACGATTCGCGAGAACAGCGGGCCGGTGTAGTTGATCAGCCCGTCGCGCATCAGGCGGATGCGCTCATCGACGTCCAGCGCCGCGCCTGAGTGGGCGGCCGCAGGAAAGTCCGCGAATCCGGATTCAGCCGATTGCGCAGCTTGCCTAATCTGAGCACCTTGGCCGAACTCGCCCAATTCCCGCTCCATCAACCGCTCACGACCACCCGCCCCAACAGCGAGACCGATCCTATCGCGGAGCGCCGCTTCCGACCGATCTGGCCTTTTCAGGAACGGCCGACAGCCGCGCGGGTTCCGGCTCTTGGATCACTTCCGGGGCGCGTTTGGCGGTGAAGCGCGAGCGCGCATACATGACCAACCCTGCCACACCAGCGGCAGCCTCGCGCCATCGCGGCGCAATGCGCAGCCGCGTCTCAGAAACACCACGTAGTCCCGCAGCGGTGCGCAGCGGACGCGGCCTGCCGACCAGCCCTTCGAGAATGTACTTGAGGGTCCGGCGGCGGTGGCTGGGCTGCTCTGCGAGCAGAAACGCGAGATAGGCTGCTACAGCGGCGAAGTCCGACAGATGGCGGGTGCGCAGCTCCGCCATCGTGCCCGGATACGGATGGTGCACCACAGCGTGCGGGGTGTATGCGACCCGGTAGCCGCGCTCGATCAGAGAGAAAAACGCGTAGTGTTCTTCAGCTCCATGCAACGGAGCGCCACGACCCAACCGGACATCGAAGCCCGGCCAGAACGAAAATGCGCTGCGCCTTAGCGCCATGTTAGCGCCGATGCCGAGTCCGCCAAAGTTGGCGATCTCGAACCACGCCGGATTCTCCCGGTCAATGACCCGCCGCTCATCGCCACCGTCCGTTCCCGTGCGTGCGAACAGTTCGTCGACTGCTGTTCGTCCCGCCGTCGGCAGAACCCTTCCCACCGCGGCCATCACCGCAGGGTCGGCGAATTCGGCTGCGATCTTCGCAAGCCATGCCGGCTCCGGAATCGAATCGTCGTCCAGATAGGCGATCACTTCCGACCAGGACAGCCGCGCCGCCAGATTCCGCGCACGGCTGAGCCCCGGCGTAGGCTCGACTTCGTAGCGAGCCCCCCATCGGAGCGCGACTTGACGCGTACGCGCGTCGCCAGGAGTGTTATCTACAACGAGGACATCGAACCCCGGGTGACACTGGCGCGAGACGGCGGCGAGGCACTCATCGAGTTGCGCTGGGCGCAGACGAGTGCAGACCACAACCGAGCAGCTGGGTGCGAATCCCTCGGTGCTCATCAGCTTCCGTTTCAGAACCAAGAATGGCCCACTGGCTGCATGCTATACCTGCCCTTGACGGCAGGATGCCAGCAGGATGGCGATGATCGACCCCACGAGCTTCCCCACAGCGAGAATACCCTACGCTTGAAATACCACTCAAACCAGT
>JBGPUE010000118.1:0-6719 GCA_041491005.1 Binataceae bacterium (SeqCode) | reverse complement strand
CGCCAGCCTGCGAACCCGCAGGCGGTGTCATTGGCTCATGCCGCGCCGCTATGACCGAGGAATGTGACTGTTCGTGACGCGCATGCTCATGCGACGTGTGCGAATCAGCCTGCTTGGTGAAGTACTGCTCAGGATCTTGTGCAAACCGCTCCAGGCATCGCTGGCCGCAGAAGTAGTAGGTCTTGCCCCGGTACTCGTGCCAGCGGCTGGTCTTCGCGGGATCCACGCTCATCCCGCAGACCGGATCCTTTTCCATCATATGCGTGATCCCTGCGAGCGCCGGCTCAACGCAAGTGCCGATGGATCAGTTTGAGCAACTGGTCGTACATGGCGCCGGACTGTGCTGATGGTATCGTGCCGCTGTGGAGTACGCACCATGGACCATCTGAATCTCATCCAGCAGCAATTCGGCCGGCAGGCCGAAGCATACGAGCGAATGGCCGGCGTCAACGATCCGAAGATGCATCGCGCGACCGTGGCGGCGACGGCCGTGGGACCCTCGGATCGGGTGGTCGACTTCGCATGCGGCCCGGGCTTCCTGACGATGACCTTCGCCGAAGTGGTCCGCGAAGTCGTCGGGGTGGACACAACCGACACCTTTCTCGCCCATGCGCGCGCCGAGGCGCAGCGGCGCGGACTGCGCAACATCAGCTTCGTTCGCGGCGACGTCGAGCAGCCCGACCTCCCCGACGATGCGTTCAATCTCGCATCATGCCGTGCAGCATTCCATCACTTCCCGAATCCGGCGCGAGTGCTCGCCCAAATGAAGCGCGTGGTCCGCCCCGGCGGACGTCTCGCGATTCTCGACATGCTGTCGTCGGAAGATCCGGCGAAGGCCGACTATCACAATCGCATCGAGACGCTGTGCGATCCTTCGCACGCGCGCGCGTTGCCCGCGTCCGAGTTCGAGCGCATGTTCGTGGATCGAGGGCTGAAAATCGTACGCAGCGACACGCGCGAGATTTCCTACTCGCTGCCGCAATGGCTCGCGCATGGCGGACCATCGCCCGAAAACGTCGCGAAGATCAGAGGCATGATGGAGGAGTCGCTCACAGTGGATCGCTGCGGGCTCCGTGTTCGCCGCGAAGGCGGCGAGCTTCACTTCAGCCACACCGGCGTGAGCTATCTGTTACAGAAGCCGGCGAGCTGAGTTCCGAGCACGCGCGGGAGCGATCAATCGGTGATAGCGCCGAGGCTGCTCGACGATACGACCTTCGCGTACTTCGCCAGCACGCCGCGAGTATAGCGCGGCTTGGGCGGCGTCCATGCTTTGCGGCGTCGCTCGAGTTCCTCGCTTGGAATATTCAAGTCGAGGCGACGCGCTGGCGCGTCGATCGTAATCGAATCGCCTTCCTTGATCAGCGCGATCGGTCCGCCGACCTGAGCCTCCGGCGCGACGTGTCCCACCACCATGCCATAGGTGCCGCCGGAGAAGCGGCCATCGGTGATGAGGCCGACCGAGTCACCCAGCCCCTCGCCGATCAGCGCCGAGGTCGGCGCCAGCATCTCGCGCATTCCAGGGCCGCCGCGCGGGCCCTCATAGCGGATCACAAGGACATCACCGGACTTAATGCGGCCGGCGAGGATCGCTTCAAGGCATGACTCTTCGTTCTCGAAAACGCGCGCCGGGCCGGTCATCGTTGGGTTCTTCACGCCGGTGATCTTCGCCACGCAACCCTCGGGAGCGAGATTGCCCTTAAGAATCGCCAGATGGCCTTGCGGATAGAGCGGTTTGTCCCACGGACGGATCACATCCTGATCGCGGCGCGGCTCGGCAGGCACTTCGGCGAGCGTCTGCGCGATGGTCTTGCCCGTGATCGTAAGGGCATCGCCGTGAAGGACGCCGTGCGCCAGCAGGATCTTCATCACTTGCGGAACGCCGCCGGCGCGATGCAGATCGGTCGCGACGTAGCGCCCCGATGGTTTCAAATCGCACAGCACCGGGACGCGGGCGCGGATCGCCTCGAAATCATCGATGGTAAGCGGCACTTCAGCCGCATGCGCCATCGCCAGCAGATGGAGAATTGCGTTGGTCGAGCCGCCCACCGCCATCACGACCGCGATCGCGTTCTCGAAGGCTTTGCGCGTCATGATCTGACGCGGCAGCAACTGATTGCGGATCGCCTCGACCACCGCGGCCGCCGATTGCGCGGCGCTCTCGGCCTTCTCCGCGTCGATCGCCGACATCGTCGAGGAGTAGGGCAGGCTCATGCCCATCGCCTCGATCGCCGAGGACATCGTGTTGGCAGTGAACATCCCGCCGCACGAGCCAGCGCCCGGACAGGCGCGGCGTTCGACTTCGATAAGTTCGTTATGATCGATCTTGTGTGCGCTGTACTGGCCGACCGCCTCGAAAGCGCTTACCACTGTGAGATCGCGCCCCTTGTAATGACCGGGCTTGATGGTGCCGCCATAGACGAAGATCGACGGGATGTTCATGCGGGCCAGCGCGATCATCGCACCCGGCATGTTCTTGTCGCATCCGCCGATCGTTACTACGCCGTCCATCGCCTGTGCGCTGCACGCAGTCTCGATCGAATCGGCGATCACCTCGCGGGAGACCAGCGAATACTTCATGCCCTCGGTGCCCATCGAGATGCCGTCGCTGACGGTGATGGTGCCGAACACCTGCGGCATCGCGCCCGCCGCCGCAATCGCGGCCTGCGCGCGCTCGGCGAGCACATTAAGCCCCATGTTGCACGGCGTGATCGTGCTGTAGCTGTTGGCGACGCCAACGATCGGCTTTTCGAAGTCGGCATCGCCGAAACCGACTGCGCGCAACATCGCGCGATTGGGCGAGCGCTGCACGCCCTGGGTGATGAGCCTGCTTCTGAGTGGTGCGGCCATGGCAATCTCCTGGTGCGGAACGACGATTATGCTTCTGCCGCGGGCGGAAGCCAAACTCGCTCTTCACAGCCGCGAAAAGAACAGGGCGCGGCGGCAGCGCCACGCCCAGCAAATCGGTTCGTTGGCGATACGGGTCAGTCGATGCCCAGTTTTTCCTTGCCCTCGGGCGAGATCATCTGCGGGTTCCATGGCGGATCCCACACGATCTCGACGTCGGCATCGGAGACCCCGGGCAGTCCGACCAGTTTCTGGCGCGCGTCGGAGGCGATCGATCCACCCATCCCGCAGCCCTGCGCGGTCAGCGTCATCTTCACATCTATGCGGTTGTTGCCCTGTCCGTCAGGCGAGACAGTCATCGCATAGACGAGGCCCAAATCCACGATGTTCACGGGAATCTCGGGGTCGTAGCAGGTCTTGAGCTGAGTCCAAATCATCTGCTCGAGATCGCCACCATTCGATTCGGTCGCCGCTGCTGGACCAGAGATCGGTTTGCCGATCGCATCCGCATCCTTACCCGAGATCCGGATGAGGCCACCGTGTGCGGGAACCTGCAGAGTGTACGATCCGCCCAGTGACTGGGTGATGAAGCCTTCGGTGCCCTTCTCGAGGCGGACGCTAATGCCGGCGGGAATCTGAACCCCCTCGCAATCGCGGCTCAATTCAACTCGTTCCATGGTCGATGCTCCTTACCCGGCTTCATTCTAGACCGCCCGCCCGCCGCCGCCAAACCCAGCGCTCGCTCAGATCGCCTTCACGAATGCGATGTGATTCCGGCGCATACAGGTCGCGTTGGGCACGACAACAGGCAACTAGGCGCCATGCGTGCCTGCCTGTTTAGCTGGCTTGGGCGATGATGCCACGCGCTATGAGATCCGCGATCCGCGCGCGATCGTAGCCGAGGAATTGTGCGAGCACTTCGGCCGAATGCTCGCCCAGCAGCGGCGCGGTCCGTTCGATGCGGCCGCGCGTGCCGCTGAACTGCGCAAGCATTCCGGTTTGGAAGACACGCGCCCATTGTGAATGGCTGAGCTCGGCGATCAACTCGTTGGCGGCCACCTGCGGGTCGTCGAACAACTCCTGGATTCGGTTGACGGCTGAGGCCGGCACACCGATGCGCGCCAGCGCGTCGAGCGCATCGGCTCGCGAAATTCGCGCGAAATGGGCCGCGAGCGTCACCGCCAGTATGCCCTCGGAAGGCTCGTGTGCGGCCTCGGGAAACGATGTCGACGGCGCGCCGCAGGCTTTTCGCATTGACTCCCACTGCCGGGCATCCCTAACCGTCAGGCAAAGCCATTTGTCATCGGCGCATCGATAGACGCGGTTCAGTGCGGATCGGCCGCGAAATTCGGCGCCACCATCTTCGAGATCGGGCCGTCCCTCATAGAAGATGAATTCGCCGGCCTGAAATGCCATCGCGGCCTGCAGCAGCGTCGTCTCGCACAGCTGGCCGCGCCCGGTGAGCTGGCGCGCGCGCAGCGCCAGCACGCATCCAAAGGCGGAAAGCATCGCCGCACCGTAGTCGCAAATCGCGCAAGTCAGATAAACCGGATGACCATGATGGCCGCCCTGCGCCGCCATCACCCCCGATCGCGCCTGTAGAAGCGGATCGAACCCGGGCTGGTCGTGCTGCGGTCCGTGATTGCCGAAAGCATTGACCGACATGTAGATGAGGCGCGGATTGCGCGCGGCGAGCGTGTCGTAATCGATACCTGCGCGGCGGGTGGCGCCCGGACGCAGATTTTCGACCACAACATCCGCCTTTTCGGCGAGCGCGTAGACTATCTCGCGGCCCTCGGCCGACCTGAGATTCAGGGCGAGCCCGCGCTTTTGCTGGTTCCAGCCAAGAAACCCAAAGCCGAAATGGCGGAACGAATCGCCCTCGAGGCTTTCGACCTTGATCACGTCGGCGCCGAGCTGCCCGAGGATCATCGGGCCGTATGAGCCCGCGATGTAACTGGCGAAATCGAGCACGACGACGCCATTGAGCGGACCGCCGCTGCCGCGGTTCGCGGATACGCGATGCGAATCCAAACGCGGCGGCCGATGCTTCTTGAGTTGAGCCAGTACGCGATCCATTGCGTCAGCGTTCGGTGGCGATGCGGGAGTTGGCCCGGATACCTCACCAGGCGTGTCGCGCAGATGCACCGGGATACCCATCTGCACTGTCGAGCCGAGCGTAGGATCGCGCAGCTCGCATCTCATCTCGAGATGGCGCACCTGCTCGTCGTCGATGAATGCCTGACGTGAGAGCACCGGCGCGCACGGGACATCGTTCTCGCGCAGGATCCGCAGCCATTCATCGCGCGGCCGGCTTCGGATGATCGGTTCGAGGAGGTCCTTGAGCAATTGCCAATTTTCCTGCGGTATCCCCCACGGCGCGCCCTCAAAGCGCGCATCCGAGACCAGTTCTGCATGATCGATCGCGAGTGCGAACTTGTTCCAGAAGGTCGAGTTGCCGCAGGCGATGAACAAAAAGTGGCCGTCAGCCGCTTCGAACAGCCGGTAACATGGGATCGGACCCAGCGGATCCTGCGCACCGGAGTTCAGCGTCGTCAGCTTGCCATGACGCAGGACGCCGCCGGTCTGCAGCGATAGCGCGCCTGCGAGGAGCGACACCTCGATCGTCTGGCCAGCGTCTTCAGCGCCGCGGGCGATGAGCGCGGCGACGGCGGCGGTCGCGCCGAGCACAGCGGCCGAATAGCTCGCCGCCGGAAACGTTAGAGGCGAAGGATCGCCGCTCCGCGTCCACTGATTGCCGCTGATTGCGCCAATCGCGGCGGCGATGTCTTCATCAGCATCGAGGTCGGCCAGCGGTCCGCGGCTGCCCAATGGCGGCATCCAGAGCATCAGGATGCGTCTGTTCGCAGCCCTAATCGCGTCGGCGTCGAGCCCCAACGCGCGTGCTTTCGGGGGCGTCAGGCCATGCACGACGACATCTGATGCGGCGATCAACTCGCGGATTGACGCTTTGCTCGACGGAGATTCGAGGTCGAGTGCGAGCGACTTCTTGCTGCGATTGGTGGCGTGGAAGTGGGGCGTGCCCCGACGCGGCGCGCCGCCGGGCGCCTCGACCTTGATCGCCGTAGCGCCCTGCTCCGCCAGCAGCATCGCGGCGTAGGCAGCCGCGAGGTTCGAGTCGATCTCCAGGATGTTTACGCCGTCCAGCGCCTTGGCCATAAGCCGCTTCTCACCGTCCGCGAGTGTTCACCATCAGGATATTGAAGATCAAACAGCCATTAGCTCCCGGCCCGGGGAGCTGCATGGCTGGTCATGGCGTTTGGTAGCCGGACATACCGCGTTGCGCGCAATCTTCGTGGGGATGGGTGCGCGAGTGCGCGAATCCGGTGCCTCGATGGAACCCAATTAAACCTGTCCTAACTGCGCGTTAATCGCCCCGTAACCTTGCGCCGATAGCTTATAGCCGCCGCAGGGGCATTAATCGATCTGCGCAGCAAGAAGGTGAGGAAAATGAAACTGTCATCGACAGCACGAATCATCAGTATCGTCGGCGCGCTAGTGGGTCTCTTCGCGTTATCAACTCCAGCGCGAGCTCAACTGTTAATCAACGGAGCGGGGGCGACATTTCCATATCCGCTCTATTCCCAGTGGTTTGACACATATACCAGGGTCCAGCCGAACGTCCGTTTCAACTACCAGTCGATTGGTTCGGGCGGCGGTATCAAGCAATTGACCGCGCATACGGTTGATTTCGGCGCCAGCGATGCACCGATGACCGACGAGCAGATCGCAACGGCCGGCGGCAAGCTACTCCATGTTCCCACCGTGCTGGGCCCGGACGTGATGGCGTACAACATTCCCGGCGTCGAGCAGAAGATCAAGCTCACAGGTCCCATGATCGCTGACATCTTTCT
>JBGPUE010000117.1:0-6896 GCA_041491005.1 Binataceae bacterium (SeqCode) | reverse complement strand
GCCGAGAATTCGATTAAGGTAGGTCGGCAGCCACAGCAGCAGGATGTAGAGGCCCCAGTTGTTGCAGGTATGCGCGAGCACGATCGCCCATATCGCCTTCTCGCGCGCGATACTCCTCCACGGGACCGATTCCGCACTGGATACCGGCGGACGATCCGCGACGATCGCTGCGAGCTCCGCGCGGCTGACGCCGCGCGAGTCTTCGGGCCGATCGGCGGCCTTGATGAACCACGCGATCATCCACAGCCCGCCAAGCGAGCCTGAGATGTAGAACAGCGGGCGCCATCCGAAGCGCACGATCAGTATCGGGCTCACGAACAGCGCGAGCACAGTGCCCAGATGGATGCCGCTGTAGTTCAGCGCCACCGCCCGCGCGCGTTCACGCGCCGGCATCCAGCGCGCCGCCATGCTGTGGATCGCCGGGAAGTTGACGCCTTCGCCGACGCCGAGGATCGCGCGCATCGCGAGCAGAAGCGCGATCGAGACCGTCGCAGGCGGCGTGAGGATCGTTGCCAGCGACCAAACCGCGACACCGAAGGCAAGTACTCTCTTGCCACCGAATCGATCCGCCATCCAGCCGCCGAGCAGCTGCGAGACCAGATAGCCCCAGAAAAACGCCGACAGAATCACTCCCTGCAGGACGGCGTCGTAACCCTTGTCACGCGCTATCGGGATGATCGCGACCGAGACGTTGACGCGATCGATGTAGCAGATGACGGTCGAGGCGAAGAACATCGCAACCACGGTGTAACGCCGCGGCCAGGGCGGCTGCGATTGCTCGATCGGCCGGACCTGTACGGGTTGCGCCATCGCCGCGCCGAGCTTATCCGGCATCGGCCCGCTTTGGCGAGCCACGGAGCAGTAGCGCTCGGCCTTGCCGCGTATCGAAACGGCCCGTATCGTTGGACCCGCGGGTGGCGATGAAGTCCATCGAAACCTTCGAGACCAATCGGTTGATCGCGCGGCGCGTGCGCGCAGAGGATCTCGCCGACCTCAACCGCCTGTATCGCGATTCGCGGGTCATGGCGACGCTGGGCGGGGTTCGCCCCGAGGATGAGACTCGAGCACGCCTTCGCGACCGTATCGCGCACTGGCAGCGGTACGGCTTCGGGATCTGGATCTTCCGCGACAAAGCGGACGAGATATATGTCGGACGCGCAGGATTGCAGCACGCAGTCGCCAATGGCCGCAACGAGATCGAGCTGCTTTACGCCCTGATGGCGCAGTACTGGGGCAGGGGCTATGCGAGCGAAATGGCGCGGGCCCTGCTCACGATCGCCTTCGATGATCTCGGGCTCAAGGAAGTCGTCGCCTTCACATTACCCACCAACAAGGCATCGTGGCGCGTGATGGAGAAGGCGGGATTCAGATACGAAAGCGACATCATCCACGCCGGGCTGCCGCATGTGCTCTACCGGCTGCGCGCCAGCGAGCGCGCGCGACGCTGAATAGCGGCTTACTCGCGACTAGCGGCCCAGCGCGTGACGGATCGTATTCAGGATGTAGATGAAGTCGCGCGGGCCGCGCACGTCGCCCATCAGGGCCACTCGCGATAGCATCTCCATTTCTTCTGTCGTCACGGCGTGGATGCGTCTGAGGCGCTCGTCCTTGCGGAAGTCATCCCAGGCCGACAAGGAGGCGCCGGTCTGCTGCTGCGGATGAAGCAGCGCCCGCGCCTCGGGATTAGCCATGAAGAACAGCTCGCGCTTGTCCAGCCCCAGGACGTCGGACAGCTTGTTGACGACCCGATCGGATGGGTGCCGCTTGCCGGACTCGAGGTGACCGACATACGGCGTAGAGGTACTTATGCGACGGGCGACTTCTTCCTGAGTCAGATCAAGCTGTCGGCGGCGTTCCCTGACGACACGTCCGAAGGTGCGCGCTTTGGCCCTTGCCATGCCCTAGACCCCTCAAACCACTCAAGAGATTGGTCAAACGCGACCGCTGGGAACTGCGGTTCGGCAAACCCTCTCTGAGGTTTCGCACAGGAAGTAGCATCGCACGAACATTTGGGCAACTGTTCAAGTCACAAACCTGTTGATACTCAGCGTCTGACTGATTGTGGCTATAAGCACGAGTTGGGATCGATCGCTCATTTCGGATTGCTACAAATTGTATAAACCAACGCAAGGGCGTCAGCGCGCATAATCGCGTATGGCGCCCGAACCTCTTCTCGTCCCGACCGGCCTCGTGATGATCGACAACCCTGACGGCGGTTGCTGCCGTCCAGCCGTTCGACTTTCGACCCCGATTCCCGGCTCAATAGGACCGCGGTAGACCAAGGACGTGCTCGCTGATCGAATTGAGCACCATCTCCTGCGATACCGGGGCGATCTTGTTCAGGCGTGATTCGCGGAAGTAGCGCTCGACGTCGTAGTCGCGGACATAGCCGTAGCCGCCGAGCGTCTGCACCGCCCGATCGCATGCCTCGAACGAGGCGTCTGCTGCCCGCAGCTTCGCAACGTTGGCCTCGGCGCCGCAGGGACGGCGATGGTCAAATAGCCATGCGGCTTTGAACACCATCAACTCCGCCGCTTCGAGTTTCGACCATGAATCGGCCAGCGGATGAGCGATCGCCTGGTTTTGCCCGATCGGCCGGCCGAAAATGATGCGTTCCTTGGCGTAGCGCACAGCCCGCGCGATCGCGGTTCGCCCAATTCCGACTGATTCGGCTGCGATCAGGATGCGCTCGGGGTTGAGGCCGTCAAGCAGGCAATGAAAGCCGCGGCCTTCCTGATTGATCAGGTCCGAGACATGGACCTTGAGGTTGTCGATAAAGAGCATGTTGGTATCGACGGCGTGGCGGCCGAGCTTATGGAGCTCACGGACTTCAACCGCCGCGGGATCGAGGTCGGCAAAGAACAGGCTCATCCCGTCGGTCTTCTTTTTGACCTGCTCAAAGGGCGTCGTGCGTGTCAGGATTAGCATCTTACCGGCTTCGCGGGCCTTGGTTGTGAAGACCTTGCGGCCGTTGATCACGTAGAAGTCGCCCTCGCGCCGCGCCGCGGTCTTGATGTGCGTGATGTCGTTGCCGGCGTCGGGCTCGGTGACCGCGAACGCCACGTGCAGCTCGCCGCTGATCACCTTGGGCAGGTAGCGGAGCTTTTGGTCTTCGCTGCCATGGAAGACCAGCGGGCTGACACCGAAGATGGAAAGGTGAATCGAGCTTGCCGCGGCCATCGCCCCGCCGCAGCCGGCCACCTCGCGCATCACCAGTGCCGCTTCCGTGATGCCCAGCCCGCTGCCGCCGTATTGCTCGGGAATCGCGACGCCGAGATATCCGCTCTTCGCGATCGCCTGGTAGAAGTCATGCGGGAACTCGTGGCTGGCGTCATGCTCGCGCCAGTACTCGTCGGGGAAGCGCTCGCATAGCGCGCGGACCTGCCTGACAATCTCTTGCTGCGACTGGTTTAGCTCGAAGTCCATCGTCGGAAACCGGTCTCCATCCGGTGCGAATCCATCTGCGGGCCCGACGAGCCTCTTTGAAAGCGTCACGCGCCAGCAGCCATGTAGTATAGCTCTGCGCCGTGCGCATCGTCCAAGCGGCGCATTCAACACATAGCCGCGTGCGATCGTGCGCAATGTTCGAGCAAATGCCCCTTTCGATGGCGTCGATTCACATTCCCGATCCGCCGGTAATGCGCCGCACGTGCGAAAGTGGCGATGCAAGCACTCTTATGCTCGCGGTACGAATCTTGAATCGCGGAACCCGAGCCCGTTGCCCGAGCGGCCACGTTCGCCTGTCGAACGATCATCGGTGCACGGGCGGATCGTAACGCGGCAGAGGTCGCGCGCAGCGCGACCGGGACCGCATCGGGAGGAGACTAAGTGTTCAAGAGTCTTGTGAGCGGATCGATCCTGAAGCTTGGGCTGATCGCATCGGTGATGACGATCGTCGCGCTTGGCGGCTCCGCTGCACGCGCCGAAGATGTAGGCGCCACGCCACCGGCCAAGAAGGCCAAGCGCACGCACAGCGCTATGCCCGCTGCGGTACCAATGACGGCGCCGGCCGCGGGACCGAGTGCGAGCAGCCGGCTGGACACGCTAAGCGGCGAGGTGGGCAACATGCGCGCAGCGCAGAGCGAGACCGGCAACGAGGTCAAGAAGATCCAGCAGGCGATCACGGTCGCACCGCCGGCTACGGCGGACGCTGCGCCGCAGACCATCGGCGAGCACGTCGCGGTGATCGAAAAGACCGTCGAGGACACCCGCAAAAGTTTGGCGGACAACCTCGGGATTCATGTCCATGGTCTGATCGACGCCGGCTACGAATACAACCTGAACAACCCTAACAGCAGTGGCTCGAAGGGAGGCGCGAATCCGAGTGCTGCCGGCGGCCAAATCAACCAGCTGCGAGTCTTCGACCAGGACGCCAACAGCTTCCAGCTCAACCAGTACAACCTGCACATCGACCGCTCGGTGGAAGGCGGCGTGGGCTTCGTGCTGGATCTGAACTTCGGCAAGACCGCGGAAATCCTGCGCGCCTCGACTCGATACTCCAATAACAATCCGTTGGGTACCAGCCAGGACATCATCGATCCTACTCAAGCCTACGCGACCTATACGATTCCGGTCGGCAAGGGGATCAACGTCTCGGCAGGAAAATTCGTTACGTTGCTGGGCGAGGAAGTGATCCCGGTTTACAACAATCTCAACTACAACGAATCGCGCGGCTTCTTGTTCGGCTTCGCGATCCCGTTCACGCATACCGGAATCCGCGCGCAGTATTCGCTAACCGACAAAATCGGACTAACCGCCGGCATCAACAACGGATGGGACGACGTCTCGGACAACAACAGCGGCAAGAGCTTCGAGGGGCAGGTCGCGCTGACCCCGACCGACACGCTCTCGCTGGTGATCAACGGGATGTATGGCCCCGAGCAGGTCAATCATGGCAATTCCAAGCGCGGAATCATCGATCCGATCGCGACTTGGAAGACGCCGCTCAAAGGCCTCACAGCGATCGGCGAGTACCTGTACGCGCATGAAGGCGGGCCGGTGACGGTCTTCCCGGCCTACAGCTCGCATGGCAACTCGCTCAACCTGATCACGCCCGATCCGAACACCGGCTTCCTCAACACCACCGGTGGCGTCAATTGGCAGGGCGCCGCAGGCTACCTCGTTTACGACCTCAATGACCGCATCCAGTTGGCCGCGCGCGGCGAGTACTTCCGCGACAGCGACGGCGCACGTACCGGGTTGCGCCAGAGCCTCGGCGAGTTCACCCAGACGCTCAGCTACAAGCTGACTGGCGGCTTGTTGACGCGCTTCGAGTATCGCCACGACGAGTCGAACGCCAAGCCGTTCTTCGGCAATCAGGTCACAATCACTCCGGCCGCTGGAGTGGTTAACGCGGCGACTCTGGCTGGACAGGATACCTTCTCGGGCTCGGCAATCTTCGTCTATTAAGCCAACAGTACCGTCAGCGAGGCGGTACACTAGCAGGCGGGCCCGCAGCGATGCGGACCCGCCTTTCTCTGTCCGCTTCGACACTGGCCCGCGTGATGGCTTGAAATCGACCTGCGATCCTGAGTTCCTGTTTTGCATGGGACTCTCGATCGCGGCCGTTCTGCTCGTCATCCTGCTCATCGGCCCGCTGGTTGCCGCGCCGCTCGAGCACAATATCGAGATCTTCTTCCTTGCGATGGGGCTGCTCGCAAGCATCGCGCTCGGCAGTCTCAGCTGGCACGGTGCGCGGCAAGCCGCGACCGAACCGCTGATGATCAGTACCGCGGTGATAGGCGCAGGCGCGCTATTCAACCTCGGACGCGAACGGCTCGAAGCCGGCTTCGAGCGCATGGCCAGCTTGATTCCGCGCTGGCTTCTGACTGCGCTAGCCGTGACCGTCATCGCGATGGCTTCGAGCGTGATAACCGCCATCGTCGCGGCGTTGATCATGATTGAGGTCGTCCGCCTGCTGCATCTGGACGAGTCCTCGCGGGTGCGGGTCACAGTTTGCGGATGCTTCGCGATCGGGTTGGGCGCGGCGCTTACGCCGATCGGCGAGCCGCTGGCGACGCTCGCGGCACGCGCGATGAAGCTGCCGTTCCACGGACTGATCGTGATGCTTGGCCTGTACGTGATCCCGGCAATACCCGTCTTCGCGCTACTTGCGGGATGGTACGCGGCGCGCGGCGCGGCAATCCGTCGGGCGGCGCTGGACGCGCAACCGGTCATACGAACTGACGAAACGCAGATGGCGCTGCGCGTGCCGCTGTGGATGGCGCCATATCTGAGCGTGATCCTGCAGGGCGCGCAGGTCTATGTCTTCGTCGCGGGGCTGGTTCTTATCAGCGAGGCCTATGCGCCCTTCGCCCGGCGCTATCTCGAGCTTCTGAGCGACACCGCGATCTTCTGGGGCAATATGGTGTCGGCGGCGCTCGACAATGCGACGCTGGTGGCGATCGAGGTGCATGATATCGAGCCGCATCGTGCGCGCGAGGCCATCGTGGCGTTGCTGGTCTCCGGCGGCATGCTGATCCCCGGTAACGTCCCCAACATCATCTGTGCTGGCGCCTTGGGCATCGGCAGCCGGGCGTGGGCGCGGACCGGCGTTCCGCTCGGATTGATCGCGATGGCGCTCTACTTTTTCGTGCTGCGATGGTGGGGTTGAAGCATCGAGCCAGTGGACGATCAGAGCGCCTTGCAGTATGTCCAAATCAACGGCAGGTGCCCCCTATCGGGCGTTGCGCATCGGCTGGTTTCATGGCAGAAAGCGATCGCAGCGGGGGAATCCGAGCCCTAAGCGGTTCTATCGACGGCACAAATCTTGAAGTTGCCCCAATCGGGATGGTTCGCCCAAGGCACACTCGCCGCAGCTAGAGGATGCACAGATTGCCGCGGCATGCGGCAAGGAGGATCACGCGTTCGATGACTCCCAAACAAGTTCTCCAAAT
>JBGPUE010000116.1:0-7014 GCA_041491005.1 Binataceae bacterium (SeqCode) | reverse complement strand
TTGAGCGCGAAGTAGCCTTCGACCAGCTTGCGGGTGTGCTCGCTGATCGCGATCGAGCCTGGTGTCGCCAGCGCCTGCATCCGCTCCGCCAGCCCCGTCGAATGGCCCACCGGCACATAGTCTGAATGGTCGGCATCCTTGCGCACCGAACGGACTACAACCTCGCCGGTGTTCACTCCGACCCTGATTGAGATCGGCGACTTGCCCTCGGCCCGCAGCTGGTTGGCGTAGCGGCGGCTTTCATCCTGCATCCGCAAGGCCGCATACAGTGCCCGCTGCGGATGGTCCTCATGTGCGATCGGGGCGCCGAACAGCGCGAAGATCCCGTCGCCCATCGATTGCGCCACCAGGCCGTCGTAGCGATGGACCGCGTCGATCATCAGCTTGAGCGCGGGATCGACGATGGCGCGGGCCTCCTCGGGGTCGAGGTCCTCGATCAGCTCCATCGAACCTTTGATGTCAGCGAACAGCACCGTCACCGTTTTGCGCTCCCCGTCGAGGGGCGCAGCGGCTTCAGACTCGGAATTCCTCGCGGCGCTCGGAATGACAGAAGGGTTGGTCGCCTTACCGATTGCGATGGGGCGCGGCGCCGCGCCGGTGCCCTGCGCGTTCAGCGACGTACCGCATCGCTCGCAGAACCTCGCATGTGCGGGATTCTCGAAGCCGCACTTGGCGCAGCGGGCATCGAGCTTCGCGCCGCATCCGACGCAGAACAGCGCGCCCACCCGATTGTCAGATCCGCAGCTCGGACAGCGCATTGGTCTCTTTTTCCCTCGGACCTCCCGTCTCGATCATCGTACATGATGCGCCGATGAAGAAGTCAGGAGTCGTCTGCGTCTCCTTATAACCGCATCGCCGAGCCGCGAACAGCATCGCCGAGCCGCGAACAGCAGCCATGAGGATGGTTCACTCGCGCCGGACGAGCGTTGACGTACAATCTCTTCCCGGCTAGATCGAGTCTTGAACGTTCGTTCAATCCGCGCCAAACAGGGAGGCGCCATGGCCGCCAAAGAACTCGTTGTCGACGCCGATGGCCACATCCTCGAGCCGCCCGATCTGTGGGAGCGCTACCTCGAAGAGAAGTACCGGCCGCGCTCGATTCGCGTCGTCAAGAATGACGCCGGGCTGGAATGCCTGATGTACGACGGCAAGCTCTCGCAGCAAGGAGTCCCCGGATTCCTCGCCGCATTGGGCGGGATGGGCCGTGGGGGCGACGAGTTGCGCCCCAGCGCCGAGCGCACTTACGTCGGATCCGCGCCGTTTGGTTCGATGGACGCCAAGGAGCGCATCGAGCTCCTCGACCGCGAGCATCTCGCGGCTGCGCTGCTCTACCCGACGCTGGGAATTCTGTGGGAGGCCGAGGTCGAGGACGTCGAGCTTTCGCAGGCATATTGCCGCGCATACAACCGCTGGATCGCAGACTTCTGCCGCGACAGCGGCGGGCGCCTGGTTCCGATCGCGCATCTATCGCTGGCTGATCCGATCGCGGCCGCCGCCGAACTCGAGCGCGCCGTCAAAGACGGATGCAAGGGCGCATTCGTCGCCCCGTTCACGATCAATCGCAAACCGCATGGTCATCCCGACCACGATCCGGTCTTCGCCAAGGCGCAGGAACTCGATGTGCCCTTCGCGATTCATCCAACCTTCGAACCGCGCGGGCTCAATCGGGCGCGCTTTCACGGGATGGCGCGGATGCCGCTGCTGGGCGTAATGGCTTCGCTGGTCCTGCAGCAGCCGCTGACGACCTTCTTCCAGTTCGGCGTGTTCGATCGTTTTCCGCAGCTGCGCGTGGTGATTCTCGAATCGGGTTCATCGTGGCTCGGCTTCTGGATGGATCGCATGGACGCCGTGTACGAAGTGCCGCTGGGCAAGACGCTTACTCTCAAGCGCAAGCCGAGCGAGTATGTCCGCTCGCAGGTCTGGATATCCGGCGATCCCGATGAACAAGCGACTGCCAGCGTGATCGATTACGTCGGACGCGACCGCTTCTTCTGGGCCAGCGACTTCCCGCATCCCGATCACGGCGGCAAGTACCTCGATGCTCTGGAGCGGATGGTCGCGCCGATGTCGCCAGAAGCGCGCCGCGGCGTGATGGGCGAGAACGTCACCGCCTGCTACCGGATGTAAGGAGCGACACGCGATGCCCGACCAGATGCCCGTAATCGACGCTGACGGGCACATCCTCGAACCGCCGACGCTGTGGGAAGAATACCTCGAAGCGAAGTACCAGCCGCGCGCAATCCGCGTCCGGCGCGATGATCAGGGTCTGGAGTATCTCGAGTACGAGGGCAAGCCTGCGGCGATGATTCGCCCCGGCGTGCTGCATACGCTGGGTGCGATGGGCCGCAACCCCGACGAGCTCAAGCCATCGTCGACGCGCACCTACGTTGGAGCGGCGCCGTTTGGCTCGATGAATCCGAGCGAGCGGATCGAGCTAATCGCGCGCGAGGGCATCGACAAGGTGCTGCTCTACCCGACAATAGGAATCCTATGGGAGGCCGAAGTCGAGGATCCCGAGCTCTCGCAGGCGTATTGCCGTGCCTACAACCGATGGATCGCGGATTTCTGCCGCAACAGCGGCGGCCGTCTAGTACCGATCGCGCATCTCTCGCTCACCGACGTCGCCGGGGCAGTCGCCGAACTGGAGCGCGCGGTCAAGGACGGATGCAAGGGCGCGTTCGTCGCCCCGTTCACGCACTCGCGTATCGCGCACGGCCATCCCGATCACGATCCGCTTTTCGCCAAGGCCCAGGAGCTCGACGTGCCGCTGGGAATCCATCCGACCTTCGAGCCGGTCTCGCTGGCCTCGCGCCGCTTTATCGCGATGGAGAAATCGGTCTGGTACCTCGACGTGATGGCGTGCCATGCGGCGCCGATCGCCTTCACCACCCTGTTCTCGTTCGGAGTGTTCGACAAGTTCCCGCGCCTCAAGGTCGTCGTGCTGGAATCGGGCGGCGGCTGGATCGGCTACTGGATCGATCGCATGGACGCGATTTACGACGTGCCGCTCAATCGCCCGCCGCTGAAGCATCCGCCCAGCCACTACATCCGCACGCAGTGCTACATCTCGGCCGATCCCGACGAACGCGCGCTCGGCGGCCTGATACCGTTCGCGGGCGAGGATCGCTTTTTCTGGGCCACCGACTTCCCGCATCAGGATCACGGCGCCGGTTACGTCGGCGAGCTCAAGCAGATGCTCGCCTCGATGCCCGCGTCGGCGCGACCGAAAGTTGCCGGGCTCAACGTCGCCCGCGCCTACAACCTGATGTAGGCCTCGGCTCGCCGCCGCGGGCGCTGCGGACGCCCGCGCGAAATCGCGCCGCGATCTATCATTGGAGAATCGTCTGTCGTTGATCACGGCGATTGCGCGGGCGGCCACAGAACCCGCCAAACCCGAATGCTCGCTCGCAAGGCCGTGCTCACTCTGGCAAACTGATTGTCTTCATTAGATGCCAGAAGAGCAGACTGCCGCCGAAATTGCCGAGTCCGACCCAAGCTCGCCCGCCGAGCCTGCGCTGGAAGGGGAGCCGGACCTTCAAACCTCGCGGCCCTTCCCGCTGCCTGCTTTCAAGGCGCTTGCCCATCGCAACTTCCGGCTCTTTTTCGGCGGGCAGCTGATCTCGCTGAGCGGGACATGGATGCAATCGGTCGCCCAGGGCTGGCTCGTGCTGAAACTCACCAACTCGCCGTTGATGCTGGGGTTGGTGGCGTTCGCCGGCTATGCGCCGATACTGCTCGTGTCGCTATTCGCGGGCGTTGTGGTTGATCACGTCGATCGCCGCCGGCTCATCCTGCTCGCGCAATGCATGCTGATGCTGAGCGCGCTGGTGCTCGCGGCCTTGACTTGGACGCACGTGGTGCGGGTTGAGCACGTAATGATGCTGGCCGTGCTCAACGGCCTGGTCAGCTCCTTCGACATGCCGGGCCGGCAGGCGTTTCTGGTCGAGATGGTCGGACGCGAGGATCTGCCTAACGCGATCGCACTCAACTCGATGATCTTCAATGGTGCGCGCGTGCTCGGCCCTGCTGTCGCCGGGATGCTGGTGATCGCGGTCGGCGAGGCCGGATGTTTCTTGCTCAACGGACTCAGCTACATCGCGGTGATCTGGAGCCTTAGCGCGATGGACCTGCCGAGGCGCGAGCTGCAGCGCTTCGGAACAGTGATTCTCCAGCGTGTGCACGAAGGCTTGCTCTATGTATGGCGCCACAAGCCGACGCTCTATCTGCTCTTCATGGTCGCGATCGCCAGCGGCTTCGGCATGCAGTACACGGTGCTGGTGCCGCTCTTCGCGCGCGATCTGCTGCATGGCGGCGTGCGAGCCTATGGCTTCCTGCTCGCCGCGCAAGGCTTCGGTGCGCTCGGCGGCGCGATGGTGGTGGCGTCGCGCTCGAGCGCACCCCGTGCGCTGCGTCAGAACATGACGGTCGGGATCTTCTGTCTCGCGCTGGCGATCTGCATCTTTGCCCTCTCGCACACGATGGTTGTGGCGCTGGCGTCCCAGGTGCTCGTGGGCATCGGCATCATGGGCTACATGGCCACCACCAACACCCTGCTACAGCAGTTCGTCTCCGATGAACTGCGCGGCCGCGTGATGAGCATCTACACTCTGTCGTTCATCGGGATGGCGCCGCTGGGGAGTCTCGAGGTCGGCTTCGTCGGTGAGCATGTCGGCCCGCGTGCCGCAGTGCTGAGCTGCGGGCTGATCTCGCTGGCATGCGCCTTCTATCTTCTGAGCAAGCTGAAGGTGCTGGCTTCAGCCGAGATCGTCGGGCACTCGTCGCACTGAAGGTCCGCTTCCTACTCCATTGCGGGAGCGCCACGGTTGGACTAGCGCGACCTTGCACAGCGCCGCGGGGCTCACCGATAATCGCGGCGTGGCTTCCGGCGCGGGCAAAAACAAGGCTCAATCCGATTCTGGCAGCGGCCACAGCCAGGCGCTGCGCGCGTTGCCCTCGGTCGACGAATGCATGCGCGCGGCCGAGCGCAATCCCGCTTGGAGCGGCATGCGCCGCGGCTATCTCACACTGATGATCCGCCGAACGCTGGCGGCGATGCGCGAGGAGCTTGCCAATCGCGCCGCTGGCGGGCGGCCCGATCGGGCGGCCATCCTCGAAGAATCGATGCGGCGCACCGCCGAGGCGATCGAGGCCGACGAGCCGCGCCTGCGCCCGGTCGTCAACGCCACCGGTGTGGTGCTGCATACGAACTTCGGCCGCGCCTTGCTCCCCGAAGCGGCAATCGAAGCGCTCGAGCAGGCCGCAGGCTCTCCGCTCAATCTCGAATACGATCTCTCAAGCGGTGGCCGTGGCGACCGCGATGATCTCATCGAACAGGAGATTTGCGCGCTGACCGGGGCGGAAGCCGCCACCGTCGTCAACAACAACGCCGCCGCCGTGCTGCTCGCGCTCAACTCACTGGCCGAGGGGCGTGAGGTGATCGTCTCGCGCGGCGAGCTGGTTGAAATCGGCGGCTCGTTCCGCATCCCGGAAGTCATGGCGAAGAGCGGCGCGCGGATGCGCGAGGTCGGCACCACCAACCGCACTCATCCGCGCGATTACATCCGCGCGATCGGCCCGCAGACCGCCCTCCTGCTCAAGGTGCATCCCTCGAACTACCGCGTGATCGGATTCACCGCCGAGGTGGCCCTTCCGGCGCTGGTCGAGATCGGTCGCGAACACGGCATCGACGTTATGGAGGATCTCGGCTCCGGCGCGCTGATTGATCTGGCGCAGTATGGATTACCGCATGAGCCGGTGGTCGGGGATCGGATCGCGGCGGGCGCGGGTCTCGTGACGTTCTCGGGTGACAAGCTGCTGGGTGGTCCGCAGGCGGGCATCGCGGTCGGCAGGCGCGAGCTGATAGCACGGCTGAAGAGCAATCCTCTCAAGCGCGCGCTCAGATGCGGCAAACTCACGCTCGCTGCACTCTCTGCGACGATTCGCCTCTATCTGCGCTCGGCCGATCTCGGCGAAGCTCTGCCGACGCTCAGACTGCTTCGGCGCAGCGTCGCTGAGCTGGAGACCATGGGCGCGCGGGCGAAAGCAATCGTCGGCGAAAGGCTTGGCGCGGACTATCGAATCGAGCTCGTCGCCTCGACTTCGCAGGTAGGCTCGGGCTCAGTGCCAACCGAGGAGATCGAAACGCGCGCGCTGCGCATCACGCATCCCGTGCAGTCGCCTGACGCGATCGCGCGCCGCTTCCGCCTCGCCCGGCCGGCCGTAATCGGGCGGATCACCGGCGACGCCTTCCAGCTCGACCTGCGCACGATCGAAGACGCTTCGGTTCTTGCAGTCGCGTTCGCCGAGCGCACCTGAAGTTCGCGGCGCTTGCGCCCGAAGCGTCATCGGGACTACAGGACCGATCTGAAGGCTTCATCAAGAAGAACTGGAGGCTATATGCCGGACAAGACCTACAAGATAATCGAAGTCGTGGGCGTCTCGGATAAGAGCATTCATCAGGCGGTGCGCAACTCGCTGACCAAGGCCTCGAAGACCATCCGCAACATCGACTGGTTCGAGGTCGAGAATATCCGCGGCGCAGTGGGCCGTACCGGCGATCCGACCTTTCAGGTGACCGTCAAGATCGGCTTCCGGCTCGAAGGCGGCGCGGCCAACTGATGCAGCCGGCCGGGAGGCACCAATGAAGTTCGGCACCTTTCTGATGCAGACCTCCGGCTCCGGGCTGGCGGGCGTCGCGCGCCGTGCCGAAGAGCTGGGCTTCGAATCGCTGTGGATTCCCGAGCACATCCTGATGCCGGTGAAGTACGCGTCGCGCTATCCATACGGCGCCAGCGGCCGGATGCCTGCGCCGCCCGAAACGCCGCTGCACGATCCGATGCTCGCGCTGGCGTATGTGGCCGCGCTTACCACGAAGATTCGCCTGGCCACCGGCGTCTTCGTGCTGCCCCTGCGCAATCCTTACGCGACCGCCAAGGCCGTCGCGAGCCTCGACAATCTCTCCGGGGGTCGTTTCATGTTCGGCATCGGAATCGGATGGCTGGAGGAGGAGTTCCG
>JBGPUE010000115.1:0-7114 GCA_041491005.1 Binataceae bacterium (SeqCode) | reverse complement strand
GTCCGCACCATCCCCTCGTCTGCAACCCCAGTCTGATGGACGATTCGCAGCTTTATAACACCTTTCTCCAAGTTTTTGAAGGCTGTAAGCACCCCAACGTTGAGCCGATGCGCTCCGGTTGAGCCACCTAAAACAAGGATTTGAATTCCATCGCCTTCGCGGCCCGGCGAACTCGACCTCACTTTGAACCGGATCGGATTGCCCGTCACTTCGACGAGACTGGACTTCAGATAGCGAGCAGTCTCATCGAAGCTTACGCAAATGCGGGCCGCAAATCGCCAAAGCATGCGATTGACCAAACCCGGCCTCGTGTTCTGCTCCATCAGCAACAATGGCACCCGCCGCAGAATCGCGGCCATTCCCATCGGCGCGGCGGCGTAGCCACCTGCGCTCACAACCAGCGCCGGCCGCTCCACGCGCAACAAGCCAAGCGCCTTGAGCACGGCACGGACGAACTCGACGCTGGCGCGGACGCGCTCGAGCGGGCCATGGCCACGCAGCCCGTGCACTCCAAGCAGTACATATTTGTAACCGTGCGTCGGCAGCCAGCTGGCCTCGAGGCCGGCGGTTGTCCCGACAAACAGCACTTCGTTTTCCGGCCGCTGACGCATCAATTCGTCGCCGAGCGCCACCGCCGGGAACAGATGGCCACCGGTGCCGCCGCCCGCGATTATCACCTTCATCGCGCCTTCGAGGCCGCCGCGGGCCGGCGCGCGAGCGCCAGCAACACGCCCAGCGTCGCCAGCGAGATAACCATCGCAGTCCCGCCATAGCTCAGAAATGGCAGCGGCAGGCCCTTGGTCGGCACCAGCCCGATCACCACCGCCATGTTTATCAACGCCTGCAGCGAGAGCAGCGCGGTGAGTCCGGTTGCGAGCAAGCTCGCGAATGGATCGGGATCGTCATGGGCGATGCGCATGCCGCGGATCAGAATCACACAGAACAGTCCGATCACGACGAAAGCGCCGACGATGCCGAATTCTTCACCGACCACCGCGAAGACGAAATCGGTGTGCGCCTGCGGCAGATAGAACATCTTCTGGCGGCCGGCGCCGAGCCCCACGCCCCACTTGCCGCCCGCGCCCAGCGCGATGAATGATTGGATGAGCTGAAAGCCTGCGCCGCGCGCCGTTCGCCACGGATCGAGAAAGGTCGCCAGACGGCGCATGCGGTATGCTTTGTGCCCTGCCTGAATTGCCAACAGTACCAGCGCTGCGCCCCCTGCGCCCGCGATGTGAGCGGGACGTGCGCCCGCCGCGAAGAGCATCGCGAACAGCATCAGCGATAGCATCACGGTCGCGCCAAAGTCGGGCTGTTTGAGCACCATGATCGCCAGCGGCGCGATCACCAGCATCGCCGGCAGCGGTCCCTGCGCGAAGCTCGCCATCCTCTCCTGGCGCCCGCTCAGCATTCGGGCGAGGAAGAAAACCACCGCGAACTTGACCAGCTCCGACGGCTCGATGCCGAAATGGCCCAGCATCAGCCAGCGGCGGGCCCCACCGCGCACCGCGCCGAGCCCGGGGATCCACAGCGCGATCATCGTCAACGCCGCTGCGATCATGAGGGGCGTCGTAAGCCGGCGCAGGCCGCGCAACGAGAATTGCGAAAGCAGGCCCATCGCGATTAATCCGACCGCGATGTTCCCGAGCTGGCGTTTGAAGTAGAAGAACGACGCCGATCGGTCCACGCCCATGAAGTATGTGGTGTTCAACACCATCATCAGGCCGAGCATGAGCAGCGCGCCCGCCGGCAGCCAAAGCCACGGGTCGGGGCGGCGGATCGAGACCGCCTCAAAGCGCGCGAACCAGCTCCTGAAATATGCGCCCGCGTTCAGCATAGTCCTTGAATTGATCGAAGCTCGAACAGGCCGGCGACAGCAGTACGGTATCGCCTGCGGCCGCGATCGTGGCTGCATGCCGCACCGCATCTGCCAGTTTCTCCACGCATGTGATTGGGGCGGCTCCAGCCAGCGCCGCGCGCATCTGCTCGCGCGCAGCGCCGATCAGGATCGCGGACTTCACCTTCTCTTTAAAGGGCGCCCGCAGCGGCGCGTAATCACCGCCCTTATCGAGCCCGCCGGCGATCAGGATCACTGGCGCACTGACCGCGGCCAGCGCTTCCACCACCGCACCGACGTTGGTGCCCTTGGAATCATCCACGTAGGCGACGCCGTCGCGCTGGCGAACGAACTCGACGCGATGAGGCAGGCCTTTGAAGTCGGCGAAAGTCCGCTCGATCACCGAAGGTGCGACGCCGAGCAAAAGCGCAGCCGCGGCGGCTGCCATCGCATTGGACAGATTGTGGCGGCCGCTCAGACGCAGCGCGTTCGAATCGATCGCCATGCGCTCGCGGCCGTTGTCGAAAAGCAGCCGCGCGCCGTCATGGTGGATCGCCGGAGTCAATGAAGTTGCGTTCATGCCGAAGCTGACGACGCGCGCCTTAATCCGCTCGCGCAACTTCCAGATGTTGGGATCATCGCGGTTGAGGATCGCCCAATCATTTGCATCCTGATTCTCGAATATCCGCGCCTTGGCCGCGCCGTAGTCGTCGAGTCCGCGATAGCGATCGAAGTGGTCATCGCTGAGATTTAGATGAATAGCGATGAACGGCCTGAACTTCTCTATCCACTCGAGCTGGTAGCTCGACACTTCGACCACCGCGACGTCATGCGCACCGCCGACTGCATCGATCAGCGGCGTACCCAGATTGCCGCCGACAAACGGCCGCATCCCCGCCCGCTTGAGGATCTCGCCGATCAGCACGGTTACGGTGCTTTTACCGTTGGTGCCGGTGATGGCGACGATCGGTCCTGCGAGGGCGTCGCTTGCCAGCTCGATTTCGCTTGCCACCGGGATGCGCGCCGCGACGGCCTCGCGCAGCAGGAGCGAATCGCGTGGTATGCCCGGGCTGGCGACCACCAAGTCGACGCCGCCCAGCCACGCGCGATCTTCGGGGCCAAGACGTATCTCGGCGTCGCCGGGCAAATCGCTGCGGTCCAGATCGCTGCGGCGATCAGTAAGGGCCAGGCGCGCGCCGCGCGTGGTGAGATAGCGCGCCAGGCTGCGGCCGGTCACGCCGAGCCCGACCACCATCACGCGTTTGCCTGCGAGTTCTCTCATCGCAACTTCAACGTGCTCAGCGCGACCAGTGCGCAGACAATCGAAATGATCCAAAAGCGCACGACGACCTGCGTCTCGGGCCATCCGCTGAGTTCGAAATGATGGTGAATCGGCGCCATTCTGAAGATGCGTTTGCGGGTCAGCTTGAAGTAGTAGCGCTGGACGATCACCGAGACGCTCTCGATCACGAAGATCCCGCCCGCGATAACCAGCGCCAGCTCCTGCTTGGCGAGAATCGCGACCATCCCGAGCGCGCCGCCCAGCGCCAGCGCACCAACGTCGCCCATCATCATCGAGGCCGGGTAGGCGTTGTACCACAGGAAGCCGAGCGAGGCGGCGATCAACGCCGCGCAGAAGATGCTGAGTTCGCCTGCGCCGGCGACGTGCGGAATCTGCAGATATTCGGCGAACTTCAGGTTGCCCGCGACGTAGGTGAAGACCCAGTACGTGAACGCAACGGTCATCACCGGACCGATCGCGAGTCCGTCGAGTCCGTCGGTCAGATTGACGCCGTTGCTGCATCCAAGCATCACGATGACCGCGAGCGGGATATACCACCAGCCGAGATCCGGATGGAGGTTCTTGAAAAACGGGATCGTCAGATGCGTGTCAAAATGCAGCTCGCCGAACAGCAGCCATGCCGCGATCGCGGCGCACAGAAACTGCCAGAACAGCTTCTGCGGTCCGCTGATTCCCTTGCCGCGTCCGCGCTGCAGCTTGAGCGCATCGTCGATCAATCCGATCAGGCCAAAACCCAGCGTGACGAAGATCGCGATCCAGACGTACAGATTGCGCAAGTCCGCCAGCAGCAGCGTCGCGAGCATCGCGGAGGCGAGGATTAGCAGCCCGCCCATCGTCGGCGTGCCGGCCTTCTTCTGATGATTGACGGGGACTTCCTCGCGGATGGTCTGTCCGATGCGCGCAGCCCGGAAGCGATTGATCAGCGCCGGACCCATCGCCAGCGAGAAGGCGAGCGCGGCCAATCCCGCCAGCACGGAGCGAAAGGTCTGGTAGCGCAGGACGTTGAAGATTGGATGCGCTGAATGAAGCGGATAGAGGACGAGGTAGAGCATCTGCGCACCATCTTAGCGGATCGGTTCCTGCGCCGGGCATCGCGCTCCCGCCGTTGCGTTCCGCTCACTCCTGAAACTGTGTGCCGCGGCTGGCGCGCATCGGCCGCGCTCCGCGCAAACAGGCAAGTGCGCCTCAGGCGCCTGCCACGATCTCGCGCACCACGGCCCGGTCATCGAATTTAAGCCTGCGGTCCCCTACCAACTGGTAGTCTTCGTGTCCCTTGCCCGCGATCAAAATCATGTCGCCCGCGGCCGCGAGGCTCAGCGCCATCGCGATCGCGGCGCGTCGATCGGGCTCGACCAAATAGCCCTTCACGCCACCGGCCGCGGCGCGGTCGAGTCGCCGCAGGCCGCATCCGGCCAAGCCCGCTTCAACTTCCGCGATGATCCCGAGCGGATCCTCGGTACGCGGATTATCGGAGGTGAGAATCGGGAGATCGACCAGGCGTCCCGCGATCCCGCCCATCAGCGGACGCTTGCCGCGGTCGCGATCGCCGCCGCATCCGAAGACACAGAGAATCCGCCGCGGACCCAGCGCGCGCAGGGCCTTGAGCACCCCTTCGAGCGCATCGGGCTTGTGCGCGTAATCGACCAGCACCTTGACGCCGGGCGGGCCTGGCACCGCTTCGAGTCGGCCGGGGGCCCCGGGACATCTCCGCACGCCATCGGCCACCGCCTCACCGCCGATGCCCAGGGCCGCCGACACAGCCACTACACCCAGAATATTGAACAGATTGATTTCGCCCAGCAGCGGCGACTCGACCTCGAATTGCCTGCCCAGCGCGCTTATCGTCGCGCGAATCCCGTCGATTCCGGTGCGATACTTCACGGCGTGAACATCGCGGGATCGATCCAAACCGAAGCTCAACTTGTGTACGCTCACCGCGTCCAGGATTCGGCGTCCCCACGGATCGTCGCCGCACACGACCGCAATCGGATCGACGCGGCCGCTGCGGGGCAGCAACTCGGTAAACAGCCGCAACTTGGCGGCGAAGTAGTCCTCGATCGTGCCATGGTAGTCGAGATGGTCGCGGCCCAGATTGGTGAACAGGCAGGCACGGAAGTTCAACGCCTCCACGCGGCCCTCGGCGATACCGATCGACGAGATCTCCGCGGCGACTCGTGGCACGTGCGCACGCTCCATCTCGGCCAGCGCGGCCTCGAAGTCAATCGCTTCGGGTGTCGTCAGTCCGCTGTAGAGGCGGCGGCCGTCGATGAACGTGCCGATCGTGCCGATGATTCCGGCGCGATGGCCGGCGGCATTGAAAATCGAAGCGAGAAGGTAGGTCGAAGTGGTCTTGCCGCTGGTGCCGGTTACGCCGATCAGGTCAAGGCGCTCGCTGGGTGCACTAAAAAAGCGCGAAGCGGCCGTCGCCATCAGGACGCGGGGCCGCTCGCTCTCAACAATTACCACGGGGCGTGCGTTTGCAACCCATCCCCTCATCTTGACCACCACCGCACGCGCCCCGTGGTTTAATGCATCTTCAACGTTGGCCCGATTCGCCGCCGGGTCCCTCGCCATCGAGAAAAACAGATCGCCGGCCGCGGTCTTGCGCGAATCGTAGCTGAGGCCGGTAATTTCCACTGCGCTGTCCCCGTCCAACCGCCACCCACCGCCGGCCGGCAGGAGATCCCTCAGCTTCACCGGCGAATCCTTTGCCCATGTCGTCTCTGGTTCGACGCTGCTGCAACTCGTTTCGAACTTGGGCGGCTGCTGCCCTCCACCAAACGCGAAAGTTCGAGCCTGACACTGGAACGTTGGATCAATTCGCCGCGCGCCGGATCCTGCGACACCACGTATCCGGTGCCGCTTACTTCGAGATTGAGAGTCATCCGATGAGCGAGCGCGAACGCTTCGCGCAGGCTCAGACCGGTGAAGTCCGGTGCGGTAGCATTAGCGCCCAAAGGCTCGATCGCCGTGGCGCGCTCGAAGGCGGCGTCATGCTCGATAACATCGGCGGCGTCCGCGCCTGATGGAATCGGCAGCATGCTGGCGGTTTCGATCTCTGGACCCCGCGTCGAGGCGACGTTCAGTTGGCCGAGCGCGCCCGACGCGATCGCGCTGAACACCGGCGCCGCATAGACGCCGCCGAAGTGGCCGTGGCTCACGTCTTCGAGCACGACCAGAATCACCAGACGCGGATCGTCGGCCGGCACAAAGCCGACGAACGAAGCGACCAGCCTGCTTTGGTAATACGCGCCGGTCTCCGGGTTGATCATCTGCGCGGTCCCGGTCTTGCCGGCCACGATGAAGTCGTCGACCTGCGCGCGGCGGCCGGTGCCATCTTCACCATTGACCACCGAGCGCAGCAACACGTTCATCTGATGGGCGACCGCGGGCGAAACCGCGCGGCCCAGCACCTGCGGCGTGTGGCTGAGGATCCGGCTGCCTTCGGCATCGTAGGCCGCGCGAACCACGTAAGGCCGCATCACCAGCCCCCCGTTGGCGATCGCCGCATAAGCGACTGCAAGCTGCATCGCGGTCACCGCAATGCCTTGGCCGAAGCCGTGATTGGCGAGCTCGATCTCACCCCACCGCGATGGCGCGCGCAGCAGACCAGCAGCTTCACCGGGCAGATCGATCCCGGTGCGCCGGCCCAGCCCGAACCCCTTGAGTCCCCGATAGTAGCGCTGCGCACCGAGCGCCATCGCGATCTTCGCCGCGCCGATATTCGAGGAGACTTCGATGATCCCGCCCAGGTCGAGCCATCCGTGTGCGCTGTGATCGTGAATCCGCCGCCGTGCGACCGTCATCTCGCCGTTCTCGCAGTAGATGCGCTGGGTGGCCGTGATCGCGCGATCTTCGAGCGCGATTGCACCCAGGATACCTTTCGCCGTCGAACCTGGCTCGAAAGCGTCCTGCAGCGCGGAGTCATGCAGCCGACCGGTGGTCTCGTTTGGGTCGGCACTGACATTGGCCAG
>JBGPUE010000114.1:0-7461 GCA_041491005.1 Binataceae bacterium (SeqCode) | reverse complement strand
GCCGCCGATCACGCCAAAGCCGCGTCGCTCGCGCGAGCGCTCGGTTCGGCGACTGCTGGCCCCTCCGCTGACAGCTCGGTCCGGCTGGTGCGCGCCGCCGTCCCCGGACTCGATTCCGCGGCGTTCGCCACGATGCTCAAGCAGCTCTTCGACGAGCAAACCGGCGCCGAGCCCCAGGAAGTGAGCCTCGCCATGGGGGGAGTCGAGATCGTCGACAAGGCGGCCGACGCTGGCGTCAAGACCCGGCTGGACAGCTATGCGATTGCGCTGGGCAAGGCCGCCGAGCTGATGAGCGTCAAGTGCGGATGCGCCGCGCAGGCGCAGTTGCGCGCGGCCTCGCCCGGCGCATTGCTGATGCGCGCGCGCTTCGAGCCCTCTTTCAACCGCCCGCAGGTCGGGCTACCCTAAGCGACCATCTGCGAGCACGGATCGAATTCATGAGACATTGCGCGATTTGTAACAAGCACACTTCGGTGGGCAACAACGTTAGTCACGCCAACAACAAGACCAAGCGGCGCTGGAATGCCAACCTTCACGAAGTGCGTGCGCAGGCTGTCGGCGGCGTGAAGCGCATCCTAGTATGCACGCGATGCATCCGCAGCGGGCTCGTGCGCAAGAGCGCCTGACGTCTGCGTCTTCCGCATCGTAGCGCGCGCAAGCAATGCCGCGCCGTCACGAAAGCCTGATTCCGCTCTCGCGCGAGCATCATGACGGATTGCTGCTGGCGTGGCGGATTCGCATCGGCGATCTCGCCGCACGCGAACCCGCACTCAAGATGCGTCATGTGGTCGCGTTCTTCGAAAGCCGCCTGACAGCGCACTTCCGCGCGGAAGAGGAACAACTCTTCCCCGCGATCCGCACCGCGCTGGGCGCCGACGCCGCGCTCGTCGATGAGCTCATCGGCGAGCATCGCGAGCTGGCGAGGATGGCGGCGGAGCTCAAGGCCGGCGACGAGGCGGAGCTCAAGCCGTGGTGCGATCTGCTTGAGGGGCACATCCGGACCGAAGAGCGGCGGCTGTTCCCGATGATCGAGCAGCGCACCGACCCCGCGACGCTCGAAGCGCTCGGCCCCGAAATTCGGAAAACTCTCGGCCTCGCCTGATTAGGATGCGATCGTCGGACACGGACCTCCTCTCCCTGATGGTTGCCTGAGCCCGCTCAAACCGTTAAAGCCCAAGGATTGTATGCGCACAGAACGAGTCCGTGAATCGGGACGGCGACCGACAGCCAACGCTATGATCATCGCCGCGCTGAGCATCGCGCTGGGAGCGATCGGCGCCGCGATGGCTCAGGGGGCGGGCGAGAAACCAAACGTCAGCGGAACGCTGGCGACCTATCATGGCCAGCCCGCACCCGGGCAGCAGATTCATTTCGAGGACCGCGTCACGCACGACATCTTTCTCGTCCACACCGGCGCCGGCGGCGGCTTCGAACTTTATCTCCCGCCTGGGAAGTACACCGTCCGGCTTGAACGCGGCGCGATTGTGGGCAAGCCGATCAGGGTCGGAGCCGATTCAAAGCTTGACCTCGGACGGCTGACGATCCCGGCGCCACTGTATCCGCCGCGCCTGTTCGAGCTGCAGGGGATTGGCGAATCGATCGTGAAGAGCGCGGCGCCATCGACCGCCAACCTGCCCTCGACGCACGACGCGCCGCTGGTGCAGATCAAGCCTCTGCCAGCCGCGGCGCCTTCCGTCAGTCCGCCCTCGCCCGACGCGATGGCTTCACCCGCCGCGCCGGACCGCTAGCCTGCGTTCAGTCCCGAGGGAGGTGCCGAATTGGACGCGACTCAACGGGAAAAGCTGGCTTCGCTGTTCGCGCGGGAGAATCTGGCGGTGATCGCCACGCAAGGCGAGGAGTGGCCGACCGCCACGATGCAAGCCTTCGCGGAGCTCCCGGAACTGGACGTCATCTTCATCATGGCCGTCGAATCGGAGAAGTTTCAGAACCTGACCAAGCGGCCCAAGGTAACGGTGATGATCGATTCGCGCCATAGCGGCGGCGCGGGCAATCTCCAGATCGAACGCGCTTCGATTCAAGGCATCGCCAGCGAGATCCCGCGGGGCAGCGCGAGCTGGGATTCCTGCAAGGCGATCTTCCTGAAGAAGAATCCCTTCGAGGCGCCATTCTTCGGTGGCGATTCACTGCGGATGGTGCGGATTAAGCTGGATGGAATTTCCTATGGGGGAGCCGGAACCGACCACTTCAAGGTGCGGCTCTAGGGGATTTCCGATCTGCCCGTGCTACTCTTTTCGCCTCGTCAAGCAATTTCGCAGCGTCGTCGCTCAGATCCCAAGCTGACGCTGCCATGTGCGCCACGATTAGGACAAACTCTGAGGCCACATCAAAGCCAGCAAGCTTCGCTCCGGCATCTGACGGATTGAAGTCGAGATGGAGCCCGTCAGCGCCTTCTTCGACATAGTATTTGACGGAGGTGGAAGTGCTGTGCACTAAAGGTGAATATAGCGGATAGAGGCGAAGGTAGTCCTTTTCCTTTCCCGACAGTTCGGCCAACGATCTAAGGTCGGTACCCCACCAGCCCTTGTTCTTGGAGTAATCCGCTTTTAGCTCGTCGAAGTCAGCCTTTAGGGTCGCTAGCTCTCGCTCGCGGTTCGCAATTCCCTCCACAAGTTCCGGAAACTTCGAGAACCTCAGAAACAGGTAGTAGCGATCAACCGGATCGTGCTTCAAGAAGAGTTCTGCGCGCTTGGCGTCAGTTGCGATGTATGAGATCTGCAATAGGATCTCAAAGATCGTCCTTGCCAATACAGCCGCGTCTTGGTGGTATCCGTGATCCGATAGGAGGTAGGCAGCCTGGTAGGTCTTGAAGGCCTTTGCCAAGAAGAAGGCCGCGACACTCTTGTGCGCGTACTCGAGATCAGAGCCCTCTAAAGCGGCGAGCTTCGACTCGACTTTGGACAAGCATTTCGAAACGAGATCCTTCAGCACTTCGAAACGCTCGCGCGAACGAGTTTGTAGCACGATGTTCGATTCCCCTCCCTCTTCGGCATCGCATGGGATCCCGGCGACGTCAGACGACTTGGCTAGGTTGGAATGTGCGTAGTGAGCGAGAACGGCTGCGCCGATATACGCTGTGCCCGAAGCATCAGCCCCCTAACTGATACATCGAACGATCCTCGGTCGAGCGGCCTTCCAGCAGATGATGGCCGGTGGGTTTGGCTTTGACCGCCTTCACGAGGATCTCCGCAATCTCCGCGCGGCCCGCGCCGCGGCGCAGCGCTGCGCGTATATCCAGTTCGTCGTCATTGAGCAGGCAGAGATGGAACTTGCCGTCAGCCGTCAGGCGCATCCGATTGCAAGTGCCGCAATACGGCTCGCTCACCGGACTGATGAAGCCGATCACGCCGCGCGCGCCCGGCACCCGGTAGTTGCGCGCCTCGTCGGACGGATTGGTCTGAGCCATCTCGTTTAGCGCGCCCAGCTCGGCCTCGATCCGGCGCCGGGTCTCGATATTGGAGACGTAACGCTTGATCGAGAGCTTCGCGCATTCGCCGCCCCCCAGCGGCATCAGCTCGATAAACCGCACGTGCCAGTCGCGCTCAAGCGTCAGGCGGGCGAGATCGACCACTTCGGCTTCGTTGTAGCCGGCGGTCACCACCGCGTTGAGTTTGATCGGCGTCAGCCCGGCGTCCTCCGCCGCGATGATTCCGCCCCACACCTGCGCAAACGTGCCCCAGCGCATCTGGCGCTCGACGGTGGCGGGATTGAGGCTGTCCAGATGAACGTTGACGCGCCTGAGACCCGCCGCCTTGAGCACGCGCGCCAGCTTCGGCATCAGGATGGCATTGGTGGTAAGCGCGATATCCTGCGCGCCATCGACCGCGGCGATGCGCTCGACGATCTCGACCAGGTCGGGGCGAATCAGCGGTTCGCCGCCGGTCAGGCGGAACTTGCGAAAGCCGACGCTCACCGCCGCCTCGGCGACGCGGCCGATTTCAGCGGCATCGAGGAGCTCGGCGCGCGGTAGAAACCTTAGCCCGTCCAGTGGCATGCAATAGACGCAGCGCAGGTTGCACTGGTCGATTACCGAAATTCGCAGGTAGTCGATCTCGCGGTTGAAGGAGTCGCGCGGCACAATTCCGATCTAATACCCGAGCACACCGCCGTACAACATCGCTGATGGCTGGCCGCCCCGATTGCCCGCCCGTCTGCTGCCTGATAGGTAGCCCACGATGAAACGCTCTTGGCCGGCGGTCCGCGCCGCACTGGCCGCGGTCGTCCTCGCGCTGGGGCCGCTTGCCGGATGCGCCAGCCTTTCGAATACCTCTGCGCCAGCCGAAGCTCCGGCCGACTCGATCAAGGTTTCGGCGTTCAAGCCGCCAGCGCCAACTTCCAACGAGATTCTGACTGCGGGCGCGAAATATCGAACCGGCGATCCGAATGCGCCGGTCGTGATCGTCGAGTTTGCCGACTACGAGTGTCCCTTTTGCGCCGCCGATCAGCCGGTGCTCAAGAAGGTGCTCGAGAACTATCGCGGACGCGTGCAACTGATCTTCCGCGACTACCCGGTCGGCCATCCGCACAGCATCGAGCTGGCCGAGGCGGCGCGATGCGCCGGCGAGCAGGACGGTTTCTGGAAAATGCACGAGTACATCTTCGGTCATGTGGGCGATCTCGATGCGCAACACCTCGGCGAGTACGCATCGAATCTCGGTATGGATGGCCAGGCACTGGCGTCATGCGTCCAGAGCGGCCGCTACCGGCCTGCGATCGCCACCGACGCGGCGCTGGCGGAGCGCGCCGGCGTGACCGGTACACCAGCATTTTTCGTCAACGGGCGGATGCTGGACGGAATGCAGAGCTACGACGACTTTGTGCGGGCGATCGAGGAGGCGCAGCGATCGGCGGCCGGCGGCGGCACGGACAGTGCGCCAGAGCTTGGCACAACGACCGGCGCAGCGAAACGACGCCGGGTTCCCGCACCGCCGCGAGGATTCGGTCGCTATAGTAGCTTCGTTCCGCGAGCCGAAACTGATAGTTTTGCGAGTCTTGGAGCGCGGGTCAGGGCGACATAGCTAGATGCAACGCCATAAACTGCGTCAGCCGAATCTTCTCTAATCAGATGACTTCACGCGATTGCCGCCCATACCTGCGCGCAGGCCCGGCATGCGGCGGCGCTCGCGGCTTCGCGGCGGCCCGCAGTTGAGGCGATCTCCGGTCAGCACCGCCATGCGTTCGCGCCTGCCTCTCCGCCATCGCGCTTTCCAGGCGCTCGCGCGTCTCGATACGCAGCGCCCGTGGCTGGTATTGTTTGCGGCGTTGCTCTTGTCGATCGTTTCGATCCTCTACACCAAGGCGCACCTCGAATTCCGCACTGGCCAGGACGACCTGGTCTCGGGTAGCGGGAGCGACGCCCGCAACTACCATCGCTACACGCGCGAATTCCCGGATCTCGACGGACTGATCGTGATCGTGCGCGCTGATCCGAATCCGGCGCGCGCGGAAAGCTTCGCCGAGACGCTGGCCGCTCAGCTCACGCCCGATCACGCCAACGTCAAGAGCGTCTTTTACCGCATCGATCCTGAACTGCTGAGCGATCGCGCCCTGCTCTACCTCGATCGCGACGACATCAATGAGCTGTCCAGCCGGGTCCGCGAAAACCGCGGACTGATCGAACGCTACGCGCGCGACCCGAGCCTCGCCAACCTGTTCGGCCTGATGAACGAGCAGACCAGCCATGCGATGGTCTCCTCGATGGTGACGGGATTGCTGGGCGAGCCGACCGGCGGCAAATCCGCCGAGTCGCTCAGTTCGCTGGGGCCCGCGTTGCGATTCGTCAATGCGGTGCTGGAGGGGATGCTGCGCAGCGCAGGTGAACGATTCCAGTCGCCGTGGGCTTACCTCACCAGCGCGGGCGGCGGGGGCGGCGTGCTGCGCGACGGCTACGTCGCAACCGACAACGGCAAGTATCTCCTGATGCATATCGCGCCGGGCGACGGCGTCGAGGGCGGCGCCGATGCGGTCGATGTGATCCAGGGTGATCTTGACCGCGTGCGCGCCCAGTTCCCCGACGTCGAGGCCGGCATGACCGGCGGGCCGGCGCTGGCGCGGGCCGAAGCGCGCTCGACGCAGCGCGATATCGCGCTGGCTTCAGTGCTCGCGATCGCGAGCAACCTGCTGCTGATCATCATTCCGTTCGGCGGTCTGGTGCGACCGCTGTTCGCGATTGTGGCGTTGATGGTCGGAGTGGCGTGGTCATTCGGCTTCACCACGCTCGCCGTCGGCCATCTGAACCTGCTGTCAGCGGTGTTCACCAGCATCCTAGCCGGCATCGGGATCAACTTCCCGATTCATCTGATGGCGCGGTATGAAGAAGCGCGCCGCGCGGGCCATTCGATGCCGGACGCGATCGAGCTGAGCGTGGTGAATACCGGCACCGGGGTTGTCGCTTCGGCCTCGATCATGGCGCTGGCATTCCTGACGCCGATGTTCACCGACTTCAAGGGCATCGCCGAGCTCGGCCTGGTGTCGGCGGCCGGGCTGTTTCTGTGCCTGATTTCGGCGCTGCTGGTTTTCCCGGCACTGGTCGCGATTCGCGATCGCGGCCGCGCAGCGCCGAAATCGCCTTCGGGCCGCGACAATGGCAGGCCCGCCATGATGGAACGCCTGTTCGCCCGTCCCGGTGTCATCTTGATGGCGAGCGCGGCGATCACGCTGGGCGCGCTCCTGCTGGTGCGCGACATGCGCTTCGACCAGAACCTGCTCAAGCTCCAGGACGAGCATTCGGAGGCTGTGCGCTTCGAGGAGAAGCTGCTCAAGGATTCGGGCCGCTCGTCGTGGTTCGCGGTCGCCTTCGCCGGCAACTTGGCTGAGGCCGAGCGCAAGGCCGCGAGCTTCCGCGCGTTGCCCGAGGTGGCTGACGCCGAAACCATCGCGAGTTACATCCCGCGCGAGCAGGCCGAAAAGCGCGCCGTGCTGGCCGGTCTGAGGCCGGTGATTGACCCGATCGCCGTGCGACCGATCGCCGTGCGCCCGCCGGCCGCCGCGGATTCTCCGCGGCTGCTGCGCGCGCTCAAGGATTTCGACTTCCGCATCGGCGGAGGCCGGCCCGACCGCCCCGACGAAGTTAAGGGGACTTCGCTGATGGTCGAGCAGGCGGTGGCGCGGCTTGAGAGCGATTCTGATGCGTTTCGCGATTTCGAGCGCGCCATGGCGAATGACTTCGCGCGCAAGGTCGCGCTCTTCAAACGCAGCCTTGCACCCGGCGAAGCGAACGAGCGCAACCTGCCCGCGTTGTTGCGCTCGCGATTCGTCGGCACTTCGGGCGCCTATCTCGTCCAGATCTACCCGCGCGGCGACATCTGGGACGATGCGCCCCTGCAGCGCTTCGTCGATGCGCTGCGCACGGTGGACCCTGACGTCACCGGCCCGCCGATCCAGACCTGGAGCATCGCGAGCGTAATGCGCCGCGGGTACGAGCGCGCCGCGATACTCGCGCTG
>JBGPUE010000113.1:0-7757 GCA_041491005.1 Binataceae bacterium (SeqCode) | reverse complement strand
GAGGCGCGCCCAGAAGCATCATGACGCGAACCAAGCCATAGATGCCGGTCTTGATCATGACGGCCGACATCACGGCTGACACGTGACTCGGCGCGGCTGGATGCGCTTCGGGAAGCCATACGTGCAGCGGGATGAAGCCCGCCTTGGTTCCAAATCCGACCAGCGCCAACACGAACAGAAGTCCGGCGCCCGAAGAAGCCGAGAACCGATCAAAATCCAAAGATCCGTTTGCTCTGCCGAGCAGTATGAACAGCACAAGCAGAAAGGCAGTGCCGATATGACTGGCGACAAGATATATCCATCCGGCTTGGCGCGTACTTTCCTTTTCGTCTTCGAAGGTCACCAGGAAGAACGAGGACAGCGCCATCATTTCCCACGCCATCAGGAAAAGGACGCCGTTGCGAGCGAGAATAACGACGACCATGCTGGCGACGAGCAGATTGAAAAAGAACCACGGTGTGGCGAGCGCCTTCCTGCCGCGGTACGCTTGCAGATAATCAGCGCCATAAATCGCAGCCAGTGCGCACAGGACAAAAACAGGAATCAGAAAGAAACCCGACAGCAGATCAAGTTCGAGGAAAAGGCTGCCGTAGGGCACATCCCACGCCATCCGCAGTGACTGCCACGGTTCGCCAAGCGGCATGATTCAGTCGCCATCCGCGACTTCGACGTGCCGTTCCTTGACCGCGCGCTCCACGCGCTGAAACTCGGCGAGGAGTTCGTCGCGCGTCGCCCGGTGCACGACCGCCGCCTTCAATTGCGAGTCGTGCAATGCGAATGAAAGGCGCGAGAGCAGATGAAGATGGATGCGGGCGGTGGGGCTGATCAGCAGGAAAATGGCAAAGACCGGCTGGCCGTCGAAAGCGCCGAAATCAACCGGCCTCTCGAGAAAGCAAAGCGAGATCGCCGGGCTGGAGGTATTCAACAACATTGGTCTGCGGACGTGGGGGATGGCGATGCCCTCACCTATCGCTGTTGAACCGAGTGCCTCACGCGACAGTAGGAGCTGCGCGAGCGATTCTCGATCGGTGTTCGACGGCAGCGCCAGACTGTTCACGATTGCACTTAGAACTGCCGCCTTGTCGTCGCCCTGAAGTCCGTAGAAAATGCCACCCGTGTGCAGCGCATCGGCCAATCGAGGGATAGAAACTCCGGCAGAAGAGGGAGCTTCGAAGATCTGCGCGGGAATGTCTATTTCGCGGGAGGACGTCCGCTCCAGCAGATCGCTACGATGCAATCGGTACTGATCATTGACGCGATCAGCTCGCAGGATTCCGCGCCTGATCCAGTCGTAGACTTTTTTCTCCGAGACCTTTAGCAGTTTCGACGCTTGCCTGACGTTCAATTGCATAAACGCTTTCCCCACCACCCCACGCGGACATTTGCTGCCTTGATGACGATTGACGAATCGAACAAACCGCTCAGTTCTTGCCGGTATTATGGTACCGCTCTGAGCCTGCGGACTGGGCGACGGAAGTAGAGCAATTGTGGAATAACTCCAGAGCCGGGGTGTGATATTGGCACGATCGTGTTGGGCACAAGTTCCACCGATTCTCCATTAACTCGCGTTGTTTGGCTTCCGCGCAGCCTGGACGTCTGCACGGTGTGGACCACCCAAGATATAGGCTCGAAGGCTCGACCGCACGTCCTACACAGCAATAGTCCGCGATGCTCATAGGCTATGCCGTCGCTGTGATCATCACCTGTAAATCCCAATAAGTCGCAAAGCTGTTGGCCAATTCGGCGACGCAGGTATCTCGCCTGACCTACGTAAACAATGCCCGAGGACTTAGTGGGCATCCGCCTTTCTGTTGTGCGGGTGGAGCGCGTCGCGGACCGACCAACAGGCAAGGCGGTCGGTTGCGGCGACCATCCGAAGTTGACCGGTTCATCGGATGCCGAGGCGTTCGATCAGTGAGCGCCAGCACCCTCCCGTCTCGTCCGTTTGCCCCTGGCCTCCGGGAGGAAAGCGTCCGTCGCCCCGAATGAAGCCGGGCTAGCCATCTCGAACCCCAAAGCAGGGCGCTTTCCCCGCGCCCGGCGCCTCGAGGTTCGCTGCGTCGCTAGTTGCCGCCTTCCTTCGCCATCGCGCGATGCGCCGCTGCCAGCTGCTTCGCCTGCTTGGCTGCCCGTTCATAGAATTTCGCGAGTTCGTCGCAGTGATGGGCCATGTCGATCGGCTTGATCTTGAACGACTCGTAGGTCTTGTGGGTCGCGTGATGGATCCTTGCCTTCTCCTCGGCGTCCACGGCTTCCTTGTCGTAGAAGGCCGCGATCGCTTCGTGATCCGCCGGTGCCTTGGCGTTGGCGATCATCTGGTCAAGGTTTGCATCCGTGACCTCCTGATCGGCAACTGCCGGAAACGTAGGCAGCGCAACCGCAGCGAGTAGAACCAACCCCGCCGCGAGCAACATCGTCACTCGCTTCATTTTTTTCTCCTCTCCTTTCTCTGCTCCTGCCAAGGTGTAGCGGAGCCGTGGCTCATACGCGAAATGCGTGCCACTTGAATAACGGACCGCCGCCATGCAACGAGAACTCTCGTCACCTGCGCTAGCTCGCGACGCCTCTGCTTTAGGTTCTCATAGAGTTCCTCCCTGCCTCGCTGCGCTTGGGTCGATTGCCGTCATGGCGAGATCGACTATCAGGAACCGCGCGCGCTCGACGCCGGCGCAGCCGATTGCCTTATCGCCTTGACGGTTTCCAGCACCGCAAACGGTATCGCGCCCAGCGCTATCCACCAAAAACATTGCATCAGCGAGATCGGTTCTGTGTCGAAGAGCGTCTCGAGAAGCGGCGAATGATGAATCACAAGCTGCAGGGCGAAGCTCACCGTCACGACGGCGAACAGCCGCATATTCGACAGCAGTCCGATCTGCCAAACCGTGCGCGTGCTGCTGCGCCCGCCGAACGAACGGAGCAACTCGGCCATCACGAGCACCGAAAACGCGGCGTTGCGGGCATCCATCAGATTGCGGTCGGCGTAGTACTCGTACCCAAACGCCACCAGTGTGACCATCGCTGTCAGCACGCCGGTTGCGGCGACGCTCCTGATGAAGCTGCGATCGATCATCTGGGCGTCGGGCCGCCGCGGCGGACGAGACAGCACTTCCGGATCGATCGGATCGGTCGCGAGCGCAAGCGCGGGAAGTCCGTCAGTGACGAGGTTTATCCAAAGCAGCTGGATCGGCAGCAGCGGCAGCGGCCAACCGACCAGCGCAGCGATCAGCATCACCGCCAGCTCGCCGGCGTTGCCGCCCATCAGATACGCCAGAGCCTTGGCGATATTGTCGTAGATACCCCGCCCCTCTTCCACGGCGGCAACGATCGACGCGAAGTTGTCATCGGTGATCACGACGTCGGCGGCTTCCTTGGTCACTTCCGTTCCCGTGATCCCCATGGCGACTCCAATCGACGCCTCCTTGAGTGCGGGCGCGTCGTTGACGCCATCTCCGGTCATCGCGACTACCGCGCCATTCGTCTTCCAGGCGCGCACGATGCGCAACTTGTGCTCGGCGGTCACGCGCGCATACACCGAGACCTTGCGTACGCGTTCGGCCAGGTTCGCGTCGGTCATTTGCTCGAGCTCGCGTCCCACGATCACCTCGTCGCCGTGTTCGAGGATGCCGAGTTCGCGCGCGATGGCGCGAGCGGTGTCCGGATGGTCGCCGGTGATCATCACCGTACGTATGCCGGCGAGCTTGCATTTCGCCACCGCCTCGCGCGCCTCCGCGCGGGGCGGGTCCTGCATTCCCGCCAGCCCCAGTAACGTCAGGTCGCGCTCGATCCTTCCGTCGCCTTCCGCACCCGCATCAGGCAGCGGGTACGAATCGAGTCGCCGCTCGGCAAAGGCCAACACCCGCAGCGCATCATTTGCCAGGAGCGCACTGGTTTGCGCCATCCGCGCGCGGTCCGCCGCGGTCAGCTCCTCTACACCCTGCGCGGTCCGCAGCCGCGAGCACAGCTCGAGGATGACTTCGGGCGCGCCCTTCACAAACGCGCACGGGCTCTCGTCGCGGCGGCGGACGACGGTCATCCGTTTTCGATCGGACGAGAAGGGAATCGAACCAATCCGGGGCATTGCCACTTCGATACCTTCAAGCGTCACGCCGGCCTTGGCTCCCGCCACCAGCAAGGCGCCCTCGGTGGGATCGCCGGCCACGGATACTTTGCCGTCGCGGCGGATGAGCTGGGCCTCGTTGCAAGCGACCGCGGCTGTGAGCAGGTCGTGAAGCAGCGGCTCGTCCGTCGGCCGAACCTCCACGCCATCGCGGTAGATCGCACCCTCGGTCGCGTAACCTTCGCCAGTGACGCTGAAGATATCGCGGCTGGTAACGAGCCTGCGCGCGGTCATTTCGCCGACCGTGAGCGTGCCGGTCTTGTCGGTGCAGATCACCTGCGCGCAGCCGAGCGTCTCGACCGCCTGCAGGCGGCGCACGAGCGCGTTACGCCGCACCATGCGCGAGACTCCGAGCGCCAGCGCGATCGTGACCACTGCGGGCAGTCCTTCAGGAATCGCCGCGACCGCCAGGCTCACCGACGCCATGAACAGTTCGAACGGCGCCATCGAACGCATCCAGCCGAGCACGAAGACCAGCACCACGATCCCCGAACAGACCCACAGCAGGCGGCGCGCGACCTGGTCGAGCCGGCGCTGCAGCGGCGTCACGCCGCTGGAGGCGGTCTCGAGGAGTTCGGCGATGTGCCCAACCTCGGTATCCATGCCGGTCGCCACGACCAATGCACGCCCGGTTCCGGCGCCGACGCTCGTGCCGAGAAAGACCATGTTCGTGCGATCGGCAAGCGGAGTATCCAAAGCGCAGTCTGCGACGAGCTTCTCCACCGGCGTGGATTCTCCCGTCAGGGGAGCTTCGCCTGTGCGCAGCGCCGATGCTTCGATCAGCCGCGCGTCTGCCGCGACCAAGTCGCCTGCTTCCAGCACGAGAACATCGCCCGATACCACCTCGGCCGCGGGGATGATCGCGGCCTGCCCGCCGCGAATCACCCTCGCGCGCGGCGCGGCCAATTGCGCCAACGCCGCCACGGCCTGCTCAGCCCGGTACTCCTGGAAGAACCCGATGACCGCATTCAGGAGGACGATCGCGATGATCGCGAGGCCATCGACACGTTCCCCAAAAGCCGCCGAGACAAGAGCCGCGCCGATCAATACCCAGATCACCAAGCTCTTGAACTGCCCCAGAAACAGAGCGAGCGGCGAGATTGCCTTACCCTTGCGAAGCTCATTGCGCCCGTACCGGGCAAGACGCGCGGCCGCTTCCTCGGGCGCAAGCCCACGCCCGAGATCGGTCTGCAGGCTCGTGGCCAGTTCGGCGATCAGTCTTGCGTGCCACTCGCTATGCATTGCTCTGCTACAGGGACATTTCACGCGCTGCCGCGCGAAGCCCGTGCTCTCTCCAGATCACGTAGATCGCCGGTATCAGCAACAGGGTTAGGAGCGTCAGCGAGACGAGCCCTCCCCACAGCGGCCCGGCGATTCGTTTGGCGACATCCGATCCGATTCCGGTGTCGAACATCACCGGGATGAGGCCGAAGATATTCATGCCGACGGCCATCAGCAGCGGCCGCACCCGCGTGACGGCGGTCTCGAGCGTCATCTGCAGAACGTCCTCCGCGCTGCGCAGCCGCCCCTCCGACTTCCATTGGCCATAAGCCTCGTCGAGGTAAACGACCATCACCGACGCCGTCTCGGCTGCGACCCCGAGCAGCGCGATCATCCCGACCCACACCGCGATCGAAGTGTTGAAGCCCAGCACGTACATCAGCCAGATCGATCCCATCGCGGCCGACGGCACCGAGAGCAGCACTAGTAGCGCCTGCGAGATGCCGCCGAAGTTCAGATAGAGAATGACGAGGATAATGCCGATCGTGATCGGTATCACGACCTGCATCCGGGTGCGGGCGCGCTCCAGGAACTCGTACTGGCCCGTCCATTTGAGGAAGTAGCCGGGCTTCAGCTTAAGTCCGCGGGCGACGGCGAGCTTGGCTCGAGCGACGTAACCACCGATGTCGCGGCTGGTCGTATCGACGTAAACCCACCCGCTCAGCGATCCGCCCTCGTCCTTGATCATGGGCGTACCCATCGTGGTGACGATCCGCCCGAGCTGGCCGAGCCGAACTTGTGCGACCCGCCCGTCGCTCGACATGCCGTCTGCGCCCGTCTGCATGCGCACCCCGGAGCCGGGCGCGCCCTCCGACCCGTTCGCGTCGCCACGCTGGCGCGGGATTGGCACCAGAACGCGCGCGAGTTTCTCGGGGCTGTCGCGGAGCTCGCGTGGATAGCGGAGGTTGATCCGATAGCGCTCGCGGCCCTCAATGGTGGTGTCTAGATCGAACCCTCCGATCGCTGTCTCGATCACATTCATTACGTCCATCAGCCGCAGTCCATAACGCGCGATCGCGTCGCGGTCCGGAATGAAATCGATGAAGAATCCTCCCATTTCCCGCTCGGCGTATACCGAACGCGTACCCGGCACCTGCCGCAGGATGTTCTCCAGCGACTCGCCCACCGACGCGATCTCGCCCAAGTCGGGGCCGAAGACCTTAAGTCCGATCGGCGTGCGGATGCCGGTGGTGAGCATGTCGACCCGCGCCTTGATCGGCATCGTCCACGCCTTCTGCAGCCCCGGCTCGACCAGGGCCGCGTCCATCTCCTGGACCAGCCGTTCCCAAGTCATGCCCGGCCGCCATTCGGACCGCGGCCGGAGCACGATGACAGTTTCGGTCATCGAAAGCGGCGCCGGATCGGTGGGCGTCTCGGCCCGTCCCGCCTTGCCGAAGACCGACGCAACTTCGGGGAACTGCTTGAGACGCCGGTCCTGCTCTTGAACCAGCCGCTTCGCCTCCTCGATCGAGATCCCGGGGACTGTGATCGGCATGAAGAGGATCGAGCCCTCGTAGAGCGGCGGCATGAATTCCGAGCCGAGCCGCGAAAAAGGCACGATCGTCACGACGAGGGCAGCGAGCATGACCACAGTGAATGAGCGCCGATGCTTCAGACAGAAGCGCAGTAGCGGCCGGTAGGCCGCCATGCATGCGCGGTTGATCGGATTGCCAGCCTCGGGGCGGATCCGGCCGCGCACGAAGACTACCATCAGGGCCGGTACCAGCGTCACCGAGAGGATCGACGCGAAGAACATCGCGAAGGTTTTGGTGTATGCCAGCGGGCTGAACAGCCTGCCCTCCTGCGCCTCGAGTGTGAACACCGGCAGGAATGAAATCGTGATCACCAGGAGCGATCCGAAGATCGGCGGGCCGAGCTCCCGGGCGGCGTCGATCACCAGCTCGGTCCGGTTCGCATCGGCTCCCGCGCGCTCGAGCTTCTTGTGCGCGTTCTCGATCAGCACGACCGCCGAATCGACGACGTCGCCGATCGCGATAATGATGCCGGCCAGCGACATAATGTTCGTCGTCAGCCGCATATAGGCCATTGGGATGAACGAAATCACGACCGCGATCGGCATCACGATCACCGGCACCAGCGCCGAGCGGAAGTGAAACAGGAAGAGGATAATGATCACGCTGACGATGATCATCTCCTCGACCAGATTCTCGGTAAGTGTGCGGACCGCGGCGCGAATCAGTCCCGAGCGGTCGTAGGTAACCACCACCTTGACGCCCGCAGGCATCGCCGGTTCCATCTCCTTGAGCTTCGCCTTGACCCGGTCGATCACCTTCAAGGCGTTCTCGCCCAAGCGCATCACGACGATCCCGCCGACCGTCTCGCCTCTCCCGTTCAGCTC
>JBGPUE010000112.1:0-8399 GCA_041491005.1 Binataceae bacterium (SeqCode) | reverse complement strand
TGCTGCGGCCATCTCGGCAAGGGCGCGCCCAATCGATCGTTCGCTGCATTGAAAGCGATAGTTGACTGCGGTGTCGATTAGATTGATTCCGCCGCGCAGCGCCGCCTTGATCGCTTCGGTGTAGCCCCGATCGGTCGCTTCGTCGGGCTCGCCGAGGTAGGTGCCGATACCGATTGACGAGACCGAGAGGCCCATAGCAGCTCGGAAATGCCCCGGCAGCGAGGCGAAGCGCGCGGCATAGGCCGAGGTCGCCCCGGGAGTTGCGCGGCCCTTCAGCATCGGGTTCTCCTGCCTGCCTTAGCCGGCCTTGTCCGGCACGAACGTCAGCGGACTGATTGCGGGCTCATGCAGCAGCTGGATCACGTTGCCATCCGGATCGCGGATGTAAAACGACGATGAACCATCGCGATGCTTCTTGAGCGGGTGCACGATATCAAGCGACGCTCCGCGCGCCCATGCGTAGCCGGCTTCGAGGTCGGCGATGCTGCCGACGACGAAGCCCAGATGGTCGAGACTGCCGGCCCCGCCCACCGCATCGATTCCGTCAGCCTTGTGCAGCGCGAGATTGTCGCATCCGGAGCTGAGATAGGCGTTATCCGGGTCCGGCTGCCAAACCAGCTTCATCCCGAAGACGCGCTGGTAGAACTCCGCGGATTTCGCGACATTCCGGACGCGTAGTGCCAGATGGCGCATTCCCCGGTTCTTGAGCATTAGCCAGCCTGATCGACCAGCGCGCGCCGACGGCCAATCACCGCGTAGACAGGATCTGCCGCAGGCGATTGCGCCGCGCCCCGCTCGAACGTTTCCATCTTCTCAAAGCGTCCCGCCTCCTGAAAGTAGCGTTGTACGAGAGCGACGCGCTGCGGTTCGCTGGCTTGGGTCCATAGCGCCACCGCCTTGGTGAAGAACATCCGGTTCGAGAACGAGACGACGAATGGCGCGCCCGGCTTGAGCACCCGTCCAACATCCGCGAAGACCTCGATCGGATGAGTCAGGTATTGGACGGATACGGTGAGCATTGCGCCATCGAAGGTCACCGCGTCGAAGGGAAGCCGCGGCTCGCGATTGAGGTTGTAGACGACGACCTCGCCCAGTTGCGGATTGTCTTCCATCTCCGCCCGATTCAGCCCCAGCCCGACCACCCGCGCTGGCTGTATCGCGGATGGCAGATGCGATCGCCAGCTACTCATCACGTCGAGTAGAACAGCACTTCGCTGTGGAAGGCTTCGCGCGAAGATCTCGCCGATCGTCGTGATCGCACCATCGTCGATATGAACTACGAATCGCGGTTGCGAATAGAAGAGTTCATCATCGGCGTCGTCGATGCGGTGTAAGAATTCGGGGTTGATCGGCATCTTTGGATTCTCTTGAAACGCTCAAAAAGAAAGTGAAATCAGATAGTTAACTCACTTGCTGCGGAACTGAGATACCGATTTGACACCGTTCGAGATACAAGTCTAGAGTAAAACAGCTTTTCCACTGCGGTCTCGCGACACAACGTCGCGGAAGATGGGATCCGGCTTCATGGTCAGGCGCGACAAGACAAATTACGTTATTCAATCCGTGGCGCACTCGCTGGACGTGCTCGAGCAGTTCGGCGGCGACACGGACGAGTTGGGCGTCACCGAACTCTCCAAGCGCCTCAAGTTGCACAAGAACAACGTCTTTCGGCTGCTCGCGACGCTGGAAGCTCGCGGGTACATCGAGCAGAACCGCGCTACCGAAAACTACCGCCTCGGCATCAAATGCCTGCATCTGGGCCGCAGCTATATCAACCATATGGGACTCGTGCGGCAAGCCAAGGCGATCCTCGACGATGTCGCTCGCCGATGCCGCGAAAGCGCCTTCGTGGCCATCTCGCGCCGCGATGGTGTCGTACCGCTGGAGGCTTCCGATCCGCACGAACGCGTGGTCAAGATTACGCCTTTGATCGGTCAGACGCTGCCACTGCATTGCACCGCAGTCGGCAAAGTCCATCTCGCCTTTGAGACCGAAGAGCAGTTGCGTTCTTCGCTGGCCGAGAATCTCCATCGATATACCGATCGCACGATCGTCGATCGAGCGGAGCTGATGGCACAGCTGGAGACCGTAGTGCGGGCGGGTTATGCGGTGGACTTTGGCGAGTATCTCGACGAGGTCGCCTCGATCGCCGTACCAGTCCGCGACTACACTCGATCCGTGGTGGGGTCGCTGGCGGTCGCCGGTCCGGCGTATCGGATCCCGAGCGAACGAATCAGCTCCGAGATCGCGCCGATCATCCTCGAAGCCGGCCGCGAGCTGTCACAGCGCTTGGGCTATCACGAGTAAGACCTGCCCCCACCGGATGCGCTCCAGCCGATTATTCCTGCAAGGCATTACCGTTGTTTGACTGACGATCATGTCATTGTTAGTTATGCTTTTCGCTCTTGACCTTTTCCCCGGATGATTGAGGCTCTCTCGAAGCGGTTAGGGCGCAGAGCCTTGCGCTGGCCCGAGGAGACATTTCAGGCGTGAAGATTCTGGTTCCAGTCAAGCGAGTTCCCGACCCGGCGACGACGATCCGCGTGCTCCCCGATGGTAGTGGCATCGCCACCGACAACGTCAAATGGGTAATCAACCCGTTTTGCGAAATTGCGATCGAGGAAGGGCTGCGCATCAAGGAGAAGCAGGGTTCGGGCGAAGTCGTTATGGTTTCGGTCGGCGGGAAGAACTGGCAGGAGCAGCTGCGCACCGGGCTCGCGATGGGCGCCGACCGCGCGATACTGGTTCTGACCGAGAAGCCGCTGGACAGCCTCGGCATCGCGCGCGTGCTGGCGAAAATCGCGACCGACGAGAAGCCCGAGCTGATCCTGATGGGCAAGCAGGCGATCGACGACGATTCGAACCAAGTCGGCCAGATGCTGGCCGAGATGCTCGGCTGGCCGCAGGCGACCTTCGCATCGAAGATCGAAATCGCCGGCCCGAAGTGCACCGTCACGCGCGAAGTCGACGGCGGGCTGGAGACTCTTGCGTTCCCGCTGCCGGCCGTGATCACCAGCGACCTGCGGCTCAACGAACCGCGCTATGCGTCACTGCCGGGAATCATGAAGGCGCGCAAGAAGGAGCTCAAGGAAATCGCAGCCGATTCGCTGGGCCTCGACCTGACGCCGAAGTTGCGCATCCGCGAGCTCAAGCCGCCGCCCAAGCGCGAGGCCGGCCGCAAGGTCGCATCGGTGCAGGAACTCGTGGCGCTGCTGCACGACGAAGCGAAGCTGATCTGACCAGCGCAAACTCCGGGTGCATCGAAGATGGGTGACGTTCTAGTTTTCGCCGAATACCAGCACGAGCATTTTCCCAAGACCACGCTGGTCGCGATCAGCGCCGGCCTCGAACTGGCGCGCAAACGCTCAGGCAACTGCATCGCGGTGGTCGCGGGCGACGGGATCGACAAGCTGGCCGGCGACGCCGCACGCTATGGCGTCAGCAAGGTCATCGCGCTCGAATCGCCGTCACTCAAGCATTACTTGGCCGACTCGTACGCGCAGGCGCTCGCCGAACTGGCGACCAATCTCAAGGCTGAGGCGGTGCTCGCCACCGCATCGGCGATCGGCAAGGACCTGATGCCTCGGCTGGCGGCGCGTCTGGGCGCCCCGATGGCTTCGGATATCATCGCGATCAACGACGATGGCAGCGTCGTACGCCCGATGTATGCGGGCAATGTGCTGGCGACAGTCGAACTCGACGGCCCGATCAAGATCATCACAGTGCGGGCAACGGCATTCGATGCTGCCAAGCCTGCGGCAACCGCCGCGCCGGTGGAGAAGGTCGCACCAAAGCTTGATTCCGCCGGGCTCAAGATGGAATTCGTCTCCTTCAACGAGACCAAGAGCGATCGCCCGCAGCTCACCGAGGCGCGAATCGTGGTCTCGGGCGGGCGCGGGCTCAAAAGCGGAGAGAATTTCAAGATCGTGCTCGAGCCGCTCGTCGATGAGCTGGGCGCCGCGATGGGCGCCAGCCGCGCCGCTGTCGATGCGGGCTTCGTTCCCAACGATTTGCAAGTGGGCCAGACCGGCAAGGTAGTGGCGCCTTCACTCTACGTCGCGGTCGGTATCTCGGGCGCAATCCAGCACCTTGCGGGGATGAAGGACTCCAAGGTGATCGTCGCGATCAACAAGGATGAGGAGGCGCCGATTTTCAGCGTCGCCGACTATGGGCTGGTCGCCGATCTCTTCAAGGCTGTTCCCGAGATGGCAGCCGAGGTCAAGAAGCTCAAGCATTCCTGAAGCAGCCGACTTTGCGCCCCCCTTCGCCGCCCCGATTTGGGGCCGCTTAAAAGCGACATCCCGATAGCAGCCCGCGAAGAGATCCGGGATTCCTCGCTACGCAGACTCCGCTCGGAATGACATGACTGCCCGATGGCGCCTCCGCTGTCATTCCGAGCGCAGTCTGCGTAGCGAGGAATCCCGGACCACTGATGCGCCGGAGGAACACCGCACACTGACACCAGCAGAATCGCGTTACAGCGGCAAGGGAACTGGCCGCCAAAAGAATCTCGGCACAGCGACTCGCTCAGTTCGCTCGCCCGCGCGAAGGACGCTTAGTCCAGTCCAGATCAGAACGACACCTGCGGTCGCGAATCGTATCGGATTGAATTCCCGGCGTGCGGTCTGATTAAACGTAAGCGGGAGTGCGCCCCGCGCCCGTGCGCTCACGATCCGGAGCCGTCAGATGAATGAACAGATAACCCGTCCGATTCTCTGGAACGTGCCGGTCGCCTTCGAGGTGATCATGTACGGCCTGCTGGTCCTGCTGATCGCGACCTTCGCGTACCAGGGCGTGCACTGGTTCCGGATCATCCGGCTCGGCGCGCCCGACGATCGCTTCGACCATCCGATCCGGCGCGCGCTGCTGGCGATTCGCGACGCGATCGGGCAGGGCTACGTGGTGCGCGAGTCGTGGGGCTGGATGCATTACGCGTTCTACGTCTCGTTCGTCGGCTTGTTCATCGGCACCACGATCGTCGCGATCAATAGCGACGTGCGCGATTTGTTCGCGCTGTTCGGCGTGCCGCTCTACTTCTACTACGGCGACTTCTATCTGTGGTTCAAAGCCGCGATGGACACCTTCTTCCTGATGCTGATCGTCGGTGTCCTCGCCGCGGGCGCGCGCCGCTTCGTGCGCCGGCCGCAGCCGCTCGATCCGCCGCCTCAGGAGAAGGTGCTCGATAACCTCGAGAATCGTCTCGGCTACTGGTTTCCACTCCTGATGCTGGTGCTGGTCTCGATTACCGGCCTGATGCTCGAAGGCGCGCGGATCAACGCGAACCCGCCCGGCTTCGTGGAGTGGGCCTATATCGGACGGCGGGCCGGCGCGATCGAAGGTGCTCTGGGAGCAGGCGTGACGTTCCATCGTTGGCTCTGGATCGTGCATGTGATCTTCGTCTACGGGCTGCTGTTCGCCTTCCCGCTCTCGAAGCTGCGCCATTTCATGTTCGCGACCGCAAATCTCTACTTCCGCAACCTCGGGCCGCGCGGACGGCTTGCGCCGATCAAGGATTTCGAGAACGCCGAGACTTTCGGCGTCTCGCAAGTCGAGCAATACACGTGGAAGCAGATGCTCGACATGGCGGCGTGCCTCGAATGCGGCCGATGCACGATCAACTGCCCGACGGTCAATACCGGCAAACCGCTCAATCCGAAGTATCTCGTGATCGAGCAGCGTGAGCATCTGCTCGACAAGGCTCCGGCGCTAATCGCGGCGCGCGCCGCAGCAGCGGCTAACGGCGATGGCGCGGTGCCGGCGTTGAACTATCAAGGACCTGACATGGTCACCGAAGTTGCGACCGAACCGGTGATCTGGGGCTGCACGACCTGCGGATGGTGCGAAGAGGGATGCCCGGTCGGTATCGAGCATATCCAGCGCATCGTCGATATCCGCCGCCACCTGGTCCTGATGGAGAGCCGCTTCCCGCAGGAAGCCACCGGCGCGTTCAAGGGAATCGAGAATCAGGGAAATCCGTGGGGACTTGCTCAGGAGAAGCGCGCCGATTGGGCGAAGGGCCTCGAAATTCCTGAGATGGCCGAGCTCGAAGACCCCACCGATATCGACGTGATGTACTGGGTCGGATGCGCGGGTTCATACGATGAGCGCAATCAGCGAGTGAGCCGATCTTTCGCCAGCCTGATGAAGCAGGCCGGCGTGCGTTTCGCGATCCTCGGCAAGGAGGAGACCTGTACCGGCGATCCCGCCCGCCGACTCGGCAACGAATACCTATACGCGACGGTCGCAGCGCTGAACATCGAGACGCTCAATCGCTACAAGCCGAGGCGCATCGTAACTCAATGCCCGCATTGCTTTCACAATCTCAAGAATGAGTATTCGGACTTCGGCGGAAACTATGATGTCATCCATGAGGGCGAATTCATCGATGAGCTGATCAAAGCCGGACGCTTGCGGCCGCATACCAAGGTGCCGCAGCGCATCACCTACCATGACCCGTGCTACATGGCGCGGCACAATCGCAAATGGCAGGGCGCGCGCGATGCGCTCGGCGCGATTCCGGGCGCGGAGCTGGCCGAGATCGATCAATCCAAAGAGCGCACGTTCTGCTGCGGCGCGGGCGGCGGATGCATGTGGAAGGAGGAGCAGGAGGGCACGCGCATCAACCAGAAGCGCTTCGATCAGCTCAATGAAGCGAAGCCGGAGACGATCGCGGTCGGATGCCCATTCTGCATGACGATGATGGAAGACGCGGTCAAGTCGCGCTCGCTGGAGGAATCGATGCGCGTGCGCGATTTGGCCGAGCTGATCGCGGAATCAACCGGCGCACAGACGAAGTGATCGCCGAGCCTAGGACAACTGGTCGAGCAGCGACTTGGCGTCCTTCAGATCTGCGGTGTCGAAGCCCTCGGTAAACCAGCCGTAGATTTCGGCGAGCGCCACGCGCGCTTCGTCGCGCTTGCCCTGCTTGGCGAGCAAGCGGGCGAGGCTGGTGGCGGCGCGCAGTTGGTAGGATTTGGCGCCGCAGTCGCGGGCGCCAGCGACCGCGCGCTTGAGCCAACTCTCGGCTTCCTCGGTCGCAGACGGATCGCGGGTCAACAGCAGCTCGGCTTTCAAGCGATACGCCTCCGACAACAGCCAGAGCGGTGATGTCGCGGCTACTTGATCGATGATGCGCAGTCCTTCGTCGGTCTTTCCAGCACACCCGTACAGCTCGCCTAGGTACAGTCGGTTCTCCTCTGCAAGCATAGTTGTTACAGTCCCTTGGTTGCGGCTCATTTCCGAGAGGCCCTGCTCGAACTGATCCTCGCTTTGAGCAAGCGCCCAGCCGTGAATGGCGGCGGCCCGCTCAAGGTTAGATGAGAAGCCGTATTGGGTGGAAAACTTGATCGTCTCGTCCGTGAGGTCGCGTATTCTCTGCAAATTCCGAACGCATCGGTTGAGCCCGGCTGCGTTCAGCAGCGTCTCAGTCATCTCGAAGGGGTTCAGGGAGGGAAGCGCCAGCGCCTGCTCGCAGCAGTTAACCGCCTTTTCGGCGAACCCCAGCAGCCAAAGCAGCCGCGCCAAAGTCGTCTGTGCTCTTCGCCGCGGATCGTCGAAATAGAACCTGACATTAGCCGGCAGTTGGTCGCGTACCACGAGACCGCGCTCGATAACGCTTTCCGCGCCGGTCAAGTCGCCAGCGCCCATCAGGGTGAGGCCATGCCAGCTGCAGGCCTCTGACAGCATCACTGGGTCGTTCAGCCGTTCGGCCATCTGGATCAGCCGCTGACTGTAATCATGCGCTTGCCGAGCCCCTGAGCTCGCATGCGCAGAGACGCGCATGCACAAAAGGGCGCGAAAAATCGAAGCCGGGTCGCCCACACGCTCGGCCAGCTCCAAGGCGCGCCCCCAGGCTTTTTGCGCCCCAAGGCTCGCGGCTCCCTCACGAGTGAACTGGCACTGGCCGAGCAGGAGCTGGACCGGCACCTCCTGGCGATCCCGCTCGAGGCCTTCGGGAAGCTTGCTCAGGATTTCCTCTGCCTGCATAAGATAGCGGACTGCGTCAGGGTAGTGGCTCCGGAAGTAAGCCCGCTGGCCGGCCATCCGCGCGTATCTGGCGGCCTTGGCGAGATTCGGGCTTCGCCCGTAGTGGTAGGCCAGCTCGTTGAAGTGCTCTTCGAGGTTGTCCCGGTACAGCCCCTCGAGTGCCTGCCCGAGTTTTTCGTGCAGTAGCTTGCGCAGGTCGGTGAGCACTGAGCCGTAGGCGACCTCCAGCGTCAGCGCGTGTTTGAAGGTGTATTCGATGTCGCCCACCGCCGGCTGCTCATAGATGAACTCGGCAAGCTGCAAGTCATCGAGCATCCGGCCAAGCTCATCGGCTGAAGTGCCCACCACCGCGCGCACGAGACTCAGTGGGAACTCCTTGCCGATCGCGGCGAGGGTCTGTAGCAGGTCCTTCT
>JBGPUE010000111.1:0-8646 GCA_041491005.1 Binataceae bacterium (SeqCode) | reverse complement strand
CCGGCCCCAATGCCATGCGGCTCTGCGCGCGGATCCTGAGCGTATGCTTATCTTCGCCGACGGCGCGCATGCGCGCCACGCCGGGCTCAGGCCCTGCAAGCTATGCAAGCCGCGATAGCTGCGGCGGCGTAGCGTCGATTCTGAGGATCAGGCGATGGTAGAGGCGCGGATCACGCGCCTCTACCATCAAGATTTGGGCGTAGAGCCCGTCGGCCGATTATTCGGTGTTTTGCTGCTGCTTGAGTTGCTGGAGTTCGCGGCGCTGGCGCTCGATTTCGCTTTGCTGCTGCGAGATCTGCCCTTGGGTCTGCGTCTGCTGCGCCTCCTGGTTCTGCATCTGGTTTCCGACCGCGTAGCCACCTACGGCTCCCATGCCGCCACCAATCGCGGCGCCCATTCCGGGATGGCCCACGGCAGCGCCGATGATTGCGCCGGTGCCGGCGCCGAGGGCGCCGCCGCCGAGCGTACCCTTCTCACGAGTGGAGAGCGGCTGACCAGAGCATCCCGCCACCGCAAGCCCCGTCACCACGGCCAATACGAAGATCAGACTGCGGGTGGTAAGCATGGCTTAACCTCCGTCATTCAGTTTGCGATTGCTGCTTGAGCTGCTGCAGCTCGCGGCGCTGGCGCTCGATCTCCTGTTGCTGCTGCGAGATCTGCCCTTGGGTCTGCGTCTGCTGCGCCTCCTGGTTCTGCATCGAGTTGCCGATCGCGTAGCCGCCTACGCCGCCCATGGCGCCACCGATGGCGGCACCTGCTCCGGGCGCGCCGACTGCCGCGCCGATGATCGCGCCCGTGGCCGCGCCAATTCCAGCGCCGCCCAGCGTACCCTTTTCCCGTGTGCTAAGCGGCTGTCCCGAGCATCCGGTTAGCGCAAGCATCACCGTACAAAGGATCAGCGCACCCACTGCCGACTTGAAAGTCGATCTCATCCAATTCCTCCTTTCCTGCGCCACACACAGGCAAACAAGAAGTGCACGTTCCATGCCCGCACCGGTGGCGAAGAAGACAGATGTTTCAGAGTCTTCACGAGGCCGGAATCCAAACATTTCTGCCAATTTCGGGTTCGCAACCACCCTATATCGTCAAACCCACATGGTCAACGTGGCCGCTCGAGAGCTGTCCGACAAAGGCGTGGTATCGCGAGTTTACAACTACTTTCTCATCTCCATGTGCGTTAATCCGGCGAACCGTTACGGCATGATCGCAAAGATTCGCGTTGGCCCTCCTGTGCCATCGCCGATCTTCATCGGAGCGCAGATCAGCGTCGCTCCCCGGGCGGGGAGACGACCTGCGTTAGCGACGTTTTCGAAGGCGGGCTTGTTCGCACCCAGCCAGGCTCTGTGCACGGGGAAATCCTTCGACGCCCCGGGATCGATGCTCGCAGTATCGATGGCAATAGCGATCACCTTGCGATTCTTGAGCAGGTAGTCGACTGCCTCGGGCGAATAGCCCGGGAAATGCAATCCTGCCACATCGCCCGGCTGGTCGGTGCCCATGTAGCGCTTCTTGTCGGGCCAATGCGCGCCCCATCCAGATCGCGCGACGACGATCGCGCCATCAGGTATCGGCCCATACTTCGCCTCATCGGCCTTGATGTCGGCGACGCTCAGCGCGGCATCGCGATCGTTTGCGGCGCGCGCCGAGAAATCGATCACCGCCGCCGGTCCGACCAGGCTTGAAGCCGCGACCTTATCGGCGGTGTCGCCGTGCTCGTTGAAATGGATCGGCGCGTCCATATGAGTGCCGCCATGTTCAGGCGCGGCGAATTTCGCCGAGGCGTAAAAGTAGCCTTGCGGCGTCTTACCCCATCGCTCCCGTTGATGCATGAAGGGCGGCTCGGTGGGCCAGTAGATAGTCTGCTTGTCGAGGGTATAGGTGAGATCGACGATCCTCGCCGAATCGATCGATTGTGCGCGCACCGCCGCGGACGTGATTGCGAGCGCAGATGCCGCTCCCACGGTCAGCGGCCGCATGACGCTCCTCAGCTTTCTCCACATCGACTCACCATCCGATCGCCTGCGCCGGCATGAGCACGGCTTGCTGCCCGCGCGGATCTGCTCCGGCGCGCAATGTGCCGCCCGCGCGATCGATTTCGACCGCCAGTACATATCCCTCGCTGTATGCGGGCTTCACTTCGATCTTGTGACCGCGGGCGGCAAGCGCTGCCCGCGTCGCTTCATCGATCCGATTCTCGATCCGCAGCAAACCGGGCGCCGCGCTATGCGGATAGAAGGTTGACGGAAAGTGCGCGCTGGAGAACTTCGGCGCTTCGATCGCTTCCTGGAGATTCATCCCGAACTCGACCACGTTGAGGAAAAACTGCAGCGTCCACTGATCCTGCTGGTCACCGCCGGGCGTGCCGAAAGCGAGATAGGGCTGGCCGCGGCGCATCGCAATCGACGGCGAGAGTGTGGTGCGCGGGCGCTTGCCGGGCATGAGGGCGTTGGGATGGCGCTCGTCGAGGTGGAAGGTTTGCAGCCGCGTTCCGAGCGGGAAGCCCAATTCATCGATCACAGGTGAGCTCGGAATCCATCCGCCGCTGGCCGTGATGGCGATCATGTTGCCGCGGCGATCGGCGGCAGTTACGTGAATCGTGCCGCCGCCCCAGTTGCGCGCTGGCGACAGCGCTTCGATTTGTGCATGCATCTTGAGCGGATCGCCCGGCCGCTGCTCGAGCGAGGCGCGCTCGCGCTCGATCAGCGAACGCCTGAGCGCCGCATATTGCGCCGACAGCAATTTGCGCATCGGCACCTGCGCCATCTCGGGGTCTGCGTAATACGCCTCGCGATCGGCAAAGGCGAGCTTGGCTGCCTCCGCGACGATGTGAACATAGTCGGCGGAGTTGTGTCCCATCGTCCGCAGATTGAATCCTTCGAGGATTCTGAGCTGCTGCAGAAATACCGGTCCTTGCGACCACGGCGGGCACTTGAAAACCGCGACTCCGCGATAGTGGGTCGAGACCGGCTCCTCGATGCGCGTGGTGAATCCGGCGAGGTCGGCTTCGTCGAGCAATCCGGCGTTGGCCGCCGACCATGCCGCGATCTCGCGCGCAATGTCGCCGCGGTAGAAGCGATCACGCGCCGCGTCGAGCGCCGCCTCGCGGCCGCGATTGTGCGCGGCAGCTTCGGCATCGAGAGCGCGCCGATAGCATCTTGCCAGCGCCGCGTTCTTTATGATCGTACCGGGATGCGGCACCTTGCCATCGGGCATGTACAGTCGCGCGCTCGATGGCCATCGTTCGCGGAACTTGCGCGCATTGGCCGCGATCGAAGCGCCCGCACCGCCGGGCGTCGCGCTCTCGTCCAGCGATGGATCGCCGCTGAGTCCGGCGTGCATCGGGAAGCCTTCTTCGCACAAATGCAGCGCAGGCTCGATGACTTGAGCGAGCGTACAGGTCCCGAAATGCGACAGCGCGGTAACCAGCGCATCGAATGCGGCCGGCACACCCGCGGCGAGCAATCCCTCGTAAGGAACCAGCTCCAGCTTGAGTCCCTTGTAATGCGCGATCGTCGCGCGCTCCGGCGCTTTCGTATTGCCATTGATCGCGACCACGCCGCGCGCATCTGCTGCATGAATCAGCATCGGCGCCTCGCCGCCGATCGTGTGCATGTGCGGATTCACCACACCTTCGACGAAAGTCGCCGCGATCGCGGCGTCGATGGCGTTGCCGCCTCGAGCGAAAATCTGTGCACCCGCCGCGGCCGACAGGTAGTGCTCGGTCGCAATTACGGCCTCGCGGCCCATCACTAGTGGATAGAGCGTCGGCATTGCTGTCCCTTCAGATCCAGAATCGGCCGCGTCGCCGTGCCTCGATCAACGCCATCGCGGCGTTGGGGTACCGACGCATGCACCGTATTGTCGAGGACTTTCGCATTATCGGGCGTTGTGATCACGCGATGCGAAAATTCGCGGGATGCGACATACGCACGGCACACTTACCATAGAGGGTCGTTGCACCGTGAAAGTGTCACTTTCGACCGGTGAAGGAGAATAGGAAATTACGAAAGCCACGAATGATTGGACCATCAAAGGCGTCTAAAGATCAGGCCCGCTAATTGCTTCACTTGGGGCCGAGGGTATCATGGATAGTCTCCGACAGACGCGGCTGGTGGGCGAGGGGCGTATGGATGGGCTGAGGGCTGGTGGGGTGGCGGGGAAGCGCTGCAGGCTGCTTAAACCGGTGCGCGGCCGTGACGGTCGCAGCCGCTTCGATGAGCAACCGTTAATCATCCGCGTGATCAACAACCTCGAGCGTATGATGTACCTGGTGCAGTTCAACGACGGCAGCACTACGTTTCTGTTTCCTGATGAAGTCACGATCGCCGACGAAATCGCGATGAATTAGCGCCGCGCCGGCGCTAGCCGTTAGCTGGCTTTTCCGCCGCGCTCGGCCTCTACCAGATCGCGGGCGCGGTAGAGCGCCGCGATAGTCTTGGCGTCAGCAATCTCCCCGCGCGCGATCATCGCAAAGGTCTCGTCGAATGGCACATGGTGCACGCGGATCACTTCGTCATCGTCCGGCGTGCCAGCCCCCTCGCCCAACTCGCGCGCGAGGAACAAGTCGATTCGTTCGTCGCAGAAGCTGGGAATGGTCACGATCGATCCCAACTCTTCCCAGCGTTCAGCCGTCAGGCCCGCCTCCTCGCGTAGTTCGCGCTCGGCGCACTCGCGTCCGCTCTCGCCAGGATTGCGGCATCCCGCCGGAATCTCCCACAGATAGCCGCCGATCGCGTGCCGCCACTGGCTGAGCATCGCGACCCGGCCGGCGCGGTCGAGGGCGACGATCGCGGCAGCGCCCGGATGGCGGATCACGGCGAGATCGAGAGTCAGTCCGTTGGGGAGCGTGGCGCTCTCGACGCCGACATCGACGACGCCGAGCTTCAGTACCACGCGGCGCGCGGGCCATGATTTGTCCGGCATGAGTTCCAAGATGCGGCGCGCGGCTGCGCGGCGCAAGCCACACGATGGGCGCATTGCGGCGCCGGTGTGATCGCGCAACTATCGCGCCAGCATCATGGCGCGAACCGTAATCCCGATTTTCTTCGATTACGCATCGACGCTGTGCTACGTCGCCTGGCGCATCGTGAGCCAGCTGGAGAGCGAGCTTGGATTTGAGCCGCTATGGAAGGGTGTGGCGATCGCGCTCCGCGATCCACGCACCAAGGCCGGCCGCGATCTTACGCCCGCCGAGCGCCAGAAGGTGATGATCGTCGCGGCCGAGACCGGCATCCCGGTCGTGCCGCCCGAGCACTGGCTGGATTCCGACGCCGCGCTGCAGGGCGCCGAACTCGCTCGTGAAGCCGGCTTGTTCGACGCGTATCACCGGGCGGTGTTTCGGGCCGCATTTGATCAGCGCGTCGATATCGGCAATCTCGAACTGCTCGCGGGCGTCGCAAGTGAGGCGGGAATGGATGCGAACCGCTTTCGCGACGACATACGCAGTGGCCGCATGGCGCCGCGGTTGGCCGAACACAAGCGCGAAGCCGATCAGTTCTCGGCGCTCGGCTATCCGACCTTCATGCTCGGTGATTTTCCGCTGATCGGGATCCAGCCGATCGACACGATGCGAATGCTGCTGAAGCGCTTCCTGGACCTGCGCGCCGAAGAGCGTCCCAGCTAGCGCGAGAGGAACACCGGACAGGGCGAGTTGCGCAGCACGTACTCGGTCGTCGAGCCCAGCACCATCTCGATGATCCGGCTGTGGCCGTAAGCGCCGATAAAGACCAGATCGGCCGCGCTCTCCTTGAGATAGCGGACGATTTCCTCGGGCGCGTGCCCGGTCAGCAGCTTGAATTCCGCCCTCGCCGAATAAGGCTGCAAATAGCCGCGCGCCTCTTCGAGCACCTTTTCGCCGAGCTTTTGATCGCGCGCTACCGTGACGACCGTCAGCGGCACGTCAAGCTCAACCCCGAACTCGGCCGCCGCATGCATCGCCTTGGAAGCCCGTTCGCTGCCGTCGTAAGCGAGCACCGGGCGGCGAATCTCGCGAAACTCCACCGGCGCGATGAAGACCGGGCGCGGGCATTTGCGCGCCACCGCTTCGGCGGTATGGCCCAACAGGCCGGTGGAGAACCGCTCGTTGACGCCGCGATGGCCGATCATCACCAAGTCGACGCTGCGTGCCCGCTCGCAGATCTGGTTGGCGACGATGCCCATGTCCAGCGCCGTTTCGACCTGCACGCCTTCGCGCGCCGCAGCCATCGTGAATTCCTCCAGCACGCTCTTGCCGCGGGCGGTCAGCACCTCGCGCATCTTGGAGGAGAAATCGAGGTAGGGTTCAAGTCCCAGCGAGCCTGAGATATCATGGAAGAACGAGCCTTCGATCGAGACGATATCAACGACGTGCAGTCCGATGATCGTGGCACGGAAGCGGCGCGCGAGATAAAACGCGTAGGTCTGGACGCTGCGCGAATGCGCCGAGGCGTCGATACCGACGAGGAGCTTCCTGATCAAGCGATGAACCTTCCCCTGATCCGCGATAACACGGCCCCAAGGCCGCGCTCAAGGGCAGCGCTATGAGCGAGCCCAAGGGTGCAAGGCTGGCCGCGCTGCTCGATGAAATGGTCGAGGCGGCCGAACGCTGCGGGCTCGAGGTGCGGCGTGAGCGGCTGATGCGCGAGGTCGGCTATCGCGCGCGCGGCGGATCGTGCCGCTTTCGCGAACGCAATCTGGTGATCCTCGACAGCGCCCAGCCGGAAGGCGAGCAGCTCGAAGTGCTGGTCGATGCGCTGCGCGAGCGCGATCTGGAATCGCTCTATCTCTCGCCGGCCGCGCGGCGGATGATCAATCCCGAGACTGAACGTGCGTGAGGTCCAGATGCCACGCGGGGAATCAGGCAACCCGCCCGGCCGCGCCAGCAGCGAGCATCGATCGGCGTCCGACACCGACGCTTGGATCGCGACCTTTCACGCCCGCCTCAAAGAGCGCGGGCTGAAGTCGACCGCCCAGCGCGACGACATCGCGCGCGTCTTTTACCGTCACGGCCGCCACGTCAGCGCCGAAGAACTGTTCGTCGAGGTCAGGAAGGTCAGTCCGCACGTCGGCTACGCGACCATCTACCGCACGCTCAAGTTGCTGCGCGAATGCGAACTGGTGTACGAGCGGCACTTCAACGACGGCCAGGCACGCTACGAGACGGTCGGCGAACGCCATCACGATCACTTCATCTGCGACCGCTGCGGCAGGATCATCGAGTTCGAGAACATGCGCATCGAGCGGCTGCAGGAAATCGTCGCACGCGAGCTGGGCGCGCTGCTCATCCGCCACAAGATGGAACTGTACGGGCTGTGTGCGTCATGCCGCGAGCGCAGCAGCCGCGCCTGATACCGGCCGCTCGCACCTCATCGATTATCTGCCGCTGCCCACGCTTGATCGTAAGGCTGGCGGATGGGCTTGACGCACGCCGCCCGACCGAACGAGTCTGAGCTGGTTCGCTTTCGGCCACCCGGCACGCTTCAGGCTGGGCTGGCGATGAGGTACTGACTCGATGCAATGCTCGGCCTGCGCCAAAGAGAATGCAGCCGACTCGAAGTTCTGCTCCGGGTGCGGTCGCCCGCTGAGCGCGAGTTGTGCGCGCTGCGGCGCGACACTGCCCGCCGACTCGCGATTCTGCCCGCAATGCGGTGCGAAGGTTGGCCAAAAAGCCGACCGCGTATCGCCGCCCGCGCCCGACCCATCCGAGATTCCCGACGGGGAGCGCAAGACGGTGACGGTGCTGTTTGCCGACATCAAGGGTTCGATGGAGCTGATCGAGGACCTCGACCCGGAGGAGGCCCGCGCCATTGTCGATCCCGCGCTCAAGCTGATGATCGATGCGGTGCATCGCTACGACGGGTTGGTGGCGCAATCGATGGGCGACGGGATCTTCGCGCTGTTCGGCGCCCCGATCGCGCATGAAGACCATCCGCAACGCGCGCTTTATGCCGCCTTGCGGATGCAGGAAGAGAGCCGCCGCTACGCCAACCGGCTGCGGGCCGAGGGCAAGTCGCCGATCTCAATCAGGGTCGGCGTGAACACCGGCGAGGTGGTGGTGCGCTCGGTGCGCAAGGATGCCGACCATTCGGACTATGTGCCGGTGGGCCATTCGACGGGTCTGGCGGAGCGGATGCAGGCGCTGGCGACGCCGGGTTCGATCGCGATCAGCGAGCACACCCGCAAGCTGGTCGAGGGCTACTTCGCGCTGACGGCACTGGGACCGACCAAGGTCAAAGGCGTCAGCGAGCCGATTGACGTCTATGAGGTCACGGGGCTGGGTCCGCTGCGCACGCGATTGCAGCGCTCAGCCGGTCGCGGGTTGTCCAAGTTCGTTGGACGGCAGGCCGAGATGGAGTCGCTCAAACGCGCGGCGGAGCAGACCAAGGCTGGGCACGGACAGATCGCCGCGGCGATGGCGGAGGCCGGGGTCGGCAAGTCGCGATTGTTCTACGAGTTCAAGGTGACCTCGCAATCGGGCTGGATGGTGCTGGAGACCTTCTCGGTCTCCCACGGCAAAGCCTCGGCATATCTGCCCGTGATCGACTTGCTTCACAGATACTTCAAGATCAGCGCGGATGATGACGTGCGGTCGCGGCGGGCAAAAGTGACGGGTAACGTCTTGACGCTGGACCGCGCGCTCGAGGATACGCTGCCATACCTGTTCGGCTT
>JBGPUE010000110.1:0-8681 GCA_041491005.1 Binataceae bacterium (SeqCode) | reverse complement strand
GCCGACCGCGCCATTCCCGCAGCTACCGGATCGCGACTATCTCGAAATTATTTAGCGAAAACCGAGCAGCCATCCGCCGACAGGAGAGATCCGGGATTCTTCGCTGCGCTCAGAATGACGACGGTGGCGATGAATCCCGGCCCTCGGGTCAACGTGGCCTCAACTGAGTCTCCGAACTACGCCGTGGCGCGATGGCCGTTGGTGGCGATGCGCTCGGTCCGCCCGATACGCGGGTCCTCGACCTCGTAGCTCTTGAGCTCCGGCATCACCTCGGCGGCGAACAGGCGCATGTTGGCGTCGGCGATGTCGTAGGGCATGCCTGCGTAGCTGAAGACGCCGACAAACGCTTCCGCTCCGGTGCGCTTGCGGCGGTCCATGATTTTCTCGTAGCACATCTCCGGTGTGCCCCAGATCTGAAGGCCGAGGAAGAAGTCGATCATTGCATCAGGATTTGTTCGGGCGGCTTCCTGAACGCTCGCATACGCCTCGTAGCCCTTCATCTTCGTCAGATGGTCGCTCATCAACTCGTAATGGCGCAGGGCGGTCTGCCAGTAACCGCCGATCCACTTGCGCGCCATCGCCTCGGCCCGATCGGCGCTCTCGTCGCAGAACGTCCATCCGGCCATGATCGGCGGCGGCGCCTCGGCGCCGGTCGTCTTCCTGTAAGTGCTGCGGTAGTCGTTGAGTTCCTTTTCGACTGCGTCCCACGGCTTTTGCGGAATGATCAGGATGCCAATGCCGAGCTCGGCCATGATCCGCGAAGACTCGGGCGAGACTGCGGCGGCGTAGGTGCGGCCGCGGAACGACTTGAACGGTCGCGGCCGGATGTCACGGCGGATCTGCTTGACGAACTTGCCGTTGAACTCGCAATAGCCGCGCTCGAGTCCTTCGAGAATCATCTGCGCGGATTCGACGAAGCGCTCGCGGCTCTCTTCCTGGTTCAGGCCGAAGCCCTCAAACTCGACGCGGCCCAGACCGCGACCCAAGCCTAGGATCAGGCGGCCATCGGAGAAGTGGTCGAGCATCGAGACTTCCTCGGCCACCCGCATCGGGTCATGCCAAGGCAGCACGACGACCATCGAGCCCAGCTTCACATGGCGGGTGCGGCCGGCGAAGTAAGTCAGGAACTGCAGCACGTCGGGGCACATCGTGTATTCGGTGAAATGATGCTCGACGCCCCAGATCGACTCGAAACCCAGCGGCTCGGCCATATCGCCCATGCGCAACTCGTTGCGGTAGACGTTGCGATCGGTGCGACCTTCGCCGGTGCCTTGGAAGATGACTGCCATTCCTACGTGCATGATGTACCTCCGCTACCCATCCTGCGTTGGTGGGGCGCTACTGCCCGCAAACTAACCGTTCGGTATGGAGCGTGTCAAAGCCCGCAACGCTGCCGGCCTAGGCACGTCCGTTTGGCGAGTCGTCGCGGCCCACGAGAGGCATTGCGCCGCCGGGAAAGAAGAGCATCGCGACCCACGAGACGATCGACAGAACCAGCGCCACAACGAAGACCGTGCCCAGCGCGTCCGACAGCGCATGTCGGACACCTTCGGCAGCCGTCCGCCCATGGACAGCCATCCTGAGCAAGTCATCCACGTTGGCCGAGGGCGCGGCGCCAGCAAGCCGAGCCGCCGCGACGGCGCCCATCAGCGCCACCCAGATGCTTCCGCCGAGCGTCGCGAAGAACGAGACCATCGCGGTCGCGATGCCGCGCTCCGTCCATCCAACCGAGTTCTGCGATGCGATGAAGAAGGGCGAAATCACGCAGCCGAAGCCGATGCCCGCGATCAGCATCGCGCTGGCGACACCGGCGTACCCGGCACGGATCGCGGGGGCCGCGATCATCGCGCATCCCGCCGCCACGAAGGCTGAGCCACCGAGGGTGACGCGGCGTGTGCCCCACCTGAGCATCGCCTTACCGCCGATATACGCGCCCAACGGCCATCCCAGCGAGACGGGAGCCACGGCGAGCCCCGCCATCATCGCGCTTCTGCCCATGATCGCCTGAACCAGCAGCGGTACGTATGCAGCGAAGGCGAGCAGCACCCCGCCAAGCATGAACTGCCCGACGCATGAGACGAGGACGACGCGATTGCGCAGCACTGAGACCGGCATCATCGGGTCGGCCGCACGCCGTTCCACGATGACGAAGGCGCCGAGCATCGTTGCCGACAGCGCCAGCATCGGTACCGCGCCGAGACCAGTGACCGATGGGCCATCGCTGCTGATCAGCGGGGTAAGCATTGCGGCGACGGCGAGGGTCAGCAGCACGGTTCCCGTGTAGTCGATCCGCGCCCGCAGATGATGCAGTGTCTCGCGCAGCGAAAAGATGCCGATCACGATCGCGGCTGCGCCCGCCGGCAGATTGATCAGGAAAATCCAGCGCCAATTGAAATGATCGACGATCAGGCCACCCAGCGCGGGGCCGGCGACGGCGCTGATGCCCCACATCGCGCTCATCAGGCCGTCCATCCGCGGGCGCTGCTCGAGCGGATAGATGTCGGCTACCAGCGTCATCGCGACCGGCATCACACCGCCCGCGCCGATTCCCTGCAGCGCCCGAAAGGCGATTAGCTGCATCATGCTGTGAGCTGCGGCGCACAGCCCCGAGCCGACGACGAAGATCACGGTGCAAATCGTGAAGACGCGCTTTCGGCCTATCACGTCAGCCAGTTTCCCGAACAGCGGCACGGTCGTGGTCGAAGTGAGCAAGTAGGCCGAGAAGACCCAGCTGTACAGGTTGAAGCCGCCGAGCTCCGCGGCGATGGTCGGCATCGCGGTACCCACAATCGAGTCGTCGATCGCGGCGAGCGAGACCGCCAGCAGCAGCGCAGCCGTCACCATCGCGCGATTCGTCCCCGCATATCTGCCCAGCTCCGATGCGGAACGGGCCACGGCCGCGATGCGCAGCGATCCGGTCGAGGCGGCGGTCAGGGATCGCGATTCGATGGGCGGGTGCTCTCGTCTGAGGCCGGAGGCTGTTGTGGGGTATCGCGCGACCGATCAGAGCTTTGGCGGCGGCAAGGGGCCCCGCGCAGCCTCGAACGCGTTGGCTACGCGCAACACCGTCGCCTCGTCGAACAAACGCCCGATGAGTTGCATCGAGAGCGGCAGGCCACCCGCAGACAGGCCGCTCGGGACAACGACGGCTGGCTGGCCAGTCGCGTCAAACGGGCCGGTGAAGCGCAGAAATTGGTCGGGTGTTGCCTCGCCGCGCTCAAGTTGCGCAATGATCTCATCAATCCGAGGCGCGGTCCGCGTGTTGACCGGGGAGACCAGCACGGCGCGGCCATCGAGAGCGTCGAGCACCTGTGCGTGCAGCCGCCCACGCTCGCGTTGCGCGCGGATATAGCTGACCGCGGTGGTTGTGAAGCCCATTTCGAGCAGCGCCCGCACGTCTGGGCCGTAATCATTGGGCCGCGTGCGCATCCAATGCTCGTGATATTCAAGCGCGTCGGCCCAGATAATTGGCCCTATGATCGCCAGCGTAGTATCGAGCGCCGGAATCGACACCTCTTCAACAATCGCTCCGAGCGATTCGAGCTGACGCAGCGCCTGCTTGAATCCCTGCTCGACCTCAGGCTCCAGCCCCACGGCTTGCTCGCGAATCAGGCCGATGCGCAGTCCTTTGATTCCCGCCTCGAGACCTGCGGTGTAATCCGGCACTGGCGCGCCACTCGACGTCGAGTCGTTGGGATCGTGCCCTGCAATTACGTTGAGCATCAGTGCCGCGTCGCGCACTGAGCGGGTGATGGGACCAACGTGATCGAGCGTGGCCGACAGGGGAATCACCCCGTGGCGGCTGACCCGGGCCAGAGTCGGCTTCAGCCCGACGCATCCGCACATCGCCGACGGCACGCGGATCGAGCCGCCGGTATCGGTGCCGATGGTCGCAGCCGCCATGCCTGCGACGGTCGCCGCCGAAGAGCCGCCGCTCGATCCGCCCGCAATCCGGTCGAGGTTGTACGGATTGCGCACCGGGCCGAAGTGCGGGCTGGTCGAGTAGAAGCCGTATGCAAACTCATGGAGGTTGAGCTTGCCGAGCAGAATCGCGCCGGCCTCGCGCAACCTCGTCCAGACCGCGGCGTCGTGATCGGGTACAAAATCCATGAGGATCTTCGATGCCGCGGTCGTCCGAATGCCTTTGGTGTAGCAGAGATCCTTGAGCGCGACTGGAATACCGTGAAACGGCCCGCGCCATCGGCCTTTGACGATCTCCACCTCTGCATTGCGAGCCTGTTCGCGGGCCAGATCCGCAGTCACCGTGATGAAGGCGTTGATCTTGCCGTCCAATTCGCCGATTCGGCCGAGATAGGCGTCGGTCAATTCGAGGGGCGAGATCTCGCGAGCACGAAGCATCGACGAGAGTGTGGCAAGGTCCAGACTAGTCAGCTTGTGTGAAGAATCGGTCATGCCTCACCTTCGCTCGTTTGGCCTTTCGCACGGGGCAACGCATAAGCTCGAGGACAACGTTATCTGTTGAGTTGCGTCGCGATGTCAAACTTGGCGGCAAGCCTTGACGATGCTTGGCATTTTGGGCTCGTGTATGCCATGAAATGCGCTGATTCGCCCGTAAGTGGGCGTCCGGGTTTCCGCTCGCGGGAGCGGCCGATCTCTCGAAGGGCGGGGCATTAGATGCTATAAGCACTTACGTTTCGGGTCGTGCTTTTGGCAGCGGTCGGCGCGGACCGAGAGCCGGTTGGTTTCGATGTAAGATTGGGAGGGAGCGATGAATTCCAGATCCAGGATTTCTCTACTTCTGTCGGCACTCGGGCTCTACCTGGTCACGGCGTGTTCCGGATGCGCATGGCTGAGGGAACCCCGTCAATGGGATGGCTGCGCGCTTGCTGGCGGCGCGGCCGGCGCGGCGATCGGCGCGGCTTCGGGTATCGTGATAGTGGATCGCGGCCGGTCACACAGCGAGGCGACCAATGATACCAAGGTTGCCGGCGGCCTGATTGGCGCAGGCACCGGCGCTTTGCTGGGCACGGTGCTCGGACATTATCTGTGCGATCCGGTGATACCGCCGCCACCTCCTCCAGTGCAGGTAGTGCAGGCCCCGCCGCCTCCACCGCCGCCACCTCCGCCGCCGCCACCCAAGCAGAAGATGGTGCTGCGCGGAATCAACTTCGACTTCAACAAGTCGAACATCAAGCCGGAATTCGAGCCGGTGCTTGATGAGGCGGCCGCAACGCTGCAGAAGAGCCCCAACGTCACGGTCAACGTCAACGGCTACTGCGACATCATCGGTAGCGAGGAATACAACCTCAAGCTGTCGGATCGTCGCGCCGGATCGGTCATGAAATACCTGGCAAGCAAAGGCGTCAGCGCCGATCGCCTGATCGCCCATGGCTACGGCAAGACCGACTTCATTGCGACCAATGACACAGACGAAGGACGAGCGCAGAACCGGCGCGTCGAGTTGGTGCCGCTCAACTAAAGGTAGCTATAGCACCGCGATGGCGCCTTCACCGGGCTGATGGAGGCGCCATCGTAAATGAGACGAGGGGAGAGTTATGTCAGCCTACAATCCAGTTCACGTGCTTGTTGCGGCTCCGCTCTTCGCGGGGCTCCTGTTAATCGCGCCGGGGTTGGGGGCCGCCCAGTCCGACGACTCGGTGGCCGAACCGGGAACGCAAAGCGCCATCACCGCTCCTCCGCAAAGGCCAATCGCTCCCAGCGCCGCGGCCGTCGGCGGCGACACACAGTCTGTCCAACTCGCACCCCCAACGAACCCGCAGCCCGCTGAACCTTCGGCCCAAAGCGCCTCTCAGGCAGCGGGTTCCACGTCTGCTGAATCATCTACAGGCGTCGCTCCGGCAGCAGCCAAGGCGCAACCGCACGTCATGCCGGCGGGTTCCGCCAACGCGCCCTCAATCCAGGCGGACAGGGCTTCAACACCTGAAGATGCCGCTGCCCGCAAACCCGGCTTGATCAAGCGCGGTAAGGCGGCCCTCGTGCGGTTGCATGAGAAGATCAGTGAGAAAATCAGCGCCGCGACCGAGCGCCTGTTCAGTCGCGCCGAGGAGACTTTTCCATCGTTCTGCTCGGAATGGGAGCACAAACTGCACGACCGCGAGACCAACAATCTCCGGTCGATCAAATGGCGTGAGGAGGGCGGATGGAAAATCGGCCGCTACCTGGGTTACGGCAAGGTCAAGACATGCGCCTGCAAGCATTCATCGCACGGGATGCCGGTGGGATCGCTAAGTTACATCGAAACCACCTATGACCTTGCGGGCAAGACGCCCGACGAAGCGCTGCACGCGCCTCCCAAGGCGGTCGACGCGACAGAGACGACCGAGCTGTTTCGCTGGGCCAAGACTCACTGGGCGTACTAGACTCTTCGATCGGAGAGCAAACGGCGCGGCGTCGGCAATCGGGCCGCGCCGTTTGTTTTCCAACCGTCTAGGAATCGCGGCCCGGCTAAAGCTCTACTCGGCGCAGCCTCAGTGCATTGGCCACGACGGAAACGGAGCTCAAGCTCATCGCCGCGCTCGCGATCATCGGATTGAGCAGCAGGCCAAGCATCGGATAGAGCGCACCCGCAGCGATCGGCACGCCCAGCGCGTTGTAGACGAACGCAAAGAACAGGTTCTGCCGGATATTGCGCATCGTCGCGCGGCTTAAGCGCCGCGCCTTCGCGATGCCGCGCAGGTCGCCCCTGACCAGCGTGACGCCGGCACTCTCCATCGCTACATCGGTGCCGGTGCCCATCGCGATTCCGACCTGCGCCTGGGCCAGCGCCGGCGCATCGTTGATACCGTCACCCGCCATCGCGACGATTCGCCCCTGCGCCTGAAGCCGCTTAATCACGCCCACCTTCTGGTCGGGCAGTACCTCGGCCTCGACCTCATCAATGCCAAGCTCGCGCGCGACCGCTTCGGCGGTGATGCGATTGTCGCCGGTCAGCATCACGATTCGCACGCCGTCGCCACGTAGCATCCGCACCGCTTCGCGGCTCGAGGGTTTGATCGGATCGGCAATGCTCAGCAACCCGGCCAGCTTGTCATCGATAGTGACGAAGACCACCGTGTGGCCCTGGCGGCGCATCGAGTCCGCCTGCGGTAGCATCTCGCCGACAGTGATTCCCGTTGCCGCGAGGAACTTCTGATCGCCGATACTGACGCGACGGCCGTCGACCTCGCCGCTGACGCCCTTGCCGGCGATCGCGCGGAAATCGCTCACTGGCGCAATCGAAATCCCGCGCGCCCCGGCGCCCGCGACGATCGCCGCGGCCAGCGGATGCTCGCTGGCGCGTTCGAGCGAGGCGGCGAGGCGCAGCATCCGGACTTCGTCGCCGTCGGCGCAAGCCGAGACAGTCATCAGCCGCGGCTTGCCCTCGGTTAAAGTGCCGGTCTTGTCCACCACCAGCGTATTCACCTTCTCCAGGGTCTCCAGCGCTTCGGCGTCGCGCACCAGCACGCCCGCCATCGCACCGCGGCCGGTGCCGACCATGATCGACATCGGCGTCGCGAGGCCAAGCGCGCAGGGGCATGCGATGATCAGTACGGCGACCGCGGCGAGCAGCGCATGAGCCATCCGCGGCTGCGGACCGATCGTACTCCATGCAACGAACGACAGGACTGCGGCAAGTACGACCGCCGGGACGAAATACGACGCAACGACATCGGCCAGGCGCTGAATCGGTGCGCGGCTGCGCTGCGCCTCCGACACCATCCGTACGATCTGCGCGAGCAACGTATCCGCGCCGACGCGATCCGCGCGCATCACGAAACCGCCGGTTCCATTGAGGGTTGCGCCCACCACCTTGTCACCCGGATGCTTCTCGACTGGAATCGGCTCGCCCGAAACCATCGATTCGTCGACCGCGCTCGAGCCTTCGAGCACGGTGCCATCGACGGGTACCTTCTCGCCCGGCCGCACCCGCAGCCGGTCGCCGGCCGAGACCTGCGCCAGGGGGATGTCCTCTTCGCGTCCGTCCTGACCGATGATACGCGCGGTCTTCGGGGCCAATCCAAGCAGCGCCCTTATCGCGCTCGAAGTGCTGCTGCGCGCGCGCAGCTCAAGCACCTGCCCCAGCAGGACCAGCGCGGTGATGACGGCTGCGGCCTCGAAGTAAAGTGCGACTGTTCCGTCCGGACTGCGGAACGAAGCCGGGAAGGTGCCCGGGAGAAGTACCGCGACGGTGCTGTATGCCCATGCGACGCCAACGCCGATCGCAATCAACGTGAACATGTTGAGATGGCGATTGACGATCGAAAGCCAGCCGCGTTCGAAAAACGGCCATCCGCACCACAGCACCGCAGGCGTTGCGAGCGCGAACTGAATCCATCCGACCGCGCGCATCGAGAGGACGCCGTGCAGCGGATTGGCGGGCAGCAAGTCGGCCATCGACAGAGCCATCACTGGCGCGGCGAGCGCGACGCTTGTCCAGAAACGGCGCGTCATGTCGGCAAGTTCGAGGTTGGGCTCCTCGACTCCAGCACCAATTGCGCGCGGCTCCAGCGCCATTCCGCAGATCGGGCAACTGCCCGGGCGATCGCGCACGATCTCCGGATGCATCGGGCAGGTGTACGCGCCAGCCTGCGAACCCGCAGGCGGTGTCATTGGCTCATGCCGCGCCGCTATGACCGAGGAATGTGACTGTTCGTGACGCGCATGCTCATGCGACGTGTGCGAATCAGCCTGCTTGGTGAAGTACTGCTCAGGATCTTGTG
>JBGPUE010000109.1:0-8887 GCA_041491005.1 Binataceae bacterium (SeqCode) | reverse complement strand
CTTGAAGGTGCGGCCGATGGCCATCACTTCGCCGACCGATTTCATCTGGGTGCCGAGGGTAGGATCGGCGCCGGGGAATTTCTCGAACTGCCACTTGGGGATTTTGGCGACCACGTAATCGATGGTCGGCTCGAAGCAGGCCGGGGTCTTGCGCGTGATGTCGTTGCGAATCTCATCGAGCCGGTAGCCGACCGCCAGCTTGGCCGCGATCTTGGCGATCGGGAAGCCGGTGGCCTTCGAGGCCAGCGCCGAGCTGCGCGAAACGCGCGGATTCATCTCGATCACGACCATCCGCCCGTTGAGCGGATCGACGGCGAACTGGATGTTCGAGCCGCCAGTATCGACACCAATCTCGCGGATGATGCGCAGCGCCGCGTCGCGCATCAGCTGGTATTCCTTGTCGGTCAGTGTCTGCGCCGGCGCCACCGTGATCGAATCGCCGGTATGGACGCCCATCGGATCGAAGTTCTCGATCGAGCAGATGACGACGACGTTGTCGGCGCAATCGCGCATCACTTCGAGCTCGAACTCTTTCCATCCTTCGATGGACTTCTCGATCAGGACTTCGTGATTGGGCGAGGCGCTCAGGCCCCACGCCACCTTGGCGCGATAGTCGCCAGGTTCGCGTGCAATCGAGCCGCCCGTGCCGCCCAGCGTGCGCGAAGGGCGGATGATCAGTGGCAGGCCGAGGCGCCGGCTGATCTGTTCGGCTTCGTCAACCGAATGCGCCAACGCCGAGGCCGGCACTTCAAGCCCGATCTTGAGCATCGCCTGGCGAAACAGGTCGCGGTCCTCGGCCTTCTTGATGGCATCGAGCTTCGCGCCGATCAGCTCGACTCCGAACCGCTCCAGTACGCCTGACTCGGCCAGCTCGATCGCAAGGTTGAGTCCGGTCTGTCCGCCGATCGTCGGCAGCAGCGCATCGGGCCGCTCGCGTTCGATGATCTTTGCAATCGTCGGCGCGGTCATCGGCTCGATGTAGGTGCGGTCGGCGAACTCCGGGTCGGTCATGATGGTGGCCGGGTTGGAGTTGACCAGGATCAGTCGCAGTCCCTCTTCCTTCAGCGCCTTGAGCGCCTGTGTCCCTGAGTAATCGAACTCGCAGGCCTGTCCGATCACGATCGGGCCGGAGCCGATCAGCAGCACTGACTTGAGGTCTTTACGAAGCGGCACGAGAGGAGCTCGCCTGCGTGTCCATACGGTCGAGCGCCTCGGCCCCATAGCGCGGGAACGCTTCGACCAGCCTGCGGAATCGGTCGAATAAGTACGACGCGTCGTGCGGGCCGGGCGATGCCTCGGGATGATACTGCACCGAGAAGAACGGCACGCCCACACCGCGCAACCCCTCGACCGTTTGGTCGTTCAAATTGCGATGCGACAGCTCGGCGCGACCCGTGACCGATTCCGCATCGACCGCGAAGCCATGGTTCTGCGATGTGATCTCGACGCGTCCGCTGCGAATGTCCAGCACCGGATGGTTGGCGCCATGATGGCCGAAGCCGAGTTTGTAGGTGCGCCCGCCGAGCGCCAACCCCAGGATCTGATGGCCGAGGCAGATGCCGAAGATCGGTTTGCGTCTGAGCACGGCGCGCACCGCCTCATACGCGTACGGGAGCGCCGCTGGATCCGCGGGACCGTTCGAAAGAAAAACGCCATCGGGATTGAGCGCGAGTATCTGTGCATCGCTCCAGTGTGCCGGCAGCACCTTGACACGAAAGCCGGTGGCGACCAGCTTGCGCAAAATATTGTGCTTGAGGCCGTAATCGAGCGCGACGACTAACGGCGCATCCGCGAGCTCTGCGCGAGTGCGCGTGCGGTATCCGCTGCCCAGCTGCCATTCTCCCAGCTCCCAATCGTATGGCGCGGCGCAGGTGACTTCCTTGACGAGATCGCGTCCGACCAGTCCAGGCGACGCCTTGGCCTTGCGCACCAGCCGCTCAGGATTCAGATCGACGCTGGAGATCACCGCCTCCTGTGCCCCGTGAAGGCGGATATGGCGCACCAGCGCGCGCGTGTCGATCCCTTCGATTCCGGGCACGCCCGCCTGCTCGAGATACTCGCCCAGACCCATCTCGGCGCGCCAATTCGAAGGCTGCGGGACGCATTCCTTGACCACGAAGCCTTCGGCGTTGACCCGCGCCGACTCGGCATCCTCGCGATTGACACCGACGTTGCCAATCTCGGGATAGGTCATGCATACGATCTGGCCGCGATATGAGGGGTCCGTCAGCACTTCCTGGTAACCGGTCATCGCGGTGTTGAAAATCACCTCGCCGACCGCTTCACCAATCGCGCCGAAGGCACGGCCGCGGAAGATCGTGCCGTCAGCCAGCGCCAGTACGGCCTCGGTCTTGCGCGCCGTGTTCATCGGGCTCCGTTCACCACGCGTCCATCGTAAACAATCTCGCCGCCGACGAGCGTCATCATCGCCCGGCCCTTCAGATGCATACCGGCGAAGGGCGTGTTGCGGCTGCGAGAGAGAAACTTCGCTGGCGCGACCTGCCACTCGCGGCCCGGATCGATCACCGTCACGTCGGCGGCCGCGCCCGCGGCGAGCGTGCCCGCTTCCGCGCGCAAGAGGCGGGCCGGATTGAGCGCCATCAGCTCTACCAGCCGGCGCGGCGTGATCAGACCCTCATCCACGAGGCGGATGGCGAGTCCCACCGCGGTCTCCAGTCCGACGACGCCGTTGCTGGCGAGGCCCAATGCCTGGCCCTCTTCGGCGCTCAGCGTACGGCTGCATCCATCGGCAAAGCAGTGGGCCAATGCGCCGAGCTGCTTGGACTCGGCGTCGTGCGGCGCATGGTCGGTCGCGATCATATCGATCGTGCCGTCGGCGATCGCTGCGCGCAGCGCTTGGACATCTTGGCGGCCGCGCAGCGGCGGATTCATCTTGGCATCCGGACCAAGGCGCAGCACCGCTTCCTCGTCGAGCGTCAAATGATGTGGCGCGGCTTCGCAAGTCACGGCGACACCGTTGCGGCGTGCGCAACGCACGGCCTCGAGCGACGCGGCAGTCGAGAGATGCGCAAGATGCAAGGGCGCTCCAGCCCTCAGAGCCACCGCGATGTCTCGCACGACGCGTCCGCTCTCGGCTGCAGCCGGCATCCCGCGCACGCCGAGTTGTCGGGCGACTTCGCCCTCGTGCATCGTCCACTCGCCCGCGATCACGCGATCCTCTTCGTGGAGCGAAACGACGTAACCGAGCCGGCCCGTCTGTTCAAGCGCTTCGGCGAGCAGCGCCGCATCGTCGATCGGAAGCCCATCGTCCGAGAACAGCCGCGCCCCCGCTTCGATCATCGCCGCGAAGTCGACCAGCTCTCTTCCGCCGAGTCCTTTGGTCACCGCCGAGACCGGCACGAGCCGCGCCGCGCGGACCGAGCGCGCTTGCTCGAGCATGTAGCGCGTCACATCAGGCGTGTCGTTGACCGGCGACGTATTCGCCATCGCCGCGACCGTCGTAAAGCCGCCAGCCGCCGCCGCACGCAGTCCGCTCGCAATCGTTTCCTTGCGCGGATAGCCCGGATCGCGCAGATGGACGTGAGCGTCAACCAGCCCCGGTACCACCCAGCAGCCGCGTGCATCGATGGTCGCAGCGCCATCGGGCGCCGCAAGCATGCCCGCGGGCTTGCTCGCCACGATGCGCCCATCTGCGATTAGCAGGTCGAACGCACCGTCGATGTCGCGGGCTGGATCGATCAAACGCCCGCCCGCGATGAGGATCGCGCTCAAACGGCGCCCTCGGCATGCTTGAGCGACTCGACCATCGAGTAAATCACGACGCGATCCGATGGCTTGTGGGCGGCGCTCTCGCCGGCTTCACCCAGCCGCACCTGCACCCGCTCGGCGCGCTGGGTCGGGATGTTCTTACCGACGTAGTTGGGCCGGATCGGCACGGCCCGATGGCCGCGATCAATCAACACCGCCAGCTTTACTGCCGCCGGCCGGCCCACCTTCCACAGCGTCGTCATCGCACGCTGCACGGTCCAGCCGCTGTTAATCACATCGTCAACCAGCACAATCGTGCGCCCTTCAACTTCGAGCTCGCCACTGCCGGACAATGGCTGTAGCTCAGTCGACCTGCCATAGACATCCAGCGCGTAACACGGCAGCCGGGGTCCGCCGCGCGACGCGATTAGATCGCGCAAGCGCAGCGCCAGCAGCGAGCCGCGGCTGACGACACCGACCAGCCCAACGCCGGCCAAATCCGGCAGATCGGCGATCAGTTGCGCCGCGATCGCCTCGGTCGCCCGCCCGATCTCGGCCGCATCCATCACCTCACGCTGTGGACCGCGGCGATAGGGCTCGTATCCAGCCTCTTCCGCCTGCTTGACGGAATCGAAAACCATGACGAATCCTTCATCGATCCACTGGCGCACATAGCCATAGAGGCTTTCGTCGAAGCGGTAGTAACGATGGGAGCGGGCGTTGCCGACGTACTCGATACGCGAATCGCGTTCGCAGAAGTCGCATCGGATCGTGAGCACCGAGCGATCGATGCCGGGCGCGAGCTGGAAACGCGGCCGCAGGTAGGCGCCTTCGTGGCGCGTCACACAGTTCGGATTCACGCAACGCGGCGCCGCCTCAGCCCGGAAACGGATCACGGCTTGGGTATGCGCCGGACGATCCCGAGCGGTATCGGCATTCTCCAGCAACCACGCGACCAGCGCCATCCGCACCGGCACGCCAGCCGCGGCCTGTTCGAAGTAGATGGCCCGCGGATCGGCGTCGAGTTCGTAGGCCAGCTCGCCGGTGCGCGGCAGCGGATGCATCACGACCGCCTCATGCGTGCGCGCGGTCTTGAGCGCGCGCACATCGAACTGAACGTAATCGGCCTGCTCGCGCTCCTCCAACGGACGCCGCTCGTGCTGAAAGCGCGTGACGTAGAACGCGTCCAGCGCGGAGGGCCCTTGAGCGGCGGGCATCTTATCCAGCGGAACCTCACCAGTGAACAGCGCCATCTGATGCGGTGCGCTGGGCGTCATATAGAGCGCATCGAGTCCGCCGGCGAGCGATTTCAGCTCTTCCATGGCAACGGTGGAGAAACCATAACCTCGATCGCTGGCGAGCCGCCCGAGCACGTACTCCGGCACCTCCATGCCGCGATTGGGCACCGTCACGATGTTCGCTCCAAAGCGCGCCAGCGCATAGATCAGCGAGTGCACGGTGCGGCCGAACTTGAGATCGCCGCACAGCGCGACGGTAAGCCCCTTCAGGCGGCCCTTCTTCTTGCGCAGAATGTACAGATCGCACAGCGTTTGGGTCGGATGCTCACGGCTGCCGTCGCCGGCGTTGAACACCGGACAGGTTGCGTAGTCGGCAGCGACGCGCGCGGCGCCGTCGTAGGGATGACGCATCACGATCAGATCGGCGTACGCGCTTACCACACGCATCGTATCGGCGAGGCTCTCGCCCTTGGCCGCCGAACTCGCTTGCATGTCCGGCGAACTGATGACCGCACCGCCCAGCCGATGCATCGCGGACTCGAAGCTCAGCCGCGTGCGCGTCGACGGCTCGTAGAACAGCGTCGCCATGATCAGACCGCTGGCGGTCGTCAACGACTCCCCGGCCGCAAGCACCGCCGCGAACTCGTCCGCGAGCACGAAGATGCGCTCGATCTCGGCGATCGAGAGATCCTCGATCGAGACCAGGTCGAGTTTGGGCAGACGCGTCATCGCGCGCTTACCTGCTTCGCTTCGCCGATCACCACCGCATCGATGCCGTCAATCTCGGCCAGCCTCACATATACGCGCTGTCCGTGCGCTGCGGGGACGTTCTTGCCGATGTAGTCAGCGCGGATCGGCAATTCGCGCTCGCCGCGATCGATTAGCACAGCCAATTCGATCGAATCGGGGCGGCCCAGATCAGAGAGCGCGTCAAGCGCCGCGCGCGCGGTACGGCCCGTGTAGAGCACATCATCGACCAGCACCACGCGCTTGGCGTCGAGCTTGAATGGCACGTCGCGGCCGAGCAGGCGCGGATCCGAGGGCTCGCCGCGGCCGTCGTCGCGATAAAGCGAGATGTCGATCGTTCCGACCGGCACCTCGGCACCGCATATCTCTTTGAGCGCCGCCGCCAGTCGATTCGCTAACGTCGCTCCGCGCCGCACGATTCCCAGCAGAACAAGTGAGCTGCTGCCGCCGTCGCGTTCGACGATCTCGTGTGCGATGCGCTTGATCGAGCGCGCGATGGCGGCAGCGTCCAGCGCAATTTCCTTCCCGCTCATCTGCTGCCTCGCCAATCCGCTTCGACGTGCTCACCCGCGGTAGCCGTTGCGCCGACCGCCGGTCCCGGCGCGCAAAAAAACGCCCGCCTGCAGATGCAGCCGGACGTCGCTTGGCTCAGTCTCATTTCATCCACCTTCTCGTCCTCGCGGGGACGAATTAAAGGCTGCTGCAACTATAGCGGGGGCGACCGCGAGGGTAAATCCCGGCGCGATGCGATCATCAAGAAGGTCGCGGGACTGATGCCGCCCGGTTATTCGCTATCGGGCGCGTTCCAGCTTGCGCACCCGATGCTCATGATCTTTGACTTGCACCGTGACGCGATCATCAAAGCGATCGAACTTGCGGCTAAGCGCCGAAAGCGTCTTGTTGGTCTGCTTGAGTTCGGCCCGCAGGCTGCGCGCCGTCGCTTCAGCCGATGCGGTGATCTCTTTGTGCAAGTCATCGCGCGCATGCGCGATCTCCTCTTGCAATCCATCGCGCGTCTGAACGATTTCCTCGCGCAGGCTGTCGCCAGTCTGCGCCACTTCCTCGCGCAAGCCGTCGCGTGCTTGCACGATCTCTTCGCGCAAGCCGGCGCTCGTTTGTACGATTTCCTCGCGCAGGCCATCCCGTGTTTGTGCGATTTCCTCGCGCAGGCGCTCGCGCGTTTGCGCGATCTCTTGCCGCAGACCGTCGCGCGTCAGCAAGATCTCCTGACGCAAGCCGTCACGAGTATGTGCGATCTCCACCTGCAAGCCGTCATGTGTCTCAGCGAGCCGCTGCTGAAGGCCATCGTTTACCGCATCGATGCGGTTGCGCAGCTCGTCTTTGGCCGCTGCAATCCCGCCGGTAAATGAGGCGCGCGCGTCGGCCAGGTCCTGCCGAAACTCCACCCGCGTCGCGCCCAACGCCTCTCCCAGCCGAACCATCTCCGCGGTCAGGTCCGCCTTGACGGCTGCCACTTCGTCGCGATTGACGCCGATCTGATCCGACAGGAATCGGATCTGCTTGCCGACTTCCGCGAACTGCCCGTACATCTCCTCGCGCAGGGCGTGAAGCTGCCCGCCGAGACCGGTGACCGCTTCGACGACCAGCTCGAAGCGCGCGCTGAGGTTCTCCAGCATCACGCCGACCTTGTCCACCACCTCTTGAGCCACCTCAGTCCCCTTCCCTCTCCGGCAGCCCGCCGACGCAATGCCGTTTCATGCGATTACTTGGGCTACTTGACGATCCCGCCCAGCCGGTCCCATCGCAGATGGCCAAGCAGGGTCGGACTGTCGCTGTCCCACGACCAGTAGATCACGATCGCGCGCCCTTCGACGTCGTTGCGGTCGATGAAGCCCCAAAAGCGGCTATCGAAGCTGCGGTCCCGATTGTCACCCATCATGAAGAGCTTGCCATCGGGCACCTTGAAGGGCCCCGCATTGTCGCGCAACGAGGCCGGCGAACGCGCGCTGGACGGGACCTCGAAGTGCGCGTGCGGGTCCGGAATCTTCGCGCCGTTGAGCCACACCATGCCGTCCTTGATCTGCACGCTATCGCCGGGGACCCCGACCACGCGCTTGATGAAGTCCTTGGTGCGATCGGGAGGAAAGACGAACACCACGATGTTGCCGCGATCGACGCCGCCAAGATTGAACAGGTACCTGCCCCACGGCATCGCGCCATCCAGTGGCTGCCAGCCGAGGATCGAGTCCGGCATCCTGATTCCGTAGATGAACTTGTTGACCAGGATGTGATCGCCGATCAGCAGCGTCGGCTCCATCGAACCCGACGGGATCTTGTAGGCCTGGATGAAGAAGGTGCGAATGAAGAGGGCGAGCCCCAGTGCAATCAGCAACGCTTCGGTGTATTCGCGCGCAGCCGACTTTGTGCGCGGCGCCGACTCACTTCCGCTGGCGGGAATCTGTGCTGCGCGCGGCAGGCTGCGGGCGGGTTGAGCCACGGCGGACGCTATTCCCCGACCTTGAGCAGGGCGAGGAAGGCTTCTTGCGGGATCTCAACCTTGCCGACCTGCTTCATGCGCTTTTTGCCTTCTTTCTGTTTCTCGAGCAGCTTGCGCTTGCGCGTGATGTCGCCGCCATAGCATTTCGCGGTCACGTTCTTGCGCAGCGCCTTGACCGACTCGCGGGAGATGATGCGCGTGCCAATCGCGGCCTGAACCGCCACGTCGAACATCTGGCGGGGGATAAGCTGCCGCATCTTCTCGCACAGCGCCCGCCCCCGCTCATAGGCGCGGTCCCGATGCACGATCACGGAAAGTGCATCCACCACATCGCCATTGATGCGGATGTCCAATTTAACCAGACAGCCCGCACGGAAGTCCAGAAACTCATAATCGAGCGAAGCGTAACCGCGGCTCATCGACTTCAGTCGATCGTAGAAGTCAAAGACGATCTCCGCCAGTGGCAGTTCATAGTGCACCAGCACGCGCTTCTCACCGACATAGCCCAAGTCGCGCTGCGACCCGCGCCGCTCCTCGCATAGTTTCATCACTGCGCCGACAAACTCATCGGGCACATAGATCGATGCAAGGATGAACGGCTCCCGGATCGATTCAATCTCGTTCTCGTCGGGTAGTTGCGCGGGATTGTCCACCGCCAGCGTCTGCCCCGCGGTCGTCTGGACCCGATATTCGACCGTCGGCGCAGTGACGATCAAGTTGATGCCGAACTCGCGCT
>JBGPUE010000108.1:0-9207 GCA_041491005.1 Binataceae bacterium (SeqCode) | reverse complement strand
GCACCAGCCATGCAATCACATACGCCACACGCAGCGCGGCCACGATTTGCGCCTGCGCGGGCGTCGTGGGCGTGTAGAACAAAACCCCGAGCGTCGAGAACATGAAGAGCTGATAGACCTCGAGCAGCGCAATAAACGCGACCGAGCTCAGCGCCTCGAGAAACGGAATCGCGGCTTTGCGATGCAGATAGTAGGCGACTCCGCCCTGCCCAAGATTGGTGTTGATCATCGCGAGCAGGTACATGCTCGCGCGAATCGGCATGATGTCGCGCAGCTGCAACGGCGCGTTGAAACGGCGCACGACCCAGCTCAGACACAGCGAATCGATCGCGAAGTAGAACAGCGAGTAAGGCAGGAACAGGGCGATGAAGCTGAGCGCCGGCGCATCCCCCAGCGCTTGCGCAACCTTGCCGATCGGAATGCGATAGAAGATCAGCGCGAAGATCAGGATCGTGCCGAGGTATGGGATCGCTCGGCGCAGTGGCGAGGGATGCTGCCCTGCGGGCTGCGCGCTCGGTGCTGACGCGGCTGGCCCGCGATCGGCGGCAGGCACTTCCATCAGCGCTCAGTCTCGGCCTTCGCGCCGCGCCGATCAGGCGGCCGTATGTGCGCGGTACCGACGACCACTTTTTCGGCGCGCTGATTCTCAACCCACACTTCGAGCTCCGATGCGTCTTCGCCGCTGCGCAGCTGGCGCGCATACGCGCGCAATTCGTCGCCGCACAAGACCGGCTTGATGAAGACGACATCCAGTCCGCCGCCGCGCATGAATCCCATCCCGAATCGATCGGCGAGAAACATCGCGAGCATCGCGTAAACCTGTTCGCCGGCGACGATCGGCGCGCTGAAACCGGCCTCGCGCGCTCTCGCGTGATCGTTGTGGATATTCGCAGGTCGCTGACGGTGCGCCGCCGGTTCGGCGATCGCGCGCAGGTATGCGCGCTCGCATTCTGCATCGATCGGGTACGGCGCCGAAGCAATGACTTCGCCCGGCGCGATCACATCTCGTGGCCCGTTCATTGCATTTTCCCGTCGCGCAGCAGCACCGAGGTGATCGACTGGCGCGTCAGGAGCGTGCCGCTCTCGGCATCGCACATTTCGTATTCGAGCTCGAAGTAGAACTTGCCGCGCTTGCGCCAGATGCGCGCGATGCGGCCGGCTGCCTTGATTGTCTGGCCGGCGTGGGCGGGTTCATGAAACTCGGCGCGATGCTTGGCATGCACGCCGCCGGAGCCGCCGCGGAAGTGATGCGCGATGAGCAACGCGTAGTCGTTCAGGCGCATCGTGGGCGGCGCGAGTTGCGCGCCCACGGGCGAGTCGGCTGTGAAGAGTGGGTTGCTATTCGAAAGCGCACGGGTGAAGCCGTCGATCTGATCGGTGCCGACCACGTAGAAGATCGGTCCGAGCTCCATGCCTTCGCGCACGTTCTCCGCCCGCATCGGAATTCGGGTGTCGTTGCTCAAGATCCGTTTGCCGATCGTCGCCGCATCGTGAGCATAGTTTTGATCGATCGTGCGCCGCTTGGCGAGAGCCGATTCGCGAAATGCGCCATCCTGCGGTATCAAGACTTGCCGTATGGCATCAGCGGAATCGACATGAGAAAGGTGTGATATGGAAGACAAACCGACGCCGCAGGAGGTGATGGTGGGGCTGTTCGCTGGAAAGTCGCCCGCCGAGTCCAAAGCGCTGCTCGCTTCGCTCGAGCGCGGTGGCGCGAGCGTCTACCGGACGATGGCGCAGGCCGAGGATAACACTGCGGCGCGCGATGCATTGCTGGCGGCGGCCAAGCGCGAAGAAGAAAACGCGAAGCTGCTCGAGACGATGACGCAGCTCAAGCCGCAATGCGAGAAGTGCAGCCGCGCGACCCCACGAGACTCGCCGGCATACACCTGCTCGTTCCAGTGCACATTCTGTCGCGATTGCGCGGGGACGCTCGCGATGGTCTGCCCCAATTGCGGCGGCCCGCTCAGGATCAGGGTCCTGAGCGGGCCGCATGTCTCAGTTTAATCGAAGCGCGAGTAGCGCTCTCAGCCACCGTGGCGGAGCAGCCGCCCCGAATGCGTCCCGGTCTGGATGCCGTCGGTCATCGTGATCTCGCCGTTGACCATCACATGGTGATAGCCGTCGGCCTTCTGCACGCGCCGCCATTCGCCGCCCGGCAGGTCGCGTACCACTTCCATCGGCCGCACCTTCAGACCCTCGTAGTCGTACATCACGACGTCGGCCGGGGCGCCTTCGCGAAGCGTACCGCGATCGCGGAAGCCCGCGCAGAACGCCGGCAGCGCGCTCAACCGCCAATGCGCGTCTTCGAGACTCATCATCTTGTGCTCGCGCACCAAGCCAGCGATGAACTCGGTCGGATAGCGGCCGCCGGTGAAGAACTTGGTATGCGCGCCGCCGTCGGAGACGCCCGGGATGATGTACGGATAGTCGAGCATCTCCTTCATGTATTCCATGTTCTGGTTGGGGCCCGGGGCGTAGAACTCGGCGCGCAGATCATCTGCCACCGCGAGATCGAGCATCGCGTCCACCGGATGCTTGCCGGTGCGCGCGCCGGCTTCGCGCAGCGTCAGCCCCTCGAATGATCGCATATCCTCGCGCGCGACGTGGGTGATGAAGATCTGATCGAACTCGCTGGTAATCACGTTGGGAATCTCCGCGCGCAGCGTTTCGCGCCGCGCCGGATCTGCGAGCTTCGCAAGCCGCTCCGCCGGCGTGCCGGTGGTCGCTTCGCACCATGCCGGCGCATCGTCGAACAGGTTCCAGTCGACGAAGGTGAACGTCATGTTGGTGTCGGCGGTCACGCCCTGGCCGTAAACCCGCAGCCCGCGATTGCGGCAACTGTCGAGCCATTTGATCGCTTCGCGATGGATGAATGGCCGCTCGTCGCGCGGCTGGACGACGTTATACAGCACCGGCCGTCCGCTCAGTTCGGCGAGCTTCTCGAAATGCTGGGAGTCCTTCCACGGCTCGGCGCTGACCAGCGTCATCTGGATGAAGCCCTCGTTGCGCCGCCCGAGCACTCGCGCCAGCGCATAGCAGGTGTCATCGCACATCAGGTCCGAGACCATCGGCGTGCCGTCGAAATCGCGCTGCACGCATGCGGGCCCCCTCGGATCCAGCCGCTGCGCCGACCACCCGCACGCGCCCGCATCCATCGCCTCGTCGAGCAGCCGGCAAATCTCGCGCTCCTCCTGCTCGGTGGGCGGACGCTTCTTGGCTTCCTCGAGTCCCATCACCCAGGTGAGCAGCGGCGATACCGGCATGTACGGCAGGATGTTCACCGCTTTGGGGTGGCGCTCGATACTGTCCATGAAATCGGGGAACGTCACCCAGTCCCACGGCATCCCGGCCTTCATTGCGGCGTAGGGAATCGCTTCGACGCGCGTCATCGTGAGCATCGCGCGCTCGCGGCCCTCCGGATGGACCGGGGCAAAGCCGAAGCCGCAATTGCCGATCACGACCGAGGTCACACCGTGCCAGCTCGAAATCGAGCAGTAAGGATCCCAGAAGAGCTGGGCGTCGTAATGCGTGTGAAGATCGACGAAGCCGGGCGCGACGATCAAGCCATCGGCATCGATCACGCGCGCGCCGTTGGCCGCGATGCGGCCGATCTTGGCGATGCGGCCGTTCTTGATACCGACGTCGGCCCGATAGCGCGGCGTCCGCGAACCGTCGATGACCATCCCACTGCGGATTACGGTATCGAACTCGGCCATGGCGGCACCTCCACTGAACGATCGGTTAGTAAATCTGATGGCAGGTTGAAGTCGGGCTTGTCAAGCTGGCGCCCGGCGGCGCGTTGCGCATCGCAGGATTCGAACTGCATCGACTTGAACCGTCCAGCGATCCTATCGTGCCACATGACCGCCCGAGGGAGGAAATCATGACGATGCGAACAATCGGAAGCGCCGTGCTGGTTGCGGTCCTGTTGCTGCTGATGGGCGCAGGTCGCTGGGTGAGTGCGCAATCCACTCCGGCCGCGGGCGGCGCGTTGCATGTGGCAGTGCTCGGAGTGCATAGCGACCAGGGGCGGGTCGGATGCGCGCTGTACACATCGGCGGACGGCTATCCCACCGATTCGTCGAAAGCGGCGCAGCGGATATTCGTGCCGATCAAGGATGGCAATGCGTCATGCGATTTCAGCGGGCTTGCGGCCGGGCGCTACGCGGTATCGGCATTCCATGATGTCGATTCGAGCGGCAAGCTCAAGAAGAGCTTTCTTGGGATTCCGACGGAGGAGACCGGCGCATCCAATGATGCGCGAGGCGCGATGGGCCCGCCCAAGTTTGCTGATGCGGTGTTCGACTTCGATGGCGGCCAAGGCGAGATGACCATCCATGCGCACTGAGCATTGTTGGCGGAGGGGGGAGGGAGTCGAACCCTCCGGCGAACCAAAGGCCCGCCAAGCCGGGTTTGAAGCGTCAGCGACCGGCGTTGCTACTTGGGCTCGACGGGGGCCTGATCCAACAAAATGGCGGCTTTTCTGCCGAACGGGCATCCGATTGCGCACGGTCAAACCCCATGGCGCCGCGCGAAACAGCCCAAGTTGAGCCAAAGTCGAGAGAGGGCCGGAACCGAACTTCTCTCGGCGCGCTCGGGCCTCACAGGCAAGAGGTCCCTGGTTCAAGTTCCGCTGCGTCCACCAATTCCTCCCGATCAGCGGAGAAGAGAGGAAGCGGCGAAACCTTACCGCTCACTTCGAGCGATGCGGCCCGCCGGGCACTTATGCGGCGGGCCAAGAGTTTAACTCCGTCCGGAGTTTTTCCACATCCTCCGCAAGCCGCCGATCATGTCCGGTCCCTCGTAAGACGACAACGCGGAATTGGCAACTGTCGAGCGGCCCGGCCAAGGTATCTCTTGCGCGCGCAGCCGCCGTTTCTGCGTTATGCATACCCGCGGGCACAACTATCAGAAGTTTAAATCGCAGCTCGTGACGGGCGAGCCTAGAGGCGTCAGCATCTACGGTTTTGCCAATGCCTGCCGCAATTTCAACCGCGATATTTGAATCAATCGTCCCGTCTATTATTACACCCGCCATACTCGGATCTTCGTTGCTGCGGGTTCCCACCCGGTCGTTGAAGCGATCTCCAAAGACCATTCGCAAGGCTTCCTTCGCGTAACTCTCGTGAACGTTCGGCATGACTTCGACTCGCCTCTTGGCTTTGTTAAACGAACCGCAAGCACCGACGCAAATGACTGACCAGCGAGGTTGTGGTGCGAGAGCGAGAAAGTTTGCATGGATACGGTCGACGTGGCGTCGGACGGTCTTGGGCCAGCTACTCGCGACCGCAAGGCGCCATCCAAGACTCATGGCGCGCTCAGCGTTCATCGCGCCTCGTCGATCTCGAAGCCCAAGCGTCTCAAAATTCGATGCGTACTTGAATGGGACTTCCGTCACGGCTCACCACACTCTCACCAGCAGCCAGCCGCACCGATACCGAGCCGCGCCGATACATTGGATGCGTCCTCATACGGCACCAAGCGGTGTCCGACGGAGTGAAGGAGAAAGTCGGCTTTCAGTATCGCGAGCCAGGCTCCGAGGTCATCGCCCTGGTCCAACAACCCGGCAGCGTCCTCGCTGAAGCGGGCACTGGTCACCAAGAGTGTTCTTAACTCTCCGGGGTCCTCGCCGTAAAGTTGGACAGCATTCCCGTCCTGTGAATACTCGTCTAAGATTCGGTCACATGTCTGGTAGTGTTCGCCAGATAGTTGTCGAACCCAGTCGATCGTGTCCTTTCGAATTAGGGGGGAGGGATCGCTCTTGAGAACTTCGCTCACCTGATAAAGGCTCACGCCGACGAAATTGTCCGCGAGGCCATAGGCCATCTCTTGTTGTTTGTCTCTGCGCAGTATCGCTGCCTGCCATCGCTTATGCGCCGGAGGATGGAGTTGGTCCGCGAGATCGATGAATTCGAGAACGCTGGCTCGGTACTTGGCCCAAGATGGATCCTGCACCAACTGCCATAGGTTCGCTCGATTCCGAGCGATATCTGCGTCGACCTGCCGCATTTGAGCGCTTCGTTGGGACCAGAACTTGGGCCCGACGGATTCCGCGGCTATCTGCGATTGTGGTTGTTGGGACTGTTGCCACCATGGACCAGATGCAAGAAGTAACAAAAAGGATATCGCGGCGATGGCGCCCAACCTGCGCGCCGCCACTGCCGTTTTTTCTGGCGTTGCTGCCGGCCTTCGCCGTACTGCTATGCAACCGACTAGGCTAACGACGCACAGCGTTCCCGACACAACAGAGAGCCATGTCAGCGGCCGATGAAAAGAATAAACGACGAGAAGCGCAAGAACCAGAAAGATGATCCAGCGAGCAGTAGTGTCCCTAGAAGGTACGCTCGCCGGGCGCCGCGGGGAACGGGGCGTCTCTTCCCTCGGTTCAGACGTAGTTTCGGGTGGCTGGCGCTTAGGAAGAGCGCGAACGGCTTCCGGTGCTACAGTCGGCCTGCCACAGCGAGAACAGAACTTCGCTTGCTCAGCCGGTTGGTGACCACAGGCGCACCGCTTATCAGCCACTAAATGTGCTCCCCAAGTGCAACGAGTAAAATCATTTCTCAAGAAGCACTATACTCGTGCGGGAGCGTGCCCGTGAGCCGGCAGAGCCGGGCTTGGCTCTGCGTCCGGCGCGGAGCGCAATGTCGAGGAGGGGCCATCCGCAGAGGGTTTTCTAAACCGTTGCTCGTCCGTACTCCTTTGAAGACACTATAGAATCTTAGTACCCTTGGGCTCGCCTTGGGCTGTTCTCAAGCCCATTGTCCAACCAGACGAAACGGCAACGGGCTCAAGAGGGCACCCACCATTGGCGGAGGGGGGAGGGAGTCGAACCCTCCGGCGAACCAAAGGCCCGCCAAGCCGGTTTTGAAGACCGGTGGGGCCACCGGGCCCCTTCCTCCTCCACACTGATTCCGCCATCAGTCCGGTCCGATACTGTGCGGCTTCAGAGGCTGATCTTCAATCGCTCGGCTCATCTACTCGCAGCCAAGATGATTGCCCCTCGCCCCGGCGGGGAGAGGGCAAGGCGCGCTGCGCGCCGCGGGTGAGGGTCCGCTTGCACTGCGAATCTCCTGCGCGCCGCGGCCTGCGGCGAGTTGATCCTCACCCCAACCCTCTCCCTGACAGGGAGAGGGGATGAAGAAAGGCTCCCGTCAGGGAGAGCGAGCAAAGAAGGATTCCGTTCGGGGGACGGGATGAAGCCAGTCCCGCGGGATTCCTCGCGGAGTTTATCCTGAGCGCAGTCGAAGGGCTTGGAATGACGGGACGAGGGCGGTGGCGTCAGGGCGCGCTAGCGGTCTGCGGCGAGTTGACCCTCACCCTAACCCTCTCCCTGTCAGGGAGAGGGGTCATGCTGCCGTTGCCGTAGCGCGCTGTGCGTGAAGAGCCAATTCGTGATGCGCTCCTCTGGAGCGCTACGAAGCTGACGCGATGAGCACATCATTGACTTTCTTCGACAAAGGCAGATAGTCAGGGCCAGTTAAAGCCCTCGAGAGTTCATAACGATCTAAACCAGAGAGGAAACGTTTTCATGGCGATACTTCAGACTACGATGTGGCGCACGCGTCCAGGCAGAGTGCAGGATTTCATGGCGAACGTGACGACGGCCAAGACGATCCTTCAGCGTCTGGGTGGGCGGGTTCGGGTGGTGAATCAGATTGTCGGTAGCAATGCGCCGTCCACGATTGTGATAGTCGAATCGAACGACTGGAAGGCGTACGGCGAGCTGCAGGCGAAGATGCAGGCCGACTCGGAGTGGCAAGGCTTCTTCACCAAAGCAATCGGCGCCAATCGGGATCCTTCGGCCGACATGGTCGGCACCGGATTGTCAGTCGAGGTGCCGATAGGCTGAAGCGCGCTCGGCTGAAGCAGTCTTTCATTGGCCGTCGCCCCAATCGGGAGAGGCATGGTGCGTTTCGCGCCGCGGATGAAGGGTCATCCGCGGCGCGCACATCTGCACGCCGCGGTCTGCGGCGAGTTGACCCTCACCCTACCCTCTCCCTGTCAGGGAGAGGGGAAAGAAAAAGAGGAGCGATCGAAGAGTGGGCTACTCGGGGATCCAGTCAGCGCGATCCGGTTTGTTCGAGAACGGGCGTGCGATGCCGTTCCCGTTGCCATTGGCGCCGTCGCCCTTGGCATTGGCGGCTACCGGATCGATTTCCTCCACCGCCAGCTTTTCGGCCTGCTCCGCCAGCATCATCATCGGCGCGCCGCCGGCGCTGACACCGAGCATCGCGCGGGTGCGGCCTTCCGCGCTCATCAGCTCGAATGCGACCGTCCCTGATGCTTCGATCTTGAGCGCGGCGCGCAGCTTGCCCGATGCGTCTTCGAGCTCGATACGCCGTGCGCGCACCGTCGTGCTCTGCGGCGCCACTGGCGCGGCCGTATCCCGGAGCATCGCGCGCAGCCGCCTGATGCTCTGCCCCTGTGCGTAGACGACGATCGCGAGCGCGCCAAACATCACGGCCACCACCCCGATCATCATCCCGGGCTGGTTCAACAACGTCACTTCACTCATTCCACTACCTCCACGCCCTTGCGCTCGGCGGGCAAGCGTCCTTTACTCTCGGCGTCTATGTGGCCGTCGGGAATGGCCGCGGCGGCGAGGTAAGACACATTGGCTTGCGGGCCCGGCGCGCGGAAAGGCGATCCTCCGCGCGCTTGGCTCGCTCGCGCATCAACTTACAGCGGGGTCCAAGCTACCTGCTTGCTATGGTCGAAGGACGCCAGCGAAGGCTGCAGTTCGTTGGGCGGGGTGTTCTGCGCCGTCATCATCTTGCGGCCCGGCTCGCGGAAGGCGAGATTGGACTTGCCGTCAGGGCCGACTTCCATATTGGCCTTGAGGCGCCCGTTGCTATCCCGGAACGCCAGGCGCGGGCGCCCGTCGGCCGCCACTTCCAGCGTGCTGCGCAGTTTGCCGGCCTTATCGAGAAAAACCAGGCCAGAGGTGCCGTCGGCCGCGACGCTCAGCGTCGCGCGATCACGCCCCTCGGGATCATAGAGACTCACGTCAGGAGTGCCGTCGCCGCCCACCTGCATCGCGGCGCGCAGCTTGCCATCGATGTCGAGGAAGACCATTCGCGGGGTTCCGTCGGCGCGCACGCCGAGCGCGGCGCGCGGCTTGCCGGATTGATCCACGATCACCAGCCGTGGCGTACCATCGGCGCCCAGTCCGAGCGCGGCGCGCTCATGGCCGCTGGAATCCTG
>JBGPUE010000107.1:0-9541 GCA_041491005.1 Binataceae bacterium (SeqCode) | reverse complement strand
CCGGCGTGATAGAACTATCGCATCTTGGCGGACAAGGTCATTCGCCTGCGCGATGAAGCGCCGGGCGAGCATAAGTTCAGGATCAAGTACCGCGAGCTGCTCAATCCCGCGCAGTTCGATGCGGTGATGCATGCCCGCGGGCCGCTGCTGGTGGTGGCCGGCGCCGGCTCCGGAAAGACTCGCACTCTCATCTATAGGGTGGCCCGGCTGATCGAGAGCGGCGTGGCGCCCGGCTCGATCCTGCTGCTGACCTTCACGCGGCGCGCCGCGCAACAGATGCTCCATCGCGTCGAGCAGCTGGTCGGCGAGGGCAGCCGCGCGGTGGCGGGCGGGACGTTCCATTCGTTCGCGAACATGGTGTTGCGCCGCTACGGCAATGCGATCGGCTTGCAGCCCAACTTTACGATCCTCGATCGCGGCGACATGGAAGATGTGATCAACCTGATGCGGACGCGCGCCGGGCTCGATTCGCGCGAGCGCCGCTTCCCCAAGAAGGCGACGCTCGCCGAGCTGATCAGCATGGCCCGCAACAAGGCGCGCTCGCTCAAGGCCGAGATCGAGGCCGACTTCCCGCATCTGATCGACCATCAGGGGGAGATCCTGCACGTCGCCGCCGAGTACGATCGTTACAAGCGCGAGCGCGGGTTGGTCGATTACGACGATCTATTGGAACGGCTCGCAGAGCTGATGCGCGAGCATGAGGAGCTTCGCCGCCGCCTGTCGGACACCTATCGCTACATCATGGTGGACGAGTATCAGGATACCAACGCGATCCAGGCCGAGCTGGTCCGGCTGCTCGGCACAGCGCATCAGAACGTGATGGCGGTGGGCGACGACGCGCAGTCGATCTATGCGTTTCGCGGCGCCAACTTCCGCAACATCATGGATTTCCCCAAGCTGTTTCCCGGCACGCGCATCATCAAGCTCGAAGAGAACTACCGCTCGATTCAGGGCATCCTCGATGTCGCCAATCAGGTGATCGAGCGCGCGCAGGAAAAGTACACCAAGGTGCTCTACACGCGGCGCACCGGAGAGTTCCGCCCGATGCTGGTCCGCGCGCAGGACGAGCACACGCAATCGCGCTTCGTCGCGCAGCGGATCCTCGAATTACGCGAAGAGGGTGTCGAGCTCGACGAGATCGCGGTGCTGTTCCGCTCGAGCTTCCATTCCTTCGACCTCGAACTTGAGCTGCAGCGGCGCGACATCCCGTTCGTGAAACGCGGTGGATTCAAGTTCGTCGAGACCGCGCATATCAAGGATGTGCTCGCGCATATGCGTGTGATCCTGAATCCCGCCGACGCGCCCTCATGGCTGCGTGTTTTGACGCTGCTCAAAGGAGTTGGCCAGCGCAGTGCCGAGCGGATGATCGAATCGCTGATCGCGTCGCCCGCGCCCGAGACAGTGCTCGATGCGCGTGCCGGCGAGGATCAAGGTGGGCGGGCGAAGGGTCGCGGCGCGGCGCAATCGATGGTGCGGCTGGCAGCGATGCTGAAGGATCTTCGCGGCGAATCTCTGGCGCCCCCCAATCAGCTGGCGATGGTGCTCGAGTACTATCTCCCGCTGATGCGGGAGGCGTACCCGGATGACTATCCCAAGCGCGAACGCGACCTCGAACATTTCCAGAACATCACGCAGCGCTACCGGAGTCTCGCCTCGATGCTCGCAGACATGGCGCTGGAGCCGCCGACCGATTCGATCGGCGATGTGCTCGCCGGTGACAGGGACGAGGAAGGCCGCATTACGCTCAGCACGATTCATTCGGCCAAGGGGCTGGAATGGAAGGTCGTGTTCATCATCTGGGCCGCCGAGGGGCGTTTTCCCGGGCCGCAAAGCATCGAACCGGAAGAACTCGAAGAGGAACGGCGGCTGATGTACGTGGCCGGGACGCGCGCGCGCGACGAGCTTTACATCACGTACCCGATTCACATGTTCGATCGCGCCATGGGTTTCGTGATGGGCCGCGCATCGCGCTTTCTGGATGATCTCGCGCCCGAAGTGCTGCCGACCGCGGTGCTTGAGGAAGACGAACCGGCCTGATGATGGCTGCGTAAAGTCGGGCTCCGCAGATCGAGTCTTCCGCTGCCCGAATCTCGGCAGTGAGCTGGCGCAGTGCCGTAGCGTCAGCGGCCGTTGTCGGCCTTGCGGCTGTAGCTGACCAATTCATAGTTTCGGCTGTCGAGTGGGTCTGATGACCACATCTTGACCGGAAATGAGACGGGCCCTGGAACATACCAAATGATTCGGTTATTCCGGTAATCCCTTGCGTTGCTCTCCAACTCGATTCGGAAAGCTTGGAAAGTTCCGGCGGGAACCGTCACGCTTTCAAATCTCGCCACCTTTGCTCTGACGGTAGTCTTGTACGCTTCGGATCCCGAACCGCCGAGCCGCTGCCATTCGTAGCGACCCGCCCAAGCCGCACCGACTCGAAGCGGCCACTTGAAGCTAGAGTCATCGGGAGTCGTTTTGACGGTGGCAAATGGGCTCTGAGCGCTAACTTGACACAAGTCGGTCGTGAACCGGTAAGTGTACGCGCCTCCTTCCAGCCCGGACTTCGCGTTTGGCTGGCTTTTGAACACGAGGAGGCCATTTTCCTCTCCGATTACGAACTCCACCGTAGGACCGATCTCGCCGCGCGTCTGCACCTCGCGGGATATCTTGACGACGAATGTGTCACCTTGCGTGAATGAAGGCGGACTCGTCGCTTCCTGTGCGCCACCGACGCCGGAGACCAGAGCTGGGGGATTCACGTCTGCATCCTTGGTGCGGGGCGCGCCACATGCCGACGTCGTACAGGCAAGGAGCCACAGTGCAAGAGGGAATAAAATTTTCATCGGAGCCTCCCCCAAGAGGTATTTGCCCATATCAGGTCTGGCGCTCCGGCGTCTAGGTTTCGTTCTGCAGCTCGAAGCGCGCATAGCCGGGCAGCTTTTCCTCGGTCTGCATCGGCAGCGATACTTCGCGCAGGATGGGAACCTTCTCCGTCACCGTCCCGGTCTCGGGAGCATCCTTGAGCACCGTGATGACGCGCGTTCCCACGAAGCGCACCACCATCGGCAACAACTTGCCCGCATCGGCGTAGCGCGTATGCCGGGTCTCGAAGAGCGTGTCGCTCTTGAACATCGTGGAGCCCGCCCGGATGAGGTACTCGCTGTTGCCGAGCGGCCGCACTAACACGCTCTCGCTCATCACATAGATGCGGCCGACGTGCGGGCGCAGGAAGTTCGGATAGAGCGGATTGACGCCGAGCCAGAAGGGAATCAGCACGTGGCGTTCGGGCGGCCATCCGGCGAGGCGGACTTCGGCTTCGCGATCATTGTGCCCGAGCACGAACTGTTTGCCGTCGAAGTCGCGCATGATCTCGACGCTTAATTGGTCGTCAGGCGGCGCGGTAACTTCCTGATCGGGGCCGAAGTCCATCGCCCGCTCGGGCGTGCATGCGGGAATCGCGAAGATGAGTAGCGCGAGGGCAATCGCAGGAAGGGCGCGTTTCATCCGATTTGGAACCGCGCGTAGTCCTTCGGAATACGGCCGCCCAGCGTCCATTCCATCGGCAGCGACACTTCCCGCAGTACCGGAATCTTGACGGTCCGGCCCGCGACGTCCTTGAAGTCGCGCGTGCCGCTGAACTGCACGATCGTGGGAAGCACCTTGCCCAATGACTTATAGTGCGTGCGAGTAGTGACGAAGATCGCGTCCTTCTTGAGCAAGGCGCTACCAGCGTCGATCCACCATTCATTGACCGGATCGAGTCCGCGTACCAGGAGCGCTTCGCTGATCACGTAGTAGTCGCCCTCTTTGGGTTGCATGACGCCCGGCACCAGCACGTTGATTCCGAACCAGAACGGGATGCGCAGGAAGCGATTGGCCGGCCACGATGGCTGCCGCACTTCGGCGATCTTGTCGTTGGCGCCCAGCACGAAGCGCCGGCCGAGGAAGTTGAGCTCGACCTGCTCCGCGGATGCGAAACGCGAGGCCGGCGGCTGTGGCGCCGGGGCTGCGCATCCGGGCAGGGCGACCATCGCCAACGCCGCGAGCATCGCTGCCGCGGCGATCGCGATTCGCGCCGTGCGCCGCTCACGCTCCATTGCGCGCATAGTGCGCCGCGATCTCGCGGCCGATCAGTTCCATCTGGCGCGGCCATGCGTCGGGGGCCGCGATCGGCCACAAGACGAACTTGTCCAGCCCGGCGCGGACGTAATCATCCAGCCGCGCGATCACGTCCTCTGGCGCGCCGTAGGCGCTACGTTCGAGGAACTGCTCAGCGCCGCGGCCCATCGAGTCGAGCATCGGACGCATCTCCTCCAGCGCCTGCTCGCGCGATTTCGCGATGCGGGAGAGCAAGATCAGGCCCGATTCGATGCGTGCGTTGGCGCGGCCATAGCCTGCCGCATAGCTGCGGATCGCTGCCATATTGCGTGCGAACTCCTCGGGCGTCTGAAACGACGCGAAGAAGCCATCGCCGAGCCGCGCGGTGCGACGCAGCGCGCCATCTGATCGTCCGCCGACCCAGATATCCATCGTGCCGAAATCATTGTTGGTCCGCGCAAGCGGACGCGGATCGATCGTCACGTCGTCGAAATTGTAATAGCGGCCGTGAAAGCTCGCGTGCGGCTCGCGCCATACCGTGCGCAGGACCGCGATGCCTTCGTCGAGCCGCTTGCCGCGGCCTTCGGCCGGAATACCGCAGGCGGCGTAGTCGGCGAGATTGTTGCCCGTGCCGACCGCCATCACCATCCGGCCGCCCGAAAGATAATCGAGCGAGGCGAAGGATTTGGCGACCAGCAGCGGATGGCGCAGGTTGAGCAGCAGCACGCTCGGCCCCAGCTTCACCGTCGAGGTGCGCGATGCGATGAGCGACAGCGTCGCGACGACGTCGAGCTCGGGGGACGGCGCGAGCAGATGGTCCGAGAGCCAGAACGAGTCGAGGCCCCAATGCTCGGCCTGTTCGGCGACACGAACGATTGCCTGCGGTGACGGCATCCCCAGACGCCACAGTCCGAACCCGACTCCGATCTTGACCCGCTTCATCATGCGGCTCCTTTGGTTGCCTGAGTCTGGGGCCATGATAACATGGCCGCCGATTTATTGAATTTGCGTTCGTCGCTTGCGGCAGCGCGATTACTTTTCTCCTGCCCGGCGGACTGATGGGGAATGATGGGCTCGATTAGCGTTACGGTTCTGGGGGCAGGAGACGCCTTTGCCAGCCGCGGGCGCTTTCAGGCCGGTTACCTGATCAGCGGCGAGCGCGGCAACGTGTTGGTCGATGCGGGTCCCACGCTGCTCGCGTCGATGAAGCGGACGGGCGCGGCGCCGGCCGATATCGATACGGTCCTGATTAGCCATCTGCATGGCGACCATTTCGCCGGGCTGGCATTCCTGATCCTCGAGTATCTGTACGAAAGTCCGCGCCATCGTAGCCTGACGATCGCCGGTCCGCGCGGACTGGAGCAGCGCACTTGGGCAATGTTCCACGCGATGTATCGCGAAATCGATCCTGCGCGGGTCGCCAAGCGCATCAAGTTCGTCGTGCTCGAGCCGCATCACAAGGCGCGCGTGGGCGGAATGGCGGTCGAGAGCATTCGCACGCCACATACCCGTAGAGACGTCTCGCTCGCGTTCCGAATCGGGATGAACGGGCGGACGATCGCCTACTCGGGCGATACCGGATGGACCGACGAGCTGGTGGAAATCAGCGCCGGAGCCGATCTGTTCCTGTGTGAGTGCACCTATTATGAGAGTGCTGAGCTGACGTTTCACCTCAACTATCCATTGATCGCTCGCAACCAGGAGCGCTTCACGCCGGGCCGGATGATCCTCACGCATATCGGGCGCGAAGTGCTCGAGCATTCTGCGGAAGTGCGCCATGAGATGGCCACGGACGGGATGATGATCCGGGTCTAGACGCAGCGCCTCGCGCTGCACAACGATTCATGCGCCGTCCGAGCTAGCGGCGGCAGGCGTCACGACCGGCGTTCTCGGGAGATCGATTCGAGGAGCAGCTTGATGGGCATCGCGGAAGGCAAACGCGCGCTGGTGGTCGGACTCGCCAATGACAAGAGCCTCGCATGGCAAATCGTGCAGGAGCTGAGGCGCCAGGGCGCCGAGGTCGCGCTCACCTACCAGGGCGAGATACTGGAGAAACGCGTGCGGCCGCTCGCCGAGGAATCGGGCTCGACGGTGATAGGCGAGCTCGATGTGACCAACGACGCGCAGATCGAGGCAACCATGGGAGAGCTGCGCCGGACGTGGGGCGGGCTCGACATGCTGGTGCATGCGGTGGCGTTCGCGGAACGCGAGGACCTGCGCGATCGCTTCCTGACCGTCAGCCGGGCCAACTTCGCACGTGCGCTGGAGATTAGCGCGTACTCGCTGGTCGCGCTGGCGCGGGCCGCCGAGCCCCTGATGGAAGCCCGCGGCGGCGGTTCGATTATCACGCTCACCTATATCGGGGCGGTGCGTGCGGTGCCCAATTACAATGTGATGGGCGTGGCAAAGGCGGCTTTGGAAGCGTGCGTCCGCTACCTTGCGATCGACCTCGGCGCGAAGAACATCCGCGTCAACGCGCTCAGCGCGGGTCCCGCGCGCACGCTCTCATCCTCAGCGATCCGCGGTTACCACGACATGGCTCACGAGGTCGAAGAACGCTCGCCGCTGCGCCGCGCGATGAAGACCGAGGAGGTCGGCAAGATGGCGGCATCGCTGCTCAGCGACCTGGCCAGCGGTGTCACCGGGCAGACAATTTACGTGGACGTGGGCTACAGTATCACCGGGCTCTGACCGCGCTGGAGGTACATCCGATGGCGATCATTCCGGTACCGCAGCTGTCTGACAATTTCGCCTACCTGGTGGTCGACGATCGCAGCCAGAAGGCCGGCGTCGTCGACTGCGCCGAAGCCGCCAAGGTGCTCGACGCGGTCAAGGCGAACGGCGTCAAGCTGGTCGCGGTGCTTTCAACTCATTGGCACCCCGATCACGTCGGCGGCAATCAGGACTTGGTCGCCGCGATACCCGCCCTGCACGTCTACGGAGCGCGCGCCGAGGGCGGCCGCATACCCGGACTAACCGATCCGCTCGATGACGGCGATACGATTAAGATCGGTGCCGTCGAAGGTCGCGCGATCGGCATCCCGGCGCATACCAACGGCCACGTCGCGTATTATTTCCCGGCGCTGAAGGCGGTGTTCTCAGGCGACACACTGTTCATCGGCGGATGCGGCCGTGTGTTCGAGGGCAAGGCGGCCACGATGGTCTCGTCATTGGGCAAGCTCGCCGCGCTGCCCGACGACACCCAGGTCTGGTGCGGGCACGAGTACACCGAAAAGAACCTGCGCTTCGCACTGACGCTCGAACCCGGCAACCAGGCGCTCAAGCGCAAGCATGAATGGGCCGTGAAGACTCGCGCCGAAGGCAAATGGACGGTTCCCTCGACCATCATGGAGGAGAAGCAAACCAACCCATTCCTGCGTACCGCCAGCGCCGAGCTGCGTGCGAGCCTCAAGAAGACTGACCCGGCTTTGCGCGACGATCCGGTCGCGATCTTTGCGAAAGCCCGCGAGCTGAAAGATCGCTACTAGAGTGTTCCGTCCCGCAAATAACTTTGGGAACTATGTCGGTCATCCTGAGCGAAGTCCGCGGAGCGAAGGATCTCGCGCGGCAATCGCTTGCCGCGTGATTTTGGTGCTTTGCGCCGAACAGAGCATCACGGCCGCAAAGATGGCGGCCGCGAGATTCTTCGCTGGCGCTCAGAATGACGATATCTGCGTCAGTGAACTCATCAATGGGACACAACACTAGAGGCCACGCAGGAGATTCGCATGGAAGCGGAAGCAAGCGCCGAGATTCGCCGCACGCTCGACAACTTTCTGCACGCCGTCGAGTCGCTGGACCTCGATCGCATCGCCGCGTTCTTCGAAGAAGACGCGCAGATGTTCTCGCCGATGCCGGCCTATGCGAAGCGCCTTGACGGCCGCTCCGCGATCCTCGAGCAGTTCGGATCGATCATTGGCTTTATCAAGGCGCAAAACCTGCCGGGCGGGTTCAAGCTCGAGATCGAAGATGTCGTGGTCCGCGATTTCGGGCCGCTCGCACTCGTCACATTCCATCTGCGCCAACCGGGGCCGGTGCATCGGCGAAGTTTCGTGATGCGCCGCGGCCCCGCTGGATGGCGCATCGCGCACATCCACGCTTCGATTGCGAGCGCGGCCGAATCGATGGTGGCGCCTGCCCGCGCGACGCGAGACTAGCGCGGGCTTACGGCCTGGGGCCGGCGTGTCGGCAACGCCGATTTGCCGTCGCTTGGGATCAGAATCGAATATGCCGCGCGCCGCCTGACCTGCACCGGCGCGGTGCTCTGATCGCCATCATCAGCGCTGCCGTCTTCAAGCGCGCTCGCGCCGAACCCCTCGCCGCCACCGTCGAGAATCCCGCGAGGTTCCTCGACGCTACGCGACCCGGTGAGATGTCCGCGCACGGGCGGCGCCGGAAGATTCAGCTCCGAGGGCTCATCGAGCACCGAGCGGCGTTGCGCCGGGGCTTCGCTGCCCCACCCGCGGCCGCCGAGCAACGAGAAGCCGCGACGCGGCTGGGCATGATTGCCCGGCGTCTCCAGCACGGGCACCGATGATTCCACGCGGTCCGTTGAGGAACCATCGGTCGCATGGCGCATCGAGGAGCCTGCTGAACTGAATCGCCGCGGCGAGACCGATATGGCCGATGGTTTGCGGACTGGGCCGTCGCGGTCGTCTCGCGCCGATCCTCGCATGCCGCGCTGACGCCCCGGTACGACCGGCTGCCCGCTGTCGGCGTCAAGCGTTGTTACGTCAGCTGGATAGGATGGCGGATTGTCGGCGAAATGGACCGTGCCCTGCGTATCGCGCCATTGATAAACCTCAGCCGCAGCGGAAGCTACTACCGTAGCCAGGATGCAAAGGACGGTCGCGCTGAGATGCCTGCTGCCGGTGCCCACCTTCGAATACCACCGAACAGACAGGCCTTGCGTAGCATGAGTTGCAGAAGAAAAGCGAACCGCGCCTCAATGGCGGGTTTCCCGCCTCAGAGACTTGTTCGCGGTCGTCCCTTAGTGTCGCCCAGCGGTCAGAAGGGTTTGAGAACCGCGAGGATCAAGATGATCAGCAGCAGCAGGCTCACCGCCCCGTGCACGATCATGAATTCGCGCCGCGATGCGCCCGAGGGCTCGTTCTCCAACGCGATGATCCGCCGATAAAGCCGCCCATGCATCAGCAGCAGCGCGGCCACCATCAGCAGCTTCGCATGCATCCAGCCCTGGCGTAGCGCCGCCGGTTCGAGCGCCAGCAGGATCACGCCGCTCACCAGCGCCAAGGCCATCGTGATATTGCCGGCGACGCCGAGCAGCCGGCGCGAAGCCATAATCAGGCGTTCACGCGCCCCGCCGACTTCATCAGCCACCTGGCCCAGCAGCGTGGTGATTACGAGCAGGCTTCCGATCCAGAAGATGATCGCGAATAGATGGACGACCAGGATTACTCCAAGCATCGTTTCCCCTCACGCCACAGCTTCGATT
>JBGPUE010000106.1:0-9603 GCA_041491005.1 Binataceae bacterium (SeqCode) | reverse complement strand
CCCGTAGATGGCGCCCAATGACGCCAGCGCAATGATCAAGTAGTCGAGCCCGTTCATCCGCCTCATCCCGTCCGCCAGTCCATTATGATGCGAGTCGGATGGTGATGCGATCCAGCGCTCGATCGCATCGGGCGATGTGCTTAAATATGCCAATGGCGTGGGTCTATATCGACGAACTCGGCCGCCATGTCGGCGAGGAAGTCACGCTCAAGGGCTGGCTCTATAATCGGCGCTCCAGCGGCAAGATTCATTTCCTGCTCGTGCGCGACGGCACCGGACTCTGCCAATGCGTCGCCTCGCTCGCCGATATCGGCCCTGAGCAGTTCGCCGCGGCGGACCATCTCGGACAGGAAAGCTCGCTCGAAGTGACCGGCACGGTACGCGCCGACAAACGCGCGCCGGGCGGATACGAGCTGTCGCTCAAGAATTTCGTGCTCCTTGGCGCCGCAATCGATTATCCGATCACGCCCAAAGAGCACGGCGTCGCGTTCCTGCTCGACCAGCGCCATCTGTGGGTGCGCTCATCGCGTCAGCATGCGGTGCTCAAGGTGCGCAGCGAAGTCGCCGCCGCATGCCGCGAGTTCTTCGACCAGCGCGGCTTCGTATTGTTCGACTCGCCGATCCTGACGCCCAACGCATGCGAGGGCACGACCGATCTCTTCAAGATCGATTACTTCGGCGAGCGCAAGGCCTATCTCACGCAAAGCGGGCAACTCTACGCCGAGGCTGGTGCGCTCGCCTTCGGCAAGGTCTATTGCTTCGGGCCGACCTTCCGCGCTGAAAAATCCAAGACGCGCCGCCATCTCACCGAGTTCTGGATGGTCGAACCCGAGGTTGCCTTCTATACGCTCAAGGAGGACATGGATCTCGCCGAGGATTTCATCTGCTACATCGTGGCGCGCGTGCTCGAGCGCCGACGCGAGGAACTGAAAGTGCTCGAACGCGATGCCGCGCCGCTGGAGCGTGTCGTCAAGCCGTTCCCGCGCATCACGTACGACGAAGCGATCGCGCGGCTCAAGTCGAAAGGCCTCACGATCGCATGGGGCGACGATCTCGGCGGCGACGAGGAGACCGCGCTATCTGAACAATTCGATCGGCCCGTGATGGTGCATCGCTATCCGGCCACGCTCAAGGCCTTCTACATGAAGCATGATCCAGAGCATGATCCAGAGCGGCCCGACGTCGCGCTGTGCGTCGACATGCTCGCGCCCGAAGGCTACGGCGAGATCATCGGCGGCGGCCAGCGCGAGGACGATTACGAAACGTTGCGCAATCGAATCGTCAGTCACGGATTGCCACTGGAGGCGTTTAATTGGTATCTCGACCTGCGCCGCTATGGATCGGTGCCGCACGCCGGCTTCGGGATGGGGCTGGAACGCGTCGTCTGCTGGATTTGCGGTCTGCATCATTTGCGCGAGACGATCCCGTTCCCGCGCATGATGGAGCGCATCGAACCGTAGTTGGGAGGGTTATCGGAGTACGCGAGGAGGATCGACGATGGCTACAGCGTTGAATTTCGAGATCTGCATCGATGTGGCGGATGTCCAGCGGGCAGTCGATTTCTATAGCCGCGGACTGGGAATGGAACTCGTCGAGCAAAAGCCCGAGTGGGCGAAGATGGCGCATAGCGGGATCACGTTCTGGGTGATGAAAGTCTCCGCGGGCAGCGCTGTGGCGGCTGGTTCATCGTTGACGCGCGACTACGGCCGCCATTGGACACCTGTGCATCTGGACATCCCGGTGCCGGACCTCGATGCGGCCGTCAAGCGCACCGTTGAAGCGGGTGGACGCCTCGAGAATGTGACGCCCGGCAAGCTCGCGACGATCGCGGATCCATCCGGCAATGGCTTCGATTTGGTGCAGCGCCCGGCGAAGTCCTGATCGCGCTGCGATGCGCGATCAGCTTGCGCGGCGGGTGGTGTCGGCGGTGCCGGGCGCCATCGCATTGAGCACGTTGGCCTGCCCGCCCAGCGTATGCGCGATCCCCGATAGCAGCTCGAAGGCGCGCCCGACCAGCACGAAATCAGTCGGCACCTTCACGACCGGATTCTGCCGAATCGTCTCGAACAGGTCCGCGGTCATCTGTTCGGTGAACTCGCCGTTGAACTTGCGGCGGCGATTCATCGCGCGCGCGATCATCACCAGCGTCTTCGGATCGCCGGTCTTGGTCACGAAGCCCAGCTCCTGAAACGCGCGGATGGTCGCGGCCTCGTTCGACGTCATGATCGCGAACATCAGGTTGAACAGCCCGTAGCCGAAGCCCTTCGGCAATTCCTTGGAGAGCCCGAAGTCGAGCAACACGAAGCGCGGTACGATACGGCCGTCAGTGGTCTGATGCGGATTGACAAAGATGTTGCCCGGATGCGGGTCGGCCTGGAAGAAGCCGCGCGCCAGAATCATCGTCACGTAGATCCGCATCAGCTCCTGGATCACTTCCTGCGGATCGAGTCCCGCAGCGACCAGCGCATCCTTGTCGTTGGGCTTGATGCCGCTGAGGTACTCCATCGTGATCACGCGCCCGGCCGATAGCTCGCGATACATCCGCGGGACGCGCACGGTGGGATCATCGCGGAACAGCTCGGCGATTCGCTCGGCGCTGTCGACCTCGCGGCGGAAGTCGAGTTCGAGCGCCAGATGGGTCTGCAGCTCGCGCAGCAGCGGCATCAGCTCCATCGGCTGCGGATCCCAGCGTTCGTAGAGCGCACAGATGCGCGTCATATTGCCGATATCGGTGCGCACGATCTCCGCGATATCCGGGTACTGGACCTTGACCGCGACCGTCTCGCCCGTGGTCTTCAGCCGCGCGCGATGCACTTGCGCGAGCGATGCGGCTGCAATCGGCACGCGCTCGAAGTCGTCGAACACCTCATCGATGCGCCGGCCCAGTTCCGATTCGACTACCGGCGCGATTTCCTCATACGAGCGCGGCGGCAGCGCGTCGTGGCACTTGCTCAGTTGCTTGACGTACTCGGGCGGAAAGACGTCAGCGCGCGTGCCGATTACCTGCGAGAGCTTGATCATCAGGCCGCGCAGCGAGAGCGCGGTGTTGTAGATCAGCCGCGCGTTGCGCACATGAATCGGCTTCAAGTCGCGCGCCTTGAAGTCGGCGCCGCGCACTCGATCGAAGAGCCGCAGCATCCGGTAGCTGCCATACACGCGCACCGCGAGAATCGCGGTGCGCACCGTACGATAGTTGCGTTCGATGGAGTTCATGGCGGGCGCGCCGCCGCGCAGCGAATCCCGCTACGCGTACGAGAGTCGGCCCGATGCGAGCGGCGCCGATTCCAGCGCGGCCATATAGCGGGGCGGCGGCGTCCAATTCGTGTCGAGCGCATCGAAGCGCGCGATCAGCTCCTCGACGTCGCCGACGATGCCGCTCGCAGTCCGGCGGATGGATTCATGCACCTGCGCGCGCCGCTCGTTGATGCGTTGCCGAATCACCGCGCGCATCGAGCGATCGAGCAGGCTCTGGATGACCTCTCTGCCGGAGAGCTCGCCGCCATCGGCGGTGATCAGCGTACGCGCGGTGATCTCGGAGAGCGCCGTGCGCAGATACTCGACATGCGGCGATTCGTCGCTGCGGATGTAGCGGATCAGGTTCGCGGCGTCCTCGGGCGCCTCGGAAACTTCGGGATCGGATAGTACGGCTTCGGCCCATCCGAAGGTCTCGGCGGCGAACACCTCGACGACCAGCACCTGCATCATGAACGCGATCACGCGCTCAACCGGCTCGGTAAGCTGCGGGATCGGCCGGCGCGCGCGGTTCTGATTGCCGCGCCGTCCCATGATCACCATCAGCACGTCGGCCGGAACTTCCGGCTTGGAGAGCGCGAGGTCGCGCGCCGCCTCCCACATCTGCTTGTGGCCGCCCTCTTCGCCCCAGCCGGCCTCGTCGCGCGCATGCGCTTCGAACAGTCCGCCCGCCAGATGCGCCAACGCGGTGCCATTCACATCTTCGCGGATGAAGCTCGAAATCGGAGGCACGGGCAGGTCGCGGATCGTCGCGCCGAATCCCTCGATAATCGCAATCTCGGTCAGCGTGCGGACCATCGGCTCGCGCACGCCTTCGCGCAGCAGCAGCTTGGCCTGCTCGACGTTGGGCAGATGCGGCGGCATGCAATCGGCGGGCACTTCGAAAATCGGCAGCCCCGAGGTCCGGATGTGCTGCTCCTGCCATGCGGCGACCGCCGGGTTGCGATACTTGGCGCGCGGCGAGCGATATTGGCCGTCGGGACCGAACCCGCCGTGGCATCGGATACCCTGGACGATCAGGGGCGCATCCCAATTGGGATTGTCGAGGAGTTCTTCTGTGCTGAAGTCGAGCCGGGATTCGTGAAGCATCGTGGAGGAAACCTCGGGAAGTGACGCCATTCGGCGTCCAACTGCTGCAACCTAACATACGTTAGGTTGGCGCTCGCAGTCAAACGAGCCGTGCCAGGCGACGAAGCTCCGCGGACCCGTACCGTGCACCTATTCAAGGCGGTCCATGAGCTTGTAAACTATCTCCGAGATCACAACTTCTTGCCAGTTCTCTCTAGAGTTATCCCAAGTGAACCTGATGCCGACAATGTCGTGGGGAACTCCCGCGAAAGGCGTGTCATCAAGAAAAATGGGAATGACGTCGCCGTCAGCAACGCGCGGCTGAAAGCACTCTCTCTCAAACGTGGGCCAGAGCTTTTCCTTGTGGTGACGGTCTAGCAAACAGACGACAAGCCGACTCGTGTCCGCGAATATCTCCTTGAACTTGCTCGACCAGGCCTTTCCTAGGAAGTTTGTTTCGAAGTACTCGTCGAAGAACACCCGCGCGTCAAGAATCTCAAGATTTTCAGCAATACACCGAGCGAGTTCCCTGTTCTCTCCTGCGAAGGACAACGCAAAGTCATATTCATAGTCTTTCGACGACTCGCGAAAACCGCAGTCATTTCGTAGAGCGTTCCAATCTAGATGCTTCAAGAAGTAGAACAACGCCGGGTCTTCAATCGCGAAGTTCTTTGTCTCTTCGTTGTAGTAGAAGTAGCGGGAACACAGTGGCTTGGATTGGAGAAGCACACGCAAACGGTGCTCCTTGATATTGTTGATACTACCGCGCACTTCCGGACTGGCGTTTGCGAGTTCGTTTAAATCCGCGATCGAGCTGTCACGTTCCCCGATCGCCCGAAGGAGCTTGTAGTACGGGTCATTACTAGGACGGAACCGTCGTCCGCGGCAGAACTCTTTCACGGCAGGGTAGTATGCGGACGTAAGTCTATCTACTACTTTACGTCGAAGATTTGCCAAGTCGAAGGGGATTTCGCGAAATACGTCGCTCGTTTCGGTGACGTTACTCATGGTACAAATCGACTGGCAGATCTGTTGCGTGAGCCAGTAATCCCCTCTCGTCTCCTCGAAGACCGACTCGCGGTCCAGAATCGAGATTTGAAGTTCATCGCAGCCCGCCTTTATTAGCCGAGCGATGTCACTCTCTGTGCCGGGCTGAATGCGGTGTATGCCCGTTCTCTTCGCGATGTCTGGAACCAATTGGATGAGGTCGCTCCCGATCTGGTTGATCCCGATCAGTATCAACTTAGGCCCGCTCGCCTGCTCTGCAGCTATCTTCGCGAGATCTGCGAGTACAGTCTGAAGCCCTTTGGAAAGGCGATGGAAGTCGTCGATAACAAATGTTCCAGATCCATGCTCACGCGCGATAGCTTCAATTCTACTGATGTCAGTGGAACTTCTGGCTGTGAGATAGCTGACCTCGGCCGTAGCAGCCAGCTTTTCGATAATCTTCTTGACGCAGGTAGTCTTCCCTGTACCGGATTGACCTTCTATCATCACGGGCTTTCCAGGGCGACGAATATCAAGGAGGATATCGTTGAAATTTGGCGGAGGAACGAAGGTGAACTCTGGTACACCCTCAGTTACGAACACTTCCTCGACAAGGCGCTTCATTCTCCCGCCCGCACCTTGGGGTCCGTCATCCAACGATGTGCCCTCCCATAGGGTCAATGTAGTTCACCCTAGCCGTTTCGCGCTAGTTCCCTCGCTTATACCACTTGCTAGAGGTTACCTGTATGCCCCCCACTCCAACCGCGATCGAAGCCGCGACGGCGCCGCTGCGCACTCGCCCATCGAACTACCCCGAGCCGTTCGCCTCGCGCATGGCGGGACGGGGTAAACAGCCGCTCGGCGATCTGTTCGGCCTGACCAACTTCGGCGTGAACCTGACGCGGCTCGCGCCCGGCGCGGTCTCGGCGCTGCGCCATGCACATTCGCGGCAGGATGAGTTCATCTACATACTGGATGGCGAGCCGACGCTCGTGACGGATGCGGGCGAAACTGTGTTGCGCCCCGGGATGTGCGCGGGATTCAAAGCCGGCTCCGGCAACGCCCATCATCTGATCAACCGCACCGACGCCGACGTGATCTTCCTCGAAGTCGGCGATCGCAGCGCCGGCGATTCGGGCACGTATCCCGATGACGACATCGCGGCGGTGCTCGGCCCCGACACGAAGTGGCGGTTCAAGCACAAGAACGGCACGCCCTACTGATTTCGGCCCGCTGACGGAAGAGTCGCCAAGCTTCGAAGCGCAGCTCCGCTCTTGCCGATCGCCGAGCTCTGTGTTGATCAACAGGTAAGTGGCTCTGACGGCTGGCTTTCAGCAGGACGACGACTACCAGCGTCCGCGTCTACGATGGAGCTGCAATGCCGACTGAAAGCGATGTGCAAACTTCGGCCAGGTCCCGGCTTCGATCTGCCTGCTAAGATTCGCGACCAGCCTTACGTGGTCCTCGCGGTCATCTTCTTTGCCATCCTCGCGGTGCCAGCCCTGTTCAGAAACTACAACGAGTGGGAAGCGGTCTACCTGAGCGCCGCTACCCGTCTTTGGCGCAGGCAGGATCTGTACGAACCTCGACAGTCCTACTTGTATCCGCCGTTGATGGCGATGGCCGGAATCCCTTTCACGTTTCTTCCTCGTTGGATCGAGCGAGTCATTTGGTACGCAATCAACGTCGCCGCGATGCTCTTCATGGTGAAGACATCGTGGCGTCTGGCGGGCGGAGCTATTTTCGGGACCGCGCACGTTAGCGCGCGGGAACACGTTGCGTTCATGGTCGGCCTCTCCACCGCGCTGCCCTACTGCGTGAACTGCTTCAACCATCAGCAAACCGACCTGCTCGTTGGCGCGTTTGTAATGGCAGGCTGTAGCCAGCTTGCGGGCGGCGCGCTGCTGGCGGCCGCGACCTGGTTCGGCGCAGCGACCGCGATGAAAGGCCCCGCCCTGCTATTGGCGCTGTACTTTGTGTGGCATCGCAGGCTGACGGCGGCGTTCTGGCTGGTGTTGGTCGCGGTCGGACTGAATCTGCTGCCCGACCTGGTGAGCCACGCCCCTGATGGTCGATGGTGGCTCGGCGAGTGGCTCCATCGCTACGGCTTGTTGATGACGCGCCCGGACTATTACCCCGGCACTTGGGGCAGCGCCCTGGAATATAACCAATCACTGGCTGGTGCGGGCGGAAGATTCGTCCTGACCCGGTTGGTTATGACGCCGGCTGGATGGAGTTTCCCGAGCCGGGCTCCATCAATCGGCCCGGGGACCCTGAAGCTGATCGTTTATTCGATCGCCGGCCTGATGACGGCGACCACCTTCGCCGTCCAGGGCCATCGCGAGGATGGGACGCATCGTGCTGACGAGGTGCCGGCTCGAAGCCTGGAATCCGCTTCGATGCTCATACTGATGCTGCTGTTGTCGCCGATGTCGAGTGCTCCGCACTTCAGCATCCTGCTGCTTCCCGGATTTTGTGCCGCTCGGCTGGGCTTCGTTGCACGCCAGCGATTTGCCGCGAGCATGGCGCTTATCGCAGTCGTGATGGCAACGTTCTTCGCGCGCGACCTGGTCGGGCACACGCTGAATGGCCTCGCGATGTGGCTCGGCGCGGCCACTATCGGCGCCACCGCGTTGCTGGCCGCTTGCGATCTCAGGCTGCTGGCGCTGAGGCGAGGCGCATCGCCATAGCCGGCTGTCACTGCGAAACAGCCTCCGGTGCCGCTCGGTAACGCACTGAGGCCGTTCCCATCGCCGCCTCGACGACCGCCGTTGTCCAGCTTTGCATCCATCCCACGCGCGCAGTAACTTGACTCTACCCGCCGCCAATGAGCGCCAGTCCTAAGACGCCCGCCGCTGAAGCCGCCGCCCAGCCGCATCCCGAATTCCACGATCTCGGCGCGACCAAGTGGATCATCGCGGTCTCCGTGATGCTCGGCACGATCCTCGAGGTGCTCGACAGCTCGATCGTCAACGTCTCGCTGCCGCACATGCAGGGCAGCTTCTCGGCCAGCGTCGATGAGATCGCGTGGGTGGTGACCAGTTATCTGGTCGCCGCCGGAATCATGATTCCGATGACCGGCTGGATCGCCGGGCGCATCGGCCGCAAACGCTACTTCATCGTTTCGATCGCGATGTTCGTGTTCGCTTCGACGCTATGCGGCGTGGCGCGGTCGCTCGATCAGATCGTGCTCTTCCGCCTTATGCAGGGCGCGGCCGGCGCGGCGATGATGCCGCTGTCGCAGGCGATCCTGATGGAGACCTTCCCGCCGCAGGAACAAGCGATGGCGATGGCGATCTGGGGGATGGGCATGATGGTCGCGCCGATCATGGGCCCGACCGTCGGCGGATGGATCACCGATACCTGGAGCTGGCGCTGGAACTTCTACATCAACGTGCCGATCGGCACCGCCGCCGCCTTCATGGTCGCGCGCTGGGTCGATGACCCGCCCTATCTGCGCCAGCTTCGCCGCAACGCCCCGATCGACTACATCGGGCTGACCTGTCTCGTGCTCGGCCTGGGCCTGGGCGAGATCGTGCTGGATCGCGGCGAGCGCGCCGACTGGTTCTCGAGTGCATGGGTCTGCTATGCGACGGCGATCGCGATCGGCGCGATGATCGTGCTGATTTTTCAGGAGCTGCGCACCGAGGAACCAATCGTCGATTTGCGCATGCTTGGCAACCGCATGTTCACGCTGCCGGTGACGCTGGTCATCTTTCTGACCTTCACGCTCTACGGCACCGGCATCCTCAATCCGATCTTCATGCAGGAGCTGATGGGCTACACCGCGCAGAAGGCCGGCCTGGTGATGGCGCCGCGCGGCTTCGGCACGATGTTCGCGATGCTGTTGCTGGGTACGCTTGCGCGCCGCGGCTACGACACGCGCCCGCTGATCGGGATCGGCTTCGCGCTGGTCGCCTTCGCGATGTGGCGAATGGCCGGCCTGAACCTGCAGGTCAGCGCATCGCAGATCATGTGGCCGACCATATTCCAGGGCATCGGCACCGGCTTGGTCTTCCCCGGATTGTCGGCGGCCGCGCTGAGCTCGATGCCGCGGATGAAGATGGGCTACGCGGCCAGTCTGTACGCGGTTACGCGCAATCTCGGCGCCGCGATCGGCACCTCGTATCTGACCACGCTGCTAATCCGTCGCGCGCAGGTGCAGCAGAGTTACCTCGCCGAGCATATTTCGGTCTTCGACCTCGCGCGGATTCATCCGCCTGGCTCGACGATGGATCTCGGCCAACAGATCATAAGCGGCCATCGCGAGGGGCTGATGATGCTCTACGGGATGGT
>JBGPUE010000105.1:0-9745 GCA_041491005.1 Binataceae bacterium (SeqCode) | reverse complement strand
GTGGGCGAAATGGTCGCGCTGATGGCGCTGTGCGACGGCTTCGCCGGCAATGACTCGGGCAGCATGCACGTCGCCGGAGCCCTGGGCATCCCCACCGTTGGCATCTACGGATCGACGCGCCCGTGGCGCACCGGCCCGCTCGGCGCGCGCACCACGACGGTTTACCATCAGCTTGAATGCAGCCCCTGCCTGCAGCGTACGTGCCGCTTCGGGCACTATAACTGCCTGCGGCAGATCACGCCGGAGGAAATCGCCGCGGCACTCGATAAGCTGGGTGCATTCGCAGCGGCAAGCGCATCATGACGTGGCGGCCATGCGGCCGCGATTTCTCTCGCAGCCCGGGGGATGTATCCTGAAACGCGGCGGTCGTTCCTCATTGTGGACAAATGACCGCCGCCAGAAGCAGCCGCCGCAATCGCTATGAGCCAGCATCCAGCGCGCGCCCCGCAGCCCGAATCGAAATCGGTGGCGCTGCTTGACCATCCGGAGGTGCTCAACGTCAGCGGCTGCACCTCCGAAGGATGGAGGGATTCCGCAGACGGCGATACTCGCGCGCGCCAATGTTGCGAACATCTGGAGCGCGGCGGGATCCTGGCTTTCGCTGACACTGCTTTCGCAATGCCTCCCGGCGATCGCGACTTCCTGCGCGGTATCCGGCAGACCGGCTCGGGCTTTTTCAAGAACGTCTCCTACCGGCCGCTGGAAGACCGCGTGACCGGATTCGCCCGCGGGACGACCGACAGCGCGCGGCTACTGGGCGTGATGCGCGAGTACTCGCGGCGCGTGACGGCGTTCGCCGCGGCGATTTTGGTTCCCTACGCGGCGGCATGGAAGCTGGATCATGCCAGTTATCGTCCACTCGAAGAGCGCGGGCGCGAGCTGCCGGAGCAGGCACGCAACGATCTGATCCACATCGATTCGTTTCCGACCCGTCCGACCAACGGCGCGCGCATCCTGCGTGTGTTCACCAATATCAATGCGAGCGAACCGCGCGCGTGGACGACCACCGAGAACTTCGAAACGCTGGCGCGGCGCTACGCGAATGCGGCCGGATTGGCGCAAGCGGGGCGGAGATGGCAAATCACCGATCTGCTTGGCTGGCTTTCGCGCTCAGTCGGGCTTGCGCGGCGTTCACGCTACGATCGCTTCATGCTGCGCTTCCACGACTACCTGAAATCCAATCGCGAGTTTCAGCGCGACTGCCCAAAGTGGCGGTTCGACTTCGGGGCGGGTTCGACCTGGCTGGCGTTCACCGACGTGGTCCCGCATTCGGTGCTCGCGGGACGTTTCGCGCTCGAACACACCTACATCGTACCGTGCGCTGCGACGCTGATTCCCGAGATTGCCCCGCTTAGAATTCTCGAGCGCCTGGCAGGAGCACCGCTAACGCTCAGAGCCGGCGCGTGATGCTGTCCCGCCTGGCTATGCTTGACGACCAGCTGATGCTGCGTGCCCATAGGGCGCTGGCAAGCCCGGCGATGGAAGCCGCGATGCATTTCGTCAGCAGCTGGAGCGCTCCGCTGGTGCTGCTGGTAGTGCCCTTCCTGATCGTTCGCGATCGTCGTAAGAGCCTCGCCCCGCTCGCTTTGCTGCTCGGCGCAGTGTTGGTAAGCAACACGGTAGCCGAGCTGCTGCGCATCACTATCGAGCGCCCGCGTCCGGTGGTGGTGCAAGTCGGCGCCGCCACCATGGTGGTGGCCGGCCACGGCTCCGCGATGCCCTCAGAGCATGCGGCGAACTCGGCGGTAGCGGTTGCGATCCTGGTCTACGCGCTGTGCCGCGAGCCGGGATGGCACGCGCGGGCCCTGTCAGGGTACTTGATCGCGCTCGCGATACTGATTCCTTTCTCGCGGGTCTATTTGCAGGTCCATCGTCCCTCGGACGTGATCGTCGGAAGTCTGCTCGGCCTGTCGGTCGCGTTGCTCGCGATCTATGGGCTTGGCCTGTTGCTCGAGGAAGCTTCGCGACGCCGACGCCTGCGGGATGTCGCGCCGGCCACCGCCACGGATTGATGACCGCCGAACGATCAGGCGGCACGAAGGGTCAAATCGATCGCCCGCTATGAGCCAGGATTCGCTCTTGCGAAAGAACAAGTCGCCCTCTCGTCCTGAGCTGACGGAGGGAGGTGGTGGTGAGTATCACGCAAGAGCGTCGTCGCAGCGCGCTTGTCGGTTCGGCGACCTGCTGGCCATAGCAGCGCTCTCAGCGGCAATATTCTTCTTCCATCTGGGCAGTTACGGGTTTTGGGAGACGGACGAATCGCGCTACGCGGAGGTCGCCCGCGAAATGCTGGTTCTGCACGATTGGATCGTGCCCCACCTTGATTATTTTGCCTACGTCTACAAGCCGCCGCTCCTGTTTTGGCTGGTGGCGATTTCATTTCGAGCATTCGGAGCGAACGAATGGGCCGCCCGGCTGGTTTCGGCGGTCCCGGCCTTCGGTTGCGTGGCTCTCACCTATCTCTTTGCGGCGCGCACGCTGGGGCGTCGCCGGGCGCTGCTTGGATCAGCAATCCTCACGACCTTTCCGCTCTACGCAATCATGGCGCAGGTGCTGACGATGGACATGCTTCTGACGCTAATGGTCAGCCTGGCCCTGTTCACCTGCTACCTCCACTGGCTCGATGGCGCGCGATGGACGTGGTGGTCATTCTACGTTGCAATGGCGTTGGCGATGCTGGCAAAGGGGCCGGTGGGTGCGCTGCTACCGCTCCTGACGGCAGCGATCTTTTTCCTCTGGCAAGGACAATTGGCCGCCGCCTGCCGCAGACTCAGACCATGGCTTGGCTTGGCCCTTACCGGGGTGCTTGCCCTGCCATGGTTCATCGCGGTGGCGATCAGGGAACCCGGCTTTCTTCAGTTCTATTTCATAGGAGAGCATCTACAGCGCTTCTTTGCTCCCAATTACGCTCATCCGCGACCTCTTTACTATTTTGTTCCCGTCGTTTTGGCGGGCACTTTGCCCTGGTGCTTGTTCGTTCCCTTTTTTCGACGCCCGAGCGAAGTGAATGCCGTTCGACGCTTTCTCGTGACCGCGGTCGCCACCACCATCGGGCTGTTTTCGTTATCCCGCGGAAAGCTTATTCCCTATGTTCTGCCCGCGTTCCCTCCGCTTGCATTGCTGATAGCGGATGGAATCCTTTCAGTTCTTGAAAGCGCCGAGGTCCGGGCCGACCGGACCGCCGTGCGCAAGCTGGCCTGGATTGGAGTCCCCCTCGGGGCCGCCGGTATTGCCGCGGCTATTGTATCTTGTTCCCTGTTTGCCGGCGGGCCTCTGATGCCGTCAGTTCTCGCCATCGGGCTTGCTCTCTGTGTCGGCGCCCCGCTTTTTGCCGCCTACATCGGCTCGCTACCCGATCTGGCACTGGGAATCCTGACGCTCACGGTCACCGTATCGTTGATCGCCGGTAGCTATTCGCGCGTCGCCTTGAGCGCGACGCGATCCTACTCGGCGTTCGCGCGCAAGCTGTCCGTACTCCAACCCAACGCCACCATGATCTGTTATCATCGATTCCTTGAAACGGTTCCGTTCTTTACCGGACGGCGGATCTTGTATATCGGTGATCCGGGAGAGCACCTCTTCGGAATTCAACACTCGCGCGATGCGAGTCGGTACGTATATGGCGCTGACGCCGACCTGGTTCGGCTCTGGAATCGCTCCCGGAGCACGGTGCTCCTGATCGATCAACACGATCTCGACCGTCTGGCACCGAGTCTCGGCGCCTTCAAGGTTGTCGCAGAGCAACGCGACACTCGCGCCGTGGTCATTGAAGGTGGAGCAAAGGCACAATGAAAGATCTTCCCGCAACGATTTGCCGCCGCGCCAATCTCTTGCGGCTACATTCCCGCCCGGCGCGATCATTCTGTCCCTGCCCACCGTTCCTCCCCCTGCGGGGCGCGCCCGCCACCGATTGATGACCACCGCGCATCCGCGTCCGGGTTCGCTGGAAACTCGCGCGCAGCTTCCACAGCGACTGCTCCGCCACGAGCGTCTGGGCATCGCGGCTCTGGCAATCGCGATGGTGGCCTTCGGGTTTATCACCGAAGCGCGCTCGGCCTTCCTTAAGCACCATCACACCGACCTTGACGTTTATTTGCGCGCCGCATGGGCGGTGCGCAAAGGCCTCGACATCTATACCGTCGCCGACGAACACAACTGGCACTACCACTACCCGCCGCTGTTCGCGATTCTGATGGTGCCGCTTGCCGATCCGCCGCCCGATGAAGATCGCGCCGGCACCCTGCCCTTCGCCGCCTCGGTCGCGATCTGGTACGTGATCAGCATCGGCCTGCTCGTGCTCGGTGTGGACATGCTGGTGCGCGCGATTGAGGCGCGGGCGCGTGGTCCGGCCGCACCCGCGCCGCCGGGATCGCGCCGATGGTGGGGGCTCAGGATCGTTCCGATCGTTGCCTGCATACCTGCGATCGGCTTGACCCTCACGCGCGGCCAGGTGAATCTGCTGCTCCTGATGATGCTGTGCGCGATGATCGCGGCGATCTTGCGGGGCCGCAGCGCATGGGCTGGAGCGTGGCTCGCCGGCGCGATTTGCCTGAAGGTGTTCCCCGCCTACCTCCTGATCTACGCTTTGTGGCGCAGGGACGCGCGAATGATCGCCGGGTGCGCGCTTGGACTGACTTTCGGGCTGTTCGCGATTCCGGCGGCGGTGTTCGGCCCATCGCGAACACTGGCCTATGCCGTCGAATGGAAACGAGTGTTGATCGAACCCGTCCTGACGGCCGGCGGCGATACTACCCGCGAGAAGGAACTGACCGGAATTCACTCGACGCATAGCCAGTCTTTCCAATCGGTGATCCACAAGACGGTTCATCTCCGTGAGACATTGCTCGCTCACTCCGTGATGCCCCAATCGCTACTCTCGCCTGTTACGCGCGCCGCGCACTGGGCCATCGGTGGATTGCTGACGCTATTGACGCTCGCAACAGCCGGTACCCGGCGCACCAGCGATGATGCGCCGCGAGAAGTGATCCTGCTGGGCTGCCTGATGATCATCATGGCTCTGCTCAGCCCGGTCTGTTATCTGCACTATCTCGTGGTCTCGCTGCCGATCGTGATGGCCTTCGTCGCGCATGCGTGGGAACGGCGCGGCGATGCCTCTCTCGGGGCCGGATGGAGAACCTTGATCGGGTTCAACATCGCCGCCAACGGACTTCCGCAACTTCCATGGTTTGGAGTGCTGAAGGATCTCGGGCTGGCTACCTACGGTTCGCTCACGCTCTGGGCAACCGGTCTTCGCGTCATGCGTGAACGCGCGCTGGATGCCGAGTGAAGCGGCGCGTGCGCGGGCAACGCGAAACAGAAGGGCGCCACGGTCGCGATCAGGGCGCTGTCCGGGAGTTCGCGGGTTGCGCGGGACCGAACAGGTAAGCCGCCGCACCGAATTGCTGATCGCCCGTGAGGTAGGGGCGATCGGGCGCGAAGGCGTGGACGCTAGCGGCGTCCAACCCATGGCGGCCTGACGCGGTCGTCAGCACCCAAAGCCGTGAGGACGGCCCGGCCGGCGGCAACGCGAGCAGCTCGTGCCCGGTATAGAACTCGACCTCGGGCGGACATTGGATCAGAAAGCGGTCGCTGGGCTGGCGATGGCGCTGGACGAAATCGAGCACCGCGCGAACCTCGTGACGCTTGCGCGGATATACGATGTGGTATGCGGCTGGAGCGATCCCCGGAATTAGCGTGATCGCGATGAACACCGCTGCCATCCAGGCGCTTCGACCAATCAATCGCTGGCGCACGCGCTCGATACCCTCGGCCACGACGATGAAGACTGCAGGCGCCGCGAATACCATGTGCTGGTTGCCGCCGAAGGGCCACAGATGGGCGAACGAAGCGGCGAGCGTGGCAGCGATTGGCGCGGCCAGCATCATCAGGATGGGCCGCCGTTCATCGTGCCACATCGCGGCAGCGCCGATCATCGCGAGCACGAGAAGCAAACCTCCCATCGGCTGCCAGAAGTAGTCGAACAGCCCCAGCATCGAACGGCCGAACCAGTAGAGCATCGCCCATGCGCTGGCGGCATTCCCGTAGCTCTGACGCCAGAATTCGATCATCGGTCCGCTCATCTGCGCGCGTACCGGTCCCAGGATCATCAGCGCTGACAGCATCGCGATCAGGTTGGCGGCCACATACGCCGCGCGCTCGGCGCTCCGCCACGTGGTCGCGGCGCGATACATGAGAACGATACTCGTGCCCGCCAGCACGAACGCACTCGCATACGAAAACCAGATGCTCACGGCGCCGAGGAGGCCCCAAGCGATGAGGTCGCCCGCCGGACGGGGTTCGTACCAGGAGCGGATCGCCCATCGAACCAGCATGACGGCGGCGAGCGGATCGAGCGTGAAGTGTTTGACCTGGTTGGCCTGCGCGATGAGCTTGGCGGAGGCAGCCATCAGGATGACGGCCCACAGCCATGCGCGCCCGGTACCTACTACGTCGCGCGCCAAGCGCGCGAAGACGATCAGACCTGCGAGGCCCGCGAGCAGCGCGACCAGCCGGAAGGCATATTCCGAATGGCCTGCGACACCGACGAGAGCCTTGACCGCAACTGTGAACAGCGGCGGCGACGCCTCATGCCATTCCAGGGGCCCGAACAATCCACCGAAGCTGCGATGCAGGATGTTGAGCGCAATGTAAGCCTCGTCATGCCATAGCGAGGTGTTGGCGAGATACTGAGCGATGCGGCAGACGAGGCCGAAACCGACCGCGATCGCGACTTGGGTCCCAATCGGAAATTCTCCCCGAATGAGGGTCATTCCTCGTTGCGCACCGCTGGTTGACGTCGCATGCACGGACGAGCCGGTCTTCATGCGGCCACGGATGCCGAGGAAGACGCGATCGCGCGCCGATATTCGCGCAGCCGATATCCGCCCCAGCTCAGAAGTGCGGCTGCCTGCAGCGGCCAATAGAGCGGGAACTTGTCCACCCAAGGTCCCTTCCACCACATGATCGCACCCAGGACTGCCCCCCACCCGGTCAGAATCAGGAAGTCGGGCCAGTACCGCGGATGATCGCGGATGAAAACCGCCAGCACGTAATACGCGGGCGCCAACAGCGGTACGAACCATCGGATCGAGCAGCACAGCCCCGAGTAGTTGGTCGACAGGACCGCATACATCAGCCATGTGGCGCCCGCGACGCATCCGGCATAGGCGAGTTCGGGCCGCTCGGAACGCCGCTCGCGCAGCAATATCGCAATCGCTGGCAGCGCGAGAAACAGCGGCAGATTGTGATCGATGAATCCACGGCGGCCCCACAGCAGCGCCAGCGCATAGATGGCCGCATGCCCGATGCTTCGATGCTTCCACAAGCCCGTGATGTTCGCGGCATTGAAAGCCGATCCGGGCCAGTTGAAGTAGGCGGGATTCATGTTGGCGGGCACAATCGATCCTCCGATCGCGTAGTTGAGCGCGTGATGCGCCGCGATCCACGGTAGCGCGGCGACCGCGAACAGCGCGCTGTTGCGGTGAGCATCGCGCCATCGGCAGATCGCATACATCGCTGTGGCTGCGAGAATGATTGCGCCGGCCCCCGGATCGATAGCGTAAGCCAGGCCGGCCAGCGCGCCGGCTCCAATCGCGCTGGCGGCTCGTGCGCCAGCCCTTTGCCGAGCCCGCGTGATGATCAGGAGCAGCGTGCTGGCGATACCGAGCAGCACCAGATGGCTGTTCACCTGGCGCGCATATGGCAACGCGACGGTCGCGAACCCGAGACTCCCGCTCATCGCGATTGCCCGGCCAAGCGGCAGACCGACAACCAGCGAGATTTCGAGGATGCACCACACCGCCGCGACATATCCGATGCCGGCGGTAACCAGCGTCATCGCGTAGACGAAGCCGTGCGGGTCGCGCGCGACTCCAATCCCGATGGTGGATGCGAGCAGGTCGTAGACTCCGGCCATGATCAGGCTCAAGACCGGAGGCTTGTCGGAATAGTAGTGGCCGCGAATGAAGAGCATGTCCTTGGTGCCCGTCGCCCGCAGCGAGGCGGCGAGATAAGGTCCGCGATCCGGCGCGCCCTGCCAAAGATTCGGCCGCACGAACATCGAACGACCGATAGCCCAGGTATGCTGGTCGGCGAGCGCCTCGACCGCTGCGAGCCGGCTGCCGTCGTTCCATGCGCCTGCATACGGACGCGCGCTGAGAACCGCGACCAGGGTGGCCATCGCGACGACCAGCAGCCGCGCAGCACGCACCCGATCAGATCGCATCAGTGCGCCGCTCCTGCGGCGCGGCGTGGCGCGCCATCATTCGTGAAGTCGTAGATTAAGAAAGTCGTCGTGCGCCCGACTGGCTTGCGCGCGCGGAGCAGCTTCTGAACCTCGACGTGCGCGGGGGAGCTAGTATCGCCATACAGCATCGTGGTGCTCGCGGCCAGGTAGTGCCCGCGCAGGCGCGCCAGTGCATCGCCGGGCGACGTAATCGGCATCGCATGCAGTTGCGTAAGGCTGAATGGAGGCGCCCAGACGGCCGGATCAGTCCCGAAATACCAGACATCAATCGAGTTGAGGTCGTGGGCCCGCTGCCAGCGCGCCAGCTCCGGGAGCCCCTGTCCCCAGTCGTAGTTCGAGTCGCTGAGCAGACGGTAACCATCCGCCGTGCCGCCCCAGAGTTCATTGGCGTAGCTGATGCCGTTGGGCCAGACGCGCACGGCCGCGATCGCCGTGATGAAAACGGTCGCGATGGCCTCAGCTATGAGGAGCCGACTCTTCCATCCGGCGAGTTCGCGCCACGCGCGAGCGGCCGCCGCCGCGATCGCGATCAGCATGAATGCGACCAGCGGCAGTACCAGCCGGATCCCGATCTGGAGGTGTGACCCGAGGCTCATCGCGAACAACGCCAATGCGGCGGCGCCCGCCCAGTTGGCCAGGGCGATCGGCTGCAGCATCGCGATCGTCGCAAGCATCACGAACGGGGGTAGCGTCAGCTTGATGCTCAGCGCGGTCGGGTAATAGTACCAGAAAGATCGCGCGTTCCTTCCCAGCAAGTACGCGCCGCTCGCGCCCTGGCCCGCGATGTTGTGGCGGAACTGTTTGACGATCGCTTCGCCGGCGTTCGAGAAGATCCGCAGGTTCTCGGCGAGCCAGAGCATCGGCGCCCGCCACGTCGAGCCATCTGGCAGCTTCTGCGCCCATTCGACAAACGAATGCTCCGGCTTGAAGTCGGTCCCGCAGTAGATGAACGCGCCGAGCAGTCCGAAGCCGAGGATGCGCCGGAAGTCGCCCCAGAACGGGCGCAGCCGCTCCAGCCAGTATGCGCGCCATAGGGCACTGCCGATTGGAGCCGGAGCGCGATCGTTTTCGGGGCGCGATTCCAGCAACCGCTGGATCTCGACGGCGAACATGCCAGTCGCGCCGAAGAACAGCCCCGAGACCTTCGACAGAATCGCGGCCGCAAACCACAGCGAGGGCCAGCCGATACGCTTTGCAAAACTACCGTCACGGCCGGTCCTGAAATGATAGATGAGTGCGACTATGCACGCCGTCACCGCAACGTCAGTGGTGGCGAGGGCCGCGTGACCGAGCAGCATCGGCTCGGCCGCCAGCATCGCGAGCGCCAGCATCCCGCCTACCGCGCCTGAAATCGCATGTCCGCTGCGCCATCCGTAAAAGAGCAGAATCCACCAGAAGACGAGATTCGCGCCGCGCGCCCAAGGGAGGAGGTGGTACATATCGCGCGCAGGATCGAAGGGCCGACCCTGAGCACGCTCCCAGACGGCGACCGGCAACGTT
>JBGPUE010000104.1:0-10140 GCA_041491005.1 Binataceae bacterium (SeqCode) | reverse complement strand
CGGACGGAAGAATCAGGATCGACAACGAGGCGATCTGCCTGGTGGCGCGACGCTGAGGGCCGCGCTGCTTATATCAGCCGCAGTTCCTTCATCACGCCGCGCAGCCGTTCCGCGGCGCCGTTTGAGACTGGCGTCAATGGCATCCGGACTTCCGGCGAGCACTTGCGCATCAGCGAAACCGCGAACTTCACGGGGATTGGGTTGGTCTCGGCCATGAGCGCGCGCATCAGTGGGAGCAGCTTGAAGTGGATTTCGCGCGCGCGCGTGAAATCGCCGGCCAGCGCGGCCGCTGCAAGTTCATGAGTCTCGCGCGGCATCACGTTGGTGATCACCGCAATGACGCCTTTGCCGCCCAGCGCCATGATCGGCAGGGTCAGCGAATCGTCGCCCGACAGCACGATGAGTCGCTCGCCGCACAGCGCCCGAATGTCGGAGATCTGCTCGAGCGATCCTGACGCCTCCTTGATGCCGACGATATTCTTGATCTCGGCCAGCCGCGCGACGGTCTCGGGCATGATGTTGGAGGCGGTGCGGCCCGGGATGTTGTAAACGAACAGCGGCAGATCGACGCTGGCCGCGATCATCTTGTAGTGTTTTACGATCCCGTCCTGGGTCGGCTTGTTGTAGTAAGGCGACAGTATCAGCGCGCCATCGGCGCCCGCTTCACGCGCGAAGGCGGTCAGCCGAATCGCTTCGGCCGTCGAGTTCGAACCGGTGCCGGCGAGCACCGGCACGCGCCGACGCGCCTGCTGCACCGCGATTCGGATCACCTCGTCGTGTTCGGTATGGGTTAACGTCGCGGATTCGCCCGTCGATCCGCACGGCACGATGCCGTCGACGCCGGCCTGAATTTGCCATTCGATCAGATCGCGCAGGGCTGGCTCATCGACAACTCCGTCACGGAAAGGGGTAATGATCGCCGACAGTGCGCCGTTGAACATGATCGCCATCCTCCGCGACTAAACCGCGACTATCTCGCCGGGCGCAACTTCGACTCGCCCGCGAAAAACCTCGATCGCCTCGCCGGTCATGAAAACATGATTTGCATCGGGGCCCGACTCGCGCCACTCGATCTGAAGCGGCCCGCCGCGCAGCTCCAGCGTCGCGGAGCGTTCCGATCGTTCAGTCAGCACCGCGGCAACCAGCGCCGCGCATGCGCCAGTGCCGCAGCCGAGCGTCTCGCCCGATCCGCGCTCCCATACGCGCATTCTGAGACGCGTGCGGCTGACGGGCAGGATGAACTCGGTATTGACGCCGCGCGGAAAGAACGGATGCCGCTCGAACTTGCGCCCGAGGCGCGGGAACTCGTCATCGGGCAGCGCGAAGATGCCGTCGTCGTCGACGAACACCACGCAGTGCGGATTGCCCATCGAAACCGCCGTCACCAGTTCGCGGCGGCCGTCAACTTCGAGCGAATGGTTGACGACGCGTCCCGATGCGAGCGTCGGAATTTCGCGGCCCTCCAGAATGGGCGCGCCCATATCGACCGTCGCGCCGCTGATGCGCCCGTTGGTGGACTGCAGCCAGATCGTCTTGATGCCACAGTCGGTCTCCACGGTCATCGGGTTGCGCCGGACGATACCCGTCTCGTACGCCATCTTCGCGAGACATCGGATGCCGTTGCCGCACATCTCGCCGCGGCTGCCGTCAGCATTGTACATCTCCATGCGCAAGTCGGCGGAGCGCGACGGGCAGAGCATGATCAATCCGTCGCCGCCAACACCGAAGCGCCGATTCGAAAGCCGTGTCGAGAGTCCCGCGGGATCAGCCGGACGTGTCTCGGTGGCGACCACGAAGATGTAGTCGTTACCGCATCCGTGCATCTTGGTGAACTCGAGCGCCGCCACTATGCTATCCGGCCTTCAAGTCGACGATCTTCTCGCCGCGGATCAAGTCTTCGAGATTTTCGCGCTCGCGCACGACATGGGCCTGCGCGCCATCGATCAGTATCTCGGGCGGCCGCGGCCTGACGTTGTAGTTTGACGCCATCACGAAGCCATAGGCGCCGGCGCTCATCACGGCGAGCAAGTCGCCTGCCCGCGGCTCGGGCATCTCGCGATCGCGCGCAAAGAAGTCGCCGCTCTCGCACACCGGCCCGACGATATCGGCGGTGACAATCGGCGCGCTGGCCCGTTTCACCACCGGCCAAACCGCGTGGTACGCCTCGTAGAGCACGGGCCGGATCAAGTCATTCATCGCGCCGTCAACCACGATGAAGCGTTTGACGTCGGTCTCCTTCACATAGAGGACACGGGTGACGAAGATGCCGGCATTGCCGACCATCACGCGTCCCGGCTCGGTGATGAACTTGAGCCCGACGCCGCGCAGCGGCTTCAGAATCGCGGATGCATAAGCAGTGGGCGGCGGCGGCTCTTCGAGGTATGGGATTCCGAGCCCGCCTCCAAGATCGAGATACTTTAACTGGATTCCGTCGGCCCGCAGGCGGCTGACGATGCCCGCGAGCTTCTCCCCGGCTTCAGCAAATGGCCCGACGTCGGTGATCTGAGAGCCGATATGCGTGCTCAAGCCAACGACTTCGAGGTCGCTGAGCGCGCGCGCGTCGGCGTAATATTCGAAGACCTGCGACAGCGGCACGCCAAACTTGCTATCGCGATGGCCGGTGGAGATGTGCGGATGCGTGCCTGGGTCGAGGTCCGGATTCACCCTGAGGCTTACCGGCGCGCGCCGCTTCATCCCGCGCGCAACCTCCGCGATTCGCGCCAGCTCGGGCCGCGACTCGACGTTGATCATCAGGATGTTAGCTTCCAAGGCGGCTACGATCTCCTCGGTAGTCTTACCGACGCCCGAGAAAACGATCTTGCGGGGATCGGCGCCCGCGCGGATACAGCGCATCAACTCGCCGCCCGAGACGATATCGAATCCCGAGCCCATCGAGGCGAAGAGCCTCAGCACGCTCAGATTCGAGAGCGCCTTGCATGAGTAGCAGACCAAGTGATCGGTGCCGGCGAACGCTTCGTTGAAAACGCGAAAGTGGCGGCGCAACGTGCGCGCGCTGTAGGCGTACAGTGGCGTACCGATCCGATCCGCAAGCTCGCTCAGCGAGACTTCCTCGGCGAACAGCCGGTCGCCCTGGTAATTGAAGTAGTGCATCGAGGCTCGAAATCCGGTTCTGGTTTATGAGGTAGAGTGAGTTTGTATCACAGCGGCGCGGCGCGAATAAACGGTTACCCGGCCACTCCGATGGATGCGGCGGATCGCTGTGGTAAGCTCGGGCGCACCTTGAAGAAACGCCCGCTCAAGAAGCTGCTGATCGCCAATCGCGGCGAGATTGCGCTCAGGATTATCCGCACCGCGCGCGCCGAAGGACTTGCGACGGTGGCGGTCTATTCTGAAGCCGATCGCGGAGCAGCTCATGTCGCCGCAGCTGACGATGCGCGCCTGATCGGCCCGGCAGAAGCCGCGCTAAGTTATCTCAGCATCGAGGCAATCCTCGCCGCCGCACGAGCCACCGGCGCCGACGCGATCCATCCGGGATATGGTTTCCTCTCCGAGCGGCCGGAGTTCGCGCGCGCTGTCGAAGACGCCGGGATGATCTTCGTCGGACCGCCCGCCAGCGTGATGGCGGCATTAGGCGACAAGGTGCGCGCACGCCAACTCGCGATCAAATGCGGAGTGCCCGTCATTCCCGGCACCGAGGCTGCCGATTTGCCGGCCGCGCGCGCATTCGCTGCTGAAGCCGGCTTTCCGATCCTGGTGAAAGCAGCCGCGGGCGGTGGCGGCCGCGGTATGCGTATCGTCGGCGAACCGGCGCAGCTGGAAACATCGCTTGAAGCGGCGGCGCGCGAAGCCAAAGCGGCGTTCGGCGACGGCCGCATCTTCGTTGAGAAGTATCTCGCCCGCCCGCGCCATATCGAAGTGCAGCTGGTGGGTGACGGCCGCGGCAAGGTGGTCGCGCTGGGCGAGCGTGAATGTTCGATCCAGCGGCGCTATCAAAAGCTCATCGAGGAGTCGCCATCGCCCGGGCTCGACGACGCGACACGCGCCGCGATGGCCGACGCTGCGATCCGGCTGGCGCGCGCCGCCGGCTATCGCAATGCGGGCACCGCGGAATTTCTCTTCGATAGCCATGGCTTCTACTTCCTGGAAGTCAACGCGCGGTTACAAGTCGAGCATCCGGTGACTGAGATGCGCTTTGGATGCGACCTGGTCGCAGAACAATTGCGCATCGCGGCTGGCGAGCCGCTCGCCGATCCGCCTTCGCCGCGCGGATGGGCAATCGAATGCCGCGTCAATTCCGAGGACGCCGAGCATGATTTTCGTCCGTCCGTTGGGCGCGTGATGCATCTTCACCTGCCGGCCGGCGCGGGCGTGCGGGTCGACACCTTCCTTGAAGGAGGCGCGGAGATCAGCGGCTACTACGACGGTCTGCTCGCGAAGGTGATCGGCTACGGCGAAACTCGCGACGTGGCGCGCCGCCGTGTCGCAGCCGCGCTCGATGAGTTCCTGCTGGCAGGCGTGCAGCATACTGCGTCGTTCCTGCGCGCCGTCGTGATGAGCGATGCGTTCAAGCGTGGCGATCTCTCCACGCATTTCATCGAGGAGCACTTCAGCTCGTGGCGCATCGACCCTCAGGCCGAGGATGCGGCGCTGATCGGCGCAGCGCTCGCCGTGACGGGCGCACTTGGTTCTTCGGCCGCGCGATCGGCCGACAGCGGTGACGGACACCCATCGACGTCCGCCTCCCCGTGGGCGACGATGGGAGCGTTCCGGCTCTGGGAGCGCCGATGAAGCTGCGGCGGCTCGGCGACTCGCGCGACCGGGAGATCGAGATCGTCAAGCGCGCTGGCGCCGCGATCGTCGTGCGAATCGACGGCCGCGAAGTTTCCGCCGAGCTCCAGGGAATGCCGGACGGCAGCGGCATCCTCGGTCTCAATGGTCGTCGCTACCGGATTTTCGCCGCCCGTCGTGGCGACTCCATCTTCGCCGCCGCGGGCCCGCTCAGCGCAGAGTTCAGAACCGTCGAAAGCCGCCGAGCCGGACGAACTGGGCTCGTATCGCCGGAGCTGACCGCTCCGATGCCGGGCAAGGTGCTGAGAGTCCTGGTCGCGGAAGGCACCGAAGTGAATGCGGGCGATCCGATCCTGGTGCTTGAAGCGATGAAGATGGAGACGACGCTGTATGCCGAGAGCGCCGCGCGCATCCGCAAGGTCCGCGTTACCGAGGGGCAGATGGTCGATCACGGCGCGGTGCTGATCGAGCTCAGCCCGCCGGCCGCTTCATCGCCTGCTCGATCCGATCCCGCAGCTTGATAATCCAATCCTCGAAGTCCGCGTCGCGATCGACCACGATTTCGAGCTTGCCATTGGGCAGGACGCTCACGCGCCCGGGATGCTCGGTGCGCAACGGGATCACGACTGCCTCGCGCGAGATGCCCATCGGCTCGATCACCGCAAAGATTCGTTCGATCTCGTTCAGTGTGACCGCCTTCAACATCTTGTTCGCGCAGCGTCTCCTCAGAGCTATGATCACGGCAGGCTCATTTCAACGCAGCTGCCCACCCGCGCCGCGCTGACCTGTGCTAGAATCCGACAGCCGCGGCTGACCGCCGCGGGATGCAGGAGGACATTCCGTGTACGGCACCATCAAGAAAATCGTCAAGGACAAGGGCTTCGGTTTCATCGTTCCCGACGACAGCGGCGACGACGTTTTTTTCCATCGCTCACGGATCGCGCCCAAGGTGCAATTCGAGGATCTGCGCGAGGGCGATCAGGTGCAGTTCGATGTGCAGCCGGGCGATAAAGGCCCGCAGGCCTTCAACGTCCGGATGCGTTAGCCAGCGCCTCCCCGCCAATCGACGAGCGCTTGCCCGTCGCGGCCGTGTTATGATTTCGGACTGTGCCGGTCCATGAACATCGCCAGCATCCGCAGCCCAGTCTGCGCTTCGCTGTAATTACCGCCAGCGATACGCGCACGCCCGAGGGCGATGAGAGCGGCGCGCTCATCCGCCAGATGCTCACCGCCGCCGGCCATCAGGTGGTACATTACGAAGTGATGCCCGATGAGCCCGTTCGAATCGCAGCCGCCGTCCGCACGCAGCTTGGCCGGGTTGAAGGCGTCATCATCAATGGCGGTACCGGCATCGCTCCACGCGATTCCACCTTCGAGGCCATTCACGAACTGCTCGACAAGGAACTTCCGGGCTTCGGCGAGCTGTTCCGGATGTTGTCATATCAAGAGATAGGATCTGCGGCGTTTCTCAGCCGCGCGACCGCGGGCATCAGCCACGGCAAGATCGTCGTCTCGCTGCCCGGGTCGCCGGCCGCATGCCGGCTGGCGTTGGAGAAGCTGCTCATCCCCGAACTAGGGCATATCGCGCATCTGCTGAAGCTATGAACCAGCTTACGATCAAATTCTTCGCGACGCTGCGCGAGCGGGCCAAGACCGCCGCGATCGACCGCGAGTTTCGCGAAGGAACCAGCGTCGGCGAGATTTGGCAGCGGCTCCAGGAAGAGTTCCCCGCTCTGCGCGGCCATCATGATTCGGTCGCCTTCGCCGTCAATCACGAGTATGTCCAGGCGGACTTCCACCCGCGCGATCGCGACGAGATCGCCTTTATCCCACCGGTGAGCGGCGGTACCGATACGCCTCCAAGCTGGGTCGGGCCGATTGCCATCGGCATGGATCCGATCGATGTCTCCCATGTCGAGCGCGCGGTCGTTGATCCCGCGGCCGGCGGTACGGTCACGTTCGTCGGGACTACACGCAACAACAACGCCGGCCGCAACGTAATCCGGTTGGAGTACGAAGCTTACGAGCCGATGGCGCTGGCCGAGATGCGCAAACTGGCTGATGAGGCCGGTCGCCGCTTCAGCATAGCCAAGATCGCGATTCGCCATCGAATCGGCACTGTCGAAATCGGCGAGGTATCGGTGGCGATCGCGGTTTCGGCGGCCCATCGAGGGGATGCGTTCGCGGCCTGCCGGTTCGCGATCGATCGACTCAAGGAAGTGGTGCCGATCTGGAAGAAGGAATACTTCGAGGGCGGCGAAGTCTGGGTCGGCTGCCAAACCTCGCATCCGCCCCAGCCATGAAACCCTTGCGTTAGCAGGATGTGGGGAAAAACGGTTCGTTTGCCCGAATCGAGATCGCTGGCTGCGCTCAGCAACAACCGAAGGGGACAAGCCCGGCTAGTCGCGTAGTTGGTCCAGCAGTGCCTTGGCGTCTTTGAGATCGGCGGTCTCGAGGCCTTCGGTGAACCAGCCGTAGATTTTCGCGAGCATCGTACGCGCCTCATCGCGCTTGCCCTGCTTCGCGAGCAGTCGCGCAAGGCCGGTGGTCGCGCGCAGTTCGTGCGACTTGGCCTCGATCTGGCGGGAAACCTCGATGGCACGACGGAAGTGTTCTTCAGCGTCGGATTGCGCGGACTCGCCGCCCATCAAGGACAATTCGCCTCTGAGCCGGTGTAACTCGGCTTCGTACCAACGTTCGCCGGTGCGATCCACCGAGTCGAGCGCTTCGGCGACCACCTCGCGAGCCTCGTCGACCCGCCTTAGTGCGCAACACGTCTCGACTGTCAGTGCGAGGAAATACGGGTTCCACCGTCTCGCTCCCGCAGCCCGCCATGCCGCAATGCCCTGCCGCATGTTGGCCACCTTGATCTCGCTGTTCGCCGCCTCGCTGCCAGCCCAAGCGCGCAGAATTGTCCCCACCGCTGTCCACTGCGCGAATCCGTGCTCGGCTGAAAGCGCGATCAACGCCTCGGCGTGCACCCCGGCTCCGGCGCGGTCGCCGCGAAGTTGATCGACGATCGCGGCCATGCTCAGAGCCCAGGCGAGGCTCTCGCCATGCGCGAGTTCGTGGGCGAGCGTGAGCGCATCGCGGCTGCTCTCTAGTGCGCGCTCGGGATAACCGAGCAACCACTCCACGACCGCCGCCTGGCTGCGGCCGCAGACGCCGGGATCGTGTCCGCCATAAAGAGCCGCCAGCGATCCGTGTTGGTGCGGGTCGTAGAGCGCAGCGCCGCGCTCGGTGTGAAGGCGGGCGGCTGTCAGCTCTCCGCGAAGCCAGAGCGTATTCCACATCGCGTGATGGGCTTCGAGCTTCAGGGCCTCGTCGCCGAGCCCCTCGGCCAGTGACGCGAGCTCGCCCGCCAGATGGCGCGCCTGGTCCAGTTCGGCGCGACTCACACGGCAAATCCAGAGTCCCCAGAGGACCGGGAACAGCCGCGTATTGTCGCCGAGCTGAACGCAAAGATCGCGCGCACGCAGATAAACCATTTCGGACTCGAGCGAGGCGTACCCGGCAAGCGTCATCATCACGGGTCCGAGCATCACTAGAAGGTCCAGCTCGTCGCGCGAGCGCTGGGGCGAGTCGGGGATCGAGTTCATCCGGTCGAGCGCGCCTTTGAGATGCACGACCGCCTCGCGATTGGCGGAGCGGCGTACCGCCTGCGCGCCCGCCAGACGCAGGTAATGGATTGCGTTAGTCGTGTTGTGGCTCTGGCTGAAGTGATGTGCGAGCGCGGTCAGATGGTCGTCGAGCCGGCCACCATAGAGCTCCTCCGTCGCCGCGCCGGCGCGCTCGTGCAGGAGCTTGCGCCGCTCAATCAGCACCGAGTTGTAGGCGACCTCCTGGGTCAGCGCATGTTTGAAGGTGTACTCGATGTCTCCGACCGCCGGCTGCTCATAGATGAACTCGCCAAGCTGCAAGTCATCGAGCATTCGGCCAAGCTCATCGGCGGAAGTGCTCACCACCGCGCGCACGAGGCTCAGCGGGAACTCTTTGCCGATCACGGCGAGGGTCTGTAGCAGGTCCTTCTCCGCTGGTGGCAGCCGATCGATGCGCGCGGCGAGGATCGCCTGCACCGTCGGCGGAATCTTCAACTCGCCCAAGGGCTTGGTGAGCTTGACGGTGCCGTTGCGCACCAGCGCACCTTCGTCGAGCAACACCTGCACCGTTTCTTCCATGAAGAACGGGTTGCCCTCGGTGCGTTCGATGATGAGGCGGCGCAGCGGAGCGAGTTCAACGTTGTCGCCTAGAAGCGTGGTCAGCATCTCGTCGGCGCTCTCGCGGCCCAGCGGATCGAGGCGGAGCTGGGTGTAGTAGGTCTTGCTGCCCCACTGATGCGAATACTCGGGCCGATAGTTCACCAGCATCAGGATGCGCGAGGTGCCGATCGAGTCGGCGAGCAGATTCAGCAGCGCCTGGGTCTCCTCGTCGATCCAGTGGAGGTCTTCGAAGATCACCATCAGCGGCTGATTCAGCGACTCGCGCAGCACGACACGCTTGATCGCATCGAGCGAGCGTCGCTTCTTCACCTGCGCGTCCATTTGCGCCAGCGGATCCTCGGCTTCGACCAGACCGAGCAAGGCGAACAGATAGGGCAGCGTATCCTCCAGCGCGCGGTCGAGCGCCAACACTCTCCCCGTAACCTTCTCGCGCCGCTTGCGCCGATCGTCCTCGGACTTGATCTCGAAATAGCCATGGAGAAGGTCGATGACCGGCAGATAGGCGCTGGCCTTGCCGTGCGAAACCGAGAAGGTTTCCAGCACCATCCAGCCCGATTGTGTCGTCACCTTGAACTCGAACAACAACCGCGACTTGCCGACTCCCGCCTCCGCCATCGCGGCCACGATCTGCCCGTGCCCAGCCTTCGCCTGCTCCGCCGCGCGTTTGAGCGACTCCATCTCCGCCTGCCGGCCAACGAACTTCGACAAACCGCGACCGACTGAGCGTTGCAATCGCGTTCGCAGCGGCCCCAGCCCCGTCACCTCATATACGTTGACCGGCTCGGTGACGCCTTTGACCTTGGTCGGTCCCAGCGCCTTCAGCGCGAAGTACCCCTCCACCAGCCGCTGCGTGGTCGCCGTAATCGCAATCGACCCGATCGGCGCCAGCACCTGCATCCGCGCGGCGAGACTGGTCGCATGCCCGACTGGCACGTACTCCGCGTGCTCGCCGGTGCTCACCGAGCGCATCACCACTTCTCCGGTATTCACGCCGACGCGGGCCTGGAGCGGCTGGCGCCCCTCGGTCCGCAGCCGATCCGAGTAGCGCCGGATCTCTTCCTGCATCCGCAATGCCGCGTACAGCGCGCGCTGTGGATGGTCCTCGTGCGCCACCGGCGCCCCGAACAGCGCGAAGATTCCGTCGCCAGTGGACTGTGCGACGAAGCCCTCG
>JBGPUE010000103.1:0-10418 GCA_041491005.1 Binataceae bacterium (SeqCode) | reverse complement strand
TTCGCGTGCTGATCGAGATCGTAGCTGCCGCGCTTGGCGATACCTTCGAGCTCGCCCCATCCGAACGGATACAGGTACTCGATGTCAGTGGTGCCGCGTGAATAGTGCGAGAGCTCATCCTTCGCATGCGGCCGGAGCTTCAGATGTTCGCGCTTGATGCCGTATTTGATGAACCAGCCCAAGCGGTAGTCGACCCAGAAATCGAACCAGCGCGCCTCCTCGGCCTCATCTGGCCTGATGAAGAATTCCATCTCCATCTGCTCGAACTCGCGAGTGCGAAAAATGAAGTTGCCCGGCGTGATCTCGTTGCGGAACGCCTTGCCGATATTCGCGATCCCGAAGGGCAGTTTGACGCGCTGCGTATCGACCACATTGGCGAAGTTGACGAACATCCCCTGTGCGGTCTCGGGCCGCATGTAGACCGTGCTTGCGGTGTCTTCCACCGGACCGAGGAAGGTCTTGAGCATCAGGTTGAACTGGCGCGCTCCGGTCAACTCGCCGCCGCATTCGGGACAGCGCGGCCCCTCGACGTGATCGGCGCGGAAGCGCAGCTTGCATTGCTTGCAGTCCACCATCGGGTCATTGAAGTTCTGTAGATGGCCCGAGGCTTCCCAGGTGCGCGGATGCATCAGGATCGCCGGCTCCAGCCCGATCACGTCGGGCCGCCGCTGCACCATCTCGCGCCACCACGCCTCCCGGATATTGCGCTTGAGCTCGACGCCGAGCGGTCCGTAGTCGTAGGTCGAGGCCAGACCGCCGTAAATCTCGCTCGACTGGAAGACCAACCCCCGCCGCTTGCAGAGATTGACCAGCTTTTCCATCGTGACCGCGCGCTTGGCGCCCGATTCGGCCTGCTCCGAAGACAAGAATTCCTCCTGTGCCTGATGCGATTCCGCTATGCCCGCGATCAATCGCCGAGCTGAATAATCTCGAATGAAACCCGCCCATCGCGCGCGATTTCGAGGATTCCGACGGTACCGGGCACGCCTTCAAGATTGCGCGGCAGCGTCGCACTGCCCGGATTCACTACCAGCGTCGCGCCGAAGCGTACCGTACCCTCGATATGGCTGTGGCCTTGCACCAGTACGTCGACCGGACCGCCGAAGCATTCAAGCATCGCGCGCTGGAATACTTCTTCGGATGTTTCATCCGGCGTGGGGATCGCATGCGCCAGCCCGATCCGCACACCTTCGATTTCGATCAGATGAGCCTCGCGGACGCGCTCGTCAGTGGCGTCAAGGCGGTGGCGATGGCCATCCAGCCCCTCATCGCCATTGCCCAGCGCCGCGATCACCGGCGCGATTTCCGCCAATTCATCGAGCACGCGATTGAGGTAAACGTCGCCCGCATGCATCACGAGATCGACGCCGCGAAAGACCTCGAAGACGCGTGCCGGCAGATGCTCGCAGGCCTCGGGGATGTGGGTGTCGGAGATGAGGCCGATTCTCATCGCGCGCGCTTCATTCGGGAATCAGATGCAGTCAAAGGATGCCCAAGAACGAGGTGTCGAGGCTACCATGCGTGGAAATTCGCGGCAATTTCGCGTTTTTGCACGCTTCGCCCGCTCCCGCATCGGGGCTAAGATGCTCGCGATCGGAGCGGAGAAGGGAGAAGGCCATGAGAGTAAGCAAGCTGAGCGCGGCTGTTCTTGCGGCGGTAGCGATCGCGGTTCTGGCGGGATGCGGCCACAAGCTGGTCGCCCGCGGCGACGACCACACAGTGAAGCTCTATCCCAACGAGGCGACCTACATGAAGATCAAGGGCCTTAAGAAGGAAGGCGGCCCGATGGCGATGCTGGGCGGGATGGGCGAGAGCATGGCGACCCGCGAGGTCGACAACAACACGCCGGTACGAATCATCTCGACCGACGATCAGGGTGCGATGGTCGAAGTGACCGACGGCCCCAACAAGGGCGTCCAGGGCTTCGCCGCGAAGGAGAATGTGAGCTAGAAGCAGAGGGCTGCTTCCCATCGAATTGCCCTTCGTTGGACTGCAATTTCGTTCGAGACTCGCTTGTGTTCCGTTCAGGGCCTAGCGAGCAATCCCTAGCCTCGAGATCTTTCGCTGCGCTCAGCGCGTGGCATCGCAGCGCTAAGAGGTGAACACAAAGGCGAGTTAATGATCAAACAGCTTGCCCGTCATGCGTCTGCGCGCTAAGCAATCCGTATGCATCCTTATTGTTCCGTCGCGAGGCGCGAAGATGTCTGAAAGTTCGGAACTGCGGCACCCGCCTCTTTTCTGTGAGTATGCGTCTGGGCCTTGTGACCAACGGTTCGACGGCATCCCGCCGATTCACGGCCTAGTCCTCTATCCCGCCCACCCACCAACAATCGCAGCGACGATCGAGGCTGCTGTCGAACTCTTGCGCTCCAGAAGTTCGAGCCAGAAATGGCTGACCTGGAGGGATATCCAAGAGGCTGGATCGACGATCTTCTGCACGATCTGCAAGCACACCCGATTTGCCGACCTGGTCGTTGCCGACGTGACGACCCTAAATTTCAACCTGTTGTTTGAGATCGGATTCGCGATCGGTTTGAAAGTACCCGTGATTCCAATTCGAGACACTACGTTCATCCAAGACAAGCAGGTTTTCGAAGACTTCGGGCTCTTCGACACCCTGACCTACTTGGACTTCCAAAACTCGCAAGTGTTGTATCAACGCCTCTCTTCTCTGGTCCTCCCTGCCACCCAAAACGAACCGACGGTCAGCCCGGGTCATGAGTCGACTCTTTATGTGTTGAAGGATCCTATAGACAGCGAAGGCACAATTCGACTGATGGCTACGGTAAGGAAGTCGAATCTAACCGTCAGCTACTATGACGCTCACGAAACGCCACGACTCTCGCTGCATGAAGTCCGAAAGAGAGTAGCAACCTCCCGTGGCATCGTAGCGCACCTCTTGAGCGAGCAGAGGCAGGGTCATCTCGCGCACAATGCGCGCTGCGCGTTGGCCGCGGGCATCGCGATGGCTTCCGGCAAGAGGGTTCTATTGCTCCAAGAGGGGAAAACCGTGTCTCCAATCGATTACCGGGACGTGGTCGTGTCATACGACACCCCGACGCAGGTTCCAAAGCTCGTAGAGCCGCTGATCATCGATCTCTACCGGCGAATACAGACAGCCAGCCTTCGGTCCACGACGTCTAGCGACTATCTCCTGGCCCGCCTCGATTTGGGTGACACCGTCGCAGAGAACGAAGTTCAAGGATTGAGGTCTTACTTCGTAAGAACAGGTCAGTTCGTTCAAGCGAGGCAGGGCCACGCGAGGCTTGTCGTCGGTCGAAAGGGCACAGGAAAGACCGCCATCTTCTACGCCCTACAAGATTCGCTGCCGAGTGGATACTCGAACATGGTGCTCGCTCTAAAGCCCGAGACCTCTCAGTTCAAACTGTTTCGAGAAGTAATCCTCTCCCACCTCTCCCCAGCCTTGAGAGAGCACACGATGACCGCATTCTGGAACTATCTCCTTCTCTGCGAGATTACCCAGCGCGTGCTTGACCAAGACTATTCTTGGGCACAGAAGGACGAGAGACGGCGTATACGCTTCGAGAACCTCGAACAGATCTACCGCAGTCACTCGTCTAGTCAGGTGACAGAGTTCTCTGAGCGTCTCACTTCCCTCGTGGACTCGCTCGCCGAGAGGTACGGCAAAACGTCGGATGTGATGAGCGCTAGCGACGTCACCACCGTGCTCTTCAAGGACGACATTCCAACGCTTGGTCTTGCGGTAGCCGAGTACTTGCAAGAGAAGCAACACGTATGGCTGCTCGTAGACAGCTTGGACCGAGCGTGGCCAGTGCGAGGAGCGGGTGCAGAGGATATCATGATCATCCGAAGCTTCATCGATGCGAGCGCGAAACTAGAACAGCAGTTGGCTGGGCGCGGGGTAGGGTTTCATCCAATCGTCTTTATGCGCAGCGATCTTCATGTTCCTCTTATCGCTTCTACGTCTGACCAGGGAAAGGACACTGCAATCACGCTCGACTGGAACGATACTGAGCTGTTCAAGGAGATGGTGCGCCTTCGCGTTTGCTCATCGGACAACTTCCCAAGCGGTCAGTTCGATGAAATCTGGCGGGCAATCTGCGACATCAATGTCGGAGCCGAAGACTCGTTTCAGTACATGATGGATCGCACTCTTAGGCGGCCTCGCGACTTGCTCTTGTTCCTACAGAAATCTCTTGAGGTGGCGATAAATCGGTCGCATTCTCGGATACTCGAAGGAGATATCCTCAAAGCCGAAGAGACCTATTCTCAGGATATGCTGTACATGATCGAGAGCGAACTGCGCGCTGTCTATCCAGACGTGCGGAACGCGCTCTATCCATTCTTGGCAAGCCCTATCAATCTATCGCGGGAAGCGGCTCTCTCGGCTCTGAAAGGGGCGGGCTTCAGCGAAGGCTCAATTGTAGCCGTCCTGGATCTCTTGGTTTGGTTTGGCTTCCTCGGTGTTCAGAGAAGTCCGAGCGATCGCGCACGTTACGCTTACGAGGAGCGTTACGAACTGACCAAGGTAATGGCTCCGATTGAGAACGAGTCCGGATGCTTCGTCATTCACCCAGCGTTCCGCTCCGCGTTGGAGTGCGTCGAGCATTGATCGAGCAGGCGAGCCGCGACTCGTAAACGGACAGGGCGTGTTCTCGCGTGGCGCGCCCCTCTCAGAGTAGCGGGGCCTGCGGGTGGGCCGGCGTTGGCTGTTGATGAGTCTGCGCTTGCCGCCATCCTCACTGGCGCGCTAAGCAATCCAATGAATCCCCGTCGGATGCGAGGTGCAACGTGATCGACGATCTCACCCCCGAAGTCCGCAATCTGCGCGAACGCGTCGCCAACTTCATCAGCGAGCACATCTATCCCAACGAGCGCGCGCTGGATGCCGGCGACGATAGCGCCGGCCGCCTGATGCGCTCGATTCAGGCCGAAGCGAAAAAGCAGGGCCTGTGGGCGCTCGGATTGCCCAAGGATGTCGGCGGCGGCGGCCTCCCGTTCATGCCTTACGTCTACGTCAACGAGATCGTCGGCCGCAGCGAGTATGCGATCGCCGGACTGGGCACGCATTCTGCCCAGGACGCGACGATGCTCAACCTCTATGCGCATCCCGATCAGCGCAAGCGCTACCTGATGCCGCTGGTCAACGGTGACATCTATCCGTGCTTCTCGATGACCGAGCCGGAAGTCTCCGGCGCCGATCCGACCGGACTGCGCACGCATGCCGAGCAGGACGGCGATTACTGGGTGCTCAACGGGCACAAATGGTTCACCAGCGGCGCCAACCGCGCGGCGTTCGCGACCGTGATGTGCGTGACGGAGCCCAATGCGCCGGTGCATGAACGCTTCAGCATGATCATCGTGCCCACCGACACGCCCGGCTTCGAGATCGTGCGCGTGGTGCCGGTGATGGGCGAGACCGCGGGCGGCCATTGCGAGGTGCGCTACAACAACGTGCGCGTGCCGCTGACCAATCTGCTCGGACCGCGCGGCAAGGCCTTCCAGATCGCGCAAGAGCGGCTGGGCCCGGGGCGCATCTACCATTGCATGCGATGGCTGGGGCAGGCCCAGCGCGCCTTCGAGCTGATGTGCGATCGGGCGCTCAATCGCCAGGCGTTCGGCAGCGCGCTCGCCGAGAAGCAGACCATCCAGAACTGGATCGCTGATTCAGCCGCCGAGATTCAGGCGGCGCGGCTGCTGACAATCGATGCGGCCCGCAAGATCGATTCAGGTGACCAGGCGCGCGTCGAGATCTCGCTCATCAAGTTCTGGGGCGCGAAGGTGCTGCACGACGTGATCGATCGCGCGATCCAGGTGCATGGCGCCATGGGCGTTTCCGAGGACACGCCGCTGGCGCGGATGTATCGCCATGCGCGCTTCGCCCGCATCTATGACGGCCCGGACGAAGTGCATCGGATGGTCGTGGCGCGGCGGATCTTCCGCGAGTTCAAACGCGGCAATCGCTGGGACTTCGCGCGCGGTGTGGGGACGCCAAAGAACGGCTCCCGCCCGAATTGATCGGCGGAGGCGCGACGGTCAGGCCGCAGGTCCTCTCTTCAGCCCTCTCCCTTGAGGGAGAGGGTAGGGTGAGGGTGAGATGCGCGCACGATCGGAGCGTCGCTGATGCTGCGAAGCGAAGTTCGGTCCTGACGGCGGTCAATGGAATCACTGATCCGGGATTCTTCGCCGAGTTTACCCTCAGCGCAGTCGAAGGGCTCAGAATGACGAAATGACGAAAGCCGCCTAGATCGCGCTGCTGCCGCGTTCGCCGGTGCGGATGCGCACGACATCCTCCATCGGCATCACGAAGATCTTGCCGTCGCCGATGCGGCCGGTGCGCGCCGACCGCTCGATGGTTTCCACGACCTGCGCCGCGAGTTCATCGGCCACCACGATCTCAAGCTTGACCTTGGGCAGGAAGTCCACCACATACTCGGCGCCGCGATAAAGTTCGGTGTGGCCCTTCTGGCGCCCAAAGCCCTTGACCTCGCTGACGGTGAGGCCCTGGACGCCGATGCTCGACAGCGCCTCTTTGACCTCGTCAAGTTTGAACGGCTTGATGATCGCCTCGACCTTTTTCATATCGTCCTCGACGGCCCACCCGACCCGGAAGACTGAGCCGCGCTTTTTCAGCAAAGCGCGCGGCGCGGGTTCACTATAGCGCGGCGGCGACGCGGCTTCGAATCTATTTTGGCCGTCCGATTCCGGCTTATCGTCCAAATCGCAGCAATCCCGATGCCAGCTTGTCCGCAAGAAGAGAGGGCGATCCGGCGCTGATCGTGCCTATCAACTGAGCGAGCGCATAGTTTGCGCGCATCAGCCGGTCGGCTCGCTCCCGCCGCCGCTTGAATCGATGCGGCTCTCTTCGCCGCGCATAAGCCGCTGGATATTGCTCCGATGGCGCCAAAAGACCAGCGCGGCCATCAGGATTGCGGCTGCGTCATAACTCCGCGGCAGTCCCATCGCAACTGCGGAGATCGGCAACACGATCGCCGCGCCCAGCGAAGCCAGCGAGACGATGCGCCGTGCCGCAAGCAATATCGCGAAGACGAGCATCGGTGCGACCAGCGCGACCGGCGAGAGACCGAGCCATACGCCGACCCCACTCGCGCCGCCTTTGCCGCCCTCGAACCGGATGAAGACCGAATAAAGCGCGCCAAGGAATGCGGCGAGTGCGCTGATCGCAATCCAGCGGGCGCTCAGCCCCGCGCCGCGCGCGATCAGCACCGGAGTCAGGCCCTTGAGGATATCGCCTGCCAACGTGATCGCCGCGGCATTGCGGCCGCCCGCGCGCGCGACGTTGGTCATTCCGACATTGCCGGAGCCGACCCCACGCGGATCGAATCCGCGCGCGCGGCCGACCAGCACACCCACCGGAATCGAGCCGATCAAGTAGGAGACGATGGCAATGGCGATCGCCAAAAGCGGGCCCTCTTCAGATGGTCGGGGTGACTGGATTTGAACCAGCGACCCCTGCGTCCCGAACGCAGTGCTCTACCAGGCTGAGCTACACCCCGTTATTCCGACCCGGACCGAACCGCTCTTATAGCATCGCCATCGCATCCGAGGCGAACCACCACAGGCTTAGCGCGCGCGGACGATCTTCTCGCGCATGGCGGCCATGATCACGCGATAGTCGCCGTTGCCGAAGATGCCGCTGCCCGAGACGAAGACGTTGGCGCCCGCCGCCTTCACCTCCGCGATATTGTCGAGCTTCACGCCGCCATCGATTTCGACATCGACATGGCTGAGCCCGCGGCGATCCAGCTCCTTGCGGATGTAGCGCAGCTTCTCCAACGCGGCGGGGATGAACTCCTGTCCGCCGAATCCCGGATGCACGCTCATCACCAAGATCATGTCGAGCCGATCGGCGACGGCGAGCACCACGTCGGAGTCGGTCTCGGGCTTGATCCCAATCGATGCCTTTGCGCCCGCATCGCGGATCTGGCGCGCGATCGCGCGCAGATCCTCGCATGCTTCGGCGTGCACCGAGATCGAATCGGCCCCGGTGCGGGCGAAAAGGTCGATCCAGCGCTCAGGATTTTCGATCATCAGATGGGCGTCCAGCGGCAGCCGCGTGATCTTGCGCAGCGATTGCAGCACCGGCAGGCCCATCGAGATGTTGGGCACGAAATGGCCGTCCATCACGTCGAAATGGAGCAGGTCGGCGCCCGCCGCCTCGACCTTGCGGACTTCCTCGCCCATCCGCGCGAAGTCGGCGGATAGCAGCGAGGGTGCAATCTTGTCGGTCACGTCCATCGGTATCAGACACTAGCCGACCATTGCGCCACGGCAAAGAACATCGCGATGCGTCAGCTGCCGAGGCGATCGCCCACCGCGGTGCGTTTGCCGCGCATGAAGTCGGCCGCGGCCATCCGCTTGCGGCCGGGCGCCTGCACTTCGAGCATCTCCAGCGCGCCGATGCCACATCGCACGATCGGCGTCGGGGTCAGTTCGATGATTGTGCCCGGCGGTTCGCTGCCGGCGGCATCCGCGGCGACGCGAGCGCGCCAAATCATCAAATCCTCGCCGCGAAACTTCGTACGCGCGATTGGCCATGGATCGTATGCGCGTGTCATCCGCTCGATTCGAACGGCATCGCCGCTCCAATCGATTACCGCATCTTCCTTCTTGACCGGCTTGGTGTACGTCGCGCTGCGGTCATCCTGCGGCGCTTCGCGCAACTCGCCGCGGATCAACATCTCGATCGCTTCGATCAGCGCATCCGCGCCGAGTTCGGCGAGCTTGTCCTTCAACGTGGCCTGCGTCTCATCGGATGCGATCGCAATTTCGCGCTGCAGCAGTATCGGCCCCGCGTCCATCTGCTCCGTCACGCGCATGATGGTAACGCCGGTTACGGCATCGCCATCGAGGATCGCCGCCTCGATCGGCGCGGCTCCCCGATGGCGCGGCAGCAACGACGCATGCACGTTGATCGGCATCAGGCGCGGCGCGTCGAGCACAGATTTGGGCAGGATGCGGCGGTAGGCCGCGACGACCAGCAGATCGGGGCGCATCGCATGGAGTTGATCGAGGAACTCGCGGGTGAGAATTTTCGCGGGCTTGAGGACCGGGATTCCAAGCCGGGCCGCGGTTGCCCCGACCCCGGAGGGTTCGAGCCTGAGCCCCCTGCCGCGCCGCTGATCCGCGCGCGTCACGACGCCGATCACTTGGAAGCGGGCTCCAGAAGCCGCTGCCAGGCGCTCTAGGATGTGCGCTGCGAGCGCGGGCGTACCCATGAAGACAATTCGAAGCGGCGTCGCGGCGGGGCTAGCGTGATTTCCCACTAGTGACTCTCGCAAAACGCCCGGCGCCGCGTCTGTACCTTGTCATTCTGAGCGAAGTCGAAGAATCTACGCGAAGCGATCTTCTGCCGTCTGCATAGGGCTTCCAGTCAAATCGCTCCGCGTAGCTCCCTTCGGCAAGAGGAGTCTCAGGGCAAGCTCTTCGCTGCGCTCAGGATGACAAGACTGGAGTTGCACAGAGTCGAGCAAGGTACATGCGCGACGATGACGACACTCTAGATGCGGGTGGCGGCGGGCCGGCGCTCATCGGCCTTGCCCTCTTTGATCAGCTTGTGCAGCTTGCGCCGGTAGAGCTCGCGCTTGATGCGGCTGATGCGGTCGATGAACAGCTTGCCGTCGAGATGGTCGATCTCATGCTGGAGGGCGACCGCGAGCAGCTCGGTTCCTTCGATCTCGATCTCCTTCTGCTCCGGCGTCCATGCGCGCACCAGCACACGGGCGGCGCGTTTGACCTCGGCGCTGTAATCGATCACCGACAGGCAGCCTTCTTCCCACACGATCGAGCCCTCGCTTTCGACGATGCGCGGGTTGATCAGCTTGAGCAAATGCTTGCCCGGGCTTTCATGGTCGGTGTCGAGCACGATCACGCGGCGCGCCTCGCCGACCTGCGGCGCGGCAAGGCCGACACCCGGCGCGGCGTACATCGTCTGCGCCATGCTCTCAACGAGCGAGTTGAGCTCGCCGTCGATATTCTCGACGGCGTTGGCAGGCTTCTTGAGCGCGTCGTCGGGGAATTTCCGGATTCTGAGCAGGGCCATCGAAGCGGATGTCTCAGCGAAAAGCTATCAAAGCGCGGCCTGGGTCGAAAGCGCGTCTGTGCTCGCAGCCCGCCTACATCATGTTGACCGGATCGATGTCGATCATCACATGCACTGCGCCGGCTTGCGCGCGAGCCGCCACTGCGGTGCGCATCGCGGCCAGCGCCGTCCGCATCGCAGGCAGCGCACGCGCCTTGACGATCACTTGCCATCGAAAACGATTGCGAATGCGTTCGATCGGCGCCGGCGCAGGACCGAGCACGCGCATCGAGGCGAGGTCGGCCGCGCGGGCGAGCGAAGCGGCGACGTCGCCGGCTATGGCTTCGACCTTGCGCGCGTCGGCGCCCTCGATCCGGACCATCGCCAGCCGCAT
>JBGPUE010000102.1:0-10880 GCA_041491005.1 Binataceae bacterium (SeqCode) | reverse complement strand
GCCGATCAGGGCAAACTCGATTTCGACGCTCCGGTCGCGCGCTACTGGCCCGAGTTCGCGCAAGCCGGCAAGAAAGATCTGCCGGTGCGTTTTCTGTTGAGCCATCGCGCGGGACTGCCTGCGGTGAAAAATCCCCTTCCGCCCGAGGCGCTATTCAGCTGGGACGCGATGGTCACGGCGCTGGCGGCGCAGGAGCCATGGTGGCAGCCGGGCACACAGCATGGTTACCATGCGCTGACCTACGGCTGGCTGGTCGGTGAAGTCATTCACCGCATCACCGGCAAGACTCCCGGCATCTATTTCCGCGATGAGCTTGCGGGTCCGCTTGGACTGGACTGCCATATCGGGCTGGATGAGAAGCACGACCATCGAGTCGCTCCGATGATCGCAGCTCCAGCGCCGGCGCCCGGCCAGCCCAACTTGTTCGCCGATATCGCGAAGAACCCCGAATCGATGCTGGCCAAAGCCTTCAACAATCCGGTCATGCCGCTGGGCATAGCCAACACTCGCCCGTGGCGGGGCGCGGAGATTCCCGCGGCCAATGGCCATACGACCGCACGCGCATTGGCGCGGCTTTACGGGGCGCTGGCGCGCGGCGGCGAGCTGGACGGCGTGCGCGTGATGGGCAGCGAGGCGATCGCGCGATGCTCGATTGAGCAGTCGCGCGGCCCCGACGCGCTGCTAGTCCTGTCCACCCGCTTCTCGCTGGGTTTCATGATGTCGCAACCGGAGCCGGGCGCGGGTTTCAGCCCCAACCAACATGCCTTTGGACATCCGGGCGCTGGCGGCTCGCTCGGCTATGCCGACTGCGATGCCAGGATCGGCTTCGGCTACACGATGAACCGGATGGGATCGGGAATATTGATCGATCCGCGCGCGACCGCACTAATCGACGCGGTCTACGCCTCGCTGTAACAGGCACCGCCCGGTGCTTAACCCGATTGCTTGAGGCGGCGTACGCCCTGCTCGGCGGGGCTGTGGCGTCCTTCGCTGGTGTACAGGCTGCGTTTGACCGCAAGCATCGAGAGGATTGGCACTTCCAGCAAGCCGGGCATCGGATCGGAAGCCGAGAAAATCGCGAACTCGATCGGTCCCCGCAACGAGCGAAGATAGGCGGCGGGCGACAGGATTCCGCGGCGCATCGCCTTGAATACTGCCGGCAGATCAGTGACCATGCGGACCCATCGCACGCCGGCGCGCGCACGAACTTCACTGATCGTCTCGCCCATCGTCATGCGCCACAGCAGCCACGGAAAATCGACGCCGGCGCGTGCGCCCAGCGTGTGCCATCCCCAGATGCGCGCGTTGAGGTCGAGCAACTTGAAACGTCCATCGCGCGGGTCGCGCTTGAACTCGACCTCGATCAGGCCGTTGAAGCGAATTGCCGCGAGCAGCCGGCGCGACAATTCCTCGACTGCGGGTAGCTCGACGGTTTCGACGTATGAGCTCGAGCGCCCGAAATCGAGCGGGTACTGGCGCCAGCGGCGCGCAACCAGCGAGGCCGCTACGCGGCCGTCATTGCATAGCGCCGCATAAGAGAACTGGGCCTCGCCGCCGCCCGGGATCAGCTCCTGTATCATCACAACATCGGGATCGACGAACGACAACGCCTGGTCGTAAAGCGCCAGCAGTTCTTCGCGGCTACTGACCAGCCATGCCTTATCGTTGGTGAACCGATTGGGGTCGCTCTTGAAGGCCGGCTTGAGGATTACGGGAAATGCGCAATCCAGCGCCGCAACCTCCTCGCGGCTGCGCGGATAGCGCGTCCACGGATAGGGCATGCCGAGTTCGGCCGCCAGCCGGTAAGTCTGCCGCTTGTCGTAGGCGCGGCGCATCATCTCCCACGGCGGCGTGGTCAGCCGGAAGCTCTCGGCGAGCGTCTTGTGATGGCGTGCGATGAGCACTGCAGCTTCATCGCCGGTGGGAAACAGCATCCAGCCCGCGAGCCGATGCTCGGCACAGAGGCGGAGCAAATGCTGGAGCTGATCCGCTTCGCTACGCGCCGGCCACGGCAGATGCCGCGCGGCATAGCGGGACATCGCCGCGATGAAATGCTCGTCAGTGAGCACCCAGACGGGGATGCCGTGCCGACCGAGACTGCGCACGATACCCAACCCCCGATAGTCGCCGCCGATCACGAGCGCACCCGGGCGTTCGGCGGCACCGCGCACCAGCCGCATCGAGGGCTGCGGCGCGTTTTGATCAGTTTTCGTGATGCGAAGTCCCCCTGCCATTGGTGTGCGCCGGCGCAGACCGCGTGATCGCACGCGTCACCGCGCTCGATGCGTAGCCGGCGCCGGACACGAAGCGCATCAGGGGACCGAAGCTCCACGCCGCGGGCGCACCGACGAAGTGCAATCCGCGAACCGACGATTCGAGTCCCGCCGTCAGCACCGGATAGCCCTGCGCGCAACACACCTCGCGCATCAGTTCTGGTGCAAGAAATGGCAACCGCGAAATATCGATCTGGAAGCCCGTCGCGAGCATCACATGATCGACCGTGCGCGTAGTGAAGTCATCCAGCCTGATGGTGACGCGATCACCCACCGGCTCTGCGGCTGTGACGCACCGGCCGGTCGTGATCTTCACGCCATCGCAGCGCGGCTGGATCCATCCCGAGACTGCCGGCCGGATCGATCGATAGGCAATCCAGTCCTGCCACGTGCGCGGCATCAGCCGGAAGAGATCGGGCCGCGCCACGAGCTGATTAAGCACCGGCGGGCCGACATCGGTTGGCGGATAGAGCAGCTCGCGTACCAGGCCCTTACGCCGATGCAACCAGCCACTTCGTTTCAGCCATCTAATCGCGTGCGCGCGTGCGATCACTTCGACATGGGCGCCATTTTCGGTCAGCAACGCCGCATTCTCCAGCGCGCTCTGACCCCCGCCGATAACGACTACATGCTGTCCCTTGAACCGTTTGAGATCATGATGGTCCGACGAGTGCGAGACGAGCGCTCGCGGAAAATTGGCAAACAGGGAAGGGCGGAACGCGAAGCGCGCAATCCCGCATGCGACGATCACGCGGCTCGCTTCGATGGCCTCGCTATCTTCGAGGACGAGACGAAAACCGTCCTCGTCGGCGGTGACTTGCTCGACACGCCGCTGGTCGAGATCCGGCGCGACCTGCTGCTGGAACCATCGCCCATATTGGATGAAGCCGTACAGCGGTACGGGCCTGGTTAGCTTGACGCCGCACGTTTGCATGAAGTTTTCGAGCCGCAGGGCCCCCTTGGGATCCGCTATATGCGACGCGTCCCAAGACGAGCGCAGGAACATCCCGGCGGGCATCCGGCCGCACCAGAAGTCCATCGGGTGCCCGAAGATCCTGCTTTCAACGCCAGCGGCACGAAGGTAGGCGATTGCTGACAGGCCGTATGGCCCGGCACCGATAACAGCTACCGGTCGGTTGGAAGTCTCGGTCAGCATCACACAATGAGCCGATTTAGCACTACTTTGCCCAATTACGCCTTTCGCGAACAATGGCCCGCCGCGTGGAAGTCGGCTCCAATCGAGGGCACTAATGGATGTAACAAGTCTAGATATGCCAAGCAAGGTCTAAGCATCTTAAATTCAGTTGAACAGTGCTATCGACTCCTTAATTGTCCAACCTTCAACAAGGATACAATAAGGAAGGATTCAGTCGAGGGGGAGGGGGGGAATTGACCGATGGGTGTCAAGTCGATTCAGTCCGGCATCTCGCGGTAGCTCGAATAGGAATGGATGGCAATTCCTTCGAACCCGGAGCGCTCACGGAAGCTCGCTTCGACCTGTCGCAACGCATCGCCCAGCTCCGCCTTGGTTTTGTCCGCGAAGGTCAACTTTGGCGGCATCTTGGCGATGGTCTCGAAACCGGCGACATTCAGTGCGGTTTCTGAAAGACGAAATTCCCGCGTGAGAGAAGCTCGTATATTCACCTTCACGCCGAATCGCTTCTCGCGCCCGCGCTGGCGTGTCGCCAAGATCATCGCCGCGTCCGGCCGCAGTCGCACCGTAGATCGAGTAGAGCCGGAGCAGGTGCCGCGTCGAGCCGCGCCGGATCCGGATCGCCCTCGGTTCGTCGTCGAAATGCGCGCGCCACGTTGAGTCCGGCGTTGAGCGAATCGGCCTTACCACCGTTTTCCTTGTCGATTACGACCAGGCGAATCGGATCGCGCGATTCGTACAGCGCCTTGATCGGCCGGGTCGCGAGTGCCCCTGAAGGCGCGCGGCTGGAGCGGTAGAGGTGGAACTCTTCGATCAGGACTTGCAGGGTGTCATCGGCCGAGCCGTCGTTGATCACCACGACTTCATGGTCGGGGTAGCGCAGTTTGAGCATCGCGCGAACGCTGTCGCGGTAAGTCGCGGCTTCGTTGTAGGCGGGCGCAAGCACCGAGACCGCCGGCACCAGGTATGACCTCATCAGCGCGGCGCGTTCATGGCGCGTCAGGCGGCCGGTGTCGCAGCGAAGGACGAAATACCCCAGCAGCATCAGGAACAGGTAGATCGTGTTAATCGCGAACGCGTAAACCAGCATGCCCTCCTGGGTCAGGACAAAGGCGCGGATCAGAATCGCAAACCAGTCATCCATCAAAATGTTACCAATTCGGTGCGGCCGATCCGGAAGCGCTCCAGCGCCTCGAGCGCGACTTCGCCGCGGCGGTCATGCAGGCATTGCGCCAGCGGCTTGACCGCCGCGCTCAGCTGCATCCGTGCGGCGGCTGCGGCCGCAGCCGCCCTTACTCCCGGAGACTCGTCCTCAAGCCCCGGTATGACATCGTTGCGTGCGTCTTCGTCGCCTGCGGCGTAGGGCAGCACGCGCAACACCTGCGCCCGCACCGCATCGTCGGGGTGCTTCAGCAACGCGGCGAAGCCCGGCAACGTGATGCTCCGCTGCCACGACTCGATGATCTCCAGGGTGGCCAGCACACGGGCCGTATCGGTCGATTTGAGCAGCTGCTGGATCGCACCTTTACACAACACTTCCATGTGCTGCTTGAGATCTTCTGCGAGCACCGCCCGCACCAGCGGCGGCTGGGTAGTCGCAAATGCGAGCGACTCACGAATGTCGTCGTCCGCGCCCGAACGGATCAGGGCGCGCGATGCTTCGATCCGCACATCTTCGTCGCGATCGGCAAGCGCCGCGTGTATGACCTTGGGCGCTGAGGCCGCCCCCAACTCCTCGAGGCTGGTGATCGCGGCCAAGCGGCGGGGCGGATCGAACGCGCCCGCCGTGTCCATCTTTTGACCACGCCGAGCCGGTCGGCCAGAGCGCAAAGCCGCGCGCGTTCGCACGAGCGCTGCGAGCACGACCAACGCCGCTACCCTCAATTGTCGCTCCGCAGCAGCCTCTTGAGACGCGCGACCAGCTCGAGCGGATTGAATGGCTTGACCACGTAGTCGTCGGCGCCCAGGCCGAAGCCTTTAAGCACATCGGTTTCCTGCTGGCGCGTGGTGAGCATGACGACTGGCAGGGCGCGCATTTCCGAATCGTTGCGAATCGACGCCAGCACCTCGAAGCCGTCCAGCCGCGGCATGTTGATGTCGAGCACGAGCGCGGCGGGATGGTGCCGGCGGGCGAGTTCGAGCGCCTGCCCGCCGTCGTGCGCGATCTCGCAATCGATCGCGTGATTGCGCAGCACGGCCGACACGAGCGCGAGCGTAGTCGGATCGTCGTCGTCGACTACGACTTTCGTCCTGGCGGCGACCGCCTCCTTCAAACCGCCGCCCGGCTCCCGCTCCGGCTTGGCCACCACCGAGAGCATCCGGTACGAGCGCAGCACGAGATCCTCGGGTTCCCACGGTTCGACCAGAAAGTCCTGGGTCGAGTTAGCCATGGTTTCCTGGCCATGACTGAGCAACTGTTCGCGCGAGCCGATCATCAGCACCGGCTTGCCGCTGCCCAGCAAAGCCTCGGTGCGCGCTTCGCCCTGTGCGGCGTTTTCAGCAACGCTCACAATCGCAAGGTCGAACGGAGCCAGCTCCTTGGGCGCAGGCGTCGCGGGGTCGAGCTTGAGCGATCGCGAGAAGGCGCTGACCTCCTCGAGCGCCGAGCTGATGCGCCGCGCCTGGGCGGGATTGAATCTGATCAGCGCAAAGCGCTTGCCCGAGAGCGTATCGCCTACGGCCTGCGGTAGTTGCATGGCGGACCCAATCCTCTTCAGTCGCAGTGGCCCGGCGCGGCGCACCGGGCGTTATTCGTTGGAAGTGGCGCCTGCTGCCGATGGCGCGGCTTGCTCAGCTTGCAGGGCCTCACGCACGCGGACCGATTCGGCTTCGAGATCGGCGACTATCTTCCCAGCGCCATCAATCCCGCCCTCGGCGAGCTGCTTTTCGATCCGCGCGCACAGCTCGACAATGCACAGCGCGCCCAGACTGCCGCTGGCGCCTTTCAATGCATGCGCGAGAGTGGCGAGCAGCCTGTCGTCCGCTCGCGCCACCGCGTCGTGCATTTGGGCAAGCCGCGTGCCGAGATCGGCGAGATACAATCCGGCCAGTTCGCTGAGCAGATCGGCCTCGCCCGGCGACTGCTGCTCGCGAATCAGGGCGATGGTGGCGCGATCCAGCACGGGCGCCGAGGTGGAACTGCTGGCTGCGATGGTGGGCGCGGCTTGGGGCCGCTGCTTTTCAACCGTGGCCGTCCATCGCCCGATCGCGTCCTGTAAGTCCTTGGTTCGGATCGGTTTACTGAGGTAGTCGTCCATGCCCGCGTCGAGACATTTTTCGCGATCGCCGTGCAGCGCATGCGCGGTCATGGCGATGATCACGGTATGGCGGCGGTCGCCCTCGTGCTTGCGGATCTCGTGGGTGGCCTGGTAGCCGTCCATTTCAGGCATCTGGCAATCCATGAAAACGATGTCGTATGGAGACCGCGTCATCGCTTCGACCGCTTCGCGTCCGTCGGCAACGGCGTCTGCCCGGTAGCCGAGCTTTTGCAGCATCAGCAGTGCCAGCTTCTGGTTGACGATCTGATCTTCGACCACCAGGATTCGCAGAGCCTTGGGCTGCGGACCCGACGGTCCTGATCGCGGTGGTGGGGAGACAGGGACGGTTGGCGCAGGGGCTGCGGGCGATGCAGCCCGCCGGAGGCCGTTGACGGTCGTCGCGGCCAGCACCGCGCAGATCGACTGCAAGAGTTGCGCTCCCCTGATGGGCTTGGCGAGAAATTCCTCGATGCCGACGGCGTGCATCTGCTCGTCGGTCAGGCGCCGGCCCATCGATGACATCAGGATTAACCGGGTCGAGGCGATCTTCAGATCCGATTTGATCTCGCGGCTCAACATAACTCCGTCCATTTCTGGCATCTGCATGTCCAGCAGAGCCAGGCGGTAGGGGTCGCCGTTTTGGGCAGCGATGCGGAGCGCGTCGAGCGCGTCCAGCCCGCTTGGTACCGCATCATCGCGCATGCCCCAGGCGGCAACCTGATGATGCATGATCAAGAGATTGGTGGTGTTGTCATCGACCAGCAGCACTCGCACGTCATCGAGCTCCGGCGGCGGACCGGGCGCTTGCTGCACCGTATCGGCGCTCTGCCTGAGAAACCGTGCCGTGAACGAGAAGGTCGAGCCCTTGCCTGGTTCGCTGTCGACGCTGATCTGTCCGCCCATGCCCTCGACCAGCTGAGCGGAAATCGCGAGCCCCAGCCCGGTGCCGCCGTATTTGCGGGTGGTTGAAGCGTCGCCTTGGCTAAAGGGTTGGAACAGGCGCCGTCTGACTTCGGGTGGCATGCCGATGCCGGTGTCGGTCACTCTGAATTTTAGCACGACGTACTCCGGCGCCTCCTCCAAACATGCGACGCGCACCACGACCTCGCCGTGCTCGGTGAACTTGATCGCGTTGTTGACGAGATTGATGAGAACCTGACGCAGTCGGCCGGGATCGCCGCGCAGCGCCAGCGGGATGCCCGGCGGGACGAAGCCGGCCAATTCCAGCCCTTTCTTGCGCGCCAGCTCGGCGAGCAGCTCGACGGTTTCCTCGATCGCGTTGGCGAGATCGAATTCGACCTCCTCGAAGGCGAGTTTGCCGGCCTCAATCTTCGAGAAGTCGAGGATGTCGTTGATCAGGCTCAGCAGATGCTCGCCGCAGGAGGTGATGGTCTGGACAAACTCGAGCTGATCGGGACGCAGTGGCGTGTCGAGCAGCAAGTTGCTCATGCCGATGATCCCGTTCATCGGAGTCCGGATCTCGTGGCTCATGTTGGCGAGGAATTCCGATTTGGAGCGGGCCGCCTCCAGTGCGGTGTCGCGTGCAGCCGCCAGCTCCATCTCGAAACGCCTGCGCTCGGTGACGTCGCGCATCACGCTGACCGCGCCCAGCGTGCGGCCGCTGGAATCGATCATCGGACGCGCCATCACGCTCAGCCACACGTCCTGTCCATCGCCCGGCCGCCGCACGTAGGTCTCCATTTCATTGACTTCCTCACCGCGCAGGGCGCGCACGACTGGCAACTGGCCGGTCGGAATGGGCGTGACCATGTCGGGGAAGTAGACGCGGTTGGCGGACGGCTCATCTGCCGATTCCGGCGCGGCGCTGCGGACGCCGAAGATCCGATCGGCGGCGGCGTTGGTCATGAACTTTCCGCTCTGATCAAGCACCAGCACTGCCTCGGCCATGCTGGCGAGGACCGATTCGAGCAGCTTCTGCTGGCGTGCATGCTCCTGTTCGATGCGTTTGCGCTCGGTGATGTCGCGTACAAAGCTGAGCGCATACTTGGCGCCGCCAATCTCCACGGTGGTCATTGAGATGAGGCCGACGACCACCGCGCCATCCTTGGTGCGGAGACTCAAATCTGAATCATGGACCTCACCTTCGGCGATAAACTGTGCAGCCAAAGCCTGCACCTGTTCCGGATCAGGGTACGTGCTGAAGTCGGCAGGGGTCTTGCCGATAACTTCTTCAGGTTGGTAGCCGCTCATGGTGACGAAGCGGTCGTTGACTTCGACGTAGCGGCCGGTCTCCAATTCAGCGATCGCCGCGGCATCGGGACAGTGCTTGAAAATTCGTTTGAACTTCTCTTCGCTTTCGCGCAGGCGGTCCTGGTGGCCCTTGAGCTCGCTGATGTCGCGCGAGAAGTTCAGCACACAGTTCTGCCCCCCAAGCTCAACCGTCACCGCCGAGTAGAGCCATGGCCGCAATGTTCCATCCTTGCTGCGGGACACCAGGTCGCGGTTGATTATCTTGCCGCTCATGGCCAACCCGGCCGCCACTGCGCGCAGATCGGCGCGATCGGCAAAGATGCCGATCTCGGCCGCCGTCCGCCCGATCACTTCCTCGCGGCTATACCCGGTCGCGGGCACGAACCGCTCATTGACGTCGAGGATTCTGCCGTCCGGGCCGGTTATCGTGATCGCATCGGGGCAGTTGTCGAAGATCCGTTTGAACTTCTCTTCGCTCTCGCGCAGCCGCTGTTCGTGCTGCTTGAGTTCGCTGATGTCGCGGGTGAAACTCAGCGTGCACTGCTCTCCGCCAAGCTCGACTCTCACCCCCGAGTAGAGCCGCGGCAGCAGCGTGCCGTCCTTGGCGCGGAACACAGTCTCGACGTTGATTACGCGGCCGGTCGCGTCCAGCCCGGTTACTACGGCCCGCAAATCGGCGCGATTGGCATAGATTCCCATCTCACCCGAGGTCCGGCCAATCGCCTCTTCGCGGCTGTACCCGGTCGAGCTCAGGTACCTCTCATTGACGTCGCGATACCTTCCGTCCGGGCCGGTGATCGAAACCGCATCGGGGCAGTTGTCGAAGATCTTGCGGAACTTCTTTTCGCTCTCGCGCAGCCGCTGCTCGTGGCGCTTGAGCTCGCTGATGTCGCGCGTGAAAGCCAGGACTGACAGACGGCCCTCAATCCGGATACTGCGGGCCGAAACCAGGCAGTCAATGATCGAGCCGTCAGCGCGGCGCAAACGCAGTTCACGGTTGCGAATGGTGGTTCCCGCCATGACCTCGGCCGCAGCGAGCCTGACAAGCTCGGGCTCCGCGTATAGTCCGAGCTCCAGCGGAGTCTTCCCCAAAAACTCGTCGTGCGAATACCCGATCAGCTCCTCATACTCAGCGTTGGCATCGATATGGCGCATCTCAGCGGCGTCGAGCAGCACGATCGCATCGAGACTGGAATTAAAGATCGTTTCGAAAAGATCTTCGCGTACGGGCAGACGTTGAACGCCATCGCCGTTGCGATGCCCGAGCTCTTCGCGCTGCCGACGCAACTCGAGCTGCGCCATCACCTGGCGGGCGAGCGTCTTGAGCGATTCGAGCTGTTCTTTGCTCAGCCGCCGCGGCACCCGATCGATAACGCTCAATGTTCCCAGATGCAGGCCGCGTGGCGTTGTCAGCTGAACGCCAGCGTAGAACGCGATCAGCGGATCGCCGCTGACCAGCGGACTGTCGGCGAAGCGCCGGTCCAGGCGTGCGTCTTCGACCACCAGCGGTTCGGATTGCAGGATCGCATGCGCGCACAATGCGTGCTCGCGCGGTGTCTGCGTGGCGGTGATTCCCACGCGCGACTTGAACCATTGTCGATGCGCGTCGATCAGGCTGATGAGTGCGATCGGGGCCTGGCAGATATGCGCTGCGAGCTTCGCAAGATCGTCGAAGTCAGCTTCGGGCGGAGTGTCGAGGATCGCATAGCGACGCAGCTCGGCCAGCCGTTCGGCCTCATTGTCGGAGATTGTTGCCGCGATCATTACGTCAGTTGGTTCCCGGAAACGATCATTGTAAGCGAGGTGCGCGAGCCAATTGCGTAACGGCTCGATCAGGAGCAACCGAAATCGCGCAAGGGTTGGTTACTTTGATGCGCGCGGAAAGACGCGCGCGGCAGGCGCACTCATCTCTTTGGCGGTCAGAGATGCGCGGCAAGCGGCTGCGCCGTGCTCAGGCCAGTAAACGGCAGCGCCGTCCTACGGATG
>JBGPUE010000101.1:0-11003 GCA_041491005.1 Binataceae bacterium (SeqCode) | reverse complement strand
TCAGAATCTCAACGCTCGGGGGGAAATCGATCTCAAGTCCGCCATGACTGCGCGGAACGAGCATGCGAAAGAGCCCGATCGATCGCAACTCGCTTAGAAGGTCCATCGGAAGACGACGCGCGGATTCGATCTCGCTGGCGTGGGCGGCGATCTTCGGCGCGAGATCGCGCACAGCCGATAGTATCCGGTCGGATTCGCTCTTCATCGCATTCCTCGGATTCGCGCTCGTGCCAGCTCGGTTCTCGATCGTTCGCAAGCACCATGGCGCGGAGCGATGTCGATTCGGCCTGTCGCGAGTAGAGCTTCAGCGGTAGTGGACATGCGCTTCAGTCGGCAATGATCTCGTTTAGCCCCTCAATCATGACGGCCAGCTGTTCAGGTGACGCTCTCGCGATTCTAGCCCCAAGCCTTTCCACGGAGAGAGTGCGGACCTGACTCATCTTGACCCATGATCGCTTGGGTAGCCCGCGGGCTTTGAGTTCCATAGTGAGCGGGAATCCCGCTCGTTGCGGCTGGCTCGTCACCGCCAAGGCGATGACCGTGCCGGAGCGTTCATTAAACACATCGTGGCTCAGGACAAGGACCGGACGCCGGCCGGCTTGCTCGCGTCCCCTGACCGGATTGAGGTCAGCCCAAACGACATCGCCCCTCAGTATTCTGGCCATTCGCCAAGATCCGGGAGATCTTCCTCCGCAATTGATTTCTCGTATTCAGGATCGAGCTTCGCACACTCGCGGCCTAGTCGACTGCGGTCGATCCGTTCGAGCTTGTCACGCAAAGCCATCTGGACTGCCCGGCTTCGGCTTGGGAACACGTGACTGCGAACGAGCCGGTCGACTCGGGCCAGAAGCTCGGAGTCCAGGGAAATGGCGACTTTTGCTGTGTTGCGGAGTCTTGCCATCCGGTAATACCTTAAGTCATACCGGTCCGGCGCGCAAAGCGCCGCGTCCTGATCATTCAAGGTGTGAGATCGGGCTGCTGGAAATCGATGCCAGCGCGCTCGCGGCCCAGTCCAATAACTATCGCACCCAGAATGAGCACGGTCACCGCCACCAGCGCGAGCGCGTTGGCGTAGTTCATCCGCGTGGCGAGCACCGCCTCGACGTAAGCGACACTCGCGGCGAACAGCACTCCGAGCTGGTAGGCGAGGCCGGGAAATAGTCCGCGCACTTCGCCCGGCGAGAGCTCCGTCAGATGCGCGGGGATCACGCCCCATGCGCCCTGCACCATGAATTGCATCAGGAACGCGCCGAGCGTCAGCGCCCATACCGGGGTCGCGTAGATCCATAGCGGCACGACGGGCAGTGCGAGGATTACAGCGGTCACCATCGTGCGCCGCCGCCCCAGCCGATCCGAGAGCAGCCCGAAAACGATGCCGCCGCATAGCGCGCCGAAATTGTAGATGATCGCGATAGTCGCGGCGGCGCGCGGCGAGAATCCCCGCTGGCGCTCGAGGAAAGTCGGGTACATGTCCTGCGTGCCATGCGAGATCAGGCTCATCATCGTCATCAGCAGCACCAGATATAGGAAGGTGCCGCGATTGGCGCGAATCGCGCGCACGATCGCGCCCGCATCGGGACGATGGTGTTCCCACGCTTTCGATTCGGGCACATGCGATCGCACATAGAGCGCGAGCAGCGCCGGCAATCCGCCGAGAAAGAACATCGGCCGCCAACCCCAGCGCGGAAAGACGAAGAAGTAGGCCGCCGCCGCGAGCAGATAGCCGACCGCGTAGCCTTCCTGCAGCACCCCCGAGAGCAGCCCGCGCAGGCGCGATGGCACCGCTTCCATCGCGAGCGACGCGCCGACGCCCCATTCGCCGCCCATCGCGATTCCGTAAAGCGCGCGCATCAGCATGAAGATGCCGTAGGTCGGCGCGAGCCCGCTGCCCACTTCGAAGATCGAAAAGAGGATCACCGAGGCCATCAGCGGCACGCGCCGGCCGTAGCGATCGGCCATCCAGCCGAAGATCAGCGCGCCCAGCGGACGAAATGCCAGCGTCAGCGTGATCGTGAATGCGATGTGATCGATCGGCCGGCCGAACTCTTTCGCCACCGTCGGCACGACGAAGACCAGCACGAAAAAGTCGAACGCATCGAGCGTCCAGCCCAGAAAGCTCGCCAGTACTGCGTGCCCTTCGCCGCGCCGGGCGGGCTCCGGCGATGAGGCTGCTGCTGGTGCGGCGATTCGCGTGGCCATGAGTTTCCGGACATTCGTATGCGAACCATCGCCGCTATGAAAGAGCCGGCCGTCCGCATGGCCGCCCGCGGCGTTTGCGGTGCGGCCACCAAGTTCCTAGTCTTCGCCACGGGGAGGGTACGTCGATCCTGCCACATCGAGACTCGCAGGTACGCCGCTTTGCACTCACGCTTGGATGCGCGGCGTTGCTCGGTTTTTTCGCGGCGCTATCCGGGCTGGCGTCCGCCGCGAAATCTGTGGCCCCTGCCACACTATCGGCTCGCTCACAATTCGGGCTGCTAAAGCTGGCGGACGCTGAATTTGCAAATCTCACGCATGCGGAGCGGGCGCTGCTCGAATTCGCGGATGTCAGTAACACCAATCGCAGCGAATGGGCGGCAGTGGGGCCGAGCGCGAATCCGCTCGACTCCTCCAACGATCCGAAGGATGCCGCCAAGTGGACGCACGATCGCGACATCCGCGCCGGGCTGATCCGATGGCTAACCGTTGATCACGCCGCGATTGAGCGGGTCGATCCCAAGGGCATCCGCATCCTTGGCGCCCGCATCACAGGGCCGCTCGACCTGTCATACGTGCGCGTGCCATTCGCAATCACGATGGTGCGATGCGCGATTCCCGAGCGGATGACTCTACAATCCACGGAGATTCCTCAACTCGACCTCAATGGCACTTACACTGCGGAGATCTTCGCTCCTGGTCTCAACGTCCGCGGCGACCTGGACCTCGGATGGGACAATCACGAGTACGGCGAGTTTCACGCCGCGGGCGAGGTCTATCTGCAAGGAGCCAAGGTCGGCGGCCAGCTAAGCCTCGGCCGTGGCCATTTCCATTACTCGAAGGTCGCGCTCTTCGACTACCAAGCGTCGCAGAAGATCGCGATCGACATCAGCGACGCCGAAATCAAGCGGTCGCTGACGTTATGCTGCGGGTTCGAGTCCGACGGCGCAGTGATCTTGGACGGCTCTACGATCGGCGGAGACCTCAATTGCGTCGCCGGGCACTTCACCAATCCCAACAACGTCGCGCTCAGTGCCAGCAGCGCCACGATCAATGGCAACGTGGTCTTGGCGCGATTCGATCCGTATACCTTCGAGTCGGACGGGACGCTGAACTTCGTGACGGCGCACGTCGGGGGCTACTTCGCAGCCGATCATGCCAAGTTCAAGGGGAAGGCGAGTGAGCAGCACGGCCTGAATGCCGAGGGCCTGTCCGTGCGCGAATCGTTCGTGTGGCATAGCGTGACGCTGGAAAACGGCGCGGTGCTGGATCTCGGAGGTGCCAGCATCGGCGGCTATCTCCTCGATGACCAAGCCAGTTGGCCAGCTCCGGGTAAGCTGCTGCCCTACGGTTTCACCTACACGGGCTTTGGGTCTGACTCCGATGCGAAAACGCGCCTGCGATGGCTGGCTCTAATGCCGAGGTTCAATCCGCAGCCCTATCGCCAACTTGCCCGGGTGTTGCGCAAACAAGGCGATGACGAGGGAGCGGTGCGCGTGCTAATCGCAGAGGAGGACGCCCGTTACCTGAACTCGCCTTTTATCCGCCGCGCATGGGCAGGCTTCCTGAAGGCGACCATCGGCTACGGCCACGAGCCGCTCCTGACAGTGCTCTGGTCACTCGCAGTCGTGCTGCTGGGCTGGGCGATGGTCGCGATCGGGCAGCGCGCGGGCGTGATGCGTCCGACTTGGCCGGAAACGCCCCCGGCGAGCTCCGCGAACTCCCCGTATGAGCGTTTGCACCCCCTCCTCTACTCTTTCGATGTGTTTCTCCCCTTCGTGAATTTTCATCAGGAACACTATTGGTGGCCGGATGCGGATGTGTCCGGCGAATGCGCGGTCTTCGGCCAGAAGATGAACTTCAGCGGCTCATTTCTCCGTTACTACTTGTGGCTGCAGATCGTCGCGGGCTGGATGCTCAGTGCGATCTTCCTTGCGGGTGTCACAGGACTGATCCGAACCTTCGAAGAGTGACAATAGCCGCGCTTGAGTTCGCTCGATGCTCGCGCGATAAGTCGGACAGATCAGACTGGTCGGAGGTGACGGCCATGTTCAAGGGCATCAGGGTAATCGACGCCGACGGGCACGTGATGGAGCCCAACGAACTCTACGACCAGTACCTCGAAGCGAAGTACAAGCCAGAGCTCGACGACCTGAGGCGCGAAGCGGCCACGCGTCCCGCCAAGTGGTTCTTCGGGATGTTCCATCAGCTCAACACCGGCCGGCCGCTGGGCGTGCCGAATCCCGAAGCGCCGCTGGTGCGCAGCGGACGCAAACCGCATGGCGAAACGCCCGATCCGCGCGGCGGCTTCGACCCGCAGGTGCGCATCAAGGACATGGATCGCGAGGGGATCGACGTCGCGGTGCTGTTCGCGACCATCGTGTCGAGCTTCTGCGCGCTCAAGGACGTCGATTTCGAAGTCGCGATGATCCGCGCCTACCATCGATGGCTGGCGGACTACTGCGCCACCTATCCCAACCGGCTCAAGGGCGTCGCGGTGGTGCCGATGCGCGCGCCCGAGCGCGCCGCCGAGGAAATCCGCCGCGTATCAAAGGAACAGTGGGCGGTCGGCGTCTATCTCTCGGGCCACATGGAGGACAAGCTGCTCGACCATCCCGCGTTCCGTCCGATCTGGGAGGCCTGCCAGGCCGAGGATTTGGCCGCATGCTTCCATGGCGGCACCGCGCGCCCCCCTTTCGGGCTTGGCACCTTCGAGATGACCAACAACCTGTTCCTGCAACATTCATCGACCAATCCGTTCGAGGTGATGCGCGCGATCGCATCTTTCATCGGCGGTGGCGTGCTCGAGATGTATCCAAAGTTGCGCGTCGCATTCCTCGAAGCGGGCGTGGGATGGCTGCCATTTTGGATGGAGCGGCTGGACGAGCACTACGAGCTGATGCCGGAGTACGTACCGTTCCTGCGCCACAAGCCATCCGAGGTGATTCGCTCGGAAAACTTCTTTGTCTCATGCGATCCGGACGAGGAGACGCTGCCATACGTGGTCAGCCGCGTCGGCGCGGAGCACATCCTGTATGCGTCCGACTATCCGCATTTCGATGGGCGGTTCCCCGACACCGTGAAGTACACGGCGGATCGGGCGGAGTTCAGCGATGCGCAGCGGCGGCTAATACTCGATGAGAATCCGCGCCGGCTGTATACGCGCCTAGGGTGAGAGCTGAGAAGGCCTCTGAGCGCGAAGCTAGGCAACTTCGCGGCGCGGGAGTGGCCGGACTTCCCGCTCGATCGTCGATTCAAGTTCGTCTTGCGCTACTTCCAGATCGTGGAGCATCTGGAGATTCATCCAGAAGCGGGCGGTCGTGTTGAAATAGCGCGCGAGGCGCATGGCGGTGTGTGCGGTTATCGAACGGCGCCCATGTACGATCTCGCCGATCCGCGTCACGGGTACACGAAGTTCAAGAGCGAGCTTGTTCATGCTCAGCCCCAGCGGCTTCATGAAATCCTCGCGCAAGATCTCGCCGGGGTGAATCGGCGGCATATGTTTTCTCAGCCTGCTCATTGGCTTGATTCTAACCTTGTCATTCCGAGCGAAGCGAGGAATCCCGGCTCTGAGGCTACGCGCTGAGATCCTTCCAGTCTGGGTTCACCGATTCGATGAGCTCGATCTTCTTCGCCCGACGCCACGCTTTGATTTGCTTCTCGCGTGCGATGGCGGCGCGAACGTCGGTGGTCTCCTCGACATAGACCAAGCGGCTGATCCGGTACTTGGCGGCAAACCCTGGTACGAGCCCCTGCTTGTGCTCCCTCACGCGCCGCTCGATGTCGTTGGTCACGCCGATGTAGAGGGTCCGCGACACACTGCTCAGGATGTAGACGAAGTACCTTCTCATCGCGTGTCAGAGCCTGCCCTCGCCCCGACTAACACAGACGCGCCCTTCGCGCGGATAACCGGGGTTCCTCGCTTCGCTCGGAATGACAAAAGAAGCCTCGGGCTTCGCGACCACAGTGCTGTGGCGCGCCGACAGCAGTGCGCGCGCTTGATCGCTGATAATCGCCCTCCTATAGTGGACTTGCGAGGTCCACTAATCTCCTACGCCCGTTGAACTCGCCCGATAATGCTGGTTTAACGGGATTCTGGATCCGCCGAGCGTCGAAAGGCGCTCCGCTCAAACCAGCCCCAACTGGAGCAAGATCGAATCGATGAAGCGAAGCGAGGAAATGACCCTCTGGGAACGGCTCTACCTGCCGGAGATTTTCAGAGGACTCGTCATCATCAACCATCACTTCCTGCGCAATCTGACAGTGAACGTCGCTCACCTGATGGGCTTGGCGAGGAATCGGCGCGCATCGGCCACCACGCAGTACCCCGAGGAACGCAAACGCTATCCCGATGCTTTCCGCGGCAGCCATCGCCTGACGCTGCGCGAGGACAACTCGGTGCGATGCACCGCATGCTACCTGTGCGCGACCGCGTGCCCCGCGCAATGCATCTATATCGAGGCGGGCGAGCATCCCGATCCGCAAATCGAGAAATATCCGGTGCGCTACGAAATCGATACGCTGCGATGCATCTACTGCGGGCTGTGCGTCGAGGCCTGCCCGTGCGACGCGATCCGGATGGACACCTATGTGCATCCGCGCATCTGGGGCTTCGACCGCAAGGACTTCATCGAGCCCAAGGAACTGCTGATGCATCGCTCGGAGGTGCTGGCGAGCAAGGGCCGCGACGGCAACATGGATGAGATGCTCGAGTGGTATCGGCAGCAGGACGCGCAGGTTTACGATCCGCTGCGGCCCGAGCTCAAGACCTATACGCAGCGCCCGCAACCGCATCCTTGGGGTGAGCCGCCCAAACCCGAAGCGGTACCGGCGATCGATCGGCACACGGCGGCTGGCAAGTAGTAGCGATGACGCGGATCACGATCGGGGTAAGCGCGATCGGCCTGGCCTTGCTGTTCGTCGCATACGGCAAGGGAATTGGCGTCGCGCATGGCGGTAACGCGTTGAGTCATATGTACTGGGCGACGGCAGCCATGATGGTGGTGATGGCCGGCAACGCGCTGGCGATCGTTCATCTGGCCCGCGCGCAGCGGCTCCTGCGGCTGATGCGCGATCGATGCGCCGAGCGCGGCGTGCCGTTCGACGATCTCGATTGAGTTCACTATATTAGAGGATTATATCGGCCGGCCCACGGGACGGCTCGTACCACAGAGGCATCGCCCATGACGCAAATCGAAGCAGCGCGCAAAGGCATCGTCACCGAGCAGATGCGCGAGGTCGCCGAAGACGAGGGATTCGCGCCCGACGAGATCCGCGCATTGGTCGCGACCGGCGAGGCCGTCATCCCGCACAACCTCCATCGCGACTTCCGCGCGATCGGCATCGGCAAGGGCCTGCGCACCAAGGTCAACGCCAACATCGGCGCGTCGGGTTTCCATCAGCTGCTCGAAGAAGAGATCGAGAAGCTCTACACCGCGGTTCGCTTCGGTGCGGATTCGATGATGGATCTCTCGACCGGCACCGATCTCGACAAGATCCGCGTCGAGTTGCTGTCGCGATGCCCGGTGATGGTCGGCACCGTGCCGATCTATCAGGTCGCGTCCGAACACTCGATCATGGAGCTCGAAGCGGAGCATTTCCTGGACGTGATCGAGCGGCAGGCGCGCCAAGGCGTGGATTACATGACGCTGCATTGCGGCGTGACCCGCGACAGCGTCAAGCGGCTGCGCGGACACGATCGCATCACGGGCATCGTCTCGCGCGGCGGCGCGATACTCGCCTCATGGATCGAGCATACCGGCCGCGAGAATCCGCTCTACGAGCGCTTCGATGACGTATGCGCGATTCTGCGCGAGCATGACGTGACGTTCTCGCTGGGCGACGGGCTGCGTCCCGGCGCTACCGGCGACGCGACCGATCGCGGCCAGATCGCCGAACTGCTCGTGCTCGGCGAACTTACGCAGCGTGCGCGTGAAGCCGGCGTGCAAGTGATGATCGAGGGGCCGGGTCATGTGCCGCTCGATCAGATCGTGGCCAACGTGCAGCTCCAGAAGCGGATCTGCGGCGGCGCACCGTTCTACGTGCTCGGACCCCTGACCTGCGACGTCGCGCCCGGTTACGATCACATCACCGGCGCGATCGGCGGCGCGATCGCGTCCGCCGCCGGCACTGATTTCCTGTGCTACGTGACGCCGGCTGAGCATCTGCGCCTGCCGGATATCGACGACGTGCGCGAGGGCGTGATCGCCACCCGCATCGCGGCCCACTCGGGCGATCTCGTCAAGGGCGTGCGCGGTGCGAAGGTCTGGAACGATCAGATGTCGCGCTATCGCAAGGCGCTGGATTGGGAAGGGATGTACGCGCTCGCGATGGATCCCGACAAGGCGCGCCGTTACAAGGAAGAGAGCGAAGCTGCCGGCTCCAACGTATGTACGATGTGCGGCTCGCTGTGCTCGGTCAATATCGACAACGCCGCAATCAAGTTCACGCGCAAGCAGGCCGCGCTCGCCGGCGCGGAGGCTCATGCCGCCCACTGAGGAGATTCGTGCGGGCGATCAGGCGTTGAGCCATCTGGGGTTGCCCGATCACACGGGCGCCATTCGGCGGCTCGACGACTTTCGCGGGCGCAATCTGGTCGTCTATTTCTACCCCAGGGACGACACGCCCGGATGCACGGTCGAGGGCCAGGAATTCCGCGATCTGCTCGATCAATTCGCGGCGCTGGATTGCGAAGTAATCGGCGTGAGCGTCGATTCGGTGCAGTCGCATCGCGCGTTTCGTGAGAAGCATTCGCTCGGCTTCACGCTGCTATCGGATTCGGATGGCAAGCTGACCCGCGCCTTTGGCGTGATGCGCGAGGGTTACGCGGCGCGCTCGACGTTCGTACTGGATCGCGAGCTGCGCATCCGCCGCTCCTTCAGCGAAGTCACGCCGCGCGGGCATGCTCAGCAGGTGCTCAATTTCGTCCGCACATTGCTCGAATCGCATCGGATGCTTGGGGGCTAGCCGGAAACGGGGAGATGATTCGGCGCCGAAGGATGGTTACGATCAATCAGCGATGAGCCGATGCGGCTCCCCCGGTGAAAGCTATGGCAAAGACCTCCAAGAACATCCTCGACGAAGTCCGCGCGCAGGTTAAGCAAGTTTCGGTCGAAGAGGCGCGCGCGATGCTCCAACGACCGGGCACGGTCGTGGTTGACGTCCGCGAGAGCGACGAATGGCGCCAGGGCCACATCCCCGAAGCGGTCGGCATTCCACGTGGCTTCCTGGAACTGCGCATCGAGGAGAAGGTTCCCGATCGCAAGACCCCGGTAATCCTGCAATGCGCTTCCGGCACGCGCTCGCTGCTGGCCGCACGCAATCTGCGCGATCTCGGCTACGAGAACCTCTACAACCTGCAGGGCGGCTTCAACGCCTGGAAGGACAAGGGCTTCCCGTGGATCGCGGATCGCAAGTTCAGCGAGGATGAACTGACGCGTTACTCGCGCCATTTCGTGATCCCCGAAGTCGGCGAGAAGGGCCAGGCGAAACTGCTCGATGCCAAGGTGCTGCTGCTCGGCGCGGGCGCGCTCGGCTCGCCCTCGGGCCTCTATCTCGCAGCGGCTGGCGTCGGCACGATCGGCTACGTCGATTTCGACACGGTCGATCTCTCCAACCTGCAGCGCCAGATCATCCACGCCACCGATCGGGTCGGGATGCCCAAGACCGAATCGGCGCAGAAATCAATCAACGCGATCAATCCCGGCGTCAAAGTGATCCGCCATGACGTGCGGCTGAGCTCCGAAAACGTCATGGAGATCATCAAGCCCTACGATGTGATCATCAATTGCAGCGATAACTTTCCGACCCGCTACCTGATCAACGACGCCTGCGTGTTCGCGAAGAAGCCGCTGGTCGATGGCGCGATCTTCCAATTCGAGGGCAATGCGACGGTCTTTCATCCGGCCAAGGGCGGGCCGTGCTACCGATGCCTCTATCCTGAGCCGCCGCCGCCGGGGATGGCGCCATCGTGCGCCGAGGCAGGCGTGCTCGGCGTGCTGCCCGGACTGATCGGATCGATCGAAGCGCTCGAAGCGATCAAGCTGATCCTGGGCGCTGGCAAACCGCTGATCGGCTCGATGGTCTACTTCGACACGCTGGCGGATCGCGACTACGTCCGCGTGCTCAAAGTGCGGCGCAATCCGGAATGCCCCGTTTGCAGTGAACATCCAACGCAAACCGGGCTGATCGATTACGAGATGTTCTGCGGCTTGGGCGCAGATAACGGCAACGAGGCGGCGGCGCCGGCTGCGGCCAACGGCCATGCGTCCCCCGGCGCGCCGGGACGATAATCGCGCGCCTCGATGATGTTTCTTGCGGCGGGCGCCTCGATGGCGCCCGCTTTCGGTTTGGGTCATCGAAACTAGGCAGGGGCGATTATGGCGCTGGGGCCGTTCTATGTGGCTGAAAGACTCGGTCGGGCAATGAAGTTGAGAGGCGTTGTCCTCCTGATGCGCCATGGCGAGACCGCCTGGAATCGCGAAGGGCGCGTGATGGGCCGCCAGCCGATCGAACTCGATGAACGCGGGCGCGCGCAGGTCGCAGATGCGATTCCGACCGCCAGAATGCTGGCGCCCGAGTTGATCGTGTCGAGCCCGATGGTGCGGGCACGCCAGTCCGCCGAGATCATCGCCGGCGGCCTTGGCGGCGTCGCCCTCCATGAGGACCAGCAGCTCGAAGAGGTCCTCTACGGCTCGTGGGAGGGGAAGACCTACCCGCAGCTGATCAAGGACCAGAGCTACATTGAATATCGCAAGGCGCCGCTGACCAGCCTCACGCCGGGCGGCGAAACGATCGGGCAGGTACAG
>JBGPUE010000100.1:0-11296 GCA_041491005.1 Binataceae bacterium (SeqCode) | reverse complement strand
TTTTGCTGTGAGGAGGTACTCAGGAAAGACATCGCGGGCGACTTCGTGGAGACCGGCGTTTGGCGGGGTGGCGCCGCGATCTTCATGCGCGCCATCCTGAAAGTCCATGGCGTTACCGACAGAATCGTCTGGCTTGCCGACTCCTTCGCGGGACTGCCGCCGCCCGACCCGAAGCGGTATTCGGCGGACGACAGGAGCAGGCTCCACAAGCTCGATTGGCTCCGTGTCCCGCTGGAGCAGGTTCAGTCAAATTTCGCCAAGTTTGACTTGCTGGATGACCAGGTGCGGTTCCTGAAGGGATGGTTTAGCGAGACGCTGCCCAGCGCGCCTATCAAGTCAGTGGCGGTGTTGCGGTTGGACGGCGACATGTATGAATCGACCATGGATGCGCTGAGGAATCTTTACCCGCGAGTATCCAGACACGGATTCGTGATCATCGACGATTACGCATTGCACGCTTGCCGCCAGGCGGTGTCCGATTTCCGGACGCAGAACGGGATTACTGACGAGATCAAGCGGATCGATTGGACCGGTGTCTATTGGCAGCGCGATTGACGCCGATTGACGGGCGCAACTGTTCGGTGGAAGCCCGCGATCGCATATCGTCAGGGTTCTGCCGCGCTCCGTCGCGAAGGCTCTGGGCGGCTGGAAAAGTGACTCGATGTACAACCGTTACGCGATCGCGAGCGACGCGGACCTGCGCGACGGCGTTAAGCGGCTGTCCCAAAATCTAGGGAGGTAGAGCAAGGCTTTGGCAGAGATCACCCTCAGTAAGCTCGAGAAGAGGACCCTAGCAATCGTCGTCTTCGTGATTCTCGTGGTGGGAAATAGTTTGGTCGATGTCACTGGAGGTGGCACACCGACGAAGAGGATCTTGGTCGGAATGGTGTCCGCCGTTATCTGTGTCATTTACACCTTGGTCAGGCGCATCTACTTCCGGGTCGCTCGCGGCTGAATATGTCCAATGGACACAAGTTCGGGTACAGCGGGCTCTTCCAATGCGGATAAACCCCTGTAAAGATTTGGTTTCCTCAACTCGCCTCGGTGAGCCGTTAGCTCAGGCCGGTAGAGCATCTGACTTTTAATCAGAGGGTCCCGGGTTCGAGTCCCGGACGGCTCACCAAAACCTCCAGCGAAATCGCCGATCAAGGACCCGTATTATTTGGGACTCGAAAGGTGTAGACTGGTTAACGGTCGGATTGTTTCTTTCATCTGAACCCGGCAATAGGCGCGGGTTTTCTGTCTGAGCTTCCCGGCACATTCCAATGGAGGGGCAACAAATGCCCAGCAAGTTGTATGTAGGCAATCTGGCCTACACGGTTTCCAACAGCGACCTTGAAGAGCTGTTTTCTCAAGTGGGGCAGGTTCAGAGCGTCGCCGTGATCACTGACAAGTTCTCCGGTCAGTCCAAGGGCTTCGGCTTCGTCGAGATGGCGAATGCCGAGGATGCCTCCAAGGCGATCCAGCAATTCAACGATCGCGAGTTGAAGGGCCGGAACATCAAGGTGAACGAGGCCAAGCCCCGCGAATCGAGCTTCGGCGGCAATAACCGAAGTGGCGGTGGCGGTGGTGGTGGCGGCGGCGGCGGTCGCAACCGCTGGTAAATGGAGAGGCGGGCTTGAGGCCCGCCCTCTCACTTTGATCGGATAAGAGCGCCTGTAGCCTGCGGCGATCGCAGGCCAATCCTGGCAACTGCCACCCGAGCGAATCGGGGTCGATTACCCCGGCCCGAGTCAGGAAGGGAGACCAGTTGGAAAAACGACGCAGAGAGCAGACACGCAGGCAGAAACAGCTGGTCAAGCAGCAACGTCGCGTAAAACGCGCCGCCGAAAAGCGGATCAATCCGGATTTGGCGGTAGCCAAAGACGCCGACCTTGAGGGGATGGTTCCCGGGCCGCAGCCGGGCCAGATCGTGCCAGATAGTCTGACCGTCTCCCCGGGCCTCCGCCGAGACTCACCCTCATCGCCCTAGTTCCGCTGCCGCCGACGAAGATCGCAAGCGGCGGCGTGGGCTTCGGCAATAGCGGAGCCGCACCAGACATCTCCAGATCGGCATGCGATGGTCCCCATCACGAGCAGCGGGGATCATCGTATGCTTTTCGAATGAACCCTGCGGTGCTTGACGCGCTCAGATGGCGCGGCGCCGCATGCGCGACGAAGGCATCCGCGCTCGCGAGGAACGAAACAGCGTGACCGGCCTTGCGGCCGCGATCTCCGGCGCCTCGAACCCCGCTACCGTCTCGCGCTCGAGCTTCTTTCCCAACAGCCGCTCAATCTGTCCCAAGGCGACGCGATCCTCAGAAGTCACCAGGCTGAGCGCTTCGCCCGGCTTGCCCATCCTTGCGGTTCGGCCGATCCGATGGATGTAGCTTTCGGCGACGTCGGGAAGGTCGTAGTTGATGACATGCGAGACATCAGGGATATCGAGTCCGCGAGCTGCGACGTCCGTGGCGACCATCACGCGGTAGGTTCGCGAGCGGAAGCCCGCGAGCGCGGCGTTGCGCTGGCCTTGCGAGCGATCGCCGTGAATCGCGATTGCCCTGATCTGGTTGCGCACCAGCAGCTTCGCGACGCGATCGGCGCGGCTCTTCGTACGCACGAAGACGATTGCGCTATCGACCTCGCGGCGCTTGAGGATTTCGAGCAGGACAGCGCCTTTGTTATCCGCCGCCACCGGATAAATCGCCTGCCGGATACTGGTTGGCGGCGTGGACGCTTCGCCGACATTCAGGCGCGCCGGATTGCTGAGGAACTCGCGCGCGATCTGCTCGACGCCCGAGGCCATCGTGGCCGAGAACATCAGGGTCTGGCGCACCTTGGGAACCATCCGCATGATGCGCCGCAGCTGCGGCAGAAAGCCCATGTCGAGCAGACGGTCGGCTTCGTCGATTACGACCAGCTCGATGCGATCGAGCTTGACAGTGCCGCGCTCAAGATGATCGATGAGGCGTCCGGGGCATGCGATCGCTACTTGCACTCCGCCGTGAAGCTCGTGCAACTGGCGGTTCATCGAATCGCCGCCGGCGATGGTGACGGCACGCAGTCCGGTATTGCGCGCCAGCAGATTGAACTCACGGCCGATCTGCGCCGTCAGCTCGCGTGTCGGCGCGAGTATCAGGGCGCGGATGCCGCTGGTGCGCTTGCGATGGAGCCGGTCGATCAGCGGCAGCAGAAAGGCGGCGGTCTTGCCGCTGCCGGTCACGGCAGTTGCGACGAGGTCGCGGCCGGTCAGGACCAGCGGAATGGCGCCGGTCTGGACCGAGGTGGCTTCATGATGGCCGCGGTCGCGAACCGAGCGCAGCACTTCGGGTGATAGGGCAAACTTGGAAAAAGACAAGACTTCTCCGTCTCCAGAAACCAGCGGATTCATGTTCGCGATTAAGACGAACGAATGGTTCTGATTGGTTAGGCAGGGGCGTCGCGGAATCCGACGCGCGCGTCGGCGGTTATTCGCCGTGGCGCAACTATATACGTCGCGCGACGAGCGATCAATACGGCAGACTCTGATCGTGGCTCACTTCGGCTGGCCTGGTTTCCGGTATGCCGCTATCGGCGCGGGGCGCGGGGGGCGCGGCTGACAACAATCCTAGCGGACTACCAACACAGAGCACGTGGCGTGACGCACGACCTTGTCTGCCGTGGTTCCCAGGAATGTACCCCACAACCTAGAGTGCCCACTGTGGCCAATCACCAGCAGGTCGGCCCGGGTGTCTCTGACGTAGTGGACCAGGCCTTGCGCTGGATGGCCGACGCGCTTCTCGGCAACGATTTCGATGCCGCTGCGCGCACCAGCTTCAAGCGCTTCCGCGCGCAGACGAGCGAAGGTGGCGTCACCGCGCTCGCGATCTTCGTTGGTTTCGCTCGGAGCGCCGGGATAGCGCGTCATTTCCTCGATGAAGACGACGGTGAGCTTCTTGGCGCCCTGGCGCGCCATATCCAGTGCGGTCGTGAGCGCGCGCCGTGAACCATCCGAGCCGTCAAAGGCGACGACGATATTTCTATACGCCGGCAGTAAGTTCCTAGTCCGCCGCTGCGCTCGGTCGCACTTGCGGCTGTTCGACGCTCGTTTCAAGCCTTGTCGGCTGGAAGAAGCGCTCAGCGATCAAAGTTGGCACGACCGCGCTCAAGATCACAACGGTCACCAGCACTGTGTACTGAGACTGGGTGATGATCCCGTTCTCCAAGCCAAACAGAGCCGAAATGGTGCCGAAGGTCAGACCGGTCGACATCAACATCGTGGTGTAGTTGCGCTCGCGCGAGGGCATCCCGAATGCCAGGCTCAGCGGCCATACACCCACGAACTTGGCCAGCATCTTGACCCCCAGGAGCGAGACGACAAGCCCAAATGATGGAATCAGTGCCGGGAGCGATACGTAGAGCCCCGCCTTGATGAAGTAGAACGGCGTCAGCATCGTGAACGCGATCGACCGCATCCGATGCACCAGCACGCGATCATTTTGGAAGACCCCGGCGACCACCAGTCCCGCCAAGTACGCCGGTAGCACGGCCTCGCTGCGCGCCAGTGTCGCGAGTCCGCCCAAACAAAAGAGAACGAGGAACAGGAACTTGACTTCAGGTTCGCTGACGCGGGTCGCGCCGAGCTGCGCGATGATGCTGCGGGTCAGCCGCGGCAGACAGCAAAGCATCAATGTCGTCAGCGCCACGAGGAGCACCATCCAGCGGTTGAAATCCGCGAAGAAGGCGCCAAGCGCTAGGACGGTCCCGAAGTCGGTAACAAAGCACGCGGCCAGAATCATCTTGCCCAGATCGCCGCTGCTCAGCCCATTCTCGACCAGCACGGCGTACACTACGGCGACCGATGTGGTTGAGAGCGCGATGCCCGCGATCAATGACTGATGGTAGCTCCAACCGGTCACCCAAAAGGCGAATGCCCAGGCACCCAGGAACGGCGCGAGAAAGGAGAGGAACCCTATTGAAACGCTGACCTTCAGGTGGGTGCGCAGCGACCTCGGATCGATCTCTGCGCCAGCCAGGAATGTCAGCAACACAGCGCCGAAGGTTGCCAGGAAGCTGATCCACTCGTTGGTCTTGATGCCGATCGTGTTGCCGGCAATCACGCCCATCGTGATCTCGACCAGCGCGACCGACACCCCCAGCCGAATCGAGATCAGGCTCGCCAGGAAAGCAATCGCCATCCATGTTGCGGCAACCAGCCAGACATTGTGCATTCGCTCTTGCTCCGTCACACCTCGGCGCGGCAATTCGGCTGCCGCGACCCGTGTTGCGTCTTACGCGACCAGTCTGTGCTCGGATAAGAGCGGAACGAAAAACCCCTACCTGAGCTTAAGCCCGGTAGGGGTCATCAGCCCTAGCGTTCCAAGGCGGTTTCGGTGAACCCCATCACCCTGCGATTCTGTATCCAAGTACGACGCCTGAAGACAGTCAAGAGCGCAGGCGCGCTTCCCCAACCGCCGCGCCCGGTGCCACGATGCGTTCAGGGATTGACGGGATTGGTTGTGGGAGGAACCAGGGCGGAGGCTCTTAGCCGCAAAACGGTCGCCCTCGACTGCGCCGTACTTGCGCTCGTGGTGCTGATCTCCGCCGTGCCCTATACGTGCGGACTGGGCTTCTACTTCGACGATTGGTCGTTCCTCGCCGCCCTCGCGTTCCCACCGAGCCAATCGCTGATCGGGTCGTTTCAATCGATGTACGCGCTGGGCGGCGGGCTGGAGATGCGCCCTGTCCAAATCCTCTACTGGGCGATGGACTCTAGGCTGTTCGGCCTTCACCCGCTCGGGTACCACGCACTCAACACAGCCCTGCTCACAGCCGCGATTGCGATCTTCTATCTCACTCTAAGCGAAGCCCGCGTGCCGCGTCTGACCGCGTTCGGCATCGCACTCATCTACGGGATGGCACCGCATTACAACGCCGATCGCTTCTGGATCGCGAACTCAGAAGTGAACCTGAGCCTCGGCCTCGCATATCTGGCAGTGCTCGCCGGGCTGAAGGGCTCCGATCCTGATCGGCGCAATCGATTGCGTTGGCAGGCGGTGTGCGTCGTGTCATTGCTCGCCGCTTTGCTCGCATACGAAGCCGCTTTGCCAGTGTTGGCATTGATGCCGGTCGCGATATGGTGGAGAAGGCGCATCGCGCATGGATCGCAAGCGGGCGTATCAGCCGCGCGCGGCTCCGTCCCGTGGTTCATCGGCAGCATTGCCGCCGCGGTGCTCGCGCTGGTCGCCTTCAAGTTCTTCGCGCAGACCAAGATTCACTTCCGATTCCAGTTCCTCAGCCATCTCCCCGCGGTCATCGCGCATGTGATCTCCGAAACGATCCGCTTCAATTTTGGGCCGTTTGGATTTGAGCTGCCGCGCCTGATGGCGACCGTTTGTCGCGGACCCGGGCCGACTTCGATGACGCTGGCGGCCGCGGGGGCGTTAGGTGTCCTAAGCTTTACTTACCTAGGCCGCATCGCGCGTGAGGGCTGCCCGCCGCCGGGTCGGCGCGAATGTATTGCGCTGATGATCCTGGCGCCGTTCGTGTTCTGGGGAGCGAACATCTTCTTCCTGCACGACGTTGAGTGGAAGTTCGCGCTCAATGGCACGCAAAACCGGGTCTACGCCTTGGCGGCGATAGCTCCGGCAATGACCGCAGTGGGGCTCGTCGGCCTGCTCGCAACCGTGCCTCGAGACGCCAGGCTCGAGAGGTACGTCTTCTCTTCCCTGATCGCTGGTCTATGCTTGTGCAGTTCGCTCATCTTAGGCACGCTCGCCCAATCGTGGCAGAGCGCGTATCGCGACGAGGTCGCGATTCTCTCGCAGATCCAGCGCGCGATACCGAATCCGCCTCCATCGGGCACGATCATCCTGGATGGCAGCTGCGCGGGGCTCGGATACTTCGAGAGCGCATTCTTTGACGATTCGATGGACTTCAGTGGGGCACTGCGCCTTCGTTACGGGCGTGGCGACATCGGCGGTGATGTGGTGCGCTGCGGGCTTACGATCGGCCTGCGCGCGATCTCGATTCCCTCCGGCGGTGAGGCCAGCGCGTATCAGTACGGGGGCGGGCTGATAGCTTACGACGTCGCAGACCATAAGGCGTACTTGTTGTACGACGCAGTTGCGGCGCGTGGGTATTTCGAGACGACGAGCCTTGGCTACCGCGGCAGATGCGCGCCGAACGACGGCGAGCCGCGAGAGAACCCAGCGTCGCACTGAGCGAAATGAAGTACCATCTGGGCCTATGGAGTGAAGCTGGCGCTCAACCCTGCTATAAGCTGGTATCGCTTCGTAAGCTGTGTTTAAACTGGTATTGAAGCACCACTTGGAGGACTTATGCGCAAGGTCTTGATCGTTGGCTCGTTCTTTCTGGCGCTCGCCACCGCGGTTTGGGCGGCAGGCCTTGAGTACCGCGCCAGCTACAACATAAGTGCCGCCGCCGACGCCCCATCGCGGAACTCGGTTCTCAAGTGCAAGGATTTCAGCGGCTCCGATGACAACATCGGCGCCTGCAGGTCATGGTGCGGCGAATGGAAGGCCGCGCACGCGCTCGCCGAATGCTCGTGTGTGGCAGGCAAGTGCGAGCCGTAGGATCGTATGGCGCCTCGCGCATCAATCGGCTTCGGGCGGTATGAAGCGCTGGTGCGGATGGTGAGCGGCATTGCTCTCAACTTCGGCTTCGGCAGGAGGCGGCGATTTAGCGCTTTGATCGGATGACTGCAAGCCGCCTGGCCGCATCAAGGCAACCAGCACGTTGACCGCGCACGCGAACGCGAACAGCGCGAGGAACCATAGCTCCTGCCATAAGATGCGCCCATCTGAGCGCGGCGCGACAAAGCCGCTCGCTACAATCGCAAGCAGAACCAGCGCGCCCGCTATCATCAGGCCAGTCAGCATGGCTGCTGCGCGATTATTTGGTCATCGCGCCTGCGAAGCAACCGGCCCTCGTCGCTTGCCGCCTGCCGGCAGAGGCCACCCCAGTTCTCAAAACGACTGGTAGACCGCTTCGATGAGCGCGGTTGCGCGCTTGTCAATCGCGATGTCGGTGCCCATCTGGTTCATCGTGTAGCCGAAACCGATCTTGCGATCGGGGTCAGCATAGCCGAGCGAGCCACCCGCTCCGGGATGGCCGAAGCTATGCGGTGACGGACCCAGTGATGAGTGCGGCTGCGAGAGCATGAAGCCGAGGCTCCAGCGCGACGAGATGCCGAGAATCGCGTCGGGCCCGAGCGACTGCTCGGTCCAGCAGCGCTGGATAGCCGCCGGGCTCAACACTCGCACGCCATCGATTTCGCCGCCCCGCGCGAGGCTTCCATAGAGCCGCGCCAGCGCGCGCGCATTGGTATGGCCGTTGGCGGCGGGAATCTCAGCGCCGCGCCACGCGCGCGAGTTGACGACGTCGGCGATCAGTACCGCCGGAGGATTGTTGATGGCCTTCGCGGTCATCGACTCAGGGTCCTTTGCAAGCTCCGCGACCGGGTTGGGATCGCCGGGTGGAGGAGGCGGCGCGGCAATGATCGGTGCGACCCGGACATCATGCTTCGCATCCAGGCCGATATGACAATCGAGTCCAAGCGGGCCGGCGATCTCTTCCCTGAAGTAGGGGCCGGGACTCTTGCCAGTGATGCGCCGGATCACTTCGCCGACCAACCATCCATAGGTCATCGCATGATAGCCGTGGCGCGTGCCCGGCACCCACCACGGCTCGTGCGCCGCGAGCATCGTTGTCATCCTCTTCCAGTCGAAGATGGCATCGAGGGGCAGAGCGGCTTTGATTGCAGGTAGCCCAGCCTTGTGGTTGAGCAGGAACCGCACCGGCAGGTCCTGTTTGCCGGCCTGCGCGAACTCCGGCCAGTATCGGGCGACCGGTGAGTCGAGGTCGAGCCGGCCCTGATCGACCAGGCGATGCGCGCAGATCGCGACCAGCCCCTTGGTCGTCGAATAGACGTTGACAATCGTGTCACGCGCCCATGGTTTCGCCCCGGCTCGGTCCGACGTCCCGCCCCACAGATCGACCACCGGTCGGCCGTCGAGCGTGACTGCGACCGCGGCGCCGACTTCGCGACGCGCCTCGAAGTTTGCAGCGAATGCCTTCCGCACGCGCTCAAAGCGTGGCTCGCACTCGCCCTCGATCATGTGAGCCGCCATCGAGCCCTCCTGCCGGTGCCGCGCACCAGTGCTCTCTATAGATAGATCGTCGCCGATTGGCGCGCCAATCGGCGGGTCATCGAGCGATCATGAGCCGACGTGCGAAGACACGGTATCGCCCATGCTCACGGCTTCATCGGGCCAGCGGCCCGCGAGGTTGGCCCTGATTGTGGGCCAGTGGCGGACGCCCACAAGAAGCATCGGTGCGGCCGTCATTACCAGGACGCTGATCACGTGAGCCCCCTCCAACGCGGTCAAGCCGAAGAGCTGGACGACTGAGATCGCGATCATCAACTCGCGCATCCATTCGCCCTCTTCGAGCAGCAGCGCGACCGGGTAGAACATGGCGACATACCAACAATAGAACTTGCTGCTGCCAACGAACACCACCACCATTGCCGAGAACAACGCGACCCGGATGAAGCGCTTGGCCGACAACTCGGGCGTGAGCACAAACATCAGACCTTGCAGTGACAGCAGGCCCAGCGCGACCGCCCAAGCGGCAGCCTTGATCGCGATGCTGACGAGCGGCACGGAGCCCCTGAGCGGTGTGAGCACCCCGGCTAAGCCTTCATAGGTGTAAAAGATCACCGACTCGAGCGAATTGGATCTGGCCGCCAGAGTCGCTCCTTGAAAACCCAGCAAGAACGCTCCCTGATACGGCAGATATGGCGCAGCTATTGCGACCAACAACAGCATTCCGAGCGCCAGACTCATTAGTGCGGCGCCTAGACCCCTGCGCCTTGCGACCAAGACAACAGCGAACGGGAGCATGACTACTGCGACATACTTGATCAGCACCGCTGCCATCAGCGCCGGAATCACCAGCAGGTAGCGCTCGGACAGCGCCGCGTACATCGCCAACATCACAAAAAACGCCATCAGGATGTCATTGTGGCCATCGATCAATTGAGTAAGCACGATCAGCGGGTTCCACAAGAATGCAAACAGCGCCAGCTCGACCCGCCGCACGCCCCCGGCCTGCGCGCTCGCGCCGATGAGCGCAGCGGTGCCGGCCCAGGCGAGCAAGTTGATTGATTTGAAGACCAGCAGGGCGCGCGCGAGGCTGCCTCCGCTCAGAGCGCACGCCCAATGGGCGATTGTGGCGAACAGGAAGCTATATGGATTGGAAGTATGCGCCCAATCAGGCGAGAACATCGGGTCGCGCTGCCATCCTGCGATATCGGCCGATACGCTTTTATAGGGATTGAGTCCGTAGCGATACTGACGCCAACCGACATTCACATAGTTGTAAAGATCCCTCGAATCGAACGGCCGAACCAGCATCGCGATTAACGCGAACAAGGCTGCACAACCGACTAGCCAGTTGAGCGAGCCTGTGTGCTGTTGAGACACCAACAAATACGTCTTTAGGAATAGCCAGATCAAGACGCCTACGGCCGGCCAAAGAAACGCTTGATGGATGAAGTCTCGGCTGAAGGTGGGCCGCAGAGAATAGAGAATGGCCAATGCGATATAGATGGCAGACATCCCGAGACCGGGAAGAGCAAGAGCGGGAAGCCCGCGACGCGGCATGGGGTCGTCCAGATTCACGGCGACGCCCGCAGAATGTCGATCGATCCGAACGGCCGCGTCGCAAACATCAAGAGCGCGAAAGTCACGCCACACCTGATTAGCCACGCGCGCTGGTGCACATCACTCTCCCTGAGGCAGGTGTGGCCACTGAAACACACGATGGCGAGTGTGAGCATCGCAGACCCGAGGAGGAACTGGTGCGGAAAGCTGCGATCGTCCGGAGCAGACCACGAATAAGCGATCAACAATGCATAGGTCACCGACATTGCCGCACCTACGACAGCGATGGGGACGAGAGGGCGGCGAGTTGGCACAGCCATGCGGCTAAGGCTTGGAGCCGCTGCGTCGAACAGCGGTAGGGACCGACGCGGCCACTCTGGTCGCTGCTTCGCTCGATCGCCCCAGAAGGGAATCACAAACCTCGGGCCAACGCCGGTGGATGACGAGAAGTGATGGCGCCGCGATCATCGCGAAGTAGTTCAGGATGTGCAGCTGGCCAATGAAGGTGAAGGCGAAGAGCTCACCCAACGACACGGCCACAGCCAGCTGGCAAAGCCAGTGATCGATTCCCAGGACGATCGCGGCCGGAAGAAACATGCCTACATACCACGGACGAAACTTGCTGCTTGCAATGCAGATCACTTCAAACA
>JBGPUE010000099.1:0-11570 GCA_041491005.1 Binataceae bacterium (SeqCode) | reverse complement strand
GATCTTCTGGGGCAATATGGTGTCGGCGGCGCTCGACAATGCGACGCTGGTGGCGATCGAGGTGCATGATATCGAGCCGCATCGCGCGCGCGAGGCCATCGTGGCGTTGCTGGTCTCCGGCGGCATGTTGATCCCCGGCAACGTCCCCAACATCATTTGCGCCGGCGCCTTGGGCATCGGCAGCCGCGCGTGGGCGCGGACCGGTGTCCCGCTCGGATTGGCCGCGATGACGCTCTACTTTTTCGTGCTGCGATGGTGGGGTTGAAGCATCGAGCCAGTGGACGATCAGAGCGCCTTGCAGTATGTCCAAATCAACGGCAGGTGCCCCCCTATCGGGCGTTGCGCATCGGCTGGTTTCGTGGCAGAAAGCGATCGCAGCGGGAGAATCCAAGCCCTAAGCGGTTCTTATCGACGGCACAAATCTTGAAGTTACCCCAATCGGGATGGTCCGCCCAAGGCACACTCGCCGCAGCTAGAGGATGCACAGATTGCCGCGGCATGCGGCAAGGAGGATCACGCGTTCGATGACTCCCAAACAAGTTCTCCAAATGATCAAGGACAAGGGCGTCGTGATGGTCGATCTCAAGTTCATCGACCTCATCGGCACGTGGCAGCACTTCACCGCGCCGATCAGCGAGTTCAAGGACGAGGGGCCTTTCGAGGAAGGCTTGGGCTTCGACGGCTCGTCGATTCGCGGCTGGCAGGCGATCGATGCGAGCGACATGCTGGTGATCCCCGACCCCGATACGGCGGTAATGGACCCGTTTACCAAGGATCCCACGCTCAGCCTCATCTGTAACATCGAGGACCCGATCACCCGGGCACCCTACTCGCGCGACCCGCGCAACATCGCGCGCAAGGCCGAGGCCTATCTCAAATCCACCGGTATCGGCGAAACCGCCTACTTCGGTCCCGAGCCCGAGTTCTTTATCTTCGACGGCGTCCGCTACGACACCAACCAGCACTCCAGCTACCACTACATCGAGTCCGATGAAGGCATCTGGAACAGCGGCCGCGAAGGCAAGAATCTCGGCTACAAGCCGCGCAACAAGGAAGGCTACTTCCCGGTCCCGCCCAACGACAGCTTGCAGGATATCCGCACCGAGATGGTGCTCGAGATGGAGCGGGTCGGCATCCGCGTCGAGAAGCAGCACCATGAAGTGGCGACCGCCGGCCAGGCGGAGATCGACATGCGCTTCCAGCCGCTGGTCAAGATGGCCGACTGGCTGACCTGGTACAAATACATTTGCAAGAACGTCGCGGTGCGCCACGGCAAGACCGTCACCTTCATGCCCAAGCCGATTTTCGGCGACAACGGCACCGGCATGCACACCCATCAGAGCATCTGGAAGGGCGAGACGCCGCTGTTCGCCGGCTCGGGCTATGCGGGAATGTCGGAGCTTGCGATGCACTATATCGCGGGCGTTCTGCATCACGCGCCGGCGCTGGCGGCCTTGACCAACCCCGGCACGAACTCCTATCGCCGGCTGGTGCCGGGCTTCGAGGCGCCGATCAACCTCGCATACTCTAGCCGCAACCGCTCGGCGTCGATCCGCATCCCGATGTACTCGCCGTCGCCCAAGGCCAAGCGCATCGAGGTACGCTTCCCCGATCCAACCTGCAATCCGTATCTGGCTTTCTCGGCGATGCTGATGGCGGGTCTCGACGGCGTCCAGCGCCGGCTCGATCCGGGCCAGCCGCTCGACAAGGACATCTACGCGCTGACGCCGGCCGAGCTGGCAGAAGTGCCGAGCATGCCGCCGTCGCTGGAGGCGTCGCTGGACAACCTCAAGCACGACCATGAGTTCCTGCTCAAGGGCGACGTGTTCACGTCGGACCTGATCGACACGTGGATCGAGTACAAGATGACCCGCGAGGTGAGCCAGGTTCGGCTGCGACCGCATCCGTACGAGTTCGCGCTGTACTTCGACGCGTAAGTCGCGAGTCGATCGCCACGCTGATCAAGAGCGGCGGGTGTCCATCACTCGCCGCTCTTCTTATATTCGCGATAGAAGGAATTCGCGGGATTCCGAGTTCTGCTGCTCGAGCGGCTGCGATGCCGGGATTTCTTTCGCCAGCACTCAGGACAGGCTCTCGCTCCGCAGACTCCGCTCGGAATGACGATACTGCGCGCAACTTGGCATCGATGTCATTCCGGGCGGAGTCTGCGGAGCGAGGAATCCCGGATCCCGCGGTGTGCAACTCGTCAGCTCCTAGTCTTAGAGAGGGCTCACAGAGCTTCACCCAGCGGATGGCGCGATTTCCATATGCCCGCCACCTCTCCCATCGTCGTGAAGCGTACACCGCTGCGCTCGCGGATGTGATTGATCAGCCGCTCCAGCATCAGCATCCGATGGCCGCGGCCAATCACCTGCGGATGCATCGTGAGCGTGAATACTCCTTCGCCGATGCGATTGTACAAGTAGTCAAAATCGCCGGCCCAAATCTCATAGACATCCGACGGAGACGCGAGCCCCTGCTGGACGCCGTGGCGCGTGTTCACGTACTCGAAGGCCGGAAAATCGTCGAGTTCCCAACTGAACGGGATCTCGACTAAATCGACCTCGCGCCCGAACACATACGGCTGATCGATCTGTGCGCGGTCGCCCGCGCGGCAGTAGTAGGGCGAGAAGTCGTTGCCGAGCAGGCTGCTGTCGTAGAGGAAGCCGCGCTCCAGCAGATGCTTGAGCGTCGACTCGATGAGGCTGCCGCCCGCAGCGCGATAGCCGCGCGGCGCGACGCCGATGATGCGTCGAATCGACTCGGAGCCGCGATCGATTCCGCGGCAATCATCTTCCGGACTCGCCGGCCGCTCATGCGAGTAGCCGTGATTGCCGATCTCATGGCCGGCGGCGGCGATTTTCTCGACGATCGCGGGAAAGCTGTCGGCGGTATGGCCGGGGATGAACCAGGTTGCGCGGATATCGAACTCGCGGAGCATCGCGAGGATACGTTCAGCGCCGACTCTGCCGAACTCGCCGCGCGAGATCGCGCTGAGCGAAGTCGCGTGGAATCCGCCGATCCACAGCGCCATCGCATCGAAGTCGAAACTCAGACAGACGTCGATTTGCTTTTGCATCCAGCCTCCGCGATTTGGCCGCCGCCCGACCGTGCCGGTTCGGGCCGCCAGATAGTAGTCTCAAATGCGATGCTGCTCTAGAATCGCGGCGTGGTCGGGATGCGGAGGATAGCGGGCTTCGATGCCGCCTCGTTGATGCTGCTTGGGGCGCTGATGGCGGCGGCCGCGGTCTTTTACTTCTACGCAATCGGCGCCGAGACACTTGGCGTGCGGCGAGGATCGCCGCGTCGGCGACCTGTCAGTAGATGCCCGGCAGCAGCCGGAATCTAACTTGCGAGCGATAGGCGCGATACTCGGCATCGCCGGTCAAGAGCCGCTCTTCGAGCTTGATGCGCCAGATCGTGAAGGGCAGTGCGACCGCGACCAGCGCGCAGTTGCGCCAGCTTGCGTAAGACATCGCATAGCCCAGCGACAAGATGAACCAGCCCAGATAGACCGGATGGCGCACGATTCGGAACGGGCCCGCCGAAACGATCCCGCGATTGGCCGGGAGAATCCCGAAGCTGCGGCCCATGTAGATTCTGGCGGCCTGCGAGAAGAGCACACCAGCCAGTTCGACGATCACCGCGATATTGGCCAAGGCCGGGAATGACGGCTCGCCCGGGCGCATCAGGGCTGGCAGGAGCACCATCCCTGCACTCGAGGTCAGCGATTGGAAATCGATGGTGGTTTCCTTGGCCGGTACCCGGATGAGCGAGAGGGCGCCCATCAGGAGGGCTCCGCCAATCCAGATCGTGTTCGCCAGCCAGCTGCCATAGCGTTGCGCGCTGGGCGCGGCGGTGATGAAGAACATCAGCGCCAAGCCGACGTTCCCCGCCGCACGGCGCAGCCCGATCATCGTGATCGCGGGCGAAGCCGCTTCAGTGAGGCCGCTTCTCGATTGTGCGACTTGCTCCATCTTCGATTCTGTCCGGCGGTCCGCTAAACGAGTCGGGAACCGCCTGTCTGTTCCAAGACTACGCAAGAAGTGGACCGCAGTGAACCGAGATCAGTTGAGCAGAAGCGCGGCTTGGGGAGCCACGATGCGCATGTGCCGAACTTGGTACACGGGAACAACAGGATCCGCGATCTCGGTGCCGGACCGCGGCGTTCAGCGCAGATCGGACGAGATCAGGTCTCGACGGTTTCCTGGCCGGGGATCAGGCCGAGGATACGCAGGCGCCGATAGAACGTAGCGCGGCTCAGACCCGATTGGCGGACCGCCTCGCGGCGATCACCCTTGCATCGCGCCAGCAGCTCGCGGAAGTAGGCAGCTTCCTGATCGCGCTGGTGCTTTGCGAAGGCCTCGTAGTTGGTCTCAGCCGAAAAGGCGGGACGTCCGGGGCGATGGGCAACGGTGATCGCATCGGAGGAATCAACCGGACCCGCCGGCTTGCGCATCGCCGCCTCAGAAGGCGCAGCGGCTGCGCGACTGCCACCCTGCCAGTCCCCTTCGCCCATCTCGTCGAGCACTGGAATCGACTCGATGGTGTTGCCCTCGCTCAACACCACGGCGCTTTCGACCGCCCTCTCCAGTTCGCGAACGTTGCCCGGCCATGAATGGCGCATCAGGACTTCGAGCGCATTGGGACCCAGGCGCAGCCGCCGGCCGTATTTTACCGCTAAGCGCTCCAAGAAATGGCCGACCAGCAGAGGGATGTCCTCAAGGCGCTCGCGCAGCGGGGGCAGCGGAACTATCACGCCCTGCAGCCGATAGAAGAAGTCGCGGCGGAAGCCGTTGTTCTCGATCGCCGTGCGCAAATGCGCCATGCCGGTGGCCGAGGCGACCAGGCGGAAGTCCAGCGGTATCGTCTTCTCGCCGCCAACGCGCTCGAAGCGCCGTTCCTGTAGTGCACGCAGGAGTTTTATCTGGAGAGCGACCGGCACGCTGTCGACTTCATCGAGGTACAACGAACCGCCATCGGCCCGTTCGAGGCATCCAATACGCCGCTTGACGGCTCCGGTGAACGCGCCTGCCTCATGGCCGAATAGCTCACTCTCGACCATGTTCTCATTGAAAGCGGCGAGATTGACGGCCACGTAAGGCTTGTCACGCCGTTTGCTCAGCTCATGCAGCGTCTTGGCCGCCAGCTCCTTGCCGGTGCCGGTCTCGCCGAGGATAAGGACCGCGCAATCGGTGGGTGCGGCGGCGCTGAGCAGCTTGAATACGCGCGTCATCGCGGGACTGCGTCCGATCAGATGGCCGAGCCCGCCAAGGTGGAAGCTTGCCGGTTGCGGCGACACGCCGCTGAGCCGCACGCCATGCGCGAGGTTGATCAGATTCTGGACTCGTTCATACAGTTCGTCCGGCTCGATCGGCCGCGTGGCTACAGCGTCGTAACCCGATTGCGCCAGCAAGGGTTCGAGGTCCGCGCGCTCCACTCCCGAAGGTGGCGCGATGAGCATCACGGTGATGAAGGGGGTTCGGGTTTCACGCTTCAGGGTCGCACAAAGGCTCAACCGTTCGCGCGTGTCCCGTGCGAGGTCGAGAATCGCCATCACGGGCTCGTATTCGCGGGCGAGACTTATCGCCTGATCGGCAGTCGGAGGAGTGAGGACTTGAAGATCTTTAGCTTCAAGAAAGGCCCGCAAGTCGTTGGCGCCTGCTGTGCCGGGGCCCATGTAAATTACGGTGTCCACGCTCTTTCGTTGTCCGCGCTAGTCTCGACTTCGAGACGGTAGTCTCAGGCATGTCCGAATTCGCGGTATTTGTCTCACTTGCGCCACGCGACGCATCATACGTCGCTCCGCCCTCTACTACAAGCGTCTCTGTCTTGAGACGGAAGGTCAGTAGAGTGTCAATTTTCTAAATAAAATCAGCATTGTTCATTGGTTTTGACGCCCTACTTGGGAGGCTAAAATCATCTCTGACGACGACTGCTGAACCATTTCCAAGACATGGGCACCGGAATTGCGACATACCCAGCCGTGCCCTCGCTGCAGACTTACTCCCGATTTCTCAAGGAACTGGACCAACTCGCGACCGCTTACAAGCGCGAGTACTTCCAGTCTCTCGAGGAACGCGCGGGAGGTGATCGGGATGAGATGGCAAGGGCAGCCGGTCTCAGCAGGGCTGAGCTCGACGGAGTCTTGGGCGACATTGGTTTCAGGAGCGGGCGCGTACGACGAGCCTGAGGGTGATCGCTTGGAGGGGGTTGGAGGCGACGGTGAAGAAGTGATGAAGCGGAGGTTTGGCTGGCTGGAGGAAGAGGAGAACCGCGACGAGCGGAAGGGAGCGGTTCACGTGGATGTCGAAGAACAGTTGGACGCGACGAAGGCCCCGGAGCTGAGCGATGAACTGGGCAGCGAATGGCTCGACCTCAATCATCTGTCGTGGGGCGCGGAGCGGATGGCCGGGATGGTCGGCCGCTCTGAGGCGCTGCACAACGTCTTCAACGCGATCAGGCAGCTTGCTCCTCACAAGTCGACCGTTCTCGTGCAAGGCGAGTCTGGCACCGGCAAGGAGCTGGTCGCGCGCTCACTTCACACATACGGCCCCAATCCGCGCGGTTCGTTCGTAATCTTCAACTGCTCCAACCTCGTGGATTCGCTGGCCGAGTCTCAGCTCTTCGGCCATGTGCGCGGCGCGTTCACTGATGCCCGTGAGGAATCCCAGGGATACTTCCGCGCGGCACAGGGAGGGACGTTGCTGCTCGATGAGATCGGCGAGCTTCCGATGCGCCTGCAGGCCAAGCTTCTGCGCGCGGTTGAAACTCACGAGATCCAGCCGGTCGGCTCCTCGCAGAGCCGGCACGTGGACTTCCGGCTGATCGCCGCGACCAACCGCGATCTGCGTGCGATGGTTAAGGCCGGCGAGTTCCGCGACGATCTCTACTACCGGCTCAATTCCACCTCGATCTACGTCCCGCCACTGCGCAAGCGGATCGGCGACGTTGAGGTGCTCACCGCCCATTACATCGAATACTCCAACCGGTTGCTCGAAAAAAGTATCCGCTACATCTCGCGCCGTGCGCTCGATGTCCTGCTCGCTCACAAGTGGCCCGGCAACGTCCGCGAACTGGCCCATGCGATCGAAAGCGCGGTGCTGATGAGCACAGGCGATCGCGTCGACATAGCTGACCTCCCCGCTGATGTGAGGACCGAAGTCGAGGGGAGCTATGACTTTAGCGCGACTCACCCTCTGGCGGCGCCTTCAGGTCGTGACGCTCGTGCTACGAACGAGCGTCCATGGCAATCAGCGTTGCAAGGCGTGATGAAGGATGCGCTGTTGCGATCGCTGGAAGAAACCGCCGGCAATAACCGCCGTGCGGCCGACCTGCTCGGCGTGTCGCGATCGACCTTCTATCGGATGCTGTCGCGCTATGGCATCCCGCGCACCGGGCGCCGTGGCGCGGTTGTGCGGCCGCTGCCGTCGATTCCGGGGAGCCCGCGGGAGCAATAGCGCCGGGGCTCGGGCAGGCGCGCAGCTGGCCTTTCCGCCTTGATCCACCGCCGCACCACGCAAGGCGCGCCGAGCGATCGCCTGTCCCAAGGGTCATGGTCGGCTCGCTTTGCTTACCGCGGCGATTTGCCGGCCTCGGTGCCGTTCTTTTGGAATTCGATCATAAGACCGTGCGCGCCAGGATGCGCTTAGATGGCTTGCTCCTTGCTTAGCTAGTCGTTCGGGAGAGAGAGCCGATGGTGGTGCTTAAGTGTCAGTTGTGCGGCGGGGCGCTCGATCAGGCCGGGCAGTCGTGCACGGAATGCGGACGGCGAAGGAGCCTTGCGAGTCTCTTGCTCAGTCCATCGCCCAAGCCGTCGAACCCAATGAAGCGGTCGAAAGGATCGTCCAGCCCGGGCAGTGGAGCGCTCGCGCTCGCCATAGTAGTGGTGGTGGCGATCACTGCCATAAAGCACGCCGCTTCCTCGAATAATGTTTTGGTCTCAGCACCCGCCGCGACGGCGAGTCCTAGTCGGGTCGCCCTAAACAGTGCACCAGGCTTCCAAACGTTCGCCGAGGAGAGAGTCGTCAAGCGGCGTCCCGGCAAAAGCGGATGGCCGAAGATCCTCGCCAAGCACCCGAAGCGGAAGCTCGAAGCTCCCGTAGCTTGGACGCTCGATCAACCATCAAGGCCAAAGACCGAGCTAACCCTGGTGTCTGATTCCGGGGTCAACCCGATTCTGAAGATTCAGGTGGATCGTCACTAGATCGCGACTTGCAAGTTCAATTAGAGTGTCATAACATCCATAATCACTGATAGAACAAATGCGATATCTACGTGCCATCTGTGGAACATCTTAGTATCGAATACGGGGCTTCATTGTCCTGCATGTGGCGCAGGTAGCCTCGTGAGAGCTCTAGGGGCGGCTGATATTCCGGCTACATCCTCCTCCGTGAGACGGGCTTCGGAGCGTCTTGACTTTGAGACCAAGGTCAAGAGGCTGATCCCTCGAGCTAACCATTCATGAGCACAAGCGCGATTTCCTCTGCCAAATCTTCTTCCGTTGCGCCAGCCTCTTCGCCGCATCCAGTCGATGAACGCAGCATCGAGAATCGAGGCTCGAGATCTACGCGGCTCGCTGAATGTCTGGCCGCTCTCGGGCACGACATCCGCACGCCGCTCAACGTGATCTTGGGCTATGTCGGTCTGCTCTCGGACGCCCTGTCGGCGAAGACTGACCATGGGCATCGGCGATTGCTCGACGGGATCGAGCGGGGCGCGAAACGCCTCAGGCATACGGTCGAGGCGGCGCTTGATTTCGCCAGCATCGAGGTCGGCGAGTTCAAGCCCAAGCCGGATCGCGTCGATCTGACCGGCATGGCGCAAGAGATGATTGCCGAGTTCGAGCCGGTAGCGACCGAGAAGGGCCTCACGCTCTCATGCAACATCGAGGTCGCCGAGTGCGTCGTGCAGTTCGACCAGCGATGCCTTAGCCGTGCAATCAGCTGCCTGCTCGACAACGCGGTGAAGTTCACGCGGCAAGGCAGTGTCGCGGTTCGCATCTTTCGTGATGCGCGCGACGAGCTGTGCTTCGAAATCCGTGACACTGGAGCCGGAATTGATGCTTCGAAGCTGGCTTCGCTCTTCAAGATCCCGACGCCAGAGAGCGCGGTTGGCAGGGGGCGAGCTGAAGAAGGCGGGCTGGGACTAAAGCTGACCGGTCGCTACCTGAGCCTCAACGGCGCGCGACTGCTGGTCGCAAGCCAGAAGGGCCGCGGCTCAGTTTTTACGATCGTATTCGCCCGCGAGAGCGAACTCTCGTAGCCTTCGTTCCGCGCACGGTTCGACCGGTGGCACTTCGGTTGTCCCGGCACTAGCCCAGCACGCCGCCATCCTTGAGCTTCGCGATATCAGCCCAGCTCATGCCGATCTCCTGAGCCACCTCCTCGGTATGCTGCCCCAGCTCGGGCGCAGCGGTGCGCGGCCCAACGTCTGCCGAGCCGAACTCGATCGGGCTCCTGACTACGCGGCAATCGGGAATTTCGGGATGATCGATCTTGACGAATGTCCCGATCGCGTTCGCCTGCGGATCTTCGATCACTTGGGCGTTGGTCTGTACCGGCGCCCAGAACAGCCCATGGCGATCGAAGATCGGCGCCCATTGCGCCCGCGTTCTTGTCGCGACGGTGTCGGCGATAGCGCGGGTCAGCTCGCGGCTGTTGCGCATCCGGACCTGCGAATCGAAAAAGCGCGCGTCCTCGAGCCATTCGGGGTGGCCAAGCGCGGCGCAGAAATCCTTCCAGTGGCGGTCACTCTGGACCATCACGAAGTAGATCCATGCGCCATCCTTGCATTGATAGGAGTTCCACAGCGGGTTTATCCGCTCCAGCCTGCTTTCGGGCTCGGGAGCGCGTCCGCTGAGCAATGCCACCGTGAGGTCCGCCGCGTTCATCCACAGGCCCATCGCGAACAGCGATATCTGCACTTCCTGGCCCTTGCCAGTACGTTCGCGCTGGAGCAGCGCGGCCGAGATCGCACCTGCCAACCCCAGTCCTGCCGCATGATCGATCATCCCGGGACGCTGCGCGGGCGGCGCTGTGCCGGGCTCGGCGACCGTGGCCATCAAGCCGGATCGCGCCCATGCCGCGGCATAGTCGAATGCCGGACGCAGCCGATCCGGTCCGCGATGGCCGTAGCCATTGAGCGATGCGTACACCAGACGCGGATTGCGCACCGAGAGCGATGCGTAATCGAGCTTCATCCGCTCGAGCGCATCGAGGCGCAGGTTGGTGACGAATACATCGGCCCGATCCACCAAGCGGGCAGCGAAGGCCTGCCCCAGCGGCTTGCGCAGATCGACTGCGACCGATCGCTTGTTGCGATTGTCGAGCTCGTAGCCGGGACGCACGCGCAAGCCGTTATCGGCCAGCGTGCGCGTGGTGGCGCCGCGGATCGGATCGCCGACGCCCGGATCTTCGAGCTTGATCACGGCAGCGCCCCAATCGGCGAGCACCGCCGCGCATGACGGCCCCGCCACCCACATCGCAAGTTCGACGACCCTGATTCCCGCCAGCGGTCTGTCAATCATAGGCCCTTCTCCCACACGGCGTCCGCTTGGGACGCGCGTCGATGTCGTTTGCTATAGCAATCGCGCCGACGCGTCGGCCAGATGCACGCATCCTCGGCGGTATCTCTTCGCGACGGCCATCTGTTATATTCAGGTCGAACTCCGCGAGGTGTTGCCCCAGTGTCCAGACCAATCCTGCGCACGGTTTTGTGCGACATTCTCGAGATCGAATATCCGATCATTCTGGCAGGTATGGGCGGCGCGTCCGGCCCAGAGCTAGCCGCGGCGGTATCGAACGCCGGCGGACTGGGCGTGCTCGGCGCCGCTGCGCTCGGTCCCGATGAACTCGCGAGCTGGATCACGCGGACGCGCAGGCTGACCTCCAAGCCCTTCGGCGTCGATACCTTGCTCCCCTCGGGCGTGCCCACCGAGGGTGCGGTGAGTGCCGGCCGAAATGAGCTGCCCAAAGAGCAATTCGAATTCGCGCGCCAGTTCCGGCAAAAATACAAGGTGCCGGATGCCCGACCCCGGGAGCGGATGCCCTTCAGCCAAGACTTCTTCAAGAAACAGATCGAAGTGATCCTCGACATGAAAGCGCCGGTCTATGCCTCCGGCCTCGGCAATCCGTCGTATCTGGTCAAAGATGCTCACGCCCGTGGGATGAAGGTGATGGGCGTGGCGGGCAACACCAAGCATGTGCGCCGGATGCGTGAGGGCGGGCTCGATGTAATCGTCGCGCAGGGCACCGATGGTGGCGGGCATAACTCGCGTATCGGCACGATGGCGCTGATACCGCAGGCGGTCGACGCGGCCGGGCCGATCCCCCTGGTCGCTGCGGGTGGAATCGGTGACGGGCGCGGACTCGCCGCAGCGCTGACGCTAGGCGCTTGCGGGATCTGGTGCGGATCGATCTTCCTCGGCACCAAAGAAGCCAACATCCCGCAGTATCAGAAGGAAGTACTGGTGCGGTCGAGCGAAGAAGACACCGTCGTGAGCAAGGCGCTGTCGGGCAAGCCGCTGCGCCACATCAAGAATCGATGGACCGAAGAGTTCGATGCATCGG
>JBGPUE010000098.1:0-11794 GCA_041491005.1 Binataceae bacterium (SeqCode) | reverse complement strand
GGTGGCGCTGAACTACAGCGGCATCCATCTGGGCACTGTGCTCGCGCTGTTCGTGAGCCCGATACTGATCGTGCGCTTCGGATGGCGCCCGCTGTTCTACATCTCAGGCTCGCTTGGCGCGCTGTGGATGATCGCGTGGTTCATCAAGGCCGCCGATCGGCCCGAAGACTCGCGTGGCGTCAGCCGCGCTGAGCTCGCAGCGATCGTCGCGGATCGTCCGCCGGTGTCCAGTGCGGAATCGGTCCCGTGGAGGAGTATAGCGCGCGAGAAGGCGATATGGGCGATCGTGCTCGCGCATACCTGCAACAACTGGGGCCTCTACATCCTGCTGCTGTGGCTGCCGACCTACCTTAATCGAATTCTCGGCGTGCCGCTGGAACGCGTGGGCAACTATGCGCTGGTTCCGTGGCTGCTAACCTTCGCCGCCGGTAATCTCGGCGGATGGGCCGCCGACCTGATGCTCGCGCGCGGGATGAGCGTGACCGCGGTCCGCAAGCTAATGCAGACGGCGGCGTTCGCTCTGGGAGCAATCCCGCTGCTAGTGCTGCCGCGAGTTCACGATCCGCTCGGCGCAGTGGCATTGTTCTCCATCTCATCGTCTTGCAGCGCGCTGTCACTGGCCGCCTTCGGCGTCAATCACCTCGACGTGGGCCCGCGCTACGCCGGCGTTTTGATGGGAATCTCGAACACCTTTGCGACGGTGCCGGGCATCATCGGCGTCGCCGCGACCGGATTCATCTGGCAGGCAACCGGCTCGTTCGACGCGGTGTTCTACCTGACTTCGGCGATTTACGCGCTGGGTGCGATCGGCTATCTCAAGTGGGCGAGCGGCGAGCAGCGCCTGTAGGGCGGGGCGCGCCAGCTCCCGGGAGAGCAGACAATGGCGGAATCGAAGAGTCCGGCCTACCGATGGGTGATCGAGGCGCTGCTGTTCCTCGCGCTCTTTGGCCAGGCGTTGACTTGGCTGGCGCCGGCGCCGCTGCTCCAGCCGATCATCAAGGATCTGCAGCTCAGCCTCGGCAGCGCCGGCTTGATCATCTCGGTCATCGCGCTGTGCATCTCGATCTTCTCCTTCCTCGGCGCCTTCGTCGCCGAGCGTCTCGGCGCCCTGCGCGCGATGCTGGTCGGAATCTGGCTGTTGGGGCTGGGCGCGATTCTCTCTGGCTACTCGCGCAGCTTCAGCGCCCTGCTCGTATGCCGGGTGATCGAGGGAATCGGCTTCGGCGTGATGATCTCGCCGCCGGGTACGCTGGTGATGCAATGGTTCGGCGAGAAGGAATGGCCCTACATCAATATGGTCAACGCCTTCTGTTCCTACATCGGGCTGACGGCGGTCTTCTCGCTGACGCCCGCGATCTTCGCCGCGCTTGGCTCGTCGTGGCGCGCGGTGCTGCGGGACTACGGTGTCGCGGTCGCGGTCGTCGCGCTCGGATGGACGATCCTGGGGCGCGAGCGCCACCTTGGTGGTATCGCGGCTCCTGAAGCAGGCGCGAATCGTCAGCGCGAGTCGGCGCTCGGCGAAGTGATCAGGATGCGCAACGTCATGCTGTTGGCGATCGGGCTGTTCGGCGGGATGTGGGTATTTCAGCTCTACACCGCGTTCCTGCCCGAGTTCTTCCAGACCTACCGGGGGATGACGCTCAGCGAAGCTTCGAAGATGACCGCGGTCCTGCCCCTGACCGGAATCTTCGCCGCGCTGGGCGGGGGAATCGGCACGGGCGTAATGGGGCTCCGCAAGCCCTTCCTCTGGCCGGTCGCGATCCTGACGCTGGCCGGATGTATCGGCGTGATCACCTTGCCCGGTGCAGGCGCCGCTCGCATGTCGCTGGTGCTCGTCGGCATCGGCTCGGCTGGATCACTGACCGCCATCATCACGCTCCTGATGGAACTGCCCGGAATGACGCCCGCCAAGATGGGCAGCGGCCTCGCCTTCATCTGGGCTGTGGGTTACGCCGGCGCGTTCGTCTCGCCCTTCCTTGGTGGCGCGCTGGCTGGCTTGATCGGCTTGCGCGCGGTGATGCTCGCATTTCTGGCGCTGCAGGCGCTGCCGATCGTTTGCATGTACATGATTCCCGAGACCGGGCCCGGGCGCGCGCGGATTGCGATCGCGACTGCGGCGTGAGCCGGTCGGCCAGGTTTCGGAAGGGACGCCAAGGCCGCCGTCAAAAATAATGTGCGCAGGCATTTAGTTCTGTTAATTTTGAAAGCCGCGCTGTTCAGCTCTGTGCGCGGGATTCGTCCAAGCGCGACTCCAGGTTAGCTCTGCTGCGCGTATGCCACGCGCAGCAGAGCCGATCCTGGTCATCTTCTCCCGAGCATTACTCGTAAGCGCGTCATCATTCGCCTACGCTTCTGCGTGAAGTGTGGGGCATCGCATGCGCCCGTTCATGGAGAACACAGTCATTGAGCCAGAGCTGGGCGAAGACGCGGTCAGAGGGCTGAGCACCAGAGTATGGACCGGATGTGCGCTCGTTATCGCGATCCTGCTTGCGGTCAACGGCTTCTTCTATTGGGAAGTGCAAGACCTGGTCGAGGGTGATGCCCGGGTCGCGCATACCCATCAGGTCGTCGAGAACCTCAACGATCTGCTCACCACAGTGACCGACGCTGAGAGTGGGCAGCGTGGTTTCCTGCTCTCCGGCCGGGCTGCCTACCTCGCTCCGTTCGAGGATGCGAGTGCGACGGCCGACAGGATCATCATTCGGCTTCGCAACCTGCTTGCGGACAACGCCGCTCAGCAACAACGACTGGCCAAGGCCCGGGTGTTGATCGAGCAGAAGTTCAACTCAATGAAGCACCTGATCGCACTGCGCCGCGATGAGGGCTTCGCCCCGGCGCTCGCGGTCTTTTTTCAGGGCAACGGTCTGGAACTCATGGGTTCCCTGCGCACCGACATCGGCGCGATGCTGGCCGAGGAGCATACGCTTCTCCAGGGCCGGGCGGCCTACTCGTGTTCCATTTCGGCGGCCGCGCGCCGCACCGTTTTGATCGGGAGCGGGGTTGGCTCCGTTGTGATCATCGTGGCCGCGATCTTCATCGGCCGCGTAATCGGGGCGCTGCGCCGGGCGCTGGCTCGAGCGACCGCCAGCGCCAATGAAGCCGCGGGGCAGGTGGCGCTGCGCGAGACGGCGGACCGCAAACTGATGGCACTGCTGAACTCGGCGCGCGATGCGATCGTGGTGATCGACCGCGAAGGCATCATCGCGATGGTCAACCCCAAGACCGAGGAGATGTTCGGGTATACCAGTGGCGAACTGCTGGGGCAGAAGCTCGAGATCCTCATACCCCGGCGCTTTGCGGCCAACCACCCCGCGCTTCGCAGCGAGTATTTCAAGAGTCCCCGTCTACGGGCGATGGGCGCCGGGCTGGAGCTCTATGGCCTGCGCAAGGACGGCGCCGAGTTCGCCGTCGAGATTAGCCTGAGCCCGCTCCCCAGCGTCGAAGGGATGCTGGTGTCGAGCGTAATTCGCGATGTCACAGAGACCAAGCGCGCAGCCGAAGAGCTCCAGCGCTCGAGGGCGAACCTGGAAGTGGTGGTGAAGGAACTCGAGACGATTCCCTACACGATATCGCACGACCTGCGCGCACCGCTGCGGGCGATCGATGGTTACTCGCGGATCCTGCTCGATGAATACGCCGAAGCGATTCCGCCTGCCGCCCGCGAGTATCTGGACAAGATGCATGGCAACGCTCGCCACATGGGCGCGCTGATCGACGACTTGCTGGAGTTCTCGCGGCTAACCCGGCAGGAGCTGCGCAAGCAACCAGTCGATCCCGCCGCAATCGCCCGTGCCGCGCTCGACGAGGTACGCTCTGACGGAAATGGGACCAAGCCCGCAGTGGGGATTGCGGAACTCCCGCTTTGCGAAGCAGACCCGACGATGCTCAAGCGGGTCTTCGCCAACCTGCTCGATAACGCGCTGAAGTACACCCGCAAGCGGTCTGACCCGGTCATCGAGGTCGGCTCGTTCCCGGCCGACGCCGGAGAGCAAGGCTACTTTGTCCGTGACAACGGCGCCGGGTTTGACATGCGTTACGCGGGAAAGCTCTTTGGCGTCTTCCAGCGCCTGCATCGCGCCGAGGAGTACGAGGGCACTGGCGTGGGACTCGCGATTGCGCAGCGCGTCGTCCATCGCCACGGCGGCCGGATCTGGGCGCAAGCTGAAACCGACAAAGGCGCGACGTTCTACTTCACGCTGCCCAGAGAAGGAAGACAATGACGATCTCGAACCTGATCGAAATACTGCTGGTCGAAGACAATCCCAACGATGTGGACCTCGCCCTGCATTCGTTTCGCAAGAACAATCTCGCCAACCGCGTGCATATCGTGCGCGACGGCGCCGAGGCGCTGGATTTCATCTTCTGCCGGGGCGCCTACAGCGACCGCCAGATTCAGAATGGGCCCAAGGTGATTCTCCTCGACCTGAAGCTGCCCAAGGTTGATGGCATCGAGGTCCTGCGCCAGGTCAAGGGCGATCCGCGCACAAGGAACATACCGATAGTTGTGCTGACTTCATCTCGCGAGGATCGCGACATCGCCGAATGCTACGGGCTGGGTGTCAATAGCTATATCGTCAAGCCGGTCGAGTTCGAGCGCCTGACCGAGGTCACGCGCGATGTCGGGCTTTACTGGCTGCTGGTCAACCAGCCGCCAGTGTTCCCCAGCACGGAATGTGTTTGAGACAGCGGACGCCTTACTCGCCGCGCGGCGGGCATTGGAACGTGACCGGAATCCGTACCGCCGCCCTGCGGGGCACAAGGTAAAGATGTCAAAAGCGATCAAAGTCCTGATTGTTGAAGATCGCATGGCCGATGCCGACCTCATCAACCACGAGTTGCGGCGGGCAGGCTTCGAGCTCCAGTCGCGGATCGTGGACAACGCCGAGGATTTCAGGGCTGCGCTGGAACCTACGCTCGACGTGATCTTGAGCGACTTCACGATGCCGCAATTCGACGCCTTTGCCGCCCTCGAGATCTTGAAGAACAGCGGCTACGACATACCCTTCATCATCGTGTCCGGCAGCATCGGTGAGGACACGGCCGTCGAGGCGATCAAGCGTGGCGTCACCGACTACTTGCTCAAGGATCGGATGGCGCGGCTGGGACAGGCCGTCGAGCGTGTCCTGAGGGACAGGAAGCTGCGCGAAGGAAGGCGCCGCGCCGAGGAGCAGCAGGCTCTGCTCGCGGCCATCGTCAGCTCGTCCGACGACGCCATCTACAGCACTACGCTTGACGGCCAAATCGTGACATGGAACCCCGGCGCAGAGCACTTGTTCGGCTATTCGGCGTCCGCCATCGTGGGCCGTCGGATGGACATCCTGGTCCCGCCGGATCGCCTCGGGGAGGACCGCTCATTGCGGGCGACCGTGGCTGCGCGTTGTCTGGTCCAACGGGTCGAGACCGTACGCTTGAAGCGCGATGGAACGCTGGTCGACGTGTCGCTGACCGTCTCTCCGATCTTTGCAGTCGGCGGCCAGGTGGAAGTGATGTCGGAGATCGCCCATGACATTACCGAGCGCCGGCGCGCGGAGCTCGATCTGGCCCGGGCCCGCGATCTCGCGCTGGAAACTGCGCGCCTCAAATCGGTGTTCCTCGCCAACATCAGCCACGAGATCCGGACTCCGCTCCACGTCATCCTGGGCTACAAGCATCTGATCGCCGAGTATCTTGCCGAATCGAGCGACGACACGCAGCACTCCAATCTCGAAGCGATCGACCGCGCCGGCAACCGCCTGCTGCAAACCATCGATCGCGTACTTGATCTGTCGCGGATCGAGTCGGGATCGCTCGAACTGAGACCCGTTCCCCTGGAACTGGCGCCCCTGATCGAGCGCCAAGTCCGGGACCTCTCGCTGTTGGCCGAGGAACGCGGCCTCGATCTCACCTGCCAGATCGAGGTTCCGGATGCGATTGTTCCCTTTGACGCCTACTGCCTGAATCAGGCGCTGACCAACCTGCTGCAGAACGCCATCAAGTTCACCGAGCGCGGCGGTGTGGCGGCGCGCCTGTTCCTTGACGCGGAAGGCCGCATCTGTCTGGAGATCTCCGACAGCGGAATTGGCATCGATCCGGCCTTCCTGCCGCGCCTGTTCGAGCCTTTCAGCCAGGAGGAATCGGGCTACTCGCGCCGCTTCGAAGGCTCAGGCCTGGGACTGGCGCTGACCAAGCGCTACCTCGAACTTAACGACGCGCGCCTCTCGGTGCGCAGCGAGAAGCATCGCGGCACCACCTTCACAGTCCATTTTCCCGCTGCAGGCGAACTGGCCCAAGGGCCGCAAGACGCGGAGCAGCCAGCGGATCGCGGCTCCATCGCGATCGGAAACGGCAGGCACGAAGACGGCGTGGTGATCGTGGTGGACGATGACGCCGACACGCAGCGGTACATGAGGTCGTTGCTGCGCGATCACTATCGAGTGATCGTCGCAGCGAGCGGCGAAGAGTTGCGCCGCCGCCTCGAGTCGCTAGACATGGAGGTGGCCGCAGTCTTGATGGATTTCTCGCTCAAGGGCGGCGAGGACGGGCTTCAACTGACGCGCTTCTTGCGCAGCCGCGATGACTTCAGAAGCGTTCCGATCATCGCCACCACGGCCCACGCCTTCCACGATGACCGCATCCGCGCCAGTTCCGCGGGCTGCGACGCGTTCCTGGCCAAACCGTTTGGCCGCGATCACTTGCTCGAAACGCTGAAGAACGCCACCGTAGCGGCGGCTAAATCCATCCGCATTCATCAACGCGGTCCCGGCTAACCGATACCCCGCGCTGTGGTAGTTTTTGCAATCGACTTCGCCGCCGACGCACAGATTCGCGATCCACTGATGAAGCGCGCCGCGTAGACCACGGCATCCCGCGTACTATTGGCCCAGCAGGTTGCGGCGTGCGAGCTTCGCCACCGCTCCGTGCAGGATCCCGTTGGACGCGATCAGCCCGTGCAGCTTGACATTGCGGCGGTTGAAACGGATCGCGTTGCCGTCGATGTCGGTCAGCCTTCCGCCGGCTTCCGCGATCAAGGCCGCGCCCGACGCGATGTCCCATTCGCTCTTGGGCGAGCGGGTGAAAGTCGCATCGCCCATCCCGGCGGCGACCAGCGCGAGCTTGTAGGCGACGCTGCCGGTCGCGCTGACGCCCACCTCACCGTGGAAAACTTGCCATTCGCCGCGCGCGATCTCGCTGCGACTGGCCAGGATGTTGGCACGATGCAGCATCCGGGTCCGCGTAACACGCACCCGGCGCCGCCCGGCGTGGCATCCCATCCCGCGTGCCGCCCAGTACATCTCGCGCCGGATTGGATTGTAAGTCACGCCGACCACGGCCTCGCCACGGTCGGCCAGCGCGATCGCGACGGAGAACTCGGGTACCCGGTTGATGAACTCCTTGGTGCCGTCGAGTGGATCGACAATCCACACGCGGTCGCGCTTGAGGCGCGCACCGTCGTCGGCGGTTTCTTCGGAAAGCCATCCGTCCGCCGGAAACTCCATCTTCACGATTCGCCGAATCGCCCGGTCGGCTTCGAGGTCGGCCTGCGTCACGGGTTGGTCGTGTCCCTTGGAGCGCACCTTGTAGGCCCGGCTGCGCCAGTAGCGTGACAAGATGCGGCCCGCTTCCAAAGCCGCCTTGCGCGCAACCGCAAGCTCGCGGGCGTACTGCGTGATCGCGGGTCGCTTCATTTGGCGTTTCTCATCGACGTCCCTCCGCTGGCGCCTTTTGCCGCAGGTCCCCGATCGCACCAGCGAACACAAATCACGCGAGCGATTCAACCGCCCCGATCCGTTTGCGGCTCGCCGCGGTCGGACCTAGAATCGCGCCGGGGTATTTCCACACGAACGCTCGTGGAGTGGCGCGATGGCGATAATCGCGATAGGCCAGCAGACCGGCAGCCGCGGCGTCGAGCTCGGCCAGCTCGCCGCGACGCGGCTTGGCTACAAATTTGTCGGCGGCAGCGAGTTGGTCGAAGAGGCGTCGCGCCGCTTCGGCGTGACGCGCGAACAGCTCCAGGTCTTCGATGAACGCCAGCCGCATTTCTGGGAGCGCTTCAGGACCGACCACGAGCGCCTGTTCGCGGTTCTGCGCGCGGTAGTTCTCAAAGAGATGGCGGCCGACCGCGTGGTCATCGTCGGCCGGTCCCTGGTGCCGATGATTCTGCCCGCCGGAACAATCGGCGCGATGCGGGTCCGCGCGGTTGGCATGCCGTCCGCGCGCGTCAGCCAAGTCGAGGAGGAAGACAAACTCGATCGCCCGGCGGCGGAGCGCCGCGTACGCGACTCCGATCGGGAGATGCGCGCGCGGGCGCAAACCCTGCTCGGCCTCGATATTGAGGATCCCAGCCATTACAGCCTGGTGCTCAACACCTCCGTGCTCTCGCTCGACACTCTCGCCGATGCATTGGCCAGTTGCGCGCGGCAACTCGACGCCGCAGGCGGAATCGATGCGGCCCATAGCATGCGCGATCTGGCGCTGAGCGCACAGGTCCGCGCGACGCTGCTCTCCCATCCGAAGATCGGCCACGCTCACATCGACGTTCAATGCGCGCGCGGCGTGGTGACACTCAGCGGCGCCGGATTGGTGCCGCCGTGGGATTCGCTGGTGCAAGGTGTCGTGAGCCAGCTCGAAGGCGTGACCTCGATCGAGATCGCCGTCGAGCAGCCGCCCATCCCGCCCGCCGCGTAGGGGCGATTGCGCCGGCCGCGCATGCAGCGACGCGAACCGCGCGATATGTCCGCGTCGCAAAGCCCCCTGATGCGTCCGATAGTCCTCTTCTTCGCCACTGGAGCAGGCTCCGGATATTCACCGGTCGCGCCCGGAACGGCGGGCTCGCTGGTTGGGCTGGTACTGGTGTGGGCGGTGTTCGAACCGATCTGGCGGTATTCGTGGCCCGCCGCGCTCATCATCTTCGCGATCCTGTTCGGTGCGGGATGCTGGATCGCCGGCGCCGCCGAGACAATCTTCGCGGAACATGACAGTTCACGCATCGTGCTCGACGAGGTCCTCGGGATGGTCGCGACGATGTTTCTCAATCCGATCGGGTGGCGCTACCTGCTCGCCGGGTTCGTGATCTTCCGCCTGTTCGATATCATCAAGCCGCCGCCCGCGTCGCTGATCGATCGGGAGGTCGGCGGCGGTGTGGGGGTAATGCTGGACGACCTCGTGGCAGCAGTCTACGCCAACATTGCGCTGCGCGCGCTGGCGCATTTCATCTAGGAGCCGGGCATGATCGAACGAGCGATAATTCTCTCCACCGGCGACGAACTCACCAGCGGTAAAATCGTCGACACCAACGCCAACTATATCGCGGAGAAGCTCGGCCAGATCGGCGTCGATCTGGTCGCGGTACTGACCGTCGGCGACGTGCCGCAGCGCCTGGAGTGGGCGTGGCGGACCGCGATGGAGATGGGCGACGTCGTGATATCGACCGGCGGCATCGGGCCCACCGCCGACGACCTCACAACTGAAACGGTGGCGCGGCTTACGGGGCGCGGGCTGTGGCGATCGGATGAGGTGGTCGCAAATATCCGCCGCCTGTTCGAATCAGTCGGCCGCCGGATGCCGGAAAACAACGTCAAGCAGGCGCTCTTTCCCGACGGCGCCGAGATCATCACGAACCCGCTCGGCACCGCGCCCGGCTTTCATCTCGCAGTGCCGCAGAAAGCGCATACCTCGCATCTGCTCGTGCTGCCGGGCGTGCCGCGCGAGATGAAGTTGATGATGGAGCAGTCCGTCATCCCGTGGATCGAAAAGCATCGCGGACGCGACGCGATCTTTGCGGTGCGCATCTTCCAGACGTTCGGCATCAGCGAATCCGCGCTCGACGAGATGGTTACACCGCTGATCAAACCCGAAGAGGCCAAGGTCGGCTATCGTGCGAGCTTTCCGCAAATCTCGGTGCGGCTGACCGTCGAGGGCAAACCGGGCGAGGCCGAGCGGCGGCTCGATGAGCTCAGCGAGCGCGTGCGCGCGAAGATCGGCGAGTATCTCTTCGCCGAGGGCGAATCGACGATGGAGGAGTTCGTCGGCCAGTTGCTCACCGAGCGCAAGCTCAAGCTCGCGGTCGCCGAATCGTGCACCGGTGGACTAATCGGCCATCGAATAACCAACGTCCCGGGCTGCTCGCGCTACTTCAAGGGCGACCTCGTCACCTACTCCAACGACGCCAAGATGAACGTGCTCGGCGTCACCGATGAGACGCTGCGCAGACATGGCGCGGTCAGCGAGGAATGCGTACGCGAGATGGCGGCGGGCGCGCGCCGCGTGGCAGGCGCCGATATCGCGATCGCGACTTCAGGAATCGCGGGACCCGACGGCGGCACACCCGACAAGCCGGTCGGCACGGTATGCATCGCGCTGGCGGCGGACGGCGTCTCGGCATCGCGGACCTACAAGTTCTGGGGCACGCGCGATTGGGTGAAGCTGCTGACTTCGCAGGTCGCGCTCGACTGGATCCGCCGCTATGCGCTGGGGCTGTCGTTCACCGACGCATCGCTGTTCCGGCGCTGAGCGCCGTGCGCCAAAGCGTCAACCGGTGAGATCCCGCCAGGAGGCGCCGGGACCGATTCATCGAGCGTCGAGGTTCTCGCGGCTGCAGGTGCTCAATACTCCTCTCACGGCCAAGGGTCCGTGAACTTCCAGGTAGTGGGCAACTATGACCGAGCCGCTCAGGGCGAGCGGCCCGTGTATCTCCCGTCTGCTTTGTACCGACGTTAGTGGCGCCGGACTCGCCTGCAACTCCACGATCCTGTTCGCCGTCATCGGTCCGTGCACCTTGAGATCGCCGCAAACCGTCAGGTCGCCGTCCACTGTCATCGGCCCATGGACCGTCAGCCACCCAAAGTCGGAAGAAGGGGCTTGGTGTTGCTGGGCGACATACTGGTCCACGCCCTGCATCGGAGAAAGCCCTGCCTGCTGTGATGGTACCTCCAGCTCCTGCGTCGCCGAGAGTCTCGCTGGCTGTGATGGCGTCTCCACACGTTCCATCGCAGGGAGCGTCGCCGGCTGAGAGCGCATCGTCAACGCAGAGAGCCTTGCCGGCTGTGACGGCATTGTCACATTGTAGGTGCAGCCCTCGAGCAGCGAGATTACGACTGTCGCACCGGCGGCGAAGGCGGCCATCGCTGGCCCGCGCTGCTTAACAGGCTGATTCACAACGGGCAGTCACCGCTCCGCCCGCTCCACGAGCGGTCCATCGGCGGTAACGCCTCCCGGCGAGAGTATTTCTCCGATGACTTTCAGCGGGCCGTCCACGCGCAGGTCGCCGTTCACAGTCAGCGATCGGCCCACTGTCATCGGCCCGTTCATCACCGTCGGTTCGCTCGGTTCGGTCTTCTCCTGAGAGCGAAGCGAAGCACGCGAGACGTGGCGGACACGGAGCGCCGTCACAGGACCATGGACCTTGATGTCGCCGCTGACCGCAAGCTGGCCGCGAACGGTCATTGGTCCATGGACCGTCAGCGCCCCAACCTGTCTGGCCGGAGCTTGCGCAGAGTTGCGTGCGACCAGCGCTGATATGCGGCCGACGACGGCGAGAGCTGCGACACCCAGCAGCACCGCGCCGAAAGTTGCGAGCATCGCAAGGGCGGGGCGTGACAGACGCTTCTCGTCGCCATTTGGCAGCGCTTCGGCCTGATTCATGCCTCTACAGACCTCCATGTAGGCTGCTCCCTTGCGGTTAGTCGCTCAGGTTGTCGTGAACCCTTGGGGCCGCTGGCCGCGCAGGTTTCGCAATGGAGTCACGATCACGGCGAACATCGCGAACATCGCGTTGAGGTAAACTTCGCGCCAGTCGCCTTTCTGTGCGTAGGCCCGC
>JBGPUE010000097.1:0-11880 GCA_041491005.1 Binataceae bacterium (SeqCode) | reverse complement strand
AAGATAGCAGTTCCTATAGTCACGTCGTCGTCGAGGTTCCGAACAAGGGTTCTCTGCCTGCGGTCAGCGGACGAGGTTCCGACTCCATTCCGATCTTCGTGACGGTAACTGAAGCGGCGCAGCTCTGCGGCTACAGAGCGAAGACCTTCTACAACTGGATAGAGACGGGGAAGCTGCGTCTGGAGCACGGCCTGAGACGTTTCGGGCGCGAGTGCCGAATCGAATGGAAATCCTTCAAAGTCAGCGTCGATCGCGGAGAGTTCGCTGATGTTCGTAAAGTCAAATAACGGCTGGCTGGCTCTCGCGCACATTCCGATCGGTGGTGAGCACACTAGCGAGTTTCTTCATCTTCGAGATACGCGCGACAACCGGCGCATCGCCAAGCGGCTCAAGCGCGAAATCGAGGCAAAAATTCGCGCGGGCACCTTCGATTACGCGGACCGCTTTCCAAACTCGAAGAATCTCGCTCGCCTCGGTTTGAAGGCGGTCGCCGCGCCCACACTCGGGGAGTTTGCGCGGGCGTGGCTCGAAGAGAAAGTCAAGCTGACGCCCGCGTCGCGCTATGACTACAACTCGCAGCTGAAGGTTCATCTTCTCGCGCACCCGCTGGCTGCGATGCGCGTCGCCGAGACCAACGACGGGAACATCAATCGCTTCATCGCCGATCTTAGCGCGAAAGAGAAACGTGTGGGCGTGCCGCTGTCGGCGCGCCGCATCAACATGGTGATCGCGCGGCTGCGGAGCATCTTCAAGACCGCGCTGCGCCGCAAGCTCATCAGCGAAGACCCGATGGCGCACGTCGAGAACCTTCGCGAGCGCAAGCCCGAGGCCGATCCGTTTGACCTTCAGGAAGCGCGCAGGATCATCGAAGCCGCGCAAGGATGGGAGCGCGCGTTTGTGACCGTGCTCCTGTTCACAGGAATACGCCCCGGCGAGGCGCTAGCGCTGCGCTGGGACGCGATTGACTGGAAGTTGAACCTCATCCGCATCCGGCAGACCGTAAGCCGCAGAGGCGGCTTCGGCTTGCCAAAGACGCCCGGTTCCGAGCGCGAGGTCGAGATGATTAAGGCCGTCCGCGCCGCGCTCTGGAAGCAGCGCGCGCGCTCGCAATTGCGCGGCGGCCTTGTTTTTCCTTCGGCGGCGGAAACGGCGACGGCGATTGATATCGCCAACTTCCGGGTGCGCAACTGGCCGCGTATGCTTCGCCGCTCGGGAGTGCGGCCACGCACGCTTTATCAGTGCCGACACACGTTCGCGCGCCTCGCGATCGAGCACGGCGACACGCCACAGCACGTCGCCGCGATGCTCGGGCATACCAGCGTCGAAATGGTGTTCAGGGTCTATACGCGTTGGATGGAGCGCCCCGCTAGTGCGCTCGCGCGGCTCGATCGCGCAGTCACCCATCCATCGTCCAATTTGCGCGGGGAAACGGCTGGAGCCGATGGCAAGTAAAGGGAGAGAGAACAAGCGATGGGAGCCGCGCGCTGCGCTGCTCACGAGCTGTAGTATCGAGGTTTTTTCGAAACCCGCGTCAGCGACTTCCCAAGCTGGACGTCGCCGGTTCGACCCCGGTCGCCCGCTCCAATCGCCGCCTCGTCGCAGTTCGGCATGATGCGCTCGATAGCGCGCGATTCGTTCGATGATCAACTCGCGCGTGCCGTCGCCACAGACCTCGAGAAACTTTCCTAACGAAGATATACAAAGGAGGGTGCTATTGGATCGTTACGCCATAGGTCGCCCTGAACCATGGCATCATCTGTCTCTAGGGGGAGAACGAAGGAATGCCAAGTGTCACAACTGCGCTGGCCCTGTTGGTCGGACTGCTGGGCGGCGGTCTCGCCGGAGCGGTCTTCACCTGGTTTGTGAATCGACCCCCTAAGACTGTGATTACCTATTCGGTCAATACAGCGACTCTCGCCGCTTCGGGGCAGAGCGCGGGTATTCCCAATCTCAAGGTCGCGATCGGCGATGTCCCTATAAGCGCCCTGTATGCTCACAGTATTGAGCTGAGGTGTGTGAAGGGGCGGTTCATTAAGAGCGTCGACGTAGCAGTGAGGTTTCCGCGCGACCTCAAAATCTACGGTTTGAACACCGAGGTTCCAAACTCTCTCCATGAGATCGCCTGCACGAACGTTCCACGCGGCGTTAGATGTACACTGACGCCGATTTCTCCCGGTGTAAGCGACGGATACCGAGTCACTCTGGCGACGGATGAGGCCGAACCGCCCGTCGTGGAAATGGCTGCAGACAGCGTCGAGCTGTTGAGCGTCGACAGGTTCGTATCTAGCCAAGTTTGGTCGCTCCGCACGCTTTTCACGGGGCGCAGAGTTGCGTTCCTTGTGCCGACAGTGTTGTACCTGGCTATCTTGTTCTTTGTCCGAGGGTCGTTCATTGGGTCGTTCATTCGCCCCCTAATCGTCGGAAAGATAATGAGTCTCGACGGTAAGCCGATTAATGGTGCGACTGTGGAGGTGGTCCTCAAGTCGCCTCATGTCGATTACGCGCCCGCCCAGACGGACTCTTATGGAGATTTCCTTGTCGGCGGTGGATTGGGCCCAATAGCGCCCACACGTAAAATGTCTTTGATTTCAGGACGGCTCCGGATAGTTCATCCAGACTATGCGCCCCGCGAGGAAGACTTTCATTCTCCCATAATCGTCGAAACACTGTCACCGAAGAATCTACGTCAATGACGCTGAATGACACAGTTAGCGCTCGCTAATCTTGCATTAATCGATCCCATCGAGGAGCGCGCGCCGGAAGATCACACCTTCGACCGCATGCAGGCGCGTCCGCTTGTGGCGAGTCGATGACACGGCTAGTTTGCTCCTGAAGCCATGCGCGCGATGCGCGGGAACCAGGGAGGATCGAGAGATGACGGCATTGCTCGAAGCGACGAGAGGTGCGGGTGGGCCGGGCAGTTGGCGGCGCGTGGCGCTCGCGATTGCGATGGTTGGTGCGATGGCGGCGTGTTCCACGGCGCCGCTGCCGCAGGAGACGTCCAAGCAGGCGCAGGCCGTCGCCAACTTCGACCTCAACAAATGCCAGGAGTTGAATGTCGGACTCTTCAAGTGTCCGGTCGTCGACAAGCCGCTGTGCAATCCGCTGTTCGATCGCAGCGACGTCGATTGCCTCAGGGTCGGGCGCAAGGGCGAGTTGATGATCCAGCAGCCCTGAGTACAATTTCGGCCTGCGAGTGAGCGTGAAAACCAGCGGACATATCATGTGGCGGCGATGGCTCGCCGCGATCGCGTTTGCAGCGCCAATCATTGGCGGTGCGCACTGCGCGGCGTTGGCGCAGCAAGCGATCATTCCGCCTGCGCAAACCATCAAAGGGCCATATGAGGTCGATGGCTCGCTGCGCGTCCAGGGACTGCTCACCGTACGGGGGGCGGTTCGGGTGGCGGGTGCGATCATGGTCAAATTCGGCCGCCAGAACATCCAAGGCCAGCTCTCCGAGCGCAGCGCCGAGGCGCCCAAACGCGGCCGTGCCGCGCCGCGGACCATCACCGGTCCGCTGACGATCAACGGGCCGCTCACAGTGCATGGCTCGCTGAGCGTGGATGGCCTGGATATCTACGGGCCAGTCACGATTGGAGGCGACTACCTGGAGTTGTAGAGTGTGTTGCGATGCACTGTCCGATCTGCCGCCGTCAGGCCGATCCATCGCCGAACAATCCGTTTCGGCCGTTTTGCTCCGAGCGCTGCCGCACCATCGATCTGGCCGCGTGGGCGTCGGACAGCTACCGACTTCCCGGCGAGGAGGCCGATGAGCGCGTTCATTCCGCCGCCGAGCGCGATCGCCGGGATAAAACCCCCGGTTCGGGAAAGAAGTCGTCGGGTTGAGCCAAGATGGCGCGTGAGACTGCGCAACGGCGCCCGGATGCGGCGCAGATTCATCCGACCGCGATCGTCGGCCGCGGGCGTCGAGCTGGGCGGTGGCGTTGAGATCGGCCCGTTCTGCGTGCTCGAGGGGCGAATCAGGATCGGCGCGCGCACGCGCTTGGGTGCGCACTTGACGATCTTCGGCGCGGTTGGCCGCAAACGCGGTCGCTCCAGTCCGGACGAGGCTAGCGACGAAAATGTGCTGTGATTGATGGTCGCGTGGGCGGTTGCTTGCGGCTGCGGCGAACGATCTTATACAAATTAGCAAAATGCGCATCAGACCGCGCTTTTTGATCGGCGGGGGATTGATCGTCGCGGCCATCGCCTACCTGATCACGACCGCAGTTCGCAACGCCGCCGAGTATTACCTGACGGTCCCGGAAGCCGTGGCGCGGCAGTCCGAACTGGGTGGCCAGCGGGTGCGCGTCGCGGGGCGGGTGTCGCCGGGCAGCGTATCGTGGGATCCTGCGGCGCTGACCCTCTCATTTGCCATAGCTCCGATTCCCGAGGGCGATAGAGCGGGCGTCCAGCCGGCGGCTGCGAGTGCGCAGCAGCTGGTTCAGGTGGTCTGCAAAGGCCAGCCCAAGCCGGACATGTTCGCCGAGAACCGCGATGTGATCGTCGAGGGGCGCATCGTAGGAGCCAATGCGATTGCAGCCGACCAGGTGCTGACCAGCTGTCCATCGAAGTACGCCGCCAAGGCGCCGCACTGATTCAGATGGCCTTCATCGGACAATTCGCGCTGGCGTTGGCGCTGACGCTGGCGATCTATTCGATCGGCGCGAACCTTTACGGCGCTCGCCGCCGCGCGGGTGAGATGATCGCCAGCGCCCGTCATGCGCTGTGGGCGATGAACGCGATGGTCGTGCTGGCGGCGTTGGCGCTGTGGAGCGCGCTGCTACAGAACGACTTCCGCCTCGCCTACGTCGAACACTATTCCAGCACGACGCTGCCGACGATTTACAAGATCACGGCTTTGTGGGGCGGCCAGCAGGGTTCGCTCTTATGGTGGACCTTCCTGCTTTCGAGTTTCATCTCGATCGCAGCGTTCCAGAACCGCCGCCGCAATCCGGAGATCACGCCCTACGCGCTGGCGGTGATGGCGATGGTCGCGGTGTTCTTCCTGGGGATGTTGAACTTCGTCACGCGGCCGTTCGATCTGCTGCCGGTCGCCCCGCCCGAGGGCTCAGATCTCAACCCGCTGTTGCAGAACTACTGGATGGCGATTCATCCGCCGTCGCTTTACACCGGTTACGTCAGTACGACGATTCCGTTCGCGTTTGCCTCCGCGGCGCTGATCACCGGCCGCCTCGACGACGCCTGGATTCGCACCACGCGCCGATGGGCGCTGTTTTCATGGTTCTTCCTGACGCTGGGAAATTTCTTCGGCGCGCGGTGGGCATACGAGGTGCTCGGCTGGGGCGGGTACTGGGCGTGGGATCCGGTCGAGAACGCCGCCTTTATGCCGTGGCTGGTGATGACGGCATATCTGCACTCGGTGATGATCCAGGAACGCAAAGACATGTTGAAAGTGTGGAATCTGGTGCTGATCGGACTGGCCTTCGCACTCACGATTTTCGGCACCTTCCTGACGCGCAGCGGCGTGATTTCATCGGTCCACTCTTTCACGCAATCGGGACTCGGGCCGTTCTTCATGGCGTTCCTCGTAACCGTGATCGTCTTTTACGCCGGCCTGCTGCTCTGGCGGCTGCGCGATTTGCGCAGCTCCGCGGAGCTCGAATCGTACCTGTCGCGCGAGGCCGCATTCCTGTTCAACAACCTCGTGTTGGTCGGAATCGCGTTCGCGGTTTTCTGGGGCACGATCTTCCCGGTGATCTCGGAGGCGGTGCGCGGAGTGAAGATCACGGTCGGGCCGCCATTCTTCAACAAGGTCAACGCGCCGCTGGCGCTCGCCCTGGTGTTCCTGATGGGCGTCGGTCCGCTGATCGCATGGCGGCGTGCGACTGCCCGTAACCTGATACAGAGTTTCGCTGCACCCGCGATGCTCGGGCTGGCGGCCGGTCTGATCGCGGCAATCGCCGGCGTGCGCGCATGGTATGCGCTTTTGGCCTTCTCGCTGGCGGCCTTTGCGCTGGGCACTGTGCTCGTCGAGTTCAGGCGCGGCACCGTGGCGCGGCGTCATATGGTGGGCGAAACGGCGCCGCGTGCATTGGTAAACCTGGTCGCGAAGAACAACCGGCGCTATGGCGGCTATCTCATACATGTCGGCATCATCGCTGCGTTCGTCGGCGTCGTGGCGTCGTCCTTCTTCAGAATCGAAGTGAAACAGAGCATGCGCGAAGGCCAGAGCCTCGCCATCGGCCCCTATCAGTTGCGCTTCCGCGGCATCCAGACGCTGAACACGCCGCATCTTGAGAGCATGGCCGCGCGCCTGGACGTGATGAAGGACGGCCGTGCGATCGCGACCGTCGAACCCGCGCGGCTTTTCTATATTCGTCCGCAACAGCCGGCGACACGCGTCGCGATTCGTTCGACCCCGCTTAGCGATCTCTACGTGGTGCTGGCGGGCTTCGACGAGCGCAGTGGGCTGGCGACCTTCGACGTTTTCCTGACGCCGATGGTGTTCTGGTTGTGGGCAGGCGCATTCCTGATGGCCGCGGGCACGATGGTCGCGATGTGGCCCAATGTGCGCGAGCGCGAGGCGATCGCCGCGATCGCGCGCGCCCGCGTTGAGTCGGGGGTCGGCGAGTTGATTGCCGGTGGCGGTTAAGATGCGAGTTGCATCCGGCACAATCGTCGCAGCCACCGCACTCATGTTCGCTCTGGCGATCGCGCCCGCGATGCGCGCCGACGGCGCAACCAACGCAGCGAAACCATCGTTGCAGGATGTGAGCGAAGGGCTCGCATGCCAGTGCGGATGCGGCTTGACAGTCGCCAATTGCAACCATCCCAACTGCAGCTTCTCGGTACCGATTCGAGGCGAGATCGCGGGCATGATCGCGCGTGGATCGACGCGCAGCGGGATCATCGGCGCATTCCGCGCGAAGTACGGCGAGAAGATCCTCTCAGCGCCGCCTGCGGAGGGTTTCAACCTGCTCGCCTGGCTGATGCCGCTGGCGGTCGTGATGGCCGGGACGCTGCTGGTGATTTTGGCCGTCACTCGATGGCGCTCGAAGGCTGCGCCCGATGCGCCGCAAGCGGGCGCAGAGGCGGGGTCCGGCGGTTTCGATCCGCGTCTCCGCCGCCGTCTCGAAAGGGAGCTGCATCAGGGGCTCTGACGCATGCTGTATGCTGCCGCCATAGTGATCGTACTCGCGGTCGGATTGTTTGTTGTCGCGCCGATGCTCGAGGTGAGTGCCGATTCCGGCGAGGTGCGCGTATCCGAACGCCTCGCTGCTTTTGAGCATGAGCGCTCGCTGGCGATGCAGGCGCTGCGCGAACTGGAACTTGATCGCGAGATGAACAAGCTGTCGGCGGCTGACTACACGGAACTCAAGGGCGGGCTGGAAACACGGGCGTTGCGCGCGATGGCGGCGATCGAGGGCATCTCTGGCACTGATCGACCTCAACTTGCAGCGGTGCGCCGCGCACCAGCGTCTCAATCGGCGCGACTGGAGATTAGACACGCGTCGCAGCGAACCCGCTTCTGCCCGCAATGCGGGGCGCAGGCCGTATCGAACGCGAAGTTCTGCGCGGAATGCGGCCGGTCGTTGGCCTCTCAAGCCAGCGCATCGCAGGCCTAGCAGGGAGTTGAGAAAGGGCGTGAATCGCGAAATGACCTTCACTTCGCACTCAACAGCCTGCGTGAAAACTGGCTGCCTTCGTCAATCTTCTCCCCCTCCGGGGGAGATAAGAGAGAGGGAGCAGGCTGTTGAAATGACTTTTTCAACGGCCTGCTAGCGCGCGATGGCCATGCCCGTGCTCCAGACGCGTGCGCTGGCCAAGAGCTTCGGCGTCACGCCGGTGCTCGCTTCGGTCGACCTCTCGCTAGATGGCGGCCAAGGGGCGGCCATCGTGGGCCGCAACGGCGCCGGCAAGTCGACGCTGGTGCGGATCTTGGCCGGACTGACAGCGCCATCCAGCGGTGGGGCGGAGATCTTCGGTGTGCCGAGCTATCGCAGCCCGGCCGCTGTGCGCCGCCGAATCGGCGTGCTCACTCATCGAAGCCTGCTCTATCCGAATCTGACCGCGTACGAGAACCTGGAGTTCTGCGCGTGCCTGTATGGCGTGGCCAGTCCCGATGTGCGTGCGGCCGATTGGCTCGAACGCTTGAGTCTCGCCGAGGTAGCAGGGCGGCGCGTCGCTGAACTTTCGCGTGGCATGGAACAGCGCCTGGCGATCGCGCGCGCCATGATCGCCGATCCCGACTTGATTCTGCTCGATGAGCCGTTCGCGTCGCTCGATGAACGCGGCGGCCTGCTCGTTGCGACCCTCATCCGCGAGGCGCTCGATCGAGGATGCAGCGTGCTTTTCACAGCGCATACGCCGCGCGCGGTCGAGGGCGCGGACTTCGCGCTTTACGATCTCATCAAGGGACGCCTGATTCCCGTGATCAGCGAGACGCCGCGCCGGCGTGCGCGCGCGCTGCGTGAGGCCTGATAGCGATGAGCGCCTTCGCCGCCATCTTGCGCAAGGACCTGCGCCTGGAGCTGCGCGGCGGCGGCAGCACGATCACGATGGTCACGCTCGCCATCCTGATCCTGGTCGTGCTGGTGATGGCATTCGATCTTGCCGGGCGCCGGGCCGAAGAGCTGGCCGCCGGGGCGCTGTGGATCGCGATGATTCTCGCGGGCGTGGCCGGTGCCACCCGCGCGATGCTCGCTGAGAGCGCCTCAGGCTGTATGGACGCGATGCTGCTGAGCCCGGCCGATCGCGCGATCATCTTCGCCGCCAAGATGGCCGCCGCGTTGATCTTCATCCTCGTGGCCGAGGCGGCTGTGATAGTCGCGCTGGTTCTGTTCTTCAATCTCGATTTTGACGCCCGGCTGATTCGCTTGACTCCGGTGTTGATCATGGGCGCGATCGGCTTCGCCGCCGTAGCCACGTTGCTGGCGCCGATTTCGAGCCGAACGCGCGCGGGCGATCTGGTGTTGCCGCTGCTCGTGACGCCGGTGTTCGTGCCCGCGCTGATTGGCGCGGTGAAGGCCAGTGCCGCGATGCTCGCCGGCCGCCCGTGGCATGAGGCGGCGATGTGGCTGCGAGTGCTGGGCGCATTCGATGTGCTGTTCGTCGTCGCCGGCTACCTGCTGTTCGACTATGTTGTCGGGGAGTGAGTTGGATCGCGAATGAAGAGCAACCCTGCGACCTCCGTTCTTGGCCCCGCGAGCTTGGTGCTGATGCTGGCGTCGCTGTACATGGTCTTTGTCTACGTACCGACCGAAGCCGACGAGGGAATCGTCCAACGCATCTTCTATTTTCATGTGCCATGCGCATGGACAGCGTTCGCCGCCTTCGCTCTGGTAGCGATTGCGGGCGCGTTTTACCTGTGGCTCGGCCAGCAGCTTTGGGATGATCTCGCCTATGGCGCGGCCGAAAGCGGGATGATCTTCTGCACCCTGACGCTCGCGACGGGCTCGTTGTGGGCCCGGCCGATCTGGGGCGTGTGGTGGACATGGGATTCGCGCCTGACCACGACCTTCGTTCTATGGCTGCTGTACGGCGGCTATCTCCTGATGCGCGCGTTTACCGAAGACACGTCCCAAGTAGCGCGCTATGCGGCGGTGCTCGGAATCGTCGGCGCGCTCGACGTTCCGCTGATCGTCGTTTCGGTGCGGCTATGGCGCACGATTCATCCGGCGGTGCTGGTGACGCGCCAGGGCGGGCGTGGATTGCAGGATCCGCGGATGGTCGCGACGCTGCTGGTCTCGACCGTCGCGTTCACCGTGATGTTCGCATGGCTGCTGTCGATCCGTTTCGCGACGCTCAGGATGCGCACGAGGGTGATGGAGCTTCGCCGCGAGCTGGCGCTAGTCAGGATGGCTCTGGAGGACTGAGCAATCATGGAGCATCTCGGCTATCTGTTCGCTGCCTACTCGCTGATTTTCGCCGCGATCTTCGTATATGTGGTCTTCATCGGGCGGCGGCAGGCGGCCCTCGACGGCGAGCTGCGGGATCTCGAGGCCGAGCTGCGCCGGATGCGCGAAACGGCGTCCGCACTGCCACCCGATTCGTCCGTGCGGTGATGGCCTGCTTGCGGACACGCGATCCGATGCGCATCTTCTTCTGAGGCTACCGCCTGATCGATGGAGTTTCGCGATTACTACAAGACGCTGGGCGTCGAGCGCGGCGCGACCGCGGCCGAAATCAAATCGGCTTATCGCAAGCTCGCCCGCAAGCACCATCCCGACGTCAACCCCAACAACAAGGACGCCGAGAAGCGCTTCAAAGAGATCAACGAGGCGTACCAGGTGGTTGGCGACGCCGCCAAGCGCAAGAAGTATGACGCGCTGGGCGCCGATTGGGAGCGCGGAGCCGCGGAGGAGGAAGTCAGGCGGCGCTATGGCGCGCAGGCTGGCGGATTCCGTACGGCGGATGCCGGCGACTTCAGCGATTTCTTCGAGAGCTTCTTCGGCGGTTCGATGGGCGGCGGAGCGCGCATGCGCGGCGGCATGGGGGGCTTTTCTCCCGCGCCGCAGCGCGCGCCCGATCTCGAAGCTGAAGCCACGATCACTCTGGAAGAGGCGGTTCATGGCGCAAAGCGGCGACTTCAACTCGCTGCCGAAGACGACTGCGCAAGCTGCGGCGGCTCAGGTATGGTCGCGCAAGAGGAGCGCCAGGGCAAAACACGCGTGATTCGCTCGGCGCGTCCGTGTCAGACTTGCGGTGGCGCCGGCATAGTCGTCAATCGGCGCACGCTCGAAGTCACGATTCCCGCCGGTGTCACCGACGGAACCCGGATGCGGCTGGCGGGGCAGGGCGGCAAGGGTCCGCGTGCCGACCTCAACGGCGATCTGTTCGTCACCGTTCGCTTGCAACCGCATCGGGTGTTCACCGTCAGCGGCCGCGATTTGCGATGCCAGCTGCCGGTGTGGGATTACGAGGCCGCGCTGGGGGCCGAGGTCACCGTGCCGACACTCGACGGCCGGCTCTCGCTCAACATTCCTGCTAGCAGCCAGAGTGGGCGCGTGATGCGCCTCAAGGGTCGCGGCATTCCCTCACGCGGCGGTGAGCCTGCCGGCGATCTGTTTTACGAGCTGAAGGTTCTGGCGCCGACCGATCTGACCGACGATGAACGCAGCCTGATGCAGCAGTTCGCCGAACGCCGTCGCGCCCGGCATATCGCCGATCCGCGCGCCGGCATCCTGGAGAGCTAGGCCGATGGCATCGCGACGGCCGGCCCGCCGGGACAGTACGCATCGCCGCTCTTCGGTCACACTGTATAGGCGCACCGTAATTTGTTCGTTGTGCCGGGTCAGCGAACATCAGGTGGGTATCTGGGAGCGAGAGGAGCTGATCGTGCCCGCGCAAGTGATTCGCCGCGGCAGCCGCCCCGAGCCGCTCTACGATGAATCCGCGCTCAAGCGAGTGCGCGTTATTCGCACGCTCGCCGAGGAGCTCGAAGTCAACTTGCCGGGCATCAGCGTCATCCTCAATCTGCTCGATCGGATCGCCCGCTGAGGCCCGTCGCGGTGCGCGATATTGGCCCTCACCGGCGATGAGTTTGCCGGGCAAACTCGCCGCCCGCCTCTCCCGGCTTGCGCCTTCGGCTAGGCCTCAGGCGCGGGAGAGGCTTGCAACGCGCTGGTGGGCTTCATCCGCACGATTCGGATCGCCCGCTGAGGCCCGTCGGGGTGCGCGATATTGGCCCTCACCGGCGGTGAGTTCGCCGGCCAAACTCACCGCCCGCCTCTCCCGGCTTGCGCTTTCGGCCAAGCCTCAGGCGCGGGAGAGGCCTGGAGGGAGCTTCGCGGCGTGCGAAATGTTGGTCGTCAGCGGCGGTCTCTCCGGGGCGTGGGCCTTTGTGCGATTGTTCGAGACCGCTGCTCCGGGATTCCTCGCTGCGCTCGGAATGACAAAATGGCACTCGTCGGCGTT
>JBGPUE010000096.1:0-12074 GCA_041491005.1 Binataceae bacterium (SeqCode) | reverse complement strand
GCTATCTTGGTCGAGGCGGAACATGACCTCGACACGGCCCGGCTCAGCCCAGATACCACACTGTGGGCGCAGGGGCGGCGGCAGGGGAGGAACATCGAGAACCGCGAGCGCGGCCTCACTCGATTTTCGATCCGGACTGTGCTTTGTATAATTCCTAGCATTCACCATGCTGCGAGGTTTCCGCCCGACGCGATCGGAAGTCAACGCTTCCAGCGTCGGGCGCTCGCTTTTCGGCTAGTCGATTTCCCGTCGCTTCCCATACTGTCCCTTTGCTTCCCGAGCGCGCGTAGCTCCAGCGCGCGTCCAGCAACACGCGCCGTTTAAGCGAAACGCGACCAGCGAGTTGCACGGGTCTCGAAAACTCAGGTTTCGCGGGGCTGACTTTGGGCTTACAATCCAGCGCTGTGCTCGGGTTTCGTCGAAATCGTGTGGATGAGTTAAGGAGCGCAACCAGCGAGTTGCTGGAACGCCTCCAGCGCATCGAGGCGGCGCAAGAGGAATTGCGTGCGCGGGTCGAAATGGATCGGCAACTGCGAATGCTAGTCGGCCAGATAGTCGCGGCGGCGCAGACGGCTTCGATCGTCGGAGCTGCAATCGAACAGTTCGCCGAAACGATGCGCGCGCCTCTTCGTCGTGGTCGCGCTGGCGGCCTAGCACGAGCGAAGTCTGCATGGCGGTATTTCGACGGCACGTTCATGCCGGAATCAGAGAAGGACCAAGCTTACCGCGAAGAGTACGAACGCTACGCCGCCGGGGGTCGCGCGCGCGCCGCACGTGCGCTGCGCTATTCGGACGGAACTTTTGCTCCTTGGGGCTTAGCGCCGGGGCCAATCGCGAGGGAGGACTGACAACGTGAGCGAAGAAGCCCGAAGCACGACGCTCCGACGGCTTGCGAGCTGGTGGGGCAACAATTGGAGCTGGAGAAGCCCTCGCAACCGCCAAATGCTACTTCTCCTCGTCGTTTGGTCGCTGACGTACTATTTGCTGGATTCTTTTGAGGCCCTGCGTGTCGCCATTTCCTTTTTTGCAGCCGTGAGCGCCGTCTACGGGTACACATTTCTAGGCCCGGGGTGGACATCGCACGAGAGGGAGAAGAGGAAAACAGAGCCCGGGTAAGGAGGCGCGCTCGCTACGCTCACGCGCGACTTTCCCCCCTAACCGCCAAAGCGCGCGAGGCGCTGGTCGCGAGCGCGGCCATCATAAGCGCGCAGGCGCAAGGAGCCCATCAGGGCAAGCCTCTGGCTAAAGAGACCCTCGATCGACGGCCCGGTGAGCTTCACCGTTGGGTCTTGCGGCGAGTCGTGAGAGCATGTCCGCTCATCGCGGACTAGAGCACGTTGCTCGCGCCCGTGGCTTTGCGCGGTGAGGTCCGCGCTGCCTTCGCGCGTGGAATTTCACGCCGCCCCTTTTATTAGACGGCCGCTACTCGCTTGCTTCGGCTTTAAACCAGCCGAACGCGCTCTGCGCTGCGCGCCGAACGCCACGCGGTTCCCCGTACTCCCATCGCTTCATCGCCTCTACTGTGGCTCCCGACGCACGGTAGGGTTTCATACCCACTTGTGGTTTCACCGTCGCTGGGTTTTCCGGCCCGTAGGCCGGCGTCTGCCTTTTGAGGCTCCACGAACCTTTCCGGGTATATGATCGCAGCGAAGGTCCGTCGCGCGCGCCGCTCGCCCGAGCGCCGAACCTTCAAGAAAACCCTTTCGAGACGGATTGCTGTTCCGATCTCCGCGAACGCCCGCGCTGCGCCACGCGCCTCGCGCGGCATGCTGCCAGGGGGCGACGACGACGGCCACGAATCTACGAAGTAGACGGAGCTGCCCGCCGAAAATGGGTGATACGTGGGTGACGCGCTCGCGCCGCGTCCGGCGCGTGCTCCCGCCGAAGACGCCAGCGTACCGGAATCGTTTAGGAATTCTTGGAGCGGGCGACCGGGGTCGAACCGGCGACGTCCAGCTTGGGAAGCTGGCATTCTACCACTGAATTACGCCCGCTCTGCGCCTGAGTTTACGGTATCGGCGGCGCGCCCTTCAACGGCATACGGAGCGCTCAACTTGTCGCATTCCGGCCATCTCTCCGCCAGTTCTCAGCACAAGCTCTTCGCTATGCACGATGACTAACGGCATCGGGATTCTTCGTTGCGGCAGCCTCCACTCAGAATGACGAGAGGGGCGACGCCAGGTTCGTCATTCTGAGTGGAGGCTGCCGCAACGAAGAATCCCGGCCCCTCTGTAACATTCCGAGCACTTTGATTCACCTCATGCAGCTTGCTCACAGCGGGCGGGCGTTGCTAGACGATCGCGCATCAGCCCGAGTAGCAAAACAGCGCGGGGGAGAGAGCACGGCGGCACGCGTCCGCGCCGCCGCGCTCTCTCCCCCGCCTCCCGCAGCCCGATGGGCGCAGCCGCCGCACTAGCGGCGGCCCCGTCCATCGCGCTGCTCACCGACTTCGGCTATCGCGACCACTATGCCGGCGTGATGCGCGGGGTGATCGCCTCGATCGCCCCCGATGCGCGCATCATCGACATCACGCACGGCATACCACCGCAATCGGTGATCGCCGGGGCGCTGGCGCTGCGCGAGAGCTGGCGCTTCTTTGCAGCCGCGACGATCTTCGTCGCAGTGGTCGATCCCGGCGTCGGCACCGCGCGCCGGCCGATCGCGATCGCGACGCGATCGGGCGCGCGCTTCGTCGGCCCCGACAACGGGCTGCTATGGCTGGCGGCCGACCAAGCGAGCATCGAGCGGATCGTCGAGCTGCGCTCACCGCGCTATCGTCTCGCGCCAGTAAGCGCGAGCTTCCATGGCCGCGATATCTTCGCGCCCGCCGCGGCGCATCTGGCGCGTGGCATCGCGCTCGATGAGTTCGGCCGCCGGCTCGACACGATCGAACGGCTCGACCTCGGCAAGATCACTGAGGATGGCGCGACGATCAGCGGCACCGTCATCTACGTCGATGGCTTTGGCAACCTGGTGAGCAACATCGATCGCGCGCGCGCCCGGCGGCTGGCGACTTCCTTTGCAGGAGCGGCCCTTTCGATTACTATCGGTAACAGCGCGCCGATTCCGATCCGTGAAACCTACGGTGACGCCCGCAAAGGTGATCCACTCGCCATGTTTGGCAGCTTTGACCTCCTCGAGGTCGCAGTCCGCGAGGGCAGTGCGGCCCAGCATTTTTGTGCCGGTCCCGGCGCCCGCGTGACGCTGACGGCCAACGCCACCGCGATCCAACAATGAGCGAATCACTCAACCCGCAGGGCAATCCCGCGGTGCTCACCGAGATGCCCCGCTACGAATATGCGCCCGAGACAGCCCGGCCCGGACAACCGCTCGGCGTTCCCGGGCTCAATCTCCTTCTTTTCGGACTGACGCTGATCACTACCACGATGGCGGGTGCGTATATCGGAGGCGGCGAGCTGACCATGACGCATCCGCTGACGAGCCTGGCTGCGCTGTTTAACGGACTATCGTTCTCGATCCCGCTGCTCGCAATTTTGCTCTTCCACGAGCTGGGCCATTTCATCACCGCGCGGCGCAACGGGGTCGCGGCCAGCTATCCTTACTTCATACCGGCGCCCTTCCCTTCGCTGTTCATAATCGGCACCTTCGGCGCGTTCATCCGGATGAAGTCGCCGCCGCGCTCACGGCGCGTGATGTTCGACGTCGGCGCGGCCGGGCCATGGGCTGGCATGATCCTCGCGATTCCTTTCACGATCCTGGGCCTCAAGATGTCCACCGTGCTGCCCATGGAACAGGCCCAGGGCGGCTTGGAGCTCGGCAACTCGATTGTGTTCTGGTCGCTGGCGCGCTGGACTCTCGGCGTCGATCCAAACTCGGTGATGGTCAACATGCATGCGATCGCCTTCGCCGGATGGATCGGGATGTTCGTGACCTCGCTGAACCTGCTGCCGGTTGGCCAGCTCGATGGCGGCCACGTGATCTATGCGCTGTTCGGCCGCCGGCATCGGCTGATCTCGCGGCTGTTCGTGCTGACTGCGATCATGCTGGTCGTCGTACCGTACCTGATGAGCTGGCATTACTGGGCGGGCTGGATACTGTGGGTCGCAATCCTACTGATGCTCGGCTTGGGACATCCGACGACCATCGATGCGGACACGCCGCTGGATCCTCGCCGCCGCCTTTTTGCATGGGCGACGATTGTTCTGTTCGTCATCACCTTCATCCCCGTGCCGCTCTCGTTCACGCCGCCTCCGGGACAACCAGGCGAGAAAAGCCAAGTGTACGACGTCATCACGCAACCGCCCGCCCCGCCAACCGCGCACACTCGTGCGTTCTGAGGGCTGATGGCTTCCGACCGGCCCAGCTGGGATCAGTACTTCATGACGATCACGCGGCAGGTGGCCGAGCGTTCGACCTGCCTGCGCGCCAAGGTCGGCGCGGTGATCGTGCGTGACCGCAACATCCTCGCCACCGGCTACAATGGCTCGCCCGCCGGCTTGCCGCATTGCGTCGATGTCGGATGCCTGATCTATGAATCGCGCACCCCCGCCGGCGACCTCGAGCAGAACTGCTACCGCACCATCCACGCCGAGATGAACGCGATCACGCAGGCCGCCAAGAACGGCGCGGCGATTCGCGACGCCGACATCTACGTGACGCATACGCCATGCATCCAGTGCCTCAAGGTCCTGATCAATACCGGCATCCGCAACGTCTTCTACGAGAAAGAATACAAGCGCCACACGATTGGCGACCTGATGGCGCATTCGCGGATCAAACTGGTGCCGGTAAGGCTGCCCGATACGAAGGATTGAGCGATGGCGAACAGCGGCTGCGGAATCTGCGCGGGCATCGAACGCCTTAAGGCCGGGGCGAGCAGCGATTTGATCGCGGAATTGCCGCACAGCTGGATGGTGCTGGGCGACGCGCAACTATATCGCGGCTATTGCGTGATGCTCGCCAAGCATCATGCGACCGAACTGTTCCTGATACCGCCCGGCGAAGCGCGGGCATTGTTCGACGAGCTGCTCGCTGCCAGCGCCGCAATCGCCACAGTCGTGAAGCCGTTCAAGATGAATTACGAGTGTCTGGGCAATGCCGAACCGCACGTGCATTGGCATCTCTTCCCGCGCTACGCGGACGACTCGATGCGCGTGCAGCCGATCTGGGTGCGGCCCGAGGCCGAGCGCAAACGCGATCTCGGCAGCAGCGCCAAACGCGAGCTGGTCGAATCGATTCGTCGCGAGCTTGCGCGCCTCGCCCCCGCCGCACGAATTCCGCAGAGCTGAGCATCGGCGCCGTTTCCCGATCTTGAGAACCGCGATTCATGCGTTACTGATCGGCGCCGCAGCGCTGGCCGCCGGATGCCATCGCGCACCACTGCCCGAAGCGGACAGCGCCGACGCGCGCGTGTACGTCCAGCGCTGCGGTCAATGCCACATGCCCTACGATCCCCGCATGATGACTCCCGCGATGTGGAATGCGCAGGTCCCGATGATGGAGATAAAGATCCACGAGGCGGGACTGCCCGAACTGAGCGGCGATCAGCGCACGGCGATCCTCGACTACCTGATACGCAACTCGGGGTCGCGCTAGGCGCCTCGCCTTCCGTGCAGCCCTTGCGTGAGCTGAAATCGCTCCGCGTCGATTCGTCCATCTTGCATTCATTCATCCCCTTCGGGACAGCAGGAGCGCTTGAGTCTCCCTGCGATAGTGTGACTGAAACGCACCTATAAACTTTCGCCCAGCTACTCTTCTATTCCTCCGCCGAGGCAAACGCCTTTAGTACGACCCTGAACGGCTGAATCCCGTTTACTAGATCGGGTTCGGCAATGATCGCGCCAGTAAGAAGAATGTCGGGTGCTCTGCAGATCGGCACAGTTGTCGCACTACTCGAATAGATGGCCTCGATATTCGCTGGTGCGCCGTTATCTGTGGTAGTTCTAATGTTCCATTGGGCCGTCGCGATTGGGTGACTCCAGATCAGATCGGCGAGTATGATCCGGCAAGTCTGCCCTCTCGCGATCTTCGCTTTTGGAGAATCCGTGTGTTCCCACCTGCAAAACAATCCTGTCTGCCGATTCGCGCCGACCATCCCTTCTATGCTGAATACTCCATAGAACTCGGCAAGCGAGCCTTCATTAGTAACCAACACCGACGCTTGCCGACCGCTACATTGCACGTGCACGACCGCCTTCGGGTCGGCCACACTAACAGCCGCGATCCGATGAAGCTCCCGCTCGTCACTCCACGCCCTAAATCCAGCATAGAGAAAAAAGGCCGCAAGCCCGAAGCCGCAGACGGCGAGACGCTGGTGAGGGTCTATGTTTATCGCTAGCAAGACCCGCTGCTGAATGTGGATCGAAACGACAAACGTATAAATGGAGTAAGCCGTTGCGATCCAAAAGGCAGCCGTATCCCAGCCGTGCCCCACTAGCAGCCTCCCGTACAAATAGAGACGCCGGTACACCGATGATTGTTCGTCGGCCACTGATCGCGCTCCCGCCTTGAGGGTGATTTGATCCTTCCCCCTCGGCGGGCGATCTTGTCACAGGCTGACGTGGGTTGTTAAACGATGCACAATCCCCTTGCCGAAGGGACGGGTGAACAACTCGCGCTTTTCTGTTCTGCGCGCTTGAGTCGCGCGCCGCATCTGTGCGAAGAGGGCTTCATGGCTGAGCAGACGACGATCAAGCTCTACTACGACTACAAGAGTCCGTTTACTTATCTCGCGATGGCGCCGGCATACGAGTTGGAGTTCACCCACAACGTCCGGCTGCGCTACATTCCGTACGAACTCGACGTCCGAGGGGCGTTCGGCGGCGAACTTGAGCAGCGCCCCGAGATGTCGTGGCGCAAAGTGCGGTATCTCTACCTCGACGCACGCCGCTACGCCAATTCGCGTGGACTGATCATCCGCGGCCCGCAGAAAATCTTCGATTCGCGCCTGGCGCTGAAGAGCGGGCTCTTCGCGGATCAGCATGGACGCTTCCGCCCATACTCGGATCGCGTCTTTGAGCGCTTCTTCAAGCGCGAACTCGACATCGAGCAGCAGCCATTGCTCGAAGCGGTGCTCGCCGAGGTGGGCCTCAATACCGGTGTGTTCCGCAGCTATCTGGAAACGGATGCGCAAGCCGATCTAGAGCGCGGCTTTGCCGAAGGCGATGGCGACGAGGTCTTCGGGGTACCCACCTTCGTGGTCGAGGGCGAACGCTTCTGGGGCAACGACCGCGTCGAGTGGGTGGTCAAGAAGCTGGATACGATGGGCCTGCGGCGAGACCAGTCCCGCTCGCCAGGCTGAACACCGGCGCAGCTTGTCTCATGAATTCTCCCTCTCCCTTTCAGGGAGAGGGAGTGAAGGCAGACCAACGATGAAAGAACTCTTCGATCAGCGCGAACGTTACGTCGGACGCGACATGGGCGGCGCGGAGCACGAAATCACCCCCGATCTGATCGAGCGCCATATCGGCGGCACCGGCGACCATCATCCGTGGTACACCGGTCCGTCGCCGCTGGGAGCACCGATCGCGCCCGCACTGATCTTGCATTCGGAAGTCTTCCGAACGCTCGCGTGGTACCTGCCGTACATCTACGGCAATCTGCACGCCAAGCAGGAATGGGAGGTTTTCGCGCCGGTGATGGTCGGCGAACGGGTCCATTCTCGCGCGGTCATCGTCGATCGATACACGAAACGCGACCGCGAATACGTCGTCAACGAAGTGCTGGTCTTCAACGCCGCCGGTCGCATCGTCTCGCGCAGCCGAACTCATCAGAGCTTCCTCATCCCCGAGGGCCACAAGCCTGAGGGCATCGTGGTCGACAAATCGCGAGAACGCAGCTCCGGCCGCGTCTTCAAGATCGGAGAGCGCGCCGGCGAGCGCATCGAGACCCCGATGCGCACGATCGACGAAGCGATGTGCATGGCGTTCTCAGGTCCGGCGCGCAACTACCATAACGATCGAAGCAAGGCGATCGAGCTTGGCTTCCCCGAGATCGTCGTGCAGGGAATGCTCTCGGTTTGCATCGTCGCGGAGCTGATGACGCAGCGGTTCGGACTGGGTTTTTTCAGCGGCGGCCGGATGAATCTCAGCCTGGTCAACGTGGTGTGGGGCAACGATACGACTGCTGCGCGTGGCGTGATCGTCGAGCGGCGAGGCGAAGGCGATCGCACCCGAGCCGATGTCGAGGTCTGGTGCGAGAAGTCCGACGGCACCAAGACCATCGTCGGCACCGCCAGCGCGCTGGAGCTGTAGCCCTTCAGCGCTGCGAACCGATCACTCCGCTGGCTCGGGATGGAGCCGGCGGTAGATGAAGAAGCTGTAGACCGCAGGCACCACCAACGCGGCCACGAGCAGCACGATCCACGCCCCGATCATCGCGGGCGGCGCGAAGGCGAACAGAATTCCTATCAAGCCCGCGATCACGAGCAACCGGCCCGCAAGCTGATGGGTGCGTGACCAGACCTGCTCGTCGGCGAGCGTCCATGGAGTGCGGATGCCGATGAAGAAGTTGCGGCGCACGTCTGCGAACCTCGCGCCCATCACGGTGAACAGCAGGCTCAGCACCAGCATCATCGCCGAGATCGAGAACGGCCGATTCATTCGCGCCGCCCAGAGCATCGAGACATGCATGAATAGCAGCACGGATTCGGTCGCGAGTGCGAACAGTGACACTGTCGGCTCGAAGCGCCGCACGCCGTATCCCTGCGGCGACAGCATCGGCATCGCCGCGAACAGCAGCGCGATGAGCACGATCGCGCATGGCATAATCAGCGACGCAATCGCCCGCGGCTGCCATCCATTCGGCGCGCCATCGGCGGCGAAATGGGTCGCAACCTGCGGCGGCAGGCTGTTCCAGAACGCCGCGCTGACGGCCAAGGCCAGCGCCGCAATCGCGAGTCCGAGGAATGTGGCGGTGCGGAGCTTCATCGATGCTGCTTCGGGCAGCTACCCTCACCCTACGCTCTCCCTGGAAGGGAGAGGGTACAAAAGAACGCCAGGCGGCGGCGTGTAGACGCGATCAACCGGCGGTAGTGAGCGCCTCGACTTCAGCGACGGTCTTGGGAATCGCCGCTGACATCACTTCATGCCCATCGGACGTCACCAACACGTCGTCCTCGATGCGAATCCCGATACCGCGCAGCGCATCCGGCGCGCTCTCGTCGTCGATCGGCACATAGATTCCCGGTTCGGCCGTCAGCACCATGCCTGGCTCGAGTTTTCGCGACTCGGCTGCGCGACGATAGAGCCCGCAATCATGCACGTCCATACCCAGCCAGTGGCTGGTGCGATGCATGTAGTAGCGGCGATACGATCCCGCCGAGATGCATTCCTCCGTGCTGCCCTTGAGCAGACCGTGGTGCCGCATACCGTCGACGAGCACGCGCAGCGCCGCCTCGTGCGGATCGTCGAACTTGACGCCCGGCTTGATGGCTTCAATCGCGACGCGTTGCGCTTCGAGAACGACCTCGTAGAGGTCACGCTGCTGCGGGCTGAAGCGCGATGCGATCGGGAAGGTGCGCGTGATGTCGGACGCATAGAACTGGTATTCGCATCCGGCGTCGATCAGCATCAGCTCGCCAGCCCGCAGCTCACGGTCGTTGTTGATGTAATGCAAGATGGTCGCATTGTCGGCCGACGCCACGATTGACGGATATGAGGGTCCGGCCGCACCACGTGAGCGGAAGGTGTAATCGATAAGCGCCTCAACCTGCCACTCGATCATGCCGGCGCGCGCCTCGCGCATTGCACGCGCGTGCGCCTCGCCCGAAATCGCGATCGCACGGCGCATCAGATCGAGCTCCTCCGCACTCTTAAACAGGCGCATCTCGTGGATCAGTTCGCGCGGATCGAGCATCGCGCTGGGGCCTTCTCCCAGCCGCGGACGCATCGCCTGCGCCGCGCGGACCATATCGAGGATGCGCGCGCTCAGCTTCTCGTTACCATCCAGCGGCGCGTGGACTCGCTCGGCGCTCTGCAGGTAGCGCGGCAGCACCTGCCCCAGCTCTTCGATGGTGTAGGCCTTGTCCGCACCGTAATCGACGATCGCGCCTTCAACGCCCGCGCGGCGTCCGGTCCAGGTTTCGCGATCCTTGTCGCGCGACCGCACGAACATCACGAATTCGCCGTCCTTGTGGCCGGGCGCGAATAGCGCCACCGACTCGGGCTCGGTGAACGCGGTCAGGTAGTAGAAATCGCTGTCCTGGCGATAAATGAACTCCACATCGCCGTTGCGCATCGCGATCGGCGCGCTGGGCAGCACTGCAATGCCGCCGGCGATCGAATCTATGAAGCGCCTGCGGCGATTGCGGAAGACCTCGCGATTGCCGTTGAGGCTCACGCGCTTAATTCTAGAGGAGCCGGTGATGCGCTGGAAGCGTCACTTGAGCGCGCCGGCGGCGCGCAGTTTCGCCACTTCGTCGGGGCGGTAGCCGAGCACTTGGGTGAGCACTTCGTCGGTATGCTGTCCGATGCAGGGAGCCGGCGCGCGCACTCTGGTCGGAGTGCGCGTCATCCGCCACGGCATCCCGATATGCTGGCGCTTCCCGACTTCGGGATGCTCCAGTTCGACGAAAAATTCCCGTGCGCGCAGATGCGGGTCTTCGGAAACATCCTTGTTCGTCGCACAGGTGAACGCCGCGATACCGGCCTTCTGCAGGATTTCGGTGACCTCATGCGCCGTGCGCACTGAAGTCCATGCCGTGATGGTCTGCTCGAGTTCGTCCTCATTGCGTTTGCGCGCAGCGAGCGTCGCGAAGCGCGGATCGCTGGCGAGCTCGGGACGAAAGATCGCTTGCGCCAGCCGGCCCCATTCAGCGTCGTCGGCGGCGACAATCGACACCCACATATCGATGGTTACATCGAGAATCTTCTCGGGCAGGTCGAGGCACCGGAAGACCCCATGCGGCGCCATCTGCGGGTCGCGGTTGCCGTCGCGTTCCGGCTCCCGCTTATTCATCGTGTAGTCGAGGATGCCCTCAGCCAGCAGATCCATCGCGCATTCCCACTGGCTCATGTCGATATACTGGCCCTCGCCGGTCTTGCGCCGATGATACAGCGCGGTGAGCAGCGCGAATGCGCCGTGCACTCCGGCGTTGGGGTCGGCGTAGCTGAACCCGGCGTGCATCGGCGGCCATCCCTTGTACCCGGTCAGCGATGACAAGCCCGACAGCGGCACCTGCGCCGGCCCGTATGCGACATAATCATGATACGGCCCGGTGTCGCCGTAGCCCGAAAGAGTGATCATGATGATATCGGAGCGGAGCTTGCGCAGTTCGTCGTAGCCGAAGCCAAGATCCTCCATCACACCGGCCGCGAAGTTGTTGACCACGATGTCGCTGGCCTTGACCAGCCGCCGCGCGACTTCCTTCGCGCCATCGACCTTGTAGTTGAGCGCGATCGATCGCTTGCCCTGATTGTATTGGTTGAAGTAACCCGAGCGATTGAGCCCCATCTCCATGTTCGGCCATGGCGGGAGCAGCCGCGTGACGCATGGCCGGGTGGTGGTTTCGATGCGAATAACATCGGCGCCCAGATGCGCGAGCTGCAGTGTGCAGAATGGTCCGGCCCACACCCAGGTGAAATCGGCGATGCGAACGCCTTCCAAAGGTAGCTTGGCCATCAGATCACACCCGCGTTCCTGAGTTCGCCAAGCCGCTGTGACGAAAGGCCGAGCCGTTTGCCATAGACTTCCTCGTTATGCTGGCCGAGCGTGGGCGCTGGACGGCGGATCTCCCATGGCGTGCGGCCGTACTTGAGCGGCGCACCGGGGTACTTGTGCGTGCCCGCGATCGGCTGCGCGATTTCGACGAAGAAGCCGCGCGCTTTCAGATGCTCGCTGCTGAGCAGATCGCCCATCGTCGAGACCGGTGCGAACGGAACCCGCCTGGCCTGGGCCTTTCGATAGAGATCGAGCACGGTCTGTTCGCTGACCCATTCTCGCAGCAGGATCTTGAGCGCATCCCAACTCGCGGCGCGCTTGAGGCGATCCGAAAAGATCTCCTCGTTCGCCCACTCGGGATTACCCATCAGATCGACGAAGGCGCGCCACTGATGCTCCTCGATGCAGCAGACGTAAATCCATCCGTCCTTGCACTCCATCGATTCGATCGGTTG
>JBGPUE010000095.1:0-12128 GCA_041491005.1 Binataceae bacterium (SeqCode) | reverse complement strand
GGCGAGGTAGTCAACTGCGCCAATATCATGGAGTACGATCGGCATGCCGGCATAAGCGCGGCGCACGAATAGCCCCATTTGGTATTGCTGACAGTAGATGTTGTGCGTGGCGCGGACCACTTTCGCTACGCTGCGCGCTTGGGCAGAAGAGGCCACGGCGGCCAGAACAGCCACGATTGCCACCGCCCTTGCGATTCGAGGCAAGCGCTTGACTGAGATCTCGAGTTTGCGGGCCCATGCCTCATCGACACAGGCCGCCAGTACGTAGATCACGGTGGCAATCAAGTATGCCTCGTACCGATAGAACCATCCGGTGCTCGCGAACTCGATGTGCAACGCGGTTATCGCAAGGAAGATCGGTAGCATCAGGCTCGCAGAGCTCCAACCTTCGTTCCACCGGCGGCCTCTTCGGCCCAAGTAGAGAGCGGCGCTCACGAGTAGCGCAGGAATCCAGAGCGGCCCGAGGCCATGGCGCAAACGCTGAACATCGCCCAAGGAGGAAAGGGCACCTCTGATCGACGATTCGTGGATAAAGTTGCCCTTCAACACGACCGGGGTCGGGAGCAAATACGAACCCTCCCAAACGGACCAGATGCCGAAAACAACAATCGGCAAGAGTCCGGCAGCGAGCAGGACCAAAGCGGGGAGTACGCTTCGTCGCAGCACCATGAGGCCTGATACGGTCGCGAGCAGGAACAGGCCTTCATACCGTGCCGACGTGAGGAGCACCGCCAAGCCAATCAGCGCGGACCACTCCACGAGGCGCGCGCGCTTCGCGGACAGTACTCTGACCGCGCCCGCGAGGAACAGGATCGTGACGAGCGCATGCAGTGTGTGTTCCATGCCTGAGAAGATGAGCGCCGGCAGCGGAGTGACGAAGATAATCAACAGCAGGGCCGCGAAGGTCTGAGGCGGAGTCAGCGAACGCCTCAGAAGCCAGTAGACAGAGACGCAAAGAGCGGTCGCAAAGATCAGATTCAATACCAGCGGTGCCCAGTTGTTTACTCCGAAGATTTCATAAACCAGCCACATCAGACCGACCCACAGTACCGAGGAAGAGGCGGAAGCGAACTGGTATCGCGTAACGCCCCAGACACGATGGAGGGCGAGGTTCTTCGCGATCGACATGTGAATGTAGGCGTCGTCGAGCGCATAGATCAGAATCCCGTTATTCGCGCGAAGACACCGCACAAAAAGCACCGCTGCTAGAATCCATAGAGTGGTGATCGCAGCGAGCAATGGCCAATGCCTTTGCAGGAAAGGCGCCGGCCGCGGACTCTCAGTTGGGTTCATGGCAGCTCGGCTTCGCCCGTCGGACCAACGATGCAAGCCGGTATCACGCGCGCACAGCGATCTCCCTGGTGACTCAGGACGTGCCTCCCCTCACACTGGCTCGCGTTTCTGAGAGTCAGCTTCAAGCTTCCTCCGACTGCCAGTCTACCGTAGCAAGCCGCGAAAAGGAGTTGCCTCGGCCCCCATCGGCGAGTAGCGAGGCGCATCTGCAACAATCCGACCAGCGTCTCTCTGTCGTCGGCGATTGCACGGCGAAATGGAACCGGCGCCATCCTCGGCAGAGAGAAGTGGCGCTGGACCGCCGACTCACGCGCGGAACCAAGCGCGGAGAGAATCGCTCATCGACAAGACCACCCGCGACCACGACCGCGAGAAACTCCGTGAGCGTCTAGCGAAGCTTGCGGGCGCTGTCGCGGTGATCCGCGTCGGAGCGCCATCGGAGGCCGGCATACTGCTTTGGAACCGGCCACAGGCCGGGCACGTCAAGCTCAACTCGTTCTCCACGCATCATCAGAATAGGACCCGAAAGGAGGTACCCGATCGCGAGTAGAAACGCCGCGAGCTGGGGCATGATTACCAACAGGCTCACGGCGGCGAGCATCGCGATCATGGTTGAAACCGATGCGCGCCGAAGATTTATCGATTTGAAGCTCGGATACGGCACTCGTGAGATCATCAGGCACGCAAGAACCAATGTGGTTGGAGCCATCGACGCAGACAGCACACCGGGCCGAGCAAGCTCGAAATACCGGCATGCGAGAACGACGCCGGCCACAACCGCAGCGGCACCAGCGACCGGAAGGCCGACGAACCGGCGCTTATCGACACTGCCGACCTGAATATTGAATCGCGCCAGGCGCAATGCCGCACAGACAATATAGAGGCCGCAAATGGTCGCGCCCCAAGGACCGAAGGGCTTGAGCGCCCAGATGGTAGACGAGACCTGCCGGAGCGACGCCGAAAGCGTGCGGATCCGGCAGACCGTTCTCTTTCTTGTGGGGCATACCGGAAGCGCCGTGCCCTTCAGGCGATCGTGGCTACACTCGATAGGTTCATTCCGCAAAACGCATGCCGGGGAACATGCCCGTCCAATAGGCCTAGCATCGAGAATAACTGTCGCCATTGGCCACACGGCGACAGCCCATTGGTAGCAATCGGGACTAGAAGGTCGCCATCGAACCCAGTTTTTGCGAGCCGGCCTTCTGGCGCGCCTCTTGCGTTTGAACCAAAGCAATCACGTTCGCAAGGGTTCTACCCATGGGGCACGAAGGTCAAACAGAGGATTCAAGACGCCGACAAGCGCTACGCGACATGCTCACTCGGCTGCGCGACCAAACCTATGCGCGGGTCAGGGACTTCCGGCGCGATCAGCAGAGCGAAGCTGAGCTGCCGCCCGCCGACGACATCGATGTGGCGCGGGCCACGGCAGACGTCGAGACCCACGCCAGTCTCATTGAACGCGCCGAGTACGAGCTTGGAACCATCGATGAAGCGCTGGAGCGCGTCGAGCACGGGACGTACGGCGCATGCGCGGACTGCGATCAGAAAATCCCGGTCGAGCGGCTTACCGCGCTGCCTTTCGCATTATGCTGCGTGGACTGTCAGGAGAAACGGAATCATGCGAGGCGGCGGTCGGGCGAAGGCGCCATGATTCCTCCCTACGATCATCAATGGACCGTCCCGGAGGAGATGGCAGAACCCAACGAGCGTCGGGTCACGATATCCGAGAGACAGTCAGCGCGCCCCTATGAGGAGCATCTGCCGCCCGAGGGAAGTCAAGGCGGGAAACCCGGTGGCTCGCCGGATCGTCGCGGACGGCCGCGCAAGAAGCCAGCGCCCGGCGGTACCAAGTCCCGGGCCTAGACACCATCTAATTGAGCGAGGGTAGCGATCATGGACGATGATAAGTTCCTGCATGCGGTTGGAATCAGGCTTGGCACCGAAAAAGAAGAAACCCATAGAATAGTTGGGGCCGTGCTGCACGAGCTTCACGACCGTCTTACCGTCAAGGAGGCCGATGACCTCGGTGCTCAATTCCCGGGAGAGATCAAGCGAATCTGGCACGGCTTCGACTGGCCGGGTCGTGAGGTTCAAAAGACTCACAAGACTGACTTCGTCAGGCACGTTTCAGAGCGTGCCGATATTGGCGAAGACGTGGCGCGTCGCGCGGTGATGGCCGTCTTCAAGGCGATCCAGATGGCGATCCGTAGCCCGACTGGCCAGGAGGGCGAGGCATGGGACGTCCTCAGCCAGCTGCCCAAGGATCTTAAGCGGGTCTGGCTGGCGGCGGCTCGCATGGAGCCGCAAAAGCCCAAAGCGATACGGTCCAACGCTCCCTAGCTGGATACCGCGTGCCTCGAGAATCGCTTCGACGATGGCGCAGTTCTGCTCCGAGTTTGGCACCTCAGCCCGATTGGACCAGCAGGAGCATCGGCTCGAAATCGAAATCGCCAGTCCGAACGGGCACGCTTACTGCCAGCAAAAGGCGCCGAATCGATCATACGGGAGGAAACGACGTGGCCACATACGTGATGCTCACCAGGCTCTCGCCCGAGGCGCTCACGCGCCCCGAGTCAGTCGTGCAATTGAACAAGCAGATCAGCGAGCGAATCAAACGCGAATGCTCCAAGGTGAAATGGGTCGCAAACTATGCAGTGCTCGGTTCGTGCGATTACCTCGATATCTTCGACGCGCCTGACCCAGAGACCGCGACCAAGGTGTCGCTCCTCGTGCGCTCATTCGGCCACGCGACCACCGAGACCTGGATCGCAACCCCGTGGGAGCGGTTCGCCGATTTGGCGAAGGAGCTTAAGCGCTAACACGCAAGGCGGGCTAAGACTCGGGCGAGCAGGGCCCGCGCCGACGGGAGTTGAGTTTCATGCAACGGCCCGCCGAGATCACCGCGCGCCGGTTCCAGCCTGATGCGAGCGCCAAACTAGTCTTAAGACGCGATGGACGTTAAGGAACGAATTGCCAAGCAGGTTCGCGCGGCCTTCGAGCATGAGCGCCGTATCAACCTGCACCGCTATCCCGTGCGCATCGAGCTCAACACCGACGGCACCTTGACCTTGGAGGGTGAGGTGGCCGACGTCGCCGCCAAGAAAATCGGATTGAAGCTGGCCGCCAAGGTCTCGGGCGTTGCCGGTATCGTCGACCGGTTGCGCGTCGCACCAGTCGAGCGGATGGGCGACGGCGAGATTCGCGACCACGTGCGTCACGCTCTGCTCCAGGATTCCGCACTGGATACGCATGAAGTCATAGTTCGCGGCAACTTGCGGCGGGACGCCTTAGGGGCTCCGGTTCCATCGGTCGGCGCCATCGAGATCGCGGTGGAGGACGGCATCGTAACTCTCAACGGTCGTGTCGGCAGCCTCGCTCGCAAGCGGCTGGCCGGGGCTCTCGCCTGGTGGGTGCCGGGAACTCGCGACGTCATCAACGGTCTCGAAGTCGATCTGCCTGAGGACGATGACGACGACGAGATCACCGATGTCGTCCGAATGGTCCTCGAGAAGGATCCGCTGGTCGAGCCGAGCGAGATTCGGGTGACTACTAGCAACGCGGTGGTGAGTCTCGAAGGCCTTGCCGCCAGCGCCCAGGAGCGGCGCGCTGCGGAGAACGACGCCTGGTGCGTGTTCGGAGTCGATCGCGTCGAGAATCGGCTTGAGCTCCGCGAATAGGCTCCTGAGGGACACGAGAGGGCGAACAATGAATTACAAGCAGGTGCTGTTTCGTTCGGAAGCGCGCGAGAAGCTGTTGCGTGGAACGACGGCGCTGGCGGATGCGGTCCGCGTCACGCTCGGACCCAAGTCCAAGTGTGTCCTGATTCAGAAGAGCTTTGGCGTGCCGGTGGTGTGCAACGATGGCGTAACGATCGCCAGGGAGATGCAACTCAAGGATGCCGCCGAGAATCTCGGCGTCCAGATGATTCGTCAGGCGGCCGAGAAGACCGGCGACTCGGTCGGCGACGGCACCTCTACCGCTACCATCCTCGCGCACGCGGTATTCGCCGACGGCGTCCGCAACGTCGCGGCCGGTGCGAGCGCGATCGACCTCAAACGCGGGTTGGACCGGGGAGTGCAAGCCGCGGTGGCCGCACTGCGCGCACTGTCGCGCCCGGTCAAGAGCCGTCGCGAGAGAGCGCAAATCGCGACGATCTCGGCTCACAACGATGCGACCGTGGGAGAGATCGTAGCCGAGGCGATCGAGCGGGTAGGCGGTGAAGGCGTAATCACGGTCGAGGAGTCGAATACGACCGAAACCGTGCTTGAGGTCGTCGAAGGGCTTCAATTCGATCGTGGCTACCTCTCGCCTTATTTCGTCACGGACCCGGACAAGATGGAGGCGGTGCTGGAGAACCCGCTTATCCTGGTCACCGACCGCAAGATCAGCGTGATGAAGGATCTGGTTCCGATACTCGAGCAGATCGCGCGCAGCGGCGATCAGATCCTGATCGTGGCGGAAGACGTGGACGGTGAAGCCCTCGCCACCCTGGTAGTGAACAAGCTGCGCGGTGCGCTCCGAAACGCCGCCGTGAAGGCGCCTGGCTTCGGCGACCGGCGCAAGGAGATGCTCGAGGATATCGCCATCCTCACTGGTGGCCAGGTGGTTTCCGAGGAAGTGGGCCTCAAGCTCGAAAATCTCAAGTTGGAGAGCCTCGGACGCGCCAGGAAGGTGGTGGTCGATCGGGATAACACCAAGATCATTGGCGGTCTCGGGAACAAAGAAGCGATTGAAGCACGCAAGAAGCAGCTTCGCCAGCTCATCGACAAGACCACCAGCGACTACGACCGCGAGAAACTCCGTGAGCGTCTAGCGAAGCTTTCGGGCGGTGTCGCGGTGATCCGCGTCGGAGCGCCATCCGAGGCCGAGATGAAGAGCCGCAAAGAGGCGCTCGACGACGCGATCAGCTCAACCAAGGCTGCCGTCGCGGAAGGAATCGTGCCCGGTGGCGGTTTGGCGCTGCTCCGCGCGATTGAAGCGGTCGAGCACGAGGAGAATAGATGCGAGGGCGACGAGCGCACCGGGCTACAAATCCTCAAGCGCGCGCTCGAATCACCTGCCCGACAGCTCGCGGAGAATTCGGGCGCGGATGGCGGCGTGGTCGTGCATGAAATGCGCACGGGCTCGGGCAACCGCGGCTTCGACGCCGCGCGAAAGGAGTGGGTCGATCTGATCGAGGCGGGCATCATCGACCCGACCAAGGTGGTCAGAGTCGCCCTGGAAAACGCGGTGTCGGCGGCCAGCCTACTCCTTCTCAGTGAAGCGACTCTGACCGAGGTGCACGAAGAAAACGAAGAGCCTGCAAGCCAAGCCTAAGGGCTGATGTGGTCCCTCTGTTGGAACCATGCATCCGGAGGATGCAGACGTTCTGTGGCCTTCAGAGACAGTCCTTGGGCAGCTCCGCGTTGCGTTTCACGCAAAGTCGGGTCGTCGCTAAACGAAGACGTGGCCGGGCGGTTGAATGATCCCTGCGACGTTGTGGCAGAGAACTTGCTCGGTTCCGCTAAGCGATCCCGCACAACCTGAAAGGACCAGTTCATGCGCGGCTCAGTCCGCTCTTTGTACTCCAATCGCGCCGCAATAGTTCTCGCTGGCGGTGATGGGACCCGACTCAAGTCGCTTACCCGGAAGATCACCGGCAAAGATGTCCCGAAGCAATTTTGCGCTCTGATGGGCAACACGACGTTGCTCGAAGAAACCCTTAAACGGGCGGCGTTCGCTGTATCTCCCACCCTGACGCTCGCGGTGGTCAATCGCGCACACGAACGCTACTACCAGCCGCTGCTCAAGGGTTTTCCCGCGGAGCTGACGGTGGTGCAGCCGGGGAATCGCGGCACCGCGCCAGCGATTCTGTACGCGCTTACGCGGCTGGCCGATATTGCCCCTGACTGCACGGTCACACTGTTCCCATCTGATCACTACGTTAGCGATGAAGCCGTCTTTGCGCGTTACGTGGTGTCCGCGCATGAAGCCGTGGAAGAGCGACCGGAGCTGATCATCCTACTAGGCATCGCACCCGATAATCCGGAACCGAGTTACGGATGGATCGAGCCCGGGGAAGACCTCGGAATCGAATGCGCGGAAGTCTCGGCGGTGCGACGGTTCTTCGAGAAACCGAACGCGCTCCTGGCCGATCAGCTGTGGCGCACCGGCTCGCTCTGGAACAGCTTCGTGATCGTTGGGCGGGTATCGACGCTGCTCGCAATGTTCATCATCGCGCTACCACGTCTCTACGTGCGGTTCAGCGCGGTGCGTGAGAAACTCGGCACTCAATGCGAGCAGAAGACCGTCGAGTTGCTGTATGCGGGAATCGCCGACACGAACTTCTCCCAGGACGTGCTCGCCAGATCCGCAGTTAACCTTGCCGTGCTTCCGGTGCGCGATGTCGAGTGGAGCGACCTTGGAGAGCCCAAGCGCGTCATCGAAGCGCTTGCGCGGAGCGGAGTTCATCCCCGATGGGCAGCTGCGTAAAGTTCGACGCGGGCCGTCAGCGTCAGCGGCAGCGCACAACGATTCGCGGCCGAGCCAAGCTCGCGCGATTCAAGCCGTCGCCGGGGTCCAGAAGTTCGTCCGCGAAGCGGGAGGGATCCAGCGTTCCACGCTTGGAATGGATGTTCGGAGTGTTCGCCGCGATCGCGATCGCGGCGCTGGTCTGGACCGTCATACTGGGCTAGGAATTGCGGAACACTCGGGCGAGAGGGGCAAGACCACCACCAGCATCAAGCTCCTTTGATACGCGTGCGCAGATACGCCACGCAGCGGTCGAGGCTGGTCATTTGTGGATAGTCAGTCTCGGGGATATCGACACCGGTTGCCTCATGGATGGCGATTGCGAGGTTCAAAATATCCATCGAGTCCAGGTCAACTTGCTCGCGCAAGTCGACTGCCGGGTCGATTTGATCGGACTCGGCCTCGGGTGCGATGTTCCCAAGTTCGCGCAGCACCAGTGCCTTGATCTCCTCGTCCGTCACAGCTTCGCGGGCTCCTGTAGCAAGCGATCGATGGCAGCGAGGAAGAGAGCACCGCGATGTCCGTCGCTGGCGCGATGATCGGCCGCAAGTGTGGCGGTGATGACGGGCTTGGATCCGATCATCCCATTGGCCGACCAGGCACGCTCCGTGATCTTGCCAAGACCGACGATGGCGACTTGTGGCGGGTAGATGACGCCAAATACTGTCTCGACTCCTTGCTCGCCCAGGCTGGTGACGGTAATCGTGGCATCGGCGATCTCGGAGCTTCGCAATACTCCGGCGCGCACGCGCCCTACCAGGTCGCGCAGACCAACCATGATCTCATCGAGACTCTTCTTGTCGAGATCGTGAATCGCCGGCGCGATGAGCCCTCCCTTGCGCAGTGAGATTGCCACGCCGATGTGAACAGCTTCGCTGGGCTTGAAGGCGCCATCGATCCAGAAGCCGTTCATCTCGGGGATCTCGCGAACCGCCAACGCAACCGCCTTCAGCATGAGCACCGAATAGAGCATCCGCTCGGTCACCGGGCGCTGGAGGTTATGCGCGCGGAGCCAATCCATCGCCCGGCTTATCTCGATGTGAGTACCAAGATAGTAATGAGGTATCTCGCGCTTGGAGCGCGCCATCGCCGCGGCGATCACTTTGCGCATCGCCGCGTGACGATCCACCGGTGCCATGACCGGCGGAGGGGTTGGGGCAATTCTGGGTGCTTCGACGAATGGAGCAACTGAAAGCGGCGCCACCTTCACTTGCGGAGCCGCAGCGGCCTTGGCAGCCAGCTCGACGTCGGCCTTGGTGATGGCTCCATCCGGGCCGGTTCCTTTCACTGTAGAGAGATCCACCCCCAAATCGAGCGCCACTCGCATTGCAAGAGGAGAAACGCGCAAGCGGCCCAGTGCCATCGGCGGCGCCTTGGGCGGAGCGGGCTTCTCGATGTGGGGCGGAGCTGGCGGTCGAGCTGCCGTGGGTGCGGGAACCGCTTGCGGAGCCGGGACAATCGCCTTTGGCTTTGCCTCAGGCGGCGGGACAGCTTCGCCATCAGAACGGATGAGTGCCAGGACCGCGCCGACCGGAACTTTGTTCCCCTCCGCCACGACGATGGTCTGGATGACGCCGGTCTGGAACACTTCTACCTCGATGGTCGCTTTTTCGGTGTCCACCACCGCGATGATGTCGCCACGCTTCACCGCGTCGCCCGGCTTGACTAGCCATTGAATAATGGTGCCGGCGTCCATGTCGGCACCCAGCGAAGGCATCCGAAACTCAGCCACGAGCCCCCATCATCACGCGCACAGTTTCAAGAATCGTCGGCACCTGTGGAAGCGCCGCCTCCTCCTGGTGCTTCGCATAGGGTATCGGTACTTCCGCGCTGCAGATGCGCGCGACCGGCACGTCGAGTTCGTAAAAGGCGCCTTCCATGATCCGCGCGCTGATCTCGGCCGAGATGCTGCCGCTGCGCCACCCTTCGTCGATGATGACCGCTCGATGCGTGCGAGTAACCGAATCGAGTATTGTTTCGCTATCCAGCGGACGCAGCGTACGAAGGTCGACGACCTCTGCCTGGATTCCCTCGGTGGCTAGCATCTCACTGGCCTGCAGTGCCTTGCCCAGCGAGCCTCCGTAAGTAATGAGGCTCACATCCGTACCCGGTCGCCGGATCGCCGCCTTGTCGATGTCCACTGGTCCCGCGTCGGCCGCCAACTCGCCCTCCACATTGTACAGCTGAGCGTGTTCGAAAATCAGAACTGGATCAGGGTCTTGGAGAGCGGTCCACAACATGCCGCGGGCATCTTCCAATGTCGCCGGGGTCAGCACCTTGAGGCCTGGAATGTGCGCATACCATCCTTCGAGGCTGTGCGAATGCTGGGCGGCGAGCTGACGCCCGGCGCCGGTCGTCATACGGATTACAAGCGGGATGCTGAACTGGCCGCCCGACATGTGAAGAATCGTCGCAGCGTTGTTTACGATCTGGTCGAGCGCCAACAGGCTGAAGTTGACGGTCATGATCTCAACGATCGGCCGCATTCCGCCCATCGCCGCGCCGATCCCGGCGCCGACGAAGGCTGACTCGGAAAGCGGCGTGTCGCGGATTCGCTCGGGGCCGAATTCATCGAGCAACCCCTTGCTCACCGCGAAGCAACCGCCGTAGCGGCCAACGTCCTCTCCCATCAGGAATACGCGCGGGTCGCGCTGCAGCGCATCGCGGAGCGCCTGGCGGATCGCTTCCCGATAGGTCGTTTTGATCGTCTTCGCCGCCTCGGTCACGATCGCGCCTTCTCCGAGTAAACGAACTTCGCCAGATCCTCCACTGGCTCCCAAGTCCCAGCCTCGGCGAATTCGATCGCCTTGGCTATCTCGCTGGCGATATCTTCTTCGATCCGCCCGAGGTCTTCAGCATTTAACAGTCCCTGTTCCTGCAAACGTCCCTGAAAGACTGAGACCGGATCGCGCTTCTTCCACTCCTCGACTTCCTGCTTGTCGCGGTATAGCTGCGGATCAAACATCGAGTGCGCACGGAACCGGTAGGTGCGGAACTCAAGAAAGCACGGTCCGCCTCCGGACCGCACCTCGAGAGCGGCCCGCCGCGCTGCCTCTTCGCATGCCACCACGTCCATGCCATCGACTGGCCACGCCGGCATCTCGTAGCTGGTCGCCTTGAGACACAAATCGATTTCCGATTCGGAGCGCTTCAAGGCTGTGCCCATCGCATAGAGGTTGTTTTCGCAGCAGAGGAGCACGGACAGTTTCCACAACGCGGCCAGATTCATGCATTCGTGAAACTCGCCTTCGGCGACCGCCCCTTCACCGAAGAAGCATGCCGTCACTCGTGAGCGGCCTTGCAGCTTGTCGGCCAGCGCCAACCCGATCGCCAGTGGCAATCCGCCGCCGACAATTGCGTTCCCGCCATAGAAGCGGGTGGCGGCATCGAACAGATGCATGGAACCGCCTCGGCCGCGACTACACCCTTCCTGCTTGCCGTACATCTCGGCCATGATCGAATTGGCGGAAACGCCCCGCGCGAGCGCATGCCCATGCTCGCGGTAGGTGGCCACGATCGCATCGTCAGGCCCGAGCGCCTGTATCGTCCCAACCGCGATCGCTTCCTCGCCAATATACAAATGGAGAAATCCGCGGATCTTGGTTTCGCTATATAGTTCCGCGCATTTTTCCTCGAAGCGGCGGATGCGCAGCATTTCGCGCAATAGAAGCAGCGAGTGATCGCGCTCGAGAGGCGTCATTCGCGCTCCAGCGTGGAGATGTCGCCTTCCGGCAGTCCGAGTTCGCGTGCCTTGAGCAGGCGGCGCATGATTTTCCCGCTACGGGTCTTCGGCACGCTCGCGATAAAATCGATCTCCTTGGGCGCAACCACCGCTCCGAGCCGCTTGCGAGCAAAGCCGAGCAAGTCGCGACGCAATTCTTCACTTGATGAGTAAGCGGTCTTGAGCGCCACAAATGCCTTTACGATTTCACCCGCCACCGGGTCAGGTTTGCCAATCACGCCGACTTCGGCAACGGCGGGATGCTCCATCAGCGCGCTTTCCACTTCGAAGGGACCGATCAGATGTCCCGACGACTTGATCACGTCGTCGGCGCGGCCGACGAACCAGAAGTACCCGTCAGCGTCACGCCTGGCCAGATCGCCGGTGAGATACCAACCCCCGGCAAAGCACTTGCGATAGCGCTCCTCCTCGTGCAGGTAGCCGCGAAACATCGAGGGCCAGCCCGGTCGCAGCGCGAGCTCGCCTTCAACTTCGGGTTCGGTGACTTCCTCGATTGTTCCATCGGGCTGGCGACGGATGATGCCCGCGTCGATTCCGGGTAGCGCGCGGCCCATGGAACCCGGACGAATATCCATCGCGGCAT
>JBGPUE010000094.1:0-12419 GCA_041491005.1 Binataceae bacterium (SeqCode) | reverse complement strand
GCCGTATCTCCGCGACGCGATCCACGAGATCGCGCGCGGCGGTGCGCGGCGCATCCTGGGCTTTGTGCTCGCACCGCATCGATGCGAGGCGAGCTGGGAGCGCTATCAGGCGACGGTGCGCGAGGCGCTCGATGAGCTGGGGGCGGATGCGCCGGCTATCGACTACCCCGAACCCTGGCACGCGCATCCGCTGTTCATTGAGGCGATGGCCGACCGGACCGCGGCCGCGATCGCGCAGTTGAGCGCGGCCCAGCGTCCGAGCGCGCAGCTCATCTTCACCGCGCACAGTATTCCGGCTGCAATGGCGGCGGCTAGCCGCTACGCCCCAGAAGTCGAAGAATCTGCGCGACTGGTCGCGCGGTCGCTGGGACGATCGGCGTGGTCAGTCGCCTACCAGAGCCGCAGCGGCGATCCGCGTGAAGCGTGGCTCGAACCGGATATCGGCTCCGCGCTGCGCAGTCTGCGCGGACGCCCGGCGGTCGTCGTGCCGATCGGCTTCATCTGCGATCATCTCGAAGTGCTCTACGATCTTGACATCGAAGCCGCGGCCATCGCGCAGGGGAACGGTATCCACATGGTGCGTGCGCAGACCGTCGGCGACCACCCACGCTTCATCGAGATGATGGCTGCGATCATCCGCCATCATGCCGGTGCCTGAGGCGTCCGGGCGTCCTCTCGTGCCGATCGGCCATCCCATGGTCATTGTGATCGGCGGCGGAATCTCCGGCCTCGCCGCGGCACATCATCTGCGCGAGAATCGAATCGAGGTCACCCTGCTTGAAGCGGGCGCGCGGTTGGGCGGACCTTTGCGAACGATTGAGCGTGACGGCTTCATCATCGAGACTGGTGCCGATTCCTTCATCACCGACAAGCCTTGGGCGCGCGATCTCGCGATCAAGCTGGGGCTGGAGGGTGAGTTCGTCGGGACCGACGAGCGCTTCCGCAAGACGTACGTGGTGCGTGCGGGCCGGCTGGCCGAGATACCCGCGGGTTTCTCGCTGCTGGCGCCCGCGCATCTCGGCCCCGTGATGCGCAGCAACATCCTCAGCCCGCTCGGCAAGCTCAGGATCGCGCTCGAGCCGCTGGTTCGCCGAAGCAATCGCGACGGCGACGAGAGCCTCGCGTCATTCGTGACGCGGCGGCTCGGACGCGAAGTGCTCGAACGAATCGCACAGCCGCTCGCGGGCGGCATCTACACTGCGGATCCTGCGCGGCTGAGCATGCGCGCCACGATGCCCCGCTTTCTCGACTACGAGCGCCGCTATGGAAGCGTGATCCGTGGGCTTCGCGTGGCGCAGGCCATCGCGGCACCCGCTGATGCGCGAGAGAGCGGCGCGCGATGGAGCCTCTTCCAGAGCTTTCGCCGCGGGGTCGGTACACTCGTCCAAGCGCTGGCTGCGCGGCTCGAAGGCTCGATCAATCTCAGCACGCGCGCCATCGCGCTCGAGCATGATTCGTCGGATGCGAGGTGGCGGGTCATACTCGCGGATGGCGGCGCTCTGGAAGCGGATGCGGTGATCTGTGCTGCTCCGGCTCCGATTGCCGCGTGGTTGCTCAAACCGCACGATCCGCTGCTCGCCGCGCGACTCGACGCGATTTCGTATTCGTCAGCCGCGACCGTGAACCTCGCCTTCCGTGCTTCCGACTTCCCGCGCCCACCGGACAGCTTCGGCTTCGTCGTACCGTCAATCGAGCGGCGCCGGATCATAGCGGGCAGCTTCACCAGCTTGAAATTCCCCGGCCGCGCACCGGATGGCATGGTGCTGCTGCGCGCCTTCCTCGGCGGCTCGCTGGATACACGGATGATGGAGCTGGACGACGGCGAGATGATCGCGGCGACGCGCGATGAGTTCCGCGCTCTGCTCAGCGTCAGCGCGGTGCCCATTCTTGCGCATGTCGAGCGATGGCCCGATTCGATGCCGCAGTACGAGGTCGGGCATCTGGAGCGGGTCGCGGAGATCGAGCGTCGCGCGGATGCCATTGCCCGCTTTGCGCTGGCCGGCGCCGCCTATCGCGGCGTCGGTATACCCGATTGCATCCATGGCGGCGAGCACGCCGCCGCGAAAATCGTCGCCGATCTGGCGCGATGCGCTCGCTAGTTCTAAACGGCTATCAGCCGGGCCGACAGATCGTCCTTGCCAGCCGTATCTGCGCCATGGCATAGGGCGTCTATGCGAGTACAAGTTGGCGACATCAGGATGTTCTTCGACGCCGAGGGCGCGCGCCTGCGCGTCGATGGCGCCAAGATGCGCGAGATGCCGACGCTGCTGATGCTTCATGGCGGCCCCGGCTTCGACCATTCGACTTTTAAGCCGAAATTCTCGGCGCTCACCGACGTCGCGCAGGTCGTCTACCTCGACCATCGCGGCAACGGCCGCAGCGATCGCGGCCCGGCCGATCGATGGAACCTGGCGCAATGGGGCGACGATGTGCACGCGTTCTGCGAGGCGCTCGAGATTCAGCGTCCAATCGTGATGGGCACCTCGTTCGGCGGCATGGTCGCGATGTCATACGCGACGCGCCATCTCGACCATCCGGCGAAACTGGTCCTATGCAGCACGGCAGGGAAGATGCGCATCGATCGTTCGATTGCGGAATTCGAGCGATTAGGCGGAGCGACGGCGCGCGACACCGCCAGGGCGTTCTTCGAAAATCCCGGCCCGGAGACAATGGGCCCTTACATGCAGCGTTGCTTCCCGCTCTACCAGTATGCGCCGATGGACCCGACCATGATTGGGCGATCGGTGGTGAACGAGGAGTTGGCTGCGTCGTACTTCCGCGGCGAGATCCACACCTACGACTTTCTGCCCGCACTTGGACGCATCAGGTGCCCTACTCTCGTAATCGCCGGGGAAGACGACCCGATCACGCCAATCGCCTGTTCGGAAGACATCGTCGCGGCGCTGCCCAAGAGCGTCACGCGTTTCGAACGCTTCGCGAAGACTGGACATGGCGTGATCGATGACGCGCCCGACCGCTTCTATCGAGTGTTGCGCGAGTTCATCCAGTCCTGAACGGGCGCGAGCGGCTCGACGCGCCCGTCGACCGCTGCCATAACTGCACGTCCGACCTCGCGGCGGGAACGCGCGGAGGCGCGACGGCCCGCCCCTCAATCGAAGTTCGGCGGCTGCTTCTTGAGTAGCGCTGCGATGCCCTTGGCGTAGTCGGCCTCGCGAACCATATCGTTGATCAACTCCTGCGATTCGCGCACCGAGTCGGCGGCGCCGCGATGGAGGTCGGCGTAGATCTGGCGTTTGGTGGTACGCAGCGACGATCGAGACACATTGGCGATTAGCTCGCGCGCGTACTTGAATGTGTAGGGCAGCAATTCCTCGGCGGGCATCGCTTTGTTGACCAGGCCGAGCGCCTCGGCTTCTTCGCTCATGAAGACGCGGCTTGAAAGCAGCAGTTCGTTGGCGCGCGTCAGCCCGATCATGCGCGGCAGCAGCCACGACAGGCCGAGCTCGGCGGGCAGATTCAACTTGCCGTGCGCGGTGGTGAATTTGATGCCAGCGGCTGCGAAGCGCAGATCGCAGTAGCACGCGAGCACCAGCCCGATGCCCGCGACCGGGCCATTGATCGCGGCGATGATCGGCTTGCCGATTCCAAAGTGATAGGCCCAGTCGTAGTCGAACTCCGGGCGCACGCCGTAACCGGGCATCGCCAGCTCACCGCGCACGCCTGAATCGTAGCTGCCCTTCTCGGCGTGCTTTTCGAGTGCAGCCGAATCGGCGCCGACACAGAATGCGCGTCCCGCGCCCGTAATCACGATCGCACGCACGTTCGTATCGGCGTCGGCGTCAGCGAGCGCGCGCCGATATTCCTCTGCCATCCGGCCAGTCCACGCATTGCCGCGATGCGGCCGGTTGAGCGTGATCGTGCAGATCTTCCGATCGACTTGGTAGCTGATCGTTTTGAAATCCACTGCGCGAAGGACGATAGCCCTCGCGCCGCACCGCGGGCAAACCGCACCCTCCGAATCCGTTTGCCTTGCCAGGCCCATGGACGAATCATCACTAGAGACTGGAACTAGGCCCCCGCTTACCGATGAATGCCTCGTCTCAATGGCCGGCGGTGATCGCGCATGCCGATATGGACGCGTTTTATGCGTCGGTCGAGCAGCTCGACAATCCCGCACTACGCGGCAAGCCGGTAATCGTCGGCGGCAGCAGCAGCCGCGGCGTGGTGACGTCGGCATCGTACGAGGCGCGTCCGTATGGAGTGCGCGCGGCGATGCCGTCGGCGCAGGCGCGCAAGCTGTGCCCCGATGCGATTTTCGTGCGTGGCCGGATGGAGCGCTATGTCGAACTCTCGCGCGCGATCCGCGAGGTGTTCGAGAGCTTCACGCCCAAGGTCGAGCCGCTGTCGCTCGACGAGGCATTCCTCGATCTGGCCGGCACCGAGCGGCTGCTCGGGCCGCCGCTGGAAGTGGCGCGCGCGCTTAAACGCCGCGTGCGCGAGGCGACCGGACTGGTCGTCTCGGTCGGCGTCGCTCCGGTCAAGATGGTCGCGAAGATCCTGAGCGACATGTCGAAGCCCGACGGCTTGCTCTTGCTGGGGCCGGAGTATGTGCGTGAGTTCCTCGATCCGCTGCCGGTGGAGCGGTTGTGGGGAGTCGGGCACGTGACACTGCAGCGGATGCACGAAGCGGGCATCGCGACGATTAGCGATCTCGCGCGCTACGATGCGGCGGCACTGCGCAGCCGCTTCGGCTCGATGGGCACGCATCTGCGCGCGCTGGCTCTGGGACAGGACGCGCGCGAGGTCGTCGCGGACTGGCAGCGCAAGTCTTACGGCGAGGAGAACACCTTTGAGCGCGACCATCCGCTCGATTCGCTCGCACTGAAGCGCACGCTGATCGCGCATGGCGAGGCGCTGGGCCGCCGCCTGCGCGCCGATCGCGTTCGCGCGCGTACGGTCACGCTCAAGCTCAAACTCGCACGGCCGCTGGGCGGCGGACGCTATCCGATGCTGACGCGCAGCTTCTCACTGGAAACGCCAACCGAAGACGGTGCGCAGATCGCGCGCGCTGCGATCCAGATGCTCGCACGAGTCGAGGCGCGAGAGAAGATTCGGCTGGCGGGCGTGCAAGTGCACAATCTGGAGCGTCCCGACGAGGCGCAACTCGATCTGTTCGGCGCCGCGGCGGATGCGCGGAGCAAGGCGGCGCGGCTCAACCGCGCGCTGGATGCGGTGACCAAGCGCTTTGGCGAAGATGCGGTGGCGCGCGGCGCAGTGCGCGTCGAACGGGCCGCGCCAAGCGGACGCATCAAGTAGCGATCAACCGCGGAGCATCTATCCGCCCTTGACCCTGATTGGCGGAAGTCCTATCTGCGATCGTGAGAGACCGCTTCTGACTTCATCGGGTCGCAAACGGAGGACTGCAAATGAAAACGCAAATCACACTGGTGTTGGCCGGCGCGGCCGGCGCGCTCGCGGTGATATTCGCAACCGGAGCTATCGCCTCCGCCGCCAGCGTCAAGGGTTGCCTGAGCGGCCCGAACGACGAGGGAGTGTTCGTGATCAAGAACAAGGCCCATCCAAACGGAGTCGAGGTCGGCGGCAATGACGAGCTCTCCAAGCATCTCGGTCACGAAGTGAAGCTGGTCGGTGAGTGGGCGAAGAGCGGAGCGGATATCGGCGAGAAGGAGGAAGCCGGAGAGAAAGAGGAAGCCGGCGAGCGGCACCTGAAAGTCACCAAGATTGAGATGATCTCGACGGACTGCCCAAGCAAGTAATCGTCGATCGAGGTCGCGTCCGGAAGGGCGGCGGCGCGCCGCAAGCGCTGGTGCTGTAGAGCGCCAGCGCTGCTCAAGCCTTCTGTGCGCCCCGCCTACTTCGCCGCGGCCAGCGGCTCCAGCGAGCCGACGGATTCGGGCCGGCCCGAAGCGGGCAACGGCCGCGATCCCGGTTTGACCTCGAACGGCGAGCACAGCTCGAGTTCTTTGGCGATCTCGCGGGTCGCCGGCACGACTTCCTCTGCGATCAGCCGCATGCTGCTTAGCCGATCCTCCTTCGAGATTGGGCCATCGTTCTGCCAGAAGCCGAAGATTCCCGGCCGCAGCACTTCGAGCACCTTGCGAATCTTGGGGATCACGGTCTTGGGAGTGCCGCAGATCACCTGCATCGAGCGTTCGACCTGCGGGAAGGCATCGAAGATCTGCTGGCGCGTGATCGCCGGATCCACCTCCTCAGGCTTGTTGCCCCAGGCGCCGGCGCGGACTTGCACCTGCGCCTCCGCGAGATTCTCCTTCGCGGTGCCACCGCCGGTGAAGGCTGCGGCGAACGGACTGCCTTGCGCCGACGCAGGATCGGAGAACTGCCGGGCGATGCGGCGGGTCGCCTCCTTCGAGTTGTATCCCGGCGGGAACATCCATTGCGGCTGGCCGAAAAGGCTGTACCCGATGCCCGCGCCGCCGAACATGTCGAACTTGGCGATCTCGCGCGCCTTCTCGTCGGTCTCAGCGACGTAGACCTTCTGCAAATAGCCGAAGTTCTCGGGGCCGACCTGATAGCCCTCGCGCGCGGCGGCATCGCGGTAGATATTCCACAGCTCGACGGTCGGTTCGAGGAAGGTCGCCAGCGCGATATACGGGTAGCGATGCTGCGCGCACCACACGACCGTCTCGGGGCTCAGCAGGCCGGGAATCCAGATCGGCGGATGCGGCTTCTGCAGCGGCAGCACCCACGGATCGACGAAGCGGTAGTGGAAGTGCTTGCCCTCGTAGCGCCACGGCCCGGGCGTGGTCCACGCCTTGAGCACGAAGTCGTGCGCCTCGTTGAATAGTTCGCGGTTGTAGGCCGGATTGGCGTTGGTCGCGAATTGTTCGCTGCCCGCGCCGCGCACCCACCCGGTGACCAGGCGGCCGCCCGAGATCATATCGATGGTCGCCAGCTCCTCGGCCAATCGCAGCGGATTGCCAACCACTGGCAGCGGATTGCCGAGCAGTACGATCTTCACCCGTTTGGTGATACGCGCGAGGATCGACGCCTCGACGTCCATCACCGACCCCATGCAGAAGGCGGTGTCGTGATGTTCGTTGAGCATCACGCCGTCGAAGCCGAGCTCTTCGGCAAGGACTTTCTCGTCGAGATACTCGTTGAGCAGCTGCGCGCCCTTCTGAGGATCGAACATACGATTGGGCAACCCGAAGAAACCGTTCTTTACGATCTCGTCGTTGGACGCGTGGCGGTAGGGCCGTTCCGTGAAATACATCACATGCATAGAGTGTCCTCCCCGGTGGAGCTTGCCAGCTCAGTCATCCCAGAAAGCCTTGCACTTCTTTCAAGAACTCGGCCGGCTTCTCGATTTCCGGCCGATGACCGCATCGATCGAACGCAGCCAGCTTCGCGCCGGCGATCGAGCGCTGGTAGGCCTCGCCGGCGCTGAGCGGGACGACCGCGTCCTGCCGGCCCCATACCAGCAGCGTCGGCAGATTCGCGATCCCGCGCAATAGATGCGGCAGCGAGGGGTTGTGCATGTATGGCATCCACGCCAGGCGCGCGGTCTCGGCGCGTGCTTCTTCGAAGGCTTCGAACTGCTCGGGACTCTGGCCGCCGCCATAGAGGTTGCCGAACTCGGGTGTGTTGTTGGGATCGAGCACGGTCGAGACCAGCTGCTGCGGCGCCATCATCACAAAGACGTCCATGATCTCGCCATCGGGTGGACGCACTCCAGCCGGCGCGACGAGCACCATTTTGCGGAACTGCGCCGGATTGCACGCGGCCATCTCGGCCGCGACCCAGCCGCCCAGCGAAAAGCCGATCACGTCGACCGGCGCCAGACCCTGCTCGCGCACGAACATCGAGTAAAAGCCGGCGAGGTCGCGGACGTTCATGATCCAGTCGGCGCGCGGCGTGCGGCCCCATCCGGGATGAAGCGGAATCAGCAGAGTGCGATTGCGCGCAAGCGCAGCGTGCCAATTGAGCCATCCGGGATGACCCAGCTCTTCGTGCAGCACCAGCAAGGGGCGGCCGGCGCCGCCCCTGATGACGATCACATCCGTGCCATAGACGCGGATGGTCTCTTCCCGCCATTGCGAAGAATCTTTAACGGACGCGGTCATCAGGGCTCTCTTGTGATCAGCGGCTCCTGATTGGCGTTCTACTATCTACCGACCCACTTGGCCAGACTTGAACGACCGGTATGTTGCAGACCGCCCCGCCAACTCGATCTGAGCGCAGAGCCGTGCGCCGGCCCTTCCGATATGCGCCGGGTACCAGCGGATACGAAATCCATATTGGACATATATATCCGCGGTTCCGTATGATTCCTCCTGATGTCATGGTCGGCGCGGATTACCGAATGGGGCTGAACGCCGCATAACACGATGCCAACACAGACGCTCTTCGAGAAAATCTGGAACAGCCACGTGGTCCATCAGGAGCCCGGCCAGCCCGCGCTACTGTTCGTAGATCTCCATCTTGTTCATGAGGTGACATCGCCGCAGGCCTTCGAAGCCTTGCGCAGCGCCGGACGCGCGGTCCGCGCGACAGGCCGCACCTTTGCCACGATGGACCATAACGTCCCGACCACCGATCGCTCGGCGCCGATCGCCGATGTCAATTCCGCACGCCAGATCGAGGCGATGCGCCAGAACTGCAGCGAGTTCGGCATCAAGCTGTTCGACCTCGGCGCCGCCGAACAAGGGATCGTTCATATCATCGGGCCCGAACTCGGGCTGACGCAGCCCGGGATGACGATCGTATGCGGCGATAGCCACACCGCGACGCACGGCGCGTTCGGCGCGCTTGCCTTCGGCATCGGGACGAGCGAAGTCGAGCACGTGCTCGCCACGCAATGCCTGTGGCAATCGAAACCGCATACCTTCGAAATTCGCGTCGACGGCAAGCTCGGACGCGGCGTGACCGCGAAGGACACCATTCTCACGATCATCGGGCGGATCAAGACTGACGGCGCGACCGGATGCGTGGTCGAATATCGCGGCTCGACCATCGGCGCGCTCTCGATGGAAGAGCGCATGACGGTCTGCAACATGTCGATCGAGGCGGGCGCACGCGCCGGCATGATCTCGCCCGATCGCACTACTATCGATTACCTGCGCGGGCGGCGATACGCGCCCAAGGGCGTCGATTTCGAGGTGAAGGCGAAAGAGTGGATGGCGCTCGCCACCGATCAGGGCGCACGCTTCGACCGCAGCATCACACTCGATGCCGCATCGATCGCGCCGCAGGTCACGTGGGGCACCAATCCCGGGATGGTCGTCGAAGTCACGGGCACAGTGCCTGACCCGGCATCATTCAAGGACGACGCGGAGCGCCGCTCCGCCGAGGGCGCGCTTGAGTACATGGGACTCCAACCGGGCGTGCCTATCGAGCAGATCAAGATCGACCGCGTATTCATCGGATCGTGCACCAATGCGCGCCTGAGCGATCTGCAGGCCGCAGCCGATGTGATCAAGGGACGCAAGGTCGCGGCCTCCGTGCATGCGATGGTCGTGCCGGGCTCGCAGCAGGTCAAGGCAGAAGCAGAACAGCGCGGACTTGACCGCATCTTTACCGCGGCCGGCTTCGAGTGGCGCGAGTCCGGATGCTCCATGTGTCTCGGCATGAATCCGGACATCCTGCAGCCGGGCGAGCGATGCGCCAGCACGTCGAATCGCAACTTCGAGGGACGGCAGGGCAAGGGCGGCCGCACGCATCTGGTCAGTCCGGCGATGGCGGCCGCTGCGGCAATCGCGGGGCATTTCGTCGACGTGCGAAGCTGGCCTGCGAGCTAGCGCGAGGCGGGAGTAGAAATCGATGCAGCCATTCAGAAACTTCACCGGACTGGTGGCGCCGATCGATCGGGCAAATGTTGACACCGATCAGATCATCCCAAAGCAGTTCCTCAAAGCGATCGTGCGCAGCGGATTGGGCGAGGGCCTGTTCTGCGACTGGCGGATCCGCGCCGACGGTAGCGCGAATCCAGACTTCGTGCTCAATCAGCCGCGCTACAAGGCCGCATCGATCCTTGTGGCGCGCGCGAACTTCGGCTCCGGCAGCTCGCGTGAGCATGCGGTGTGGGCGCTGGACGACTTCGGCTTCAAGGCGATGATCGCGCCGTCGTTCGCTGACATCTTCCGCAACAACTCGCTCAAGAACGGCCTGCTCCCGATTGTGCTGAGTGCGGCCGAGGTCGATCAGGTCTTTCAGGCGGTGGCGAAGAATCCGGGCTATCGGCTGACGATCGATCTCGCGGGCCAGCGCGTCAACGACGATGCCGGATGGTCGGCGCGCTTCGAAATCGATGCCTTCCAGAAGAAATGCCTGCTCGAGGGCCTCGATGACATCGCGTTGACGCTGCTGCATGAGGACAGGATTCGCGCCTACGAGGCGGCCCATCCAGCGCCGTATTGATCTTGGCTGAGCGCACGGCCGCCGCCGGCGGGCGCATCATCCGAGTCGCGCCCGAGCATGCGCGACAGCGGCTCGACCTCTTTCTCGCATCGCAGCTCGCACCTGAATACTCGCGCTCGCAGATCGCGCGGATGATCAAGGCTGGACTGGTGCGCGTGAGCGGCGCGGCCGCCCGCACCGCGACAATCCTTCGCGCCGGCGACCAGATCGAGCTGGTCGCGCCACCAGTGCCCGACGCGCCGCCAGCGGAAGCCCCGACTGTCGCTGTGCCGATTCTGTACAGCGACGCCGAGATCATCGTGGTGAACAAGCCGTCTGGATTGACGGTTCATGCCGCGCCCAGCCATCGCCATCCGACGCTGGTCGATGCGCTGATGGTGCAATTCCCGGATCTCGCATCGATGGCCGAGCCCGACGGGATAGCGCGTCCGGGAATCGTTCATCGGCTGGACAAGGATACTTCAGGAGTGATGGTTGTTGCGCGCACGCCGTATGCGCGCATGGCTCTGGCGCGGCAGTTCAAGGACCGCACGGTGCGCAAGACTTATCTCGCGCTGGTGCGCGGCAGCGTCGCGCGCGATCGGATAACCATCGAGCGGCCGGTTGGACGCCATCCGACGGAGCGTACGCGGATGTCAACGCGATCGCGCAACGCACGTGCCGCGCTCAGCCGCGTGATAGTGCTGCACCGTTTTGCGATTGCGGATCATCCGGTGACGCTGGTGCTGGTGCGGCCCGAGACCGGCCGCACGCATCAGATCCGCGTGCACCTCGCGTCGATCGGCCATCCATGCCTCGGCGATCCTCTCTACGGTGGAAGCCGCGGCGCGGGCGAGATGGGCTTCGCGCGCCAAGCGCTGCATGCGCTGGGGCTGGCGATCGATCATCCGCGGACGATGGCGCGGCTGGAGTTCATCGCGCCACCGCCGGACGACTTTGCCAATTTCCTCGCCGTGCTCGGCTTGAACGTCGACGACGAACTGATCAGGATGTGGAGCGAACGCTCATAAGGGAGACGTGATGCGCTGCCCGAATTGCGGAGCCGAGACCGCTTCCGATTCGCTGTTCTGCTCGCGATGCGGCGCGGGGCTTGAGGCCAGTTGCGGCAAGTGCGGCACGGCTAATCCTCCCGGTTCCCGGTTCTGCCGAAGATGCGGTGCGCGTCTGGCGTCAGCCGAGGCCGGCGCTACTTCACCGAGTTCGCAGGCAGCGGCTGGGCCGCATGCGTCCATTCGCCCGGCGCGTGAGGCGACCGGTTCGCAGGAAGTTCCCGACGGCGAGCGCAAGACGGTGACGGTGCTGTTCGCGGACATTAAGGGCTCGATGGAGTTGATCGAGGACCTCGACCCCGAGGAGGCCCGCGCGATCGTCGATCCCGCGCTCAAGCTGATGATCGACGCGGTCCATCGCTACGACGGCCTGGTGGCGCAATCGATGGGTGACGGGATCTTCGCGCTGTTCGGCGCCCCGATCGCACATGAGGACCATCCGCAACGCGCGCTCTATGCGGCCTTGCGGATGCAGGATGAAAGCCGCCGCTACGCCAACCAGTTGCGGGCCGAGGGCAAGTCGCCGATCTCAATCAGGGTCGGAGTGAACACCGGCGAGGTCGTGGTCCGCTCGGTGCGCAAGGATGCGGACCATTCGGACTACGTGCCGGTGGGCCATTCCACGGGTCTGGCGGAGCGGATGCAGGCGCTGGCGACGCCGGGCTCGATCGCGATCAGCGAGCACACCCGCAAGCTGGTCGAGGGCTACTTCGCCCTCAACGCGCTGGGGCCGACCAAGGTCAAGGGCGTCAGCGAACCGGTAAACGTGTACGAGGTGACCGGGCTGGGACCGCTACGAACGCGATTGCAGCGATCAGTGGGGCGCGGATTGTCGAAGTTCGTGGGCCGGCAAGCGGAGATGGACTCGCTCAAACGCGCGGCGGAGCAGGCGAAGGCTGGGCACGGACAGATCGCCTCGGCGATGGCGGAGGCCGGGGTCGGCAAGTCGCGATTGTTCTACGAGTTCAAGGTGACCTCGCAATCGGGCTGGATGGTGCTGGAGACCTTCTC
>JBGPUE010000093.1:0-12550 GCA_041491005.1 Binataceae bacterium (SeqCode) | reverse complement strand
CGGCGCGTTCATCAAGCTGGTCACGCCCGCGCGGATCCTGGCGATCCTCGAAGCCGCGCTGGCTTGAAACGATTCAGACGAACTCGGCGAACACTGAGTCGGCGAGTTCCAGTCCGCGATCGCTAAGGCGGAGGCGGCCCTGGTCGCGCAGCAGCAGGCCGCCGTCGAGCAGCCGCGCCGCGCGTGCGCCGAAGAGATCATCGAAGTCGGCTCCAAAGCGCCGGCGGAAGTCGTCAAGGGCGAATCCTTCGGTCAGTCGCAGATTGAGGAAGACGAACTCGCCTGCGGCGGTGCGCGCGTCGATCTCTTCGCAGCCCGCCTCCGCGATGCCCGATTCGATCGCTTGTGCGATATACGGAGCAGGTCCGCGCTGGTTCCACCATCGGCGGCCGCCCGCGCCGCATCGAGCGAAGCTGTGCGCGCCTGCGCCCAGCCCCAGGTAGCTGTCTCCGCGCCAGTAGGTCAGATTATGCCGCGCCTCGTGCCCGCCCGGTGCATAATTGGAGATCTCGTACATCGGGTAGCCGCATGCGGGCAGCGTGCGCCGCACCGCCGAATACATCGCGGCCTGCACGTCAGTGTCGAGCGGCGTAATTTTGCCGCGCTTCATGTCGGTAAAAAACGGCGTACCTTCCTCGAAGGTCAGGTTGTACGCCGAGATGTGATCGGGGCCGAGCGCCACGGCCTCGTCGATGTCACGCGTCACGTCGTCGAGCGTCTGGCTGGGCACGGCGAAGATCAGATCGAGGTTGATCCGCTCGAAGCCAGCGCTGCGCGCGAAGCCGACCGCATCGCGCGTCTGTGCGGCGCTGTGGATGCGGCCGAGGAATCGCAGCGTCGCATCGTTGAAGGACTGCGCGCCGAAGCTGATGCGATTGACGCCCGTGCGGCGCATCCCTGCGAGCTTCGCGGCATCGACCGTGCCCGGGTTGGCTTCGATCGTGATCTCGGCGTTCGGGTCGATGCCGCAGATGCGCCGCGCGCTTTCGATAACCCGCGCGATCGACTCAGGCTGGAACAACGACGGCGTTCCACCGCCGAAGAAGATGGTCGCGATCGGTTGGCCGCTAAACGCCTCATCGCGGACGCGCGACTCAAGTTCGAGGATCAGCGCGCGAACGTAGTCGTCCTCGGGCCATTTGCTGGCGGCATACGAATTGAAATCGCAATACGGGCACTTCGACTCGCAGTAGGGAATATGGATGTAGAGTGAAAAGCTCACGACCCACGTCGCTGTCACCTGGAGCGCGACGACCGGTATTATGGCAGGCTTCCGTCGCAGGCCAAGTATCGGATGGCTGTTGCGCGCGTTATATTTGTTCGATTCGCGACGCGAGCTTCAAATCGGACTCCGCAGTGGGCGGAGGTTCAACAGCGGCGGGGCAGGGCGCACCGGCAGCACAGCCGCTCGCTCGCTCGGCCGGAGCGCCGGGAGGGCTGGCGCATCTGGTCGCCGCGGGAATCCTGCTCAGCCGCATCGCGGGGCTGATTCGCGAGAGCGTCTTCGCGCATTTCTTCGGCAACTCCGACGCGGCCGACGCCTTCAAGGCGGCGTTCAGAATCCCGAACATCCTGCAGAATCTCTTCGGCGAAGGCGTGCTCTCAGCCTCGTTCATCCCGGTTTACAGCAAGCTCCTTGCTGATGGCGACGATGAACTCGCCAACCGCGTGGCATGGACAGTCGGCGCGCTGCTTGCGGTTGCCGTATCGATCTTCGTGCTGCTGGGCGTCGCCGCAACTCCGTACCTGATTGCCGCGATCGCGCCCGGCTTTCACGGCGCCAAGCGCGAACTGACGATTCATCTGGTGCGCGTTCTCTTTCCGGGCGCCGGGCTGCTCGTCATGTCGGCTTGGTGCCTGGGCGTGCTCAACAGTCATCATCGTTTCTTCGCTTCGTACGCCGCGCCGGTGGCATGGAACCTGGCGATCATCGGGGCGCTGGTCGCCTACGGGCGGGGCGCGACGCAGGATCACCTCGCGATCATCGTGGCGTGGTCGGCCGTGGTTGGTGCGGTTTTCCAGATAGGCGTGCAGTTGCCGCAGACACTCGCCCTCGCGCAGCGCGTCCGGGTCGATTTCGCGCGTGCGTGGACGCCGCTGCGCACGGTCTTCAACAATTTTATCCCGGTTGTGACCGGACGCGGTGTCGTGCAGGTGAGCGCCTATGTCGACAATCTGCTCGCGAGCTTGCTGCCGACCGGCGCTGTCGCCGCGCTCAACTACGCGCAACTGCTCTATATGCTGCCGGTGAGCCTGTTCGGGATGTCGGTCGCCGCGGCCGAATTGCCCGGGATGTCGCGCGCCGGCGGCAGTCGCGATGAGATAGCGGCGGCGCTGCGCGTGCGGCTTGACGCCGGCCTGCGCCAGATCGCCTTTTTGGTCGTACCATCGGCGGCGGCTTTTTTCTTTCTCGGCGACGTCATCGCCGGGGTGATCTTCCAGTCGGGCGCTTTCACGCATGCCGACGCGATCTATGTATGGGGAGTGCTGGCCGGCTCGGCGGTGGGCCTGCTCGCCGCCACCATGGGACGCCTGTACAATTCGGCCTTCTACGCGATCCTCGATACGCGCACGCCGCTGAAGTTCGCGGTCATCCGCGTGACGCTGACGCTGGCGCTCGGCTATCTATGCGCGATTCCGCTTCCGCCGCTGCTCGGCATTGCGCAGCGATGGGGCGTCGTCGGGCTGACCGCTTCCGCGGGCGTCGCTGGATGGATCGAATTCGCGTTGCTGCGCGCAAGCCTCAATCGCCGCGTTGGACACACCGGGCTGGGGGCGCGCTTTGTCGCCCAGCTATGGCTAATCGCGCTCGCCGGATGTGTTGCGGCATTGACGCTCAAGAGCCTGATGCCCTCGGGTGCGCCCCGCTTGACTGGATTGCCGGTGCTTGCGGCGTTCGCTGCGGTTTACTTCGCGCTCGCATGGTGGATGGAAGTGCCGGAGCTCGCGCGCATCGCCGGTAGAATCCGCAGCCAATTGCGCGCCGACTGACCCGATTTGCGAGTGCCGGTTATTTCGCGTTTCCCTTGAGCTGCGCGATCGTCTTCGTCGTGCCATGCCCACGCAGCAACGGCGCGAGCACGACGCGCCCGCCGTGCGATTCAACAAACTCGGCGCCATCGACGCGCTGGCCCCGCCAGTCCTCGCCCTTGATCAGGACGTCGGGTCGTACCTGCCTGATGATCTGCTCGGCGCGAAGGTCGTCGAACATCACGACGTAATCGACTGCTTCCAGAGCCGCGATGATATGAGCGCGATCCGCCGCCGGGTAAACCGGCCGGCCGTTGCCCTTGAGCAGATGCACGCTGCGATCGCTATTGAGCCCGACCACCAGCAGATCGCCTTGCGCGCGCGCGAAACCGAGAATCTCGACATGGCCCGCATGCAGCAGATCGAAACATCCGTTGGTGAACACGATTTTGCGCTCGGCGCGCCGCTCACGCTCGAGCGCCGCCCGGAGTTCATCAAGCGAGACGATCTTGCGCGCGGTTGCGGACGGTTTGGGTTGCAGCGCACGCGCCAGATCGCTGCGCGAAATCACCTCGGTGCCGATCTTGCTCACTTCAAGTCCGGCGGCGAGGTTCGCCAGCGCCGCGGCCGATGAGAACCCCAGTCCCGCCGCGACGAACAGCCCGAACACCGCCAGCACCACGTCGCCCGCGCCGGTGACGTCGTAAACCTCGCGCGGGCTGGTGGCGATATAGGTGTCGGCGCCGCCGCGCTCGGCCAGATACATCCCGTCGCGGTCCAGCGTGATCAGGCACGCGCGCAAACCGAGCTTCTTGACGAGCATCTCGGCCGCGCTGCGCCATGCCTGCCGATCGGTCATTGCAATTCCGGTCGCGACTTCGGTCTCGTAGCGATTGGGCGTCAGCGTGGTCGCGCCGCGATAGATCGACAAATCCTTGCTGAGCCGGGGATCGACGATCACGGGAATGTTGCGTTTGCGCCCGCCGTCGATGATCGCCGCCAGGATCGCCGGCGTGAGCAAACCCTTGTCGATATCGGAGATCAGCACCGCATCGGCGCGCTTAAGTTCCTGTTTCAGGCGATCGATGAGCGCGCGCTCGATCGCCGCGCTCACCGGATGCGAATTCTCCCGGTCAACCCGCAACAGCTGCTGGATCGCGCGATTGGCCGACTGGACCGAACCGAGCATCCGCTCCTTCACAATCGTCGGCCGATCCGGATCAGTCACCAGCGGGCGCGTGTCGATGCCAAGATCGCTGAAGATCTCGCGCAGGAAGCGGCCGCTACGATCATCGCCGACCACGCTGAGCGCGCTGACCTGCGCGCCGAGTGCGCGCAGATTGGCCATCACGAATCCGGCATTGCCCGGTTTTTCCTCAAGCCGGCTCGCCTTCAGGATCGGTATCGGCGCCTCGGGCGAGATCCGCGAGACTTCGCCCCAGATGTAACGATCGAGGATCACTTCGCCGGCGACGACGATGCGCAATGGCTTGAGCGCCGGCATTTCGAGCCGCGCCGGCGCGCGATGCGCATGAGCAATCTGTGCGCGCGTCTTCTTCATGATCTGCGGTTGAATATACGCAGATGGGCGCGTCGCGCAAAAGCGCGGCGTGCGCCGGGCTCCCCGGCCGCTCCTTCGTCAGCGGATCGCGTAGCCGCCGTCGACGAACACGGTCGAGCCGGTGACGAAGTCGGCGGCGCGCGCGGCAAGGAAAATCGCAGCGCCGGCCATTTCGTCGGGTGTGCCAAAGCGTCCGGCGGGCGTGCGAGTGATGATCTCGTTGTAGAACGGCGTCGCCTTGACGGGCGCCGTCATGTCGGTTTCGATCCAGCCGGGAACGATGGCGTTGACCTGGATATTGTGCGGCGCGAGCTCGACCGCCATTGACTTGGTGAGCTGAATCACGCCGCCTTTGCTCGCGCTGTAGGATGGCACGAAGCCCGAACCGAAGCGCGAGTATTCGCTGGCGATGTTGATGATCTTGCCGGCGCGCCGCTTAATCATCAATTGCGCGGCGTACTTCGACAGGATGAAGTACGAACTGAGATTGGTTTCGATTACCCGGTCCCAATTCGCTTCGTCGAGTGAAAGCGCGCCGCCGACAATCGAGATTCCCGCGTTGTTGACCAGGATGCTGACGGGACCGAGGCTGCGTTCGACTTCGTCGAGAGCGGGCTTGAGCGCGGAGCGATCGGTGACGTTGGTCCGCAGCGCGATCGCGGCGGCGCCGCGCGCCTTCAATTCGGCGAGCACCGCGCGATTTTTGTCTTCGTTGCGGGCAAGGATCGCGACCGCCGCTCCGGCCTCGGCCAGTCCAAGCGCAATTCCGCGCCCGATGCCGCCATTGCCGCCGGTGACGACGGCGACCTGTCCGCTGAGATCGAACATCGCGGGCGCTGGCATGCGATCCCTTCTAGGCGCGGAGCGCCCGATGCGCAACCGCAGACCGATGGACAGCTTCGTGGCGGGGCACCTATATTCTGACGGCGCCGGCGCCGTGGAATACCGCGCGACGCCTTTGAGCAGACCCGACGAGGAGCAGTATCTGCGATGGCATTGAGAACAGTTGAACAATACCGGAACTCCCTGCGCGATGGCCGCGCGGTTTACTTCCGCGGCGAGAAGGTCACCGACGTCAATACCCATCCTGTGATCGGCCTGGCGGTCGAGCATGCGTCGATCGACTACCGGATGGCCGAAGACTCGCGCTTCAGGGAACTCGCGGTGGTGCGCGACGACGGTGGAGAGTACAGCCGCTACTTCCATATTCCGCGCAATGCGCAAGACCTGCGCAAACGCAGCGATCTAATCGCGGCCTCGACGCGCGAAGGTGCCACGCTGGTCGTGCTGATCAAGGAGATCGGCACCGACGCGCTGCTCGCGCTGCACATCGTCGGCGAGATGATGGCGGCGCGCGGCAAGGCCGAGTATCGCGAACGCATCGGCAAGTACTACCGGTATTGCCGTGATAACGATCTCGCGATCGCGGTCGCGCAGACCGACGTCAAGGGTGATCGCTCGCTCGCGCCCGGCGCACAGGAGCATCCGGATTACTACCTGCGGATGGTCGAAGAGCGCAGCGACGGCATCGTCGTGCGCGGCGCCAAGGTCCATACCTCGGTCGTGACCAACACCAACGAAGTGATCGTGCTGCCCACGCGTGCGATGAAGCCCGAGGATCGCGCGTATGCGGTGGCCTTCGCCATTCCGGTCAACACGCCCGGGCTCAAGCTGATCGCGAGCACGCATGGCAGCGCGCCCAAGGATCCGATCGAACATCCGATCAGCGCACGCCACAAGATGATGGAAACGCTGACCGTCTTCGACGACGTGTTCGTGCCGCGCGAGCGCATTTTTCTGCAGGGTGAAGTCGAGTTCGCCGGCCTGCTGGCGCTGACCTTCGTGCGCTTCCATCGCTTCACGGCGGTTTCCTACAAGCTGCCGCTGCTTGAACTCCTGGTGGGCGCAGCGCATGCGATCGCCGAAGCCAACGGCGTGGGCGCGGCTGGCCATGTGCGCGACAAGCTCACGCATCTGGCGGCCTATCACACCACCGTGCGCGGGCTGATCGAGCATGCCGCGGCGGCTTGCACGCTCGAGCAGGGCGTTGCGGTTCCGAACACGCTGTTGACGAACGTCGCGAAGTATCACTTCGCGCACAACTACCATCAGGCCGTCCAGATCGTGCAGGACCTCGCGGGCGGGCTGCTGGTTACCGCGCCGGCCAGCGAAGATCTCAACGCCGAAGCGACGCGCGAGTACGTGCTGAAGTACCTTGGCGGCAAGAAGGGATTCGGCGCCGAGCAGCGGCTGCGCCTGCTCAACCTGATCGGCGACCTGACCGCATCGGATTTCGGCGGCTATCAGGAAGTGCTGGCAGTGCATGCCGAGGGCGGCTTCGAGGCCGAGAAGTTGCAGGCCTATCGCGAGTACGACTTCAAGAGCGTTGCCGCATATGCGCGGCAACTGGCGGGAATCTGAACGGGCGCGTCGCGGGCGCTTGCGCGCGCCCAACTCGAATCGTAGATTGTAGCGATACGTCAGCAAGTTTGTACTGTTACAATAATGGAGATCGACGATGGCTTCAGCATCCCAGCGCACCATAGGCACGATTCTGTACCCGCGATTCGAGCTGCTCGACGTCTTCGGGCCGCTGGAGGCCTATGGGATGCTTCCCGATCGTTTCAGGATAGTCGTAGTAGCGGAGAAGGCGGGACCGGTCGCGAGCAATCAGGGTCCGACGACGATCGCTGAATTCGGCTTTGACGATAGCCCGCAACTCGACATCCTGCTCGTTCCAGGCGGACTTGGCACACGTGAGGAGTTAGACAACCCCCGGCTGCTCAGCTTCCTCAAGGCCCGCACCGCGAAGGCCGAGTACGCGACCTCGGTATGTACGGGTTCGGCGCTCTATGCGCGTGCGGGGCTGCTCGACGGCAAGCGGGCGACCTCGAACAAGATGGTCTTCGCATGGGTGGCCGAGCAGGGACCGGCGGTCAAATGGGTCAAAGAGGCGCGATGGGTCGAAGACGGCAAGATGATCACCTCATCGGGCGTTTCGGCCGGCATCGACATGACGCTCGCGTTGATCGCGAAGCTCGAAGGCATGCCGAGGGCCGAGCAGGCCGCGGTCTGGATGGAATACGAATGGCATCGCGACGCGAACTGGGACCCGTTCGCGAAGATCCATAAGCTCGTTTAGCGGCGCGAAGCGTCCGCGCGCTGCGAGGCTCGCCGTGCAATCCCGTGCGTGCGATCGCGATGGCTCATCAAGCCGCGATGCGATTGATCGCGTAGTTACCAAGCCGGCTGCGGAATGGCTGCGCCAGCATGTGATCCAGGCGCAGTTCACGCGGATTGCGGAATTGCTCAATCCCGATCGTCATGCCCTCGTGACCAGCGGCCGGCTGGGCCTGGTAGGTTCCCAGCAAACGATCCCACCAAGGCAGGTTGAAACCGAAATTGCTGTTGGTCTCCTGCGCGACGATCGAATGATGAACGCGGTGCATGTCCGGAGTCACAAGGAACCGGCGCAGGACCCGGTCCACGGGCTGAGGAATGAAGACGTTTGAATGATTGAACATCGAAGTGGCATTGAGCATGACCTCGAAGACCACAACGGCCACGGCGGGCGGGCCCAGCGCAGCGACCACACCCAGCTTCATCGCCATCGACAGCAGGATCTCGATCGGATGAAACCGCACGCCGGTTGTCACATCGAAGTCCAGGTCCGCATGATGCATCCGGTGCACACGCCATAGCGCCGGCACCGCGTGGAACATCACGTGCTGGAGGTAGATGGCCAGATCGAGGAGGACGATCGAAACGAGAATAGCCAGCCAACCTGGAAGCGGCATCTCGTTGAGCAGACCCCAGTTGCGGGCCGTGGCTGCCAGCGCCAGGCCGGCAGCGGCAACCGGCAACAGGAGCCGCACCAGCGCGGTGTTGAGCACGACCACGCCGAGATTGCCCGGCCATCGCGTGATGCGCGAAACTGAGCGGATGCGGCGTGGCATGGCGGCCTCCCAAACCGCCATGATGAGCAGGATTCCAAGGAAGCCGCCGAGCCGTATGAGAGCTTCGCAGGGCACTTGCCAACGCTACATCATTCAATTACTTAATTGAATGATAGGAGGACGCGCCAACGGTGTCAAGCGAAAATCCCAAGCGCATGCTTTTCGAGCAGTTCGCCGCCGTCGCAAGGACCCTCGGCAACGGCCACCGGCTCGAACTTCTGGAGCTTCTGGCACAGGGCGAACGCAGCGTGGAGAGGCTTGCGGACCTGAGCGGGCTCGCCATCGCCAATGCCTCGCAGCACCTGCAGAATCTGCGCCGCGCGGGACTCGTGACGACGCGACGCGAGGGCAAACGGATTTTTTACCGGCTATCCGACGAGACGGTCGTAAGCCTGCTGGGCTCGCTCCGGAAAGTCGCCGAACGCAACCTCGCCGAAGTCGAACGGGTCGTCGCCGGCTACTTCCGCGAGCGCGACGCTCTGGAACCGGTGACGCGACCGGAGCTTATCCGCCGGATGCGCAGGGGGCTCGCTACCGTGATCGACGTGCGCCCGCAGGAGGAATTCGCCGCCGGTCACATACCAGGCGCGATAAATGTGCCGCTCAAGGATCTGGCGCGCAGGCTCAAGGAACTCCCGTCCACCAAGGAGGTAGTCGCATACTGCCGCGGCCCCTATTGCGTGCTTTCCTACGAAGCGGTTTGGGCGCTGCGCCATCGCGGTTTCAAGGCGCGGCGGCTCGAGGATGGCTACCCCGAATGGAAGATGGCCGGGCTGCCGGTGGAGCTCCAATCAGCGGGCAGCTGACTCAGAACAAATATAGTTCAGGAGGCAGGCCGAGCAGGATGCGGCCGGCCATACCGTAAAGCCGATTCGATGCCGCGGTGTGCTCGTTCATCGTCAATGCATCGCGCAGGTATCGATCGAGCACACCCGAAGAATAGACCGCCGAACCGCCGCGCGCCTTGTAGACGGTCTGTACCGCTTCCGCGCATAGCGCGAAGACATGGACCTGCACGAGATCGAATCGCGCGAACTGGCGTGGTGACAACTCGCGGCCGGCTTCCAGTGTGTCGTAGGTGTCGCCGACGACATCAAACAGGTAGCTGCGGGCGGAACCGAGCATCGCTTCTGCCCGGCCCAGCGCGTCCTGCACGAATTGCTCATCGCGCAGCCTGCGAGGCGGTGTAGGATTGCCGGCGACCGTGGTCAAACGCGACGGCCGCTCGCCCGACTCGATGAGCGCATCGATTGCGGCGCGCGCGACGCCCAGAGCGGGTCCCCCAAACTTGTACAGAATATTGAGCGGCAGGCTGTAGAGGCCCCCGCGCCGGTAGCGCTTGAGATCCTGGAAGCTGAAGGTGCGCTCTTCCGGAACGAAGACATCCTTACATGCCGTGTCGTGGCTGCCGCTGCCGCGCAGACCGGTGGTGTACCAGGTGTCGAGAATCTCGACCTCGTCCGCGCGCATGAGGCATTGACGCGACTCGGGAACGCCATTGGCGCGAAACTTCTGCGAGCCATTCTCATGGACGAAGCACCCGCCGATGATCCACGAAGCATGCTGGCATCCGCTGCAGAACGGCCAGCGCCCGCTCACGCGATAGCCGCCTTTTACGCGCTCGGCGCGGCCGGTCAGGGTCAGCGCCCCTGCCGTGACTGCGTCGAGGTCGCGATACATCTCGCGTGCGACGGCCTGATCAAGGAAGCTGCTGAAATATCCGCCGTCGCATCCGATCATCGCGCACCAGCCTACTGATGCGTCGGCGACGGAAAGCGCCTCGATCACGCGCAACTGGCTTACCGGATCGAGTTCGGGCCCACCCCACGCGCGCGGCATGGGCATCCGGAAGACGCCCGCCTGCTTCATCTTGTCGACCAACTGCAGCGGCAAGCGCCTGCCCCGCTCGATCTCGTCGCGGCAGGCTTTGATTTCAGGGCCGAGCGCGATCGCGGCTTTGAGGGTCGCCTCGGCCTCGCTGCCGCTTGCTGGATCGTCCATGGCCATTTCCTCTGGTCGCGCGATTGCCGCCCGGCGCGGGCGGAGACTCGTACAGGCGGCGCGCTCTAGAACACTGCTGAATTGAGCTGCACGTCGGCTTTGGCCCACGCGATCTTGAAGCGCGCGGCGACCTTGGCCGCCTCGGCGTCCTTGTGCTGCGCGCGCAAAGCCTGTTCGAGGCCATACAGCGACCAGCCATTGTCGGGATTGATCTTCAGATCGGCGCGAAAAACCGCTTCAGCCTCGCCGGGCTTGCCCGCTTCGAGCAGCGCAGCTCCGAGTGACTGGCGCACGGGGTAATACCAGTCAGGCGGTTCCTGATACTTGAGCGCTTCCTCGAGCTCTACTCCCTTCCTGAATTTCGCGATTGCCTGATCGTAGTTGTGCTCTTTTGCCAGGATATCGCCCGCCAGGACTACTTGAGCGACCGCCAGGATGTCATTGGCCGTGTTCTGGAGGAACATCGTCTTGGGCGGGAGTGCGGCAGCGATGGCGTCGAGTGCCTTCTGTTCCTTCCGCGCCTGAGCGATTTCGCCCTTCGCAGCGAAAGCGCGGCCGCGCGCGTAATGCCACATCCCGTTTGAATACTTAAGATCGGGCGCCGGTGCTGGTTCCTTGAGGACGTCGTCCCACATCCCGAATCGCACCATCGCGAACAGCGGGCTGGGAACGGCGAACTCCATCACCGGCATTTGGCGGACGGCGTCCGGCGACGCTATCGAGGCGACCTTGCGCGCGGCTTCGAGAGCGTCGGCGCGCCGGCCGGCGTAGCAGGCCGAGGCGTAGATGAAGTGGATGTTGTGCGGGTAGTAGAGCATCGGGTAGACGGTCTCGGGATGACGCTGGGCGATGTAGCCCTCATCAACCTTCACCGCCTGCTGGTTCACGTCGACTGAATCGCTGTAGCGGCCGGTGCGGATGTAGATATGGGCCGGCATGTGGACCAAATGGCCGGCACCGGGCTCCAGCTTGCCCAGCCGATCGGCGGAAGGTAGCGCCCTCTCGGGATGCTGCGACGCTTCGACCGCGTGGATGTAATAGTGGTTGGCGCCCGGGTGGTTGGGTTCCTTTTTGAGGACTTCCTCGAGCGTCGCGACTATTTCCAGCGTGCCCGGCAGCGGCTTGCCGTCCCGCGTCCAGTTGTTCCAAGGACTGAGGTCCATCAGCGACTCGGCAAACAGCGTCTTCGCGTCGGCATCATCGGGATAGCGCTGCGCGACCTTGCGCATCGCGTCGGCGTAATTCCGCTGCAACTGCTTCAGGTCGGCTTTAGGTGCGATCGAGTAGCGATTGGTCAGCGCATCGATGTACGCGTGCTCTTCGTCGCTGGCGTGGTTCTCCAGCGACTTGGCCTTCTGGACCGCCTCGTATGCGCTCTTTTCGCGCGTGGGATCGACGTCGATATTGATATTGGGTCCGAGCGCCAAGGCCTCGCCCCAGTAACACATGGCGCAATTCGGATCGAGGCGGGCCGCTTGCTGGAAGGCGTCGATCGCCTCGGGATGGTTGAAGCCATAGACCAGGCGCAGGCCCTGGTCGAAGTACTTCTGTGTCAACGGATTGTCGGTGGTGATCTTGTGATGCCAACTGCCGAGATTGTCGTACAGCGGCGGCGCAGCCGGCGAGGCATTCGCCGGGCCCGCAGGCGGCTTATCGGCTCCCAAGCTCGAGGTTGCCGCAGCAAGAATCAACGCAAACGAAATCAGGCGCAGCTTTCCACCCATCGCTTCACTCCTCCCCATGCCGCACGCGGAGCGCGTGCTACTTTTCAGAGCGCAGCTCGATCGTGTTGCCGTCGGGATCGAGGATCCAGAGCTGATGGCCGCCCATGTTCGGTGGCGCTTCCAGAAATTCGATGCCGCGCGCTTTGAGATCAGCCTTTGCGGCTTCGTAGTCGTCAACCTGAATCGCAAGATGCGGTCCGAGCGGGTTGATGCCGCCGCTGCGCGCCTCGGCCGATATCAGATGAATCTGGTTCTCGCCGACGCCGTACCACGCGCCGCCAAACTTGAAGTCCGGGCGCGGGAGCGTCTTGAGCCCCAGTACGTTTTCATAGAAGTCG
>JBGPUE010000092.1:0-12563 GCA_041491005.1 Binataceae bacterium (SeqCode) | reverse complement strand
TCTCGGGGCCGCCATCTTTGCGGCCATGATGTTCCTTTCGCGGCAGGCCGGCACAATCACGCGGCGACCGATTGCCGCGCGAGATCCTTCGCTCCGCACACTCCGCTCAGGATGACTCCTCTTAGGATGACGGACATAGATCCCGAAGTTATATCAGGAGAGACAACGAGCTGCCTCATCATGAATCAGGAGAAATGAGCTCTGACTCGGCTATGCTGACTGGCGGCGCGGCGGCGGCATGCGCAATTGATCGGCGCGCATCAGGGTGACGCGTTGCGCCGACTTGAGCCCCGCGAGCAACTCGGAAATTGAAGCATTGAGCTTCGGATGGATCAGCGCGGGCGCGAGCTCGCTCAGCGGTGCCAGCACGAAGCGCCGCTCGTGGAGCGATGGATGCGGCACCTTGAGCGGGCGCGTATCGATCACCTCTTTATCGAAGAACAGCAGGTCGAGATCGATGATGCGCGGTTTGTATTTGCCCCGCCCGGCGGCCTTGCGTCCCCGCACCCGCTTGCGGCCCATCACGCGCTCGATCGCGAGCAGCTTCTTCATGAGAGCATCCGCCGAGAGCTCGGTCTCGACCTCGATGACCGCATTGAGGAATGCGCCCTTGACGTTACCCACTGGCTCGGTCTCGTAAGTGGAGGATTGGCGCAGGACGCGGCAATCGGGCAGTTTGCTGATCCGCTCGATAGCTTCGCGATAGTTGGCGAGCCGGTCGCCTAGATTTGTTCCTATTCCGATGAAAGCCCGATGGGGCATCCCCTGGCCGCTAAAACCGAAGCGCCTCTAGTCTGGCCGCCGCCTCTTTAAGCCGCTCGCTCGGCACCGTCAGTGAGAACCGAACGAAGCCCTCGCCACCCTTTCCGAAACCGGAGCCTGGCGTGATCACCACGCCGGCTTCGGCAAGTACGCGCTCGGTGAACGAAACCGATGTGTATCCGTTGGGCACCTCGGCCCATAGATAGAAGGTCGCGCGCGGCGGTTCGCACTTGAGCCCAAGCCGCCGCAACGCCGCGACCATTAGATCGCGACGTCCCTTGTAGGTCTCGCAAAACTGGCGCAACTCGAAGGCAGGTTCGTCGCCGCCCTCCAGCGCCGTGATGCCCGCTTCCTGAACCGCCTGGAAGACGCCGGAGTCCATGTTGGTCTTGACCGCGCCAAGTCCGCTGATGAGTTTCGCATTGCCGATCGCGAACCCCACGCGCCACCCAGTCATCGAGAACGTCTTTGACAGCGAATGGAACTCGATCGCGCATTCGCGAGCGCCATCGGCCTGAAAGACGCTCGGTGGCCGGTAACCGTCGTAGGCAATTTCCGAGTACGCAGTATCATGCGCGAGTATGATGTTGTGCCGGAGGCAGAAGTCGACCGCCTGCCGGAAGAAAAGCAGCTCCGCGGTCGCTGCAGTGGGATTGTTGGGGTAGTTGAGCCACATCAGCTTCGCGCGCCGCGCGACCTCGGCTGGAATCGATGCGAAGTCGGGCAGGAAGTGGTTGTGCTTGCGCAGCGTCATGAAGTACGGCTCACCGCCGTTGAAGACGCATCCGGAGAAATAAACCGGGTAGCCCGGGTCAGGGATCAAGACGATGTCGCCCGGATTGACCACCGCGCTCGCGAAGTTCGCGATTCCTTCCTTGGAGCCGATCAGTGCGCAGGCCTCGCGAGCCGGATCGAAGTTCACCCCAAAACGGCGTTTAGTCCACTGGGCAGCGGCCTCGCGAAACCTGTCCAGACCTTGATAATCCGGATAACGGTGGTTCCGGCTATCTTGGGCCGCTCGATTCAGGCTCTCGACGATTCGCGATGGGGTAGGCAGGTCGGGATCGCCGATTCCCAAGCTAATTACGTCGATACCCCGCTCTTGGACCTGCCTTTTGAGGCGATCCAGCTCGGCGAATAGGTAAGGCGGAAGCTGGCTCAGCCGGGATGCAAGTTCGATTTGCAAAGAAGCGACCTTTTCGAGACTTGCCGCCTATTTAACACACTTTTTGAGCCAGCGGAACCAGTGCTATCAGGCCGACAGGCAGAAATAGCATCCGAAACGGCATCGCGAGCGTCGTTCGACTTCCGTTTCAATCAGGTAGGGCGCCTTTATGAAACGTAGTTCTATCGCATTGAATCCGAAAACGATGAACTCCAGCTTCCGCTCCGGGTATCACGTGAAACAATTCGCGGCTGCTGTCGCTGAATGATCGGGTAGGTCCGCAGGTAAACAGAGCGGCGCCCGGGATGGGCCGGGTCGAGCTAGAGGCCAAGCACGTCGCGCATCGAATACAATCCCGGCTTCTGATTCACCAGCCACGTCGCGGCACGAATCGCACCACGCGCGAGCGAATCGCGGCTCTGCGCGCGATGGATCAGCTCCAGCCGTTCGCCATATCCGCCGAAGACCACCGTGTGATCGCCGACCGCGTCGCCCGCGCGCATCGCGAGCACTGCGATTTTGTCGGTCGGCCGCGCACCGGTGATGCCCTCGCGTCCATAGACCGCGCTTGCCGCGAAATCCTGCTTGCGTGCCGTCGCGATCGCGCGTCCGAGTGCGAGCGCGGTGCCGCTGGGCGCATCGACCTTGGTGCGATGATGGATTTCCAGCACTTCGGCGTCGAAGTCCGGCAGTAGCGCAGCGACCTCGGCGACAATCTTCGTCAGCACGTTGATGCCGACGCTCATGTTAGGCGCAATCACGGTGCGCGTTCGCGGCGCGAGCGCCTTCGCGCGCGCCTCCATCTCCGCGTTGAAGCCGGTCGAGCCGATAACGATCGCAGCGCCGTTCGCCGCGGCGATTTCGAGATGCGCCAATGATGCCGCGGCGTTGGTGAAATCGAGCGTGACTGTGCCGGGCCGCGCGAGCGACGCGTAGTCGTCGCGAATCGCGACGCCAAGGGTTCCGACACCGGCGAGGTCGCCCGCATCGCGGCCCAGCGCCGCCATCCCCGATGCCTCGAGCGCGCCGACCAGCTTGTGCCCGGAATCGGCAGCGATCATGGCGGTGAGGATGCGGCCCATCCGGCCGGCCGCGCCGGCCACGATCATGTTAGCCATCGCGCTCGAAGCCTCCCGATGTCGCAATGCCTCCGCAAAATGCCGATGCCCCGCACAGCGAGGCTGCTCAAGGCCGCTTCGCCGCGCGGGGCATCCGTTGGAGCGACGGCCCGCTACGACGCTGACGCGTCTGCAGCTGGCGCCGGTGCCGCGGTTGGCGCGGCCTCAGCCGCACCCTTGCCGCGGGCGGTATTATAATGTTGCTCGCACAGGCTTCCGTGGAAGCGCGCCTTGCGACATTTCTCTTCGGTGCAAATCTTATAGCGCGCCTTCGGCATTTCGCCCCGTTTCCACAGCCGATAGTGCTTGCGGCAGTAGCCCTTGCCGACAACTTCGTTCGCGCAATCCTTGGCCTTGCAGTTCTGCTTCTCCGCCATGCGTTTCCTTGTTGCCGGGCGCTCTGCGGATGGCCACGGCGACCTCCAATCATCGCAGCAATAGGCCCGACTGCCAAGCCGTTCGCGACGCTCTAGAACTCCGCCTTCAGTTCGCGCGTCATCAGTTCTTCGACCATCGCAGCCGGCTCGCCACCTTCATAGAGCACCCTGTGCACCGCGGCGACGATCGGCATCTCGACGCTGTGTCGGCCCGCCAGCCCCAGGATCGCGCGCGCATTGTCGATCCCTTCTGCGACTGGCTGGTGGGCGCCCGCTCCACCACCATCGATTGGCTGGCGCTCGCCACGCGCGATGCGCATCCCGGCGTTGCGATTGCGCGACAGATCTCCCGTGCAGGTCAGGACGAGGTCGCCCAGCCCGGCAAGTCCAGCGATCGTGTCGCCGCGCGCGCCCATCGCACGGCCCAGCCGCGTGATTTCGGCGAGTCCGCGCGTGATCAGCGCGGCCCGTGCGCTCGAGCCGAGATCCAATCCGTCGCTGACGCCGGCTGCAATCGCGATTACGTTCTTGGCCGCACCCGCCAGCTCGACGCCGATTACATCGGTGCTGCGGTACACGCGCAGCGATCGGTTCGACAATGCCTCCTGCACGCGGCGGGCGGTCTCTTCATCGTTGGCAGCGGCGACCAGCGCCGCCGGTTTGCCGCGCGCGATCTCGGCGGCGAAGCCCGGCCCCGACAGCGCAGCAAGGCGCACTCCCCGCGGCACGATCTCCGCGAGCATCTGCGTCATCGTCTTGAGCGAATCGACCTCGATGCCCTTGGTCGCGCTGACGACGATCGCGTCGCGGCGGATCGCCGGCGCAACTGGCGCCAGCGCGGCACGCGCGAAGCGCGACGGGATCGCGACCACAACGATCTCCGCGGCGCTCACCGCGCCCGGCGAGCAATCGCCGATCGCGAGCGATTCGGGCAACGCAACGCCGGGCAGGTAGACTGCATTCTCGCGCTTGGCGGCGAGCAGCCCGCGCTGGTCTTCGCGCCGGACGCACAGCCGCGTGCGATGGCCATTGCGCGCGAAGATGGTGGCCAGCGCAGTGCCCCACGCGCCCGCCCCGATTACGGCGATTTCAGCCATCCCGGATTGCGCCAAATCCCCGGTCAAACGACCGAACGGAAGATGCGATAGACCGGCTCGAGTTCACGGTAGGCATCGAGCAACTCGGCGCGATCGAGTTTGAGCGCATCTCTGACCGGCCAGCCGAAACCGATATCCACGCCGCCGGTCTTCTTATTCAAGGCCTGCGCCATCCCGCCCCACAGATCTTCGCTGGCGTTCTCTTCAACCGGCAGATGCGCGAAGTCCCACTTGTCGTAACGCGCGATTCGCGTCCCACGCAGCGACTTCGTCAGCTCGCCCGACTTGCGCTCGATCGCGTGCGCTATCTCGCGACGCCGATCGGCCTCCGATTTGACCACCGCGCGCGCATGCAGGCCGGCGGCCGAGACGCATAGCGCGAGGTAACCGTAGCGCTTGTAGCCCTTTGGCGATGGCCCGAACGCGCACCACGTCTCGGGCGGCGGATTCACAGTGCGGCGCGCATGCTTGGCGACATGCGGGAAGAATTCGAGATGCAGCTTGCGCGCAATCTCGGGCGCCAGCTGGTCGCCGAGCCGGACCAATCGGGGCCGCACGGTCGCGTAGAGATGCTCCATGCGTGCATTGAAGCCCTCGATGTGGAAGACCTGAAAATCGGCAGGCGTGAAACCCAGAGTTGCCACGACTCACCTCATCGATAGGTTACGTTTGATGATATACGCGGCCGCGTCATGATTTCGACGCAAGTCTGCGTTCAATCGCCAGCGCCTGCTCCCAGTGCTGCCCGTCGAAGATGCCCACTTCAAGCTGCGCGATATCGACGCCTTCCAGACATCGCACATTCACATCGATCTTGTCGGGATCCGAGCGCGGGATGTAGAACGGCGCGATGCCGCACACCGCGCAGAAATGGTGCTTCGCCGTATGCGTGTTGAATGTATAGGTCGTCAAATTCTCGCGCGGGATCAGCAGCCGGAAGCGCTCCGGCGCAACGATCCAATGGATGTAGGCCTTCTTGGCGCAAATCGAGCAGTTGCACTCGCTCGCGCCTGCGATCGGTCCGTCCACCTCGAATGCAATTCGCCCGCAATGACATCCGCCGCGATACGTCATGTTTCGAGGTTTATCGCAGTGCGGCGCGCGCGGCAAAACCGGGCGCGGGCGGCGTCAATGCGCTGGTTGCTGCGGCTCCGCGACGGCAGTCTCGTGTGCCGGGCGTTCCATGATCGCGATCAGGCTCAGCGGCGGCATCGGCAGGTACGCGTCGATCGCGCGCAGCGCCGGCGTCAGCAGATTGAGCGCCCAGATCTGCATGAGCGGGAAGCTGCGGCGACGGAGCAATCTGCCGTTGAGCCACCATGCGAGCGTGCCGATGCGGTTGAATTCGATCATCTGCCGAATCTCGAGGCCGCAGGCCGCCGCGAGCGCAGTCAGCGTCTCGCGGGTGTAGCGCCGCCGGTGGCCCAGCGCCTCGTCCAGCGTGCCCATGTTCCACGGACCCTGCGGCACGAGGATGATCGCGCGTCCTCCCGGCAACAGCGCCGCGCGAACGTTGGTCAGCGCGACGCGATCGTCGGCGACATGCTCGATCACGTTGAGGCAGATGACCGTATCGTAGCCCTCGTCACTGCGCGGGAATGACGAGAGATCGGTGACGTCGCAATAACTCGCCGTCATGTATGGCCGCTCAGCGCTCAGGTTTTCCAGGGTCTGCAGGTAGAGCGGATTCATGTCACTGACGACGTAGCGCGAGCGCGGAAGCAGCGTGCGCGTCATGTTGCCCACGCCGCTGCCGATCTCGAGCACACGTTCGCCGCAGTATGGCCGGATGGTATCGGCCATCCATAGGTTGAAGCGCGGCGCCCGCGCCAGCCGCGCCAGGATGCGGCTGCCATGCTGGTCGGCCTTGAAGATGTTGTCACTGACGCCGAACTTTGCGATCGCGCCGAGCGCCGCCACGCCATCGCGCCAGTCAATCTTCTTGCCCTCGCGGTAGGTACGCCCGAAGTAGCTGATCGGCACCTCGAAGATGCGCGCCTCGCGCTTGGCAAGCTTGATCACCAGCTCCGGCTCGAGGCGGAAATCATCGCTTTCGATCGGAATCGACTTGAGCAGTGAGGTGCGCACCGCCTTGTAGCAAGTCCACGCGTCGGTCAGGTTCAGGTTCGAGACGAGATTGCAGAGAAACGTTAGGAACTTGTTGCCCAGCTGATGGCGGAAGAGCATCGCGCGCCGCACGCCGCCGCCGGCAAAGCGCGAGCCGAAGACCGCGTCCGCGTTCTCTTCGGCAAACACGCGCGCAATCGTGATCAAATCGCGCGGATGGTACTCGAGGTCGGCGTCATGAATCACGCTGACATCGCAGGTCGCGTGCTCGAGCGCGGTGCGAATCGCCGCGCCCTTGCCCATGTTGCGAGATTGGCGGATGAACTGCCACGAGAGCTTGCCGCGCTCGCCGTTGCGAGCCTGCTCGGCTGCGATCGATCGCTCGAACTCCGCGAGCACGTCCGCGGTGCCGTCGGTCGAGCCATCGTCGACTACGATCACCTGGACCTGCGAGAGCAGTTCGCAATCGCCCAGGATGCGCAGCCGGTCGAGCGAGGCGCTTGCGAGATAGCGCTCGTTGTAGATCGGCACCAGCACCGACAGCGATATCTGGCGGGCCGCACCGCCGGTCTCCTCGTTCATTCCCATGAAGCGTTCAGCATAAGTGCTCTCGGCAGCGTACCAAGCGAACGATCGCGGCCCACTCTAATGCTCCTTTCGATTCCGTAACTTTGTGATCGGCTCAATTTTTCGACGACGGTAGAGCGTCTTTCACGATCAGCAAGCGCCCGCCGTTTGGATCGCACACGTAAGCGTTGTCGCGATCATCCGCTGCGACGCAATGCGCGCCTTGTGCGGTCTTGGCGATGCCGAGAACCGTTGGCGCGCCTTTGGCCGAGATTCCAATGATCGCCATTGTACCGCTCTCCTCTCCAGGCAAGTACGCGTGCGCAAGATGAGAATTGTAACCGATAATGTCCACTCCTGAGCCGGAAGAGGCGCTTCCCAATTGTGCTCCCGTGTTCAAGTCCAGCACGGTCAATTTCCCTTCGTCGCATCCCACGAAGAGAAAGCCCGGCGCATCATCCATCGCGATCCCTCTTGAGCCGCGACAACCGTTCTTCCACCTTGCAGCGATTTTGCGGTCCTTGAGATCGATGGCGAGAGTCGTATCGGTCCACAGATGCGTGTATGCGCGACCTCGCTTGTTATCGACAATCAGCGACTCGGGACCGCCCGGTACGGAAATAAAATTGGCGTGAGCCGGTTTCGGAGCCTCGCTCTGAGGCAAAGAAAAGACTTCTATCTTCGCGGCGCCGGGTTCCGTGACCCAAACCTCGCCAGTTGCTGAAACATACCGAACGTAGTCGGGTCCCGACGCGAGCGGCGCCGTAGCGACAACCGACTGTGTCTTTGGATCGATCACATCGAGCTGTTGCGCATCCCGATCCGTGGCGAACAGAAGCCCACGGCCCTCGTCCGCAGATGTCACGCCTTGACCGTGTCCGCCGCTGAATGATGCGCGGCTGCGGAATCCGCCGATGGCGGTGACCTGCTTGGTATCGGGATCTATGAGATCCAGGTTTCCAGAACGCCCGGCGGGGACCAGCACCTTGTGTAACGAGGGAGCGAACATCATGTCATCGAACCCGATTCCGCCGTCGCCGCCTGGAAGAGCCAACGGCGTCGGCGTTATCGCTCCGCTCGCGGCAAGCATACCCAGGCTCAACAGCAGGATAACGTAGTTCAGATTCGTTATCGGCAATTTGCGGAGCATATTGTACTTGCTCGCGTCGATCTTGCCATGAAGCGTTCAGCATAGGGGCTTTCGGCGGGCTTTAAAAACCGCATCGAACCGGACCATCTGCCAGCCGCCACATCGGAGCCGCCGAGTAACTTGCGGCTGGTACCCGCGAAGTACCCTGCGTATCATGGCGACGCACGCGATGAATCTCCCATCCGGACCTGATTTCGCCGCCGTCCTGAGTCATCACGGCCTCGCCTTGAAGCGCGACGTTCCGCGCACGATGCAGGTCAACGTTGGCAAGCTTTGCAACCAGGCCTGTCATCATTGCCACGTTGATGCCGGTCCCAAGCGCACCGAGAGCATGACGCGCGCGACGGCCGAAACGGTCATCGCGCTGCTCGGCATGAGCGCATCTATCGCAACGGTCGATCTGACCGGCGGCGCGCCCGAGCTGAATCCGAACTTCCGGTATCTCGTCGAGCAGTCGCGCGCGATGGGCCGCGAGGTCATCGTGCGGTGCAACTTGACGGTATTGCGGGTCCAGGGCATGGATTGGCTGCCCGCATTTTACCGCGAGCATCGCGTCAAGCTGGTCTGCTCGCTGCCTTGCTACACCGCGGCCAACGTCGATCAACAGCGCGGAACAGGGGTCTTCGCCGCCAGTATCGAGGCTTTGCGCTCACTCAATCGCATCGGGTATGGGCGCGTCGGGTCTGGCCTGACGCTCGATTTGGTATACAACCCGCTCGGCCCGTCACTGCCACCGCCGCAGGCCGAGCTCGAGGCGCAATACCGGCGCGAGCTGCGCGTGAATTTCGGAATCGAGTTCGACCACCTGCTGACGATCGCCAACATGCCGATCAAGCGCTTCGCCGATCAGCTCCATCGCAGCGGGCAGCACGCGGAGTACCTCGGCCTGCTGGTCAATCATTTTAATCCCGCCACCGTCGCGGGCTTGATGTGCCGATCGCTGGTCAGCATCGGATGGGACGGCACGCTCTACGATTGCGACTTCAACCAGATGCTCGAGATGCCGCTTAGGCGCGATGGCCATCCGCTGGGGATTGGCGATGTCGGCGACCTCGCCGATCTTTCGGGCGCGGCGATCGCGACCGGTGCGCATTGCTTCGGATGCACCGCCGGCGCGGGATCGAGCTGCGGCGGCGCGATTGGCTAGCCGGTCGCTGCGCACCCTGCATCAGGCCGCCGCGGCGTAGCGATCCAGCACGAAGTCCCATCCGCCGTTGTAGCTCTTCTCCTGGTCCTGTGCGCCTGCCTCTTCCCATCCACGATGCTCGACATCCACGCGCGTGCCATTGCCCTCGGCGGTGAAACGCACTTCGACCTCGGTGGGGCCTTTTGCTTCCCGATGATTCCAGCTGAAGACGATCCGCGATGGCGGCGTGTAAGCCTTCACCACGCCGATGTCGTACTCTTCGCCATCGGTGAAGCGCTCGAAGAAGCGGCCGCCGGCCTTGCCTTCGATGAAGATCTTGTCGGCCCGTTCGCGCCCGAACGAGAAGCCATCCTTGAGCGGCCACCAGCTCGCGATCTTCCCGGTGAAGATCACGAAGGCCTCCTCGACCGGCCGCGCGACGTGGATCGACTTGCGGATGCTCATTGCGAGCCCTCCTGCTCGGCGAATGCCTTGAAGGCCGCCAGCGCCTCGTCCCAGAATCGGCTGACGCGTTCGATATACTCGCGTGCTTCGCGGATCCGCTGCGCCCGCCCGGAAAGCCGATAGATCCGCTCGCGCCCTTCGCTGACGGCGTCGACCAACCCGGCTTCGCGCAGCACTCGCAGATGCTTGGAGACGGCGGGGCGCGAGATCGAGAAGCCATGCACAAGATCGCCGGCGCGCCATGGCTTGCGGGCGATTCGTTCGATGAGTGCGCGTCGGGTCGGGTCGGCCAGCGCGAAGAGGGTGGCATCCAGCCGCCGATGAGCAGTCGCTTGCATGCGGACATACGTAACGCAGTGGTTACGTGATGTCAAGCACGCTGGCCGTAGAACCGAGAGATCCTCCATCGCCTGCAGAAACGGGACCGGAAGCTGCCGAGCTTTGTCTTCCGGATAGCGGATGCTATTTCTAATGCTGGACCGTGCAATCCAAATTCAAAGGGTGGGCTGTCCGATGAGCCAAGTGGACATTCGCGCGTTAGAGGCCAATTTCGAGGCATGGCGCAAGGAGCGAGTCCCAGAATTGCCGACTGACAAGGCGTTCGAGCGCTTTGCCATAGACCAGGTTCTCAAAGACTCAGAATTGGGCGATGAAGAGATTACGTCTGGCATCATCGCAGGTAAGGACGATGGTGGCGTTGACGGTATGTACTTGTTTATGAACCGGACCCTGATTCAGGAAAAGACCGTCGTTCTTCCCGATCCCACGCTCAAGGTCGATCTGGTTCTAGTTCAAGCAAAGTTTGAAAAGGGGTTTGGCGAGACACCCGTCGAAAAACTTCATTCCTTCACCCGAGACCTGCTGGACTATTCAAAGCCTGTCGAGAATTTTACATATGTTAACCAAGATGCTCGGGACGCGATGACACTATTTCGAGAGAAGTACGAGGAAGTCATCGGGAGTTCTCATGAATTGACAGTAACGTATCACTACGCCACTAAGAGCGACCAAGAGCCCAACCTGAAGGTAGTCGCGCGAATTGACAACCTCATCAAGTTCGTCAACACGCAGCTGTCGGCTGCCGTGGTGCGTTTCGAAAGTTGGGGTTGTCAAAGACTGCTAGCGGCCGCACGACGCCCGCCTAGAAAGGAGTGGCCACTCGATATCGAGAAGCACCTCATAACCGACGACAAGTCAGCTGTCTGTTTGGTTAATCTGAAAAGTTACGCCAAATTTCTCACCGATGACCGTGGCGAGATACGGCGTCACTTCCTAGAGCCCAACGTCCGGGACTATCAAGGTCGCCAAAATCCCGTCAATACCGACATCCGCAAGTCTCTCGGAAACCCCGAAACAGGTGATGACTTTTGGTGGTTGAACAATGGGATCACTATTCTTGCTCGCGAAGCACCGCTTGCGGGTAACAAGCTGACGATTCACGAACCGGAGATCGTGAATGGCCTTCAGACTTCTCAGGAGGTGTTCGATTTCTTCAAGGCCAATCCGGATAAAACCGAAAACCGTCGGCTGCTCGTTCGCATTATAATTCCGCCAAAACCTGAAAGTCGGAACCGCATAATTAAAGCTACCAATTTTCAAACTACTGTGAACGCTGTCTCCCTTCACGCGGCGGACCCGATCCACATGGACATCGAAGAACTATTCGTACTCTATGGATTGTATTACGACAGACGAAAGGGCGAGTACAAAACGCTTCGCAAGCCAGTTGCGAGGATCGTCAGCGCGCGGGACTTGGCGCGTACGGTTATTGCGGTTGTATTGCGTCGCCCTGACGATGCCCGTGCGCGACCCCAGACTTTGCTCAATGAAGACACAACTTATACAGAAGTCTTCAATGACAAGTTCGATCGAAAGCTATTCATCGTCTGTATGCTTCTCATGCGGCAAGTTGACAAATATCTCCAATCGCTGGGCGATTTGCAATCCGACACTCGCACTGACATCAGGTACTATGTTGTCCTTGCATTGGCGTGTGAATTGGCGGGTGCGGCAGCTCCTTCGCCTGCCAAGATCGCGGCTCTGGAGCCGTTGGCCGTGTCGCCTGTAGCAGACACAATAGTGGACCCGATTTACAGACTGGTACTCGCAATGTATAAATCGCTCGGTGGAACTGACAGGGTGGCTAAGGGAAAAGACTTTGCGGAAAAACTTCGCTCAGAACTAGCGACTCGCCTCAGTGTTGCTCAGGCCTAGCGGGTGTGGTCGGACGAGTATATTAATTCCCCATTTAGGTCCGGTTCCCGGCCCAGGTAAGGATGGCACCAATGGCAGACGTAGCGATTGACGGTACCTGTGATCCGCGCTTCGAGCGCGTTCGCAAAGCCTTCAGCGAGAACTTCGAGCGGCGCGACGAAGTTGGCGCCGCTGTTGCGGTGACGCTTGACGGCCGCCCGGTGGTCGATTTGTGGGGCGGCAACGCCGACCGCACGCGCCGCTGGGAGCGCGACACGCTGGTCAACGTATACTCGACCACCAAAGGCCTTACCGCGATCTGCGCACATCGGCTCGCCGATCAGGGCAAACTCGATTTCGACGCTCCGGTCGCGCGCTACTGGCCCGAGTTCGCGCAAGCCGGCAAGAAAGATCTGCCGGTGCGTTTTCTGTTGAGCCATCGCGCGGGACTGCCTGCGGTGAAAAATCCCCTTCCG
>JBGPUE010000091.1:0-12815 GCA_041491005.1 Binataceae bacterium (SeqCode) | reverse complement strand
GCGCATCAGGAGTACCAGGATGCGCTGGGCAAGGCCAAAGAATCCGATCAGGTCGAACGGCTGAAGGATAAGCTGCAGGTCATGCGCGCAGATGGGCAATCCGCCCACTAGCAGCGCATCCGCCGCTTGCTCTGTGCGCATAGCGGCCGTCCGATGGCTCGCCGCATGCTGTGCGTGTGCGGCGCTCGCCGGATGCGCTTCGATCGCGCCGAGGCAAACTCAACCGCCCGCTTCGATCACGGCGTCCGCCGACCTCGCGCGGGCGCAGCAGCTCACTCGCATGTTGATCGAGCGCAGTCGGCGGCTGGAATCGATGCAGACGCCGGCGGTGATGGAGTACAGCTCCGCACAAGAACATCTGAAGGCGCGGGAAGAGATCATCGTGCGCCGTCCGGCCAGCCTGCGGGTCGAGGCCTACTCACCGATGGGCGTGGCTGCGGTGGTCGCCGCCAGCGATTCGCAGATTGCGGTCTTTCGCTCGTCGGGCAACACCCTAATGCGCGGCAAAGCCAACGCCCAGACACTCGCTCGGTTCGCACAAATACCCCTGGCTCCGCAGCCGGCGGTGAATCTGCTGATGGGGCTCGCGCCGACCGACGATGCGCTCGCGGGCGCGGTATCATCGGTCGGGGTCGAAGGCGATCTGCTGGTCGCGACGTTCAAGCGCGAGGGCGGTGCGAGCGTCGAGCTGGGCTTCAGCGGGGAGAATCTGGCGCTCGTGCGCCTGCGTGACCAGCCCAATTCGATAAACTGCGAGGTGCGCTACAGCGACTATCGCGATATCGGCGGGATCATGTTCACCCATCAGCTCGAGGCCGATTTCCCGATCGCAGGGACGCGCGTCAAGTTCCGCTACCAAAGACCGATTATCAATGGCCCTGTCGCGCATTCGCTATTCATTCTGATGCCCGCGCCGGGAACGCACGAAATCGATCTCGACGTCTCGGGTGTGCTGACGCCATTGCTCACGCCAGCCACGCACGCATGAGGCCGCGGCCCGGATCGCTCGGCACAAGCACGCTCGGCGCGCTCGCTGCGCTCGGCATCCTGGCCTCGCCCGGATGCCGCATCCGGCGTCCCGCTAACGATCACACCGCGCAGCAGGTGCTCTACGCGACCACGATCGGCGATCCGAAGACGTTCAATCCGGTGCTGGTCACTGATGCGAGCTCGGGCGGAATCACCGGCAACCTGTTCGAGGGGCTGGTGCGCATCAATCCGATAACCAACGAACCCGAAGCCGGACTCGCCGAGAGCTGGGACATCAAAGACGGCGGCAAGGTAATCACCTTCCATTTGCGCCGTGGGGTCAAATGGTTCGATGGCCAGCCATTCACCGCGCGCGACGTGCTCTTCACCCTGCGTGCGATCTACGACCCGCGCGTGCCCAACAGCTATCGGCCGATTCTGACTGTCGACGGCAAGCCGATCGAGGCAAGCGCGACTGACGACCACACGGTCGAGATGAAGCTGCCGAGGCCGTTCGCTCCGCTGCTCTACTCGATCGGCTTCGAGATCTTGCCGGCACACGTGCTGGAAACGGCGCTCGCCGACGGTAGTTTTAACCGCAGCTGGGGAATCGATACGCCGCCAGACAAGATCATCGGGCTGGGCCAGTTCCGCTTCACGCGCTACGTGCCCGCACAGCTGATCGAGTTCAAGCGCAATACCGATTACTGGATGAAGGATGAGCATGGCGGCCAGCTCCCGCGCTTGAACGGACAGACCTTGCTGATTGTGCAGGACCAAAACGCCGAGTATCTGCGCTTCCTGTCGGGCCAGACCGACCTCCACAACCCCCAGCCGCCGGAAGTCCTCGACCTCCGCGCGAAGTCCGCGGCGCTCAAGATCACGCTCAGGAAGATCGGCCTCGATACCGGCTCGCTGTTCTTTTCGTTCAACCGCAATCCGCGTCATTACGTGAAGGGCGCCGGCGCCGATCCACGGCTGGGATGGTTCACCGATCTCAACTTCCTGCGTGCGATCGCCCATCTGATCGACCAGCGCTCGATGGTCAGTCTCTGCTTCTCCGGACTGGGTGAGCCGGCGGTGGCGGAGATCTCGCCCGAGAACAAGATCTTCCACAATCCCAATCTCAAGGATTACGAATACGACCCGAAACTCGCCGCGCAACTGCTCGAAGGCGCCGGCTACCATCTGCAGAAACCCGGGCTGCGCGTCGACCCGCATGGCCATCCGCTCGTGTTCAACCTCACGACCAACGCCGGCAACAAGCTGCGCGAGCAGATGTGCGCGATCTTCAAGCAAGACCTCGCCAATCTCGGCGTCCAGGCCAACTACCGCCCGCTCGAGTTCACCACGCTGGTCGAGAAGCTCGATACGAGCTTCGATTGGGATTGCATCCTGATGGGCTTCGGCGGCGGCGGACCTGAGCCCAACAATGGCGCCAACTTTCTGCGCTCTTCCGGCAATCTGCACATCTGGAATCCCGCCGAGCCCAAACCCGCAACGCCATGGGAAGCCGAGATTGACAAGTTACTCGATCAGGGCGCGGCCGAGATGGATCTGCACAAGCGTGCGCCCTACTACTGGCGCATCCAGGAGATCCTTCACGATCAACTGCCGATCCTGGAGACCGTCCGCCAGCAGCGCTTCAGCGCATGGAAGAACGTACTTGAGGGCTACGACCCGACCGTGTGGGGCCTCTTCAAGCCAGAGTGGATGCAGTTCAGGATCGAGTAGCGCGCCGCCGCGGCCGCGCCTGAGTCCGCGCGCTCACACAGGTATCGCAACTTGACCCGCTTCCTCATCCGCCGGCTGCTCAACATGATTCCGCTGATCGTCGGAATCACGTTCCTGTCGTTCGTCGTGATGTCGCTGGTGCCGGGCAATTTCCTTTCCAGCCTCAAGCTCAACCCGTCGATCTCGCCCGATGTGATTCGCCAGATGGAGGCGCAGTTTGGATTGGATCAGCCGCTGATCGTCCGCTACGGCAAGTGGCTGTGGGCCGCGATGCATCTCGATTTCGGGATCTCGCTCGCCTACCGCGTCGGGGTGCTGAGCCTGATCGGCTCGCGCGCGTTCAACACGCTGATTCTGGCCGCCGCCAGCATGATGTTCGCGTGGCTGCTCGCGATTCCCATCGGCATCGTGGTCGCGGTGCGGCAGAACTCGATTTGGGATCGGGTGCTGTCGTTCCTCGCTTTCCTCGGGATGTCGCTGCCCAACTTCTTCTTCGCTTTCCTGATGACCTACTTTGCGCTGCGCACCGGATGGTTTCCCGTCGGCGGTACCTTCTCGATCGACTACGCAGGCCTCGATCCATGGAGCAAAGTGCTCGACCGCGCGTGGCATCTGGTGCTGCCGGTGATCGTGCTGGGCACGGCCGGCATGGCCGGCCTGATGCGCCTGATGCGTTCGCAAATTCTCGAAATCAAGAACTCGGATTACGTCCGCACCGCGCGCGCGAAGGGGCTCTCGGAACGGGTGGTGATTTACAAGCATGTGCTGCGCAACGCGCTCAATCCGTTCGTCACGATTGCTGGGTACCAGCTCGCCGACCTGCTGGGCGGCGCGGCGCTGGTTGAATCCGTAATGAACCTGCAGGGGCTCGGCCTGCTGCTGCTCGAGGCCGTGCGTTCGCTCGACATCTATCTCGTGATGGGCTCGGTACTGATGGGCACGGTGATGCTGCTGCTCGGCAACCTGCTCGCCGACGTCGCGCTGGTCGCGATCGATCCGCGCGTCGATTTCTCGGCGATCGATTCAGCATGAGCACCGCGCCGCAGATGGCAGCTTCGTTGCAGCACGCGAGCAGTGCGCGACAGCGCCGCGGGGCCGCGGGCAATCTGGCGCGCGAATGGCGGCTCGCATCGTGGGCCGTTCGGCTGTCGGTGGCCTGCCTGATCGCCTTCTACATCCTCGCCGCTGCCTCGCCGCTGATCGCGCCCTACGACCCTTCCTTGCAATTCCGCGAGCTGCCGAATTGCCCGCCGATGCGGCTTCATCTGAGCGCGCCCGCCGAATGGGGCCGCGGATTGCCGTTCGCGCATCCGATGCAGATGCGCGATCCGGTGGATCGGATCTACACGACCGACCGCACCCGGAGAGTTTATGTTCGCCTGCTGACCCGTGGGCATCTGTTTACGACCGACCCGGGCGATCCGCCGTTTTTCATCTTCGGCAGCGATTCGCTCGGCCGCGATCTTTTCTCGCGCATCGTCTACGGCGCGCGCATCAGCATGAGCGTGGGACTGGTCGGGGTGCTGATCGTGTTCTCGCTGGGGATTACGGTGGGCGCGATTTCGGGCTACGTCGGTGGCACCACCGACAACCTGATCATGCGCTGGTCGGAGATCGAGATGTCGCTGCCGTCGTTCTACTTCCTGCTGGCGCTAGCCGCGATCATTCCGCCCGGGCTGAACTCGGCGCAGACCTTCCTGATGATCGTCGCGATCATGAGCTTCATCAGTTGGGCGGGCTTCGCGCGCATCATCCGCGGGATGACGGCCTCGGTCCGCACGCGCCCCTACGTCGAAGCAGCGCGCGCGCTCGGTGGGAGCCCCGTGCGCATCCTTGCGCTGCATGTCATCCCATCGGTGCTGGGCTACGCGGTGGTCGCTGCGACGCTCTCGATTCCCGGTTTCATCCTGGGCGAGAGCGCGCTGTCGTTGCTCGGACTGGGAATCCAGGAGCCGACCGCGAGCTGGGGCAACCTGCTCGCGCAGGCCGAGAACGTGCAGAATCTCTCGCGCTACCCGTGGATTCTGATCCCCGGCGTGTTCATCTTCCTGACCGTGATGTCGTTCAATTTCATGGGCGACCATCTCCGCGACCGCCTCGACCCCGGCAGCTCACGGTAATCACGGGCGCTAGCTGGAGAGGGCCGGGGCCCGGATGATAGCCTCATCCGCCGTGCAGCCGCTGCTTGAAGTCTAAGACCTTCGCACCTCGTTCTTCACCGAGGATGGCGAGGTGCGCGCGGTCGATGGCGTCGGCTTCAAGGTCGAACCGGGCAAGCTGATGGGACTGGTCGGCGAGTCGGGCTCGGGCAAGACCGTCACCGCGCTGTCGATCATGCGCCTGCTGCCGGAGAAGGCGCGCATCTTGAGCGGCACGATTCTCTTCGACGGCCGCAATCTCTGCGAGCTCAGCGAACCCGAAATGCGCAAGGTTCGCGGCGCGCGCATCGCGATGATCTTTCAGGAGCCGATGACTTCGCTCAATCCGGTCTTCACGATCGGCAGCCAGATCGGCGAAGCGGTCCGGCTCCATCAGGGAAAGTCGCGCGCCGAGGCCCGCATCAAGTCGATCGAGATGCTCCACATGGTTGGGATCGCCGACCCCGAACGGCGCGTCGATGATTATCCTCATCAGCTTTCGGGCGGGATGCGCCAGCGGGTGATGATCGCGATGGCGCTGTCGTGCAATCCGCGCCTGCTGATCGCCGATGAGCCGACCACCGCGCTCGACGTCACGATCCAGGCGCAGATCCTTGACCTGATCCGCGACCTGCAGAAACGCCTCGGCCTCGCGGTGATCCTCGTCACGCACGATCTCGGCGTGGTGGCCGAGTATGCCGACGACGTGACGATCCTCTACGCGGCGCGCGTGATGGAGCAGGCGCCGGCCGCCGAGCTGTTCCGCAATCCGCTCAATCCGTATACCAAGGCGTTGTTGCAATCGATTCCGCAAATGGGTGCCAGCGCTCATCGTTTGCAGGCGATTCCCGGCACTATCCCGAGCCTGCTCGCACCGCCCAGCGGATGCCGCTTTCATCCGCGCTGCTCGCTTGCGATCGACGAGTGCGCGCGTGTCGTTCCGCCGCTGGAAGCCAAGCGCCCCAACCATTACGCGGCCTGCATCCGGGTTTGATCACGATGGTCAGCGAGGCGGGTGATGCAGGCATGAGCGCGACGGTCTCGGCGCGAGCATCGCAGCCGCTGGTGAGGACGGTCGAGCTGCGCAAGGAGTTCGCGGTCGGCGCCAGCGGGCTGTTCGCGGGCCGGCGGCAAACCGTTAAAGCGGTCGAGCGGGTCAATCTCGAGATCCTGCCGGGCGAGACGCTCGGATTAGTCGGCGAGTCGGGCTCCGGTAAGTCGACGCTGGGCCGCCTGATCCTGCGGCTCATCGAGCCGACTTCGGGACAGGTCTTCTTCGAGGGCCGCGATCTCGCACAACTCTCCCGCAGCGAACTGCGCGCGCTGCGGCGCAAGATGCAGCTAGTCTTTCAGGATCCGTACGCGTCGCTCAATCCGCGCATGAAAGTCGCGTCGATTGTCGGCGAGGGCATCGAGATTCATCGCCTTGCGCGCGGCCGCGACAAAGAACGGCGCATCGCCGAACTGCTCGGATTGGTCGGGCTGGGCGCCGAGGCGCTGCGACGCTATCCGCATGAATTCTCAGGCGGCCAGCGGCAGCGAATCGGGATCGCGCGCGCGCTGGCCGTCGATCCGGCCTTTCTGGTGCTCGACGAACCGGTCTCGGCGCTCGATGTATCGATACAGGCCCAGATTATCAACCTGCTTCAGGACCTGCAGGAAAAGCTGCATCTGACCTACCTGTTCATCGCGCACGATCTGCGGGTGGTCGAGCATATATGCCAGCGGGTCGCGATCATGTACCTCGGCAAGATCGTCGAAATCGGGCGGCGGGAGCAGATCTACGCCAACCCGCGCCATCCCTACACCCGCGCCCTGCTTTCGGCGGTTCCGTCGGTCGATCAGGCCGGAAAACCGGAGAGAATAAGGCTGCCGGGCGAGATGCCCTCGCCGGTAAACCCGCCCCCCGGGTGCAGCTTCCATCCCCGCTGTCCTTATGCGAAAGATATTTGTCGCAGCGCCGAACCGCGCCTGGAGGCCGGACGCGAAGAGCATGCCGTCGCATGCCACGTCTTTCCGGCTCCCTGAGCGGATGCGGGCGAATTAAACTCGATGCGGCTAAAGCCGACAATCAGGCTGGTTGGGAATCGCACGGCGCCGCGCGCGCCGCTGCCCACCGAACCGCTGCCGCCCATCGCCGAGATTCCGCGCGCGCCCGGCCAGGCTTGGGTCGAGGAGCGCACGCGAATCGCGGTCGGACCGGGCGTACACGTCTCCGGACGCCTGGTCTTTCGGGAGCCAGTGCGAATCGAGGGCAGCTTCCGCGGCGAGGTCAACTCGATCGATTTGGTCGTGATTTCCGCCGAAGGCAGCATCGAGGGCCGTGTGCGCGCGCCACGATTGCTGGTGCTGGGCGAGCTGCGCGGCGACGTCATCGGCGCCGAGCGTCTGGTACTCGGGCCGCGTGCGCGCGTCGTGGGACGTATCGAAGCGATCCGGCTGACGGTATGTGAAGGTGCGTTCCTAAGCGGCGACGTGCGGATGCCTTCGGCAATGGCCGAAGCGCAGAAGCAACCCCATTCGGCCTAGCCGCAAGATCCCGGAAATTGATTCGTTACGCCTTGGTGTCGACGCGGGCGGCCTTGCCGCGCAGTTCACGCAGGTAATAGAGCCGGGCGCGGCGCACTTTGCCGCGGCTCATCACCTGCATCTTCTCAATCCGCTTCGAATGCAGCGGGAAGATGCGCTCGACACCCACACCGTAGGAAATCTTGCGCACCGTGAAGGTGGCGCGGTTGCCGCCACGCTGGATCCGGATCACGATGCCCTCGAAGGACTGGATGCGTTCCTTCTCAGCCTCGACGACCTTGACCTGCAGGCGGAGGGTGTCGCCGACGCGAAACGCGGGGATATCGCTGCGTAGTTCGCGGTCTTCGATTTTCTTGATGATGCTGTTCATGTCGAGGTGCCTTGGCGAGCGTCGAGCGCTGAAGCTTACCGAAAGCGGTACGGTCAGACAACTCGCGGGGGAGTGTCGGTACTACCCTGATCGCGACGAATCAATAACCAACAAGAACCATCGATTTGGCGGAGAAGTCCGCGCAGGTGATACCGATGGGCCGCTATGGCGAGCCGATTGAAATCGCGAATGCGGTTCTGTTCCTGGTTTCCGAAGATGCGTCTTACGTCAACGGAACCCGCATCGTGGCCGATGGCGGCCTGACCGCGCATACCGGTCTGACGAGTGCCGCCGGCGGAGGGGCCGATTGGTAAGACGCATCCGGATAGCGGCTACAATTTGTAGAAGCGCGCCGCGTTGTCGCACAGGATCCCGCGGCGAACCGGCGGCGCCAGCGGGCTCAATGCGCGCTCTATCTCACGCAGCGCTCCCGGGTAAGTGCAATCGAAATGCGGGAAGTCCGAGCCCCATAGCACGTTGCGCTCGAAGCCCAGATCGATCATCGCCTTGATCGTGCGCTCATCGGGATCGACCGACAGGTAACAGTTCTCCTTGAAGTACTCGGTCGGCTTGCGCTTCAGCCACGGCACGTAGGTGTGCATCTTGTCGAAGTGGCTGTCCATCCGATCGAGCCAATAGCCAAGCCATCCGATGCCCGACTCGAGGAAACCGACTCGAAGCTTCGGGAAACGTTCGAGTACGCCGCCGCAGATGATGTCCATGCAGGCCGCCTGCTGTTCGAACGGATGGCAGACCATGTGAAAGAAGAACGGGTCACGATAGCGATCGGAACCCATCGTCGGCATCCGCGTACCAAAGCTGGAATGCACCGCGACCGGGATGTCGAGCGTCTCGGCTTCGCGCCAGAACGGATCGTAGGCAGGATCGTTAAGGCGGCGGTCGTTGAAGGGATTGGGGCGAACAAAAACCGCCCTGAAGCCCAGGTCGCGCACCACGCGGCGCATCTCTCGCACCGCCTCATCCACATCCTGAAGCGGCATCGGCGCCACCCCGAACAGCCGAGTCGGGTTTGACTTGCAGAAGTCAGCCATCCAGTTGTTGTAGGCGCGGCATGCGGCCGCCGCGAGCTTCGCGTCGGTCAAGTCTCCGTACAAGAGGTACATGCTCGGATACAAAACCGCAGCGGCGACTCCTTCGGAGTCCATCACCTTGATTCGCTCGCGCGGATCGTAGCCCCCGCGGGGAACGTCGTCCCAAGTCAGCTGCTGCGCGCGCTTCAGATCGACCAATCCGTTGGGGATGCATGAGGCGGCGACCGGAAGGGCTGCACGGCTCCGATTCTCGCCGTTGATCCAGAGCTCGTCGCGGCCCTCGCGGCTGCGCCGAATCTGGATCACACGATCGCGAAAGGCGGGCTCGACGTACTCGTCCCAGAGCGCCGCGGGTTCGACGATGTGCCCGTCGGCGTCAATGACCTTGTGTTCGGACATGGGTTGGCCCTCGTGCGAGAAGTCAACGTCCGATGATTGTCAGTTGTCAAGCTTCGGAGTCGGACGATCAGCACATGTCCCGGTTGTTCCCAAACCCGGCCAGATGACGGCCGCTATTTCGCGACGGCGGTTTGTCTCGCGCTGGTTTCCGATTCGTTCGCGCCACGAAGCGTTCGTGCGTTTGCAGCGACAAGTTTCTGACTGATTTCCGGCGTCCAGTGATCGGGTTGATCCGCCCAGAGGTCGCGGAGATGTGGCGCCACCTCCAGCCCGAACAGACGTGTATTTTCCATGCCGACTTCCTCGGGCAGGTTGCCCATGTGCGGCGTCGCGATCAGCTGCCCAACCCGCAAGTCGGTGATCAATTCGCGCAGGCGCTGGCGAACGCGCTTGGGCGTGCCGGCGATGATGTAACCCTTCTCGTCATACTCCCAAAAACTCATCTCGCCGCGGGCGGCGCGCGCGCGATCTTCCGCTGTCAGCTTGCTGTGGCCGACCTTCAACTGCTCGGACATCGACTTCATAGAACGGATGGTGGTGTATCCGGGCGGATTCAAAAATCCAGGCGCGGGCGCCGCATTGCGATGAAAATAGCGAACCGCCTCGTAATATTCCTTTTCCGCTTCCGCATCGCTGTTCGCGACGCACACAATCTGGGTGAACGCCATCCGATGCGGATTCATGGTGCCGCCGTGCTTGGCGACGTAGTCCCAAAATGCATCGACCAGCGGCTTGGATGAGTACAATCCCGAAAACGACAGGTGGCCGTAGCAGTAGTCATGCTCGATGACCAGGTCCCACGTTTCGACGCTGCCGCCACCTCCCGGAACCCAGATTGGAAGGCGCTTCTGGATCGGGCGCGGCCAGATGTTCACATAGCGCAGCTTGGTATACTTGCCATTGAACGCGAACGGCTCCGGCTCGCTCCATGCGCGCAGGATCAACTGTCGCGCTTCTTCGAATCGCTCCCGCATCTCGACCGGCGTCATCCCATAGGCGAACGTGGAATCCATCGGGGTACCGAGCACGAATCCCGCCGCGAGCCGCCCGCCGGATAGGCAATCGAGGTATGCGTACTCCTCCGCGATGCGAGTTGGCGGATTGTATAGCGCCAGCGAATTGCCGACGATCGTGATCGCCGCATTTCTCGTCGTCGAAGCCAGACTTGCTGCAAGCAGGTTCGGAGACGGGGTTACGGCGAGCGGGGTCTGATGATGCTCGTTGACAGTAAGGCCGTCGAATCCGACCTGGTCCGCGCGCTGCATCAGGCGGATGAACATCCGGTACATCTCGCCCATCTTCACGGGATCGATCAGATGGGCCGGCGGCGTGACCCATGCTGACGGGTACCGCTCGCGGAAATCGGGCGGCAGATGCGGGTAGGTTACCTCTGCAAACCAATGAAACCTCATGCCCTGGCTCCTCTGGAACTGACTCTTCTCGCTGAACCTACACGACTGAGGCGAAGATGGCGAAAAGCCGTTGCTGGCTCCCGCAAAGGACCGCGTCGCCCCTCAAGGCGTGGACTTATAAGCGTGTAACCATATCCGGATTGATGCAAGCCTGAGGCGCTTTCGCTCAGCGGCCGCGCAGGCGATCCAAGATGATCGATGCGGCGGCGCGCACCGATAGATGATTGTAGTCGCCCGGGCCACGAATCGCCGCCAACGTCATGTCGGCGCGCTGCGCCATCTCGGGCGCCATCCCGAATCCGGTGCCGAACATCAGCAGCAGCGGTGCGGCGTCGCCGCGCGCCAGATGGGCCCGCGCCTCATCGTAGCTCATCGCTTCGCGCGCGCTTGCCGAGGTGAAGACGAGTAGCGGACGCTGACCGGCCTCGCGCTCGATCGCGGCGATCGCGGCGTCGAGCTCGCTCACTACGCGGACCAGCTCCAACGCCTCGCGGCGGCGCGAATCATGCTGACGGCCATGACCTTCCCGCCAATGGTTGAGCACCCGCTCCGCGAATTTGCGCTGCTCCTCCACCTGATGCACCACGAACATCGCGTGCGCGCCGAAGGTGTGCGCTGAACGCGCGAGATCGTGGATGTCGAGGCTGGTGATCGCGGCCGTAACGGTCCGGCCGCCGCGATCCAGCACCGGATAGTGGATCAGCGCGAGGTAGAGCTCAGCCACGTCGGCGCTTGCCGCGCTCGAGCAGATCGGGCCGGCGCGCGGCGGTGCGTTCGAGCGCGGCCTTGCGGCGCCATTCGCGAATCTTGCCATGATCGCCGCTGAGCAGCACCTCGGGCACGCGCTGGCCGCGGAACTCTTCGGGCCGCGTATAATGCGGGTACTCGAGGATGCCGTCGCTGAATGATTCCTCCTCCAGCGATTCGGCATTGCCGAGCACACCGGGAACCAGCCGCGCTACTGCCTCGATCACGACCATCGCAGGAAGCTCGCCGCCGCTCAGCACGTAGTCGCCGATCGAGATCTCCGCATCGACCATCGTGCGCACCCGCTCGTCGACGCCCTCGTAGCGGCCCGCGATCAGCATCACGCCCGGCCGCCGCGCCGCCAATTCACGCAGCATCGATGGGGTGAGAAGCGTGCCCTGGGGCGTGAGCAGGATCTTCCAGAGGCCCGGATGCTTCGCTTCGACGTCCTCGATCGCGGCGGCGATCGGCTCGGGACGCATCACCATCCCGCTGCCCCCACCATAGGGCTGGTCGTCGACTTGCCGATAATGGCCCAGCCCAAAGTCGCGCAACGGATGCGTTTCAATCCGCAGTAGGCCCTGCTTGATGGCGCGGCCAATCAGCCCATGCTCAAAGGGCGAAGCGAACATTTCGGGAAACAGCGTGATGACGTGGAATTCCATCGCAAGGGGCCGGCCGGCAGATTGAATCTAGCCGCGTGCGTGCCGCTGGGCCAGCGGGCATCGCGGGATAGTCGAAGCTGCCGGCCGCCGAGTACCATTGGGATTCATCCCGGAATGCGAGACCGGACACAGCTTGCAGGCGGCGCGGATGCGATGCTACTTAGCGCGTACATTTTCATTTCGGAGGCATGATGGGACAGTTGAAGACCGTGGCGGGATTTATGGCGATGGTGGCGGCGCTGGCGGTGATCGCGGGGCCGACCGCCGCCCAGCAGGATGCGAGCAAGGCGAAAATCGAGGCGGCGGCCGGGCGCATCTATCGGGGACTGGCCAGCGGCGATTTGGGCGCGGTAGGGCGGCAGACCATCCTCAAGTACACGCGCAAACTGACGCCGGACAAAATCAAGCTCTCGCCGACCGGCCCCAAGCTCAGCATGTCGTTCAATGACGAGGTCGCGATCCTGCGCGCCGACGGCCAAAGCGCGGTAGTCGAAGCCGAGTTCTTCAAGCCGGATTCAGCCAAGGAGACCCCACCCGGCGAGGTGGGCAAGCTGCGCCTTTACCTGGTGCAGAATAACGGCGACTGGTTCGCCGCCGCGCCCAACAAGAAGGAGGCCGGCAACGACGCCAACAATGGCGGCTTCTATCAGCCAGGCTCGTTCACCTTCTGTCCGAACAGCGGCTTCGTCTTCCTGCCCAATCATTTCAGCACCGAGGTCAAGCCGAGCGCGACCGCGGTCTGCCGCTGACGCGAACGAGGGTCCTCCAGGCCGCTAATCGAGCAGGCCCGGGATCGCCTC
>JBGPUE010000090.1:0-13239 GCA_041491005.1 Binataceae bacterium (SeqCode) | reverse complement strand
GTACGTGCGCCGCCGCTACGGCGAGGATCGCGTCGCGCAGATCATCACTTTCGGCACGCTCAAGGGCAAACAGGCCATCCGCGACGTCGGCCGCGTGCTGGGGCTCTCGTTCGCGGAAACCGATCGGATCGTCAAGCTCTACCCGGCGGCCAAGCAGGGCCGCGACTTTCCGCTGGAGGACGCGCTCAAGATGGAGCCGCGGCTGCGGGAGGAGCGCGAGCGTTATCCCGAGCTGTTCGATTACGCCTTCAAGCTCGAAGGCCTCCTGCGCCATGCCTCGCGCCATGCGGCTGGCGTAGTGATTTCGGACCAGGCGCTGCGCGACATCGTGCCGCTGTATGTCGACAAGGAGCGCAGCGAAGGCACCCCGGTCGCGATCACTCAGTACTCGTACAAGTTCATCGAGGAGATCGGGCTGATCAAGTTTGACTTCCTCGCGCTCAAGAACCTGACGCTGATTAAAAATGCGCTCGATCTGATCGGCGCCGGCGGCCGCGCCGCGCCCGATCTCGATCGTCTGCCACTGGACGACGCGGAGACCTACCGGTTGCTGTCGCGCGGCGATACGGTGGGCGTTTTCCAGATGGAAAGCTCCGGGATGCGCCGCTTTCTCACCGAGCTGAAACCGACGAACTTCGAAGACGTGGTCGCGGCGATTTCGCTCTTTCGCCCGGGCACGCTCGACGCCGGCATGGTCGAGCCCTATATCGAACGCAAGCACGGCCGCCAGCCGGTCGAATATGATCACCCGCTGCTCGAGCCCGTGCTGCGCGACACTTATGGCGTGATCATCTATCAGGAGCAGGTGATGCGCGTGGCGCAGGCGCTGGCCGGCTACTCGCTCCAGCAAGCCGACATCCTGCGCGCCGCGATGGGCAAGAAAAACCGCGCCGTGATGGAGAAGGAGCGCGAACGCTTCATCGAGGGCGCCGCACGCAACGGGCTCAGCCGCGAGCTGGCGCAATCGATCTTCGAGAAGATCGAGACCTTCGCCTCATACGGCTTCAACCGCTCGCATGCCGCGGCCTATGCGCTGACCACTTACGCGACGGGTTACCTCAAGGCGCACTATCCGCGCCAGTTCATGGCGGCGCTGATGTCGCTGGACATGGACGATGCGGACAAGACCTACAAGAACATCGCCGCCCTGCGCGAGATGGGCATCCGCATCCTACCCCCCGACGTCAACGAAAGCCGGGTGCGCTTCGCGGTCTCGGGCGAGGCGATCCGTTTCGGGCTCGGGGCGATCCGCGGTGTTGGCGCGAAGACCGCCGAGGCGATCATCGCGGCGCGCGAAGCTGGCGGCCATTTCGCGGACCTGGTTGATTTCGCCTCGCGAATCGATGCGCAATTCCTCAACCGCCGCGTGCTCGATGCGCTGATCAAATGCGGCGCGTTTGATTCAACCGGCGCTGCGCGCGCCGAACTGATCGCGCAGGCTGACGATGCGCTGAAGATCGCGCAGCGGCGCACTGATGATGCGGTGCGCAACCAGATCAGCCTGTTCGGCGGATCCTCTGCCACCTCGCCCAAGCTCGCGCCGCGCGCGCCGGTGGCCGAATGGGACATGAAGGAGAAGCTCAAGGCCGAAAAGGAAGCGCTGGGCTTCTACGTCACTGCGCATCCACTGGACAAGTACGAGCGCGAGCTGCGCCGCGTCAGCGATCTGACCACCGCGGATCTCGCCGCGGCGCCCGATGGCAGCCAGGTCGCGCTGGCCGGCGTGGTGCAGGCGGTCAAGCTCAAGAACAACAAGGCCGGCAGGCGCTACGCGACCTTTACGCTCGAAGATCGCCAGGGTGTGGTCGAAGTGATCGCATGGCCGGAGGCCTATCAGAAATTCGAGGCGGTCATCACGGGCGATGAGCCGGTGGTGGCGCGCGGCAAGCTCGATGTCGACGAGGAGCGCGCACAGATCATTCTCGATGATCTGAAGCCGCTGGCCACCGCGCTGCTAGGCGCGGTACGCGAAGTGCATATCTCAGCGGCCAAACCCGGCCTCGGCAACGGCACCCTCGCCGGTCTCAAGGAGCTGCTGGGACGATTTCCCGGACGATGCCTCACCTACCTGCATGTCGATACCGACGAAGAGCGCGAGGCGGTGATCCTGCTCAGCGACGCCTTCCGCGTCACGCCCAGCGAGCAGTTCGTCGCGGAAGTCGAGCGGATGCTGGGCCCAGGATCGATCCTGTTGCGCTAGCGCGGCGTGAAGGCGCCTTAGCTCGCACCATCCTGGTTTGCTAGACTCGCCGTGTCGGATTCACGACGCGGAGGTAGCATCTGCGCGGTTCAGAAACACTCGCCACTCATCGCCCGGAGCGCGCGATCCTGGTCGGCGTCGAGCTTGGCGCCGCGCCCGGCGAGATCAGCACCGAGCAATCGCTGGCCGAACTGGCGGCGCTGGCCTCCAGCGCGGGCGCTGAGGTCGCCGGCGAGATTCGGCAGAATCTCCGTCAAGTCGACCCGCGCACCTTCATCGGCAAGGGCAAGGTCGATGAGGCTCGCGAGCTGGCTCGCCGCCACGAGGCGACGCTCGCGATCTTCGACGATAGCCTAAGCCCGGTTCAAGCGCGCAATCTCGAAGGCGAACTCAAGCTGCGCGTGATCGATCGCAGCCAGCTGATCCTCGACATCTTTGCACAGCGCGCACGCACGCTGGAGGGCAAACTCCAGGTCGAGCTCGCGCAGCTGAGCTATTTGCAACCGCGCCTGACCCGGCAATGGAGCCATCTGTCGCGGCAGACGGCCGGCAGCCGTGCGATCGGCACGCGCGGACCCGGCGAGACGCAGCTCGAAGTCGATCGGCGCCGGCTGCGCGAGCGCCTGACGCGCCTGCGGCGGCGATTGCGCGAGGTCGAGCGCACGCGTGACCTGCAGCGCCGGCGCCGTGTCGAGGTGCCCTACCCCACGGTTGCGCTGGTTGGCTACACGAACTCCGGCAAGTCCACTTTGATGAACCGGCTGACCAATGCCGGCGTGCTGGTTGCGGACCGCCCCTTCTCGACACTCGATCCGACCATCCGGCGGCTGCGGCTGCCCGGCGGCATGAACGTGATGCTTGCTGATACCGTCGGCTTCATCCATCGCCTGCCCCATCTGCTTGTCGAGGCCTTCAAGGCGACACTGGAAGAGGTGCGAACCGCGAGCCTGCTGCTACATGTGGTCGATGCCAGCTCGGAGCTCGCCATCGAACAGATCGCGGTCGTCGATCGCGTGCTCGAGGAGATTGGCGCGGGTTCGTCAACACGATTGCTGGTGCTCAACAAGGCCGACTTGATCGACGGCCACGCCCGTATCATGCCGGAGTTCGACTCGATTGCGATCTCGGCGCGGACCGGCGAGGGTGTCGATGGGCTGCTGGAACGGATCGCGCGGCATTTCAGCTCGATGCGCGAAGAGGTCCGCGTGAGCATTCCCGCATCGCGCGGCGACCTGGTCGCGATGGCGCGACGCGACGGGCGCGTGCTTAGCGAGGAGTACTCTGACGGGCGGGTCTCGATGCGCGCATTGGTGACGGCGCCGATCGCAGGCCGTCTGCGCAAGGCCGCGCTCGCCACCAGCTGAGGCCTGCGCGATGAGCTCGCCGCATCCAATCCGCGCAGCCGAACCGCTTCGCGAAAAAGCGCCGCCATTGGCGCAGCTCCTGAACCTGCCCAACCTGATCACGCTGGGCCGTCTGCTCTCGATTCCGATCTTCGTTTCGATGCTGACCAGGCATCGGTTCACCGCGGCGCTGTGGCTGTTCGGCGCCGCCGCACTGACGGACGCCCTCGACGGCACACTAGCGCGGCTGACCGATTCGAGGACCGAGCTCGGCGCGTTTCTCGATCCCTTCGCCGACAAGCTGCTGCTGATGAGTTCGTTCGTCGTGCTGACGATCGAGCAAGTGTTCCCGGGCTGGCTGCTGGTGGTGGTCGGGCTGCGCGACTTTGTGATCGTATTCGGCTACTTCATGGTGACGTTCTTCACGGCCGAGCGCGTGCCCGTAAATCCGAGCTATCTCGGCAAGGCGACGACATTCCTGCAATTGGCCTGCGTGGTGGCCGCCTTGATGGGCTTCGCCGCCAACCCTCAACGCTATCACTGGTTCGGGCTGCTCTACCTGACGGTGGCGGTGACTGCGATCTCAGGCCTGCAGTACATTTACCGGGGACTGGTGATCCTTAATTCGCGCGAGCCCGAGATGTTCTCCGAGCAGTAGGCGGGCGCGATGCGCCAGCCGCGGCGGCCGATCAGTTGACTATTGTCACGCCTGGCGGCTCTTCGATCTGTGTGCGTTCAAGATGGCGCATCGTCATTGCTTGGGTACGTCGGTCCCAAACGCAATCTTCAAATCGTCGCCCGCGAACGGATAGACATGCACCATCCAGCCCCATGCCTGCTTGATGAAATGACCGCCCGCCGCTTCGCAATCCGGCTGGTCCGCGATCTTGCCGGTGAAACCGAAGCGGCCATCCGCAAAGACGCCAAGGCGCTGATTTAAGCTCACCGCCATCGGGCTGCCGCCCGCGTCGACCATCCCGGGCATCGGCGGACCGCCTGCGCCGATGTTCCCGCGAATCAGATCCCTCAACGTGATGTCCTCGGGGAGACAGATGTTGGTATGCGCGTGCCAGCGCGCGACGCTCAGTGGAACTCGCTGATCGAGGTCAACAGGCGTTAGTTGCGGCGCCGCGCTGTACATCGCGCCGACCAGCCGATACTCGCCTGCGGCGTTGCGCGTGTAGAGTAATGAACCGGGCTGCGCGGCATCGAACGGCTCGGTGTATTCGCGGACCGCGAGCCGGTAGTTGGTGAAATGATAGACCTCCTGCGGAATCGTCGGCAGGAACGGCACATAGCCATCGGCGACGGCGCGGCGATTGTCGCGGTAAGGTTCGATTGATTCCCGCAATATGCGCATCAGTTCGCGTGCGCGCTGGAGATCGGCGTCGGTCGGCGAGCGCTGCTCGGTCATGACCATGTGCGGGCCCATCGACATATGCGCGCCCATCTGGCCCATCGCGCCCATGTCATGTGCGATCGCTCTTGGCGCCATCATGAGGGCGAGAGCGGCGGCGATTGCAAATGATGCAGTGCTCTTCATACCAATCGCGTCCTTTCGCAGGCGGTTGCGTTTAGTCATCGCGGCGCAGGCGGACGTGTTTCAAACTCGGCAATTCGCGCCGGACGCGCTCGAGATAGTCGAAATCCAGCGGGGCGATGACGACACCCTCCTGATCCGACGCGCGCGCGAGCACGCGTCCCCATGGATCGACGATCATCGAGTTGCCGTAGTCGCTGAAGCCATGAACGTTCGGGCCGAACTGGCCGGGCGCGATCACGAAACACTGATTCTCGACCGCGCGGGCGCGCAGCAAAATCTCCCAGTGCGCCTCTCCGGTTGGAAAAGTGAACGCGCTCGGCACTGTGACGACAGTCGCGCCAGCCCACGCCAGCCGCCGATACAGCTCCGGGAAGCGCAGGTCGTAGCAGATACTCAGACCGATCTTGCCGATCGCGGTCGCCGCACACACGACTTCACCACCGCCAGCCTTCGCATCTGATTCGCGGACCGTGACGCGCCCGGGCAGGTCGACGTCAAACAAGTGAATCTTGCGATAGAGGGCCAAGCGCGCGCCATCGGGAACCAGCAGCACCGAGGTGTTGAAGCTCTTGGCCTGATCGTCAACCCGTTCGGTGATCGATCCGGCGACCAGATAAATCCCAAGCTCGCGCGCCAGCCGCGCCATCAGGGCGAGCGTCGGACCTTCGAGCGTCTCGGCGTTGGTGGCTTCCTCGGCCCGCCTGCCGCGCCAATTGAAGACCTCGGGCAGGACGACCAGATTCGCATTGCGCGCCGCAGCCAGACGTATCAGGCGTTCAGCGCGTTCGAGATTCTGCGCCTTGTCGCCACTGGCGCTCATCTGGATGGCTGCCGCGAGTATGGTCACTTGATGGTCCGCTGTGCGCCCCGCGTCTTGCCCGAGACTCTAGCGCAGGCGCTCTGACGTCAATAGCGGGGTTTTCGGGAGATCATAGCGAAGCGTCGCCTGGGCCTTCGAGCGGCGCGCCGGAGGCACATAGCGGGCATGACGAAGGCTCCCACAGATCATTCTTCGGGAGATGCGACAGAGTCTCCAATGGTACGCCTTTACTCGCCGCTAACGCCGAAGCTGGGAGGCCCAGGACCAAGAGTGCACCGATGGCCACGAGTTGCGCCCCGCAGGCCTGTAGGTCCTCGATAGCCCCGCGGACTGCGGACCCCGCATTGATGACATCGTCCACGACCGCAATGCGCTTGCCCAGGACGCTGAGGCGGAGAGCCTCCGGGACGCGGTATCCGACCGGATAGAGGCCGTCTGCCTGCGTTCGGGCGAACTGCTCAACGAAGTAGAATTCCACCCTCAATTCTTCAGCGACCATCTGCGCCAGGAACGCGCCCTCGACCAGTGGGCCACACACCGCCTCAACCTGGTGCGCAGCGAGCAACCGGGCCAACTCCGCGGCATATCGCCGAAGGCGATTTGGATGGAGGTACGCCGGGGCGATTTCGAGCCAGAGGTCGCCATGGTGGCCTGATTCAAACCGGAAGTGGCCCTTGCGCGCGGCAAATAGGCTGAGGACTTCCTCTCGCATCGGTGCGCTCCCTGACCTACCTCCGACGCCTTACGATAACCCCGGGACCGCGAGTGAGGCTATCGCGCGGACCGGAAACCGCGACTGACCCACGACCAATGGCCCGACCCGGTGTTGAGGTCAGGTGACAGGCTTGCTAGCGTTCGAATCAATTCTTGCGGAAGACTGGGACCGGGGGTCACGTGTCGCTCCTAACACGAAATTTCGACAGGAGGTATCGGCAAGTGAAACGAGGCATTCGCAGTATGGTGGTCTTCGCGATCTTCATCGTCGCGACGTTTGTCTGGACAGGCTCTCCGTTCGCGCAGGTCAAGGTAGGCGATTTCATCACCGCCGACCAAGCCGCAAAAGTGAAGGATCTCGTCCCGCCGGGAACGTACTGGCGCGTGACGCGCGGGATGTCGATGAAGATCACGTCAACTGATCGAATCGAATGGCCGCCGCCATACCGCGAGGCAACCGAGAAGTACTCGTCGCAGGTGCGGTTGTCGCCTGATCATCGCAGCCTCGTCGGGTTCGTCGCCGGCCAGCCTTTCCCGCTGCTTGACGTAAACGATCCCGATGTCGCGACCAAGATCATGTGGAACAACACGTTCCGCCCGATGTGGAGCGACGACGTCGACGCGCGATTCTTCGGATGCCACATGGTGTACGAGGAGCGCAACGCGCCAATCTTCGAGCGCGACTTCACTCTGGTTGGCCATTACATGATCTACAACCTCGTCGGCCGCACCGAGGTGGAGCCACTGCCGACCGACCCGGACTTCAAGATCACCAACCGGCTGTCGATGATGGCACTCCATCCGGTACTGGCGCCGGCGGAATCACGCGGCGCGGGGCTGATCAGGTACCGATATCAGGATCCAAACAAGGGCGACGACTCGTGGACGTGGCTGCCCCAATCACGGCGAATCCGCCGACTCAGTGAAATCATGATGAGCCATGGGGGCAAGAACCAGTTCTACCCCGACGATTACGAGGGCTTCAGCGCGAAGAACGAGAACTACAACTGGAAGTTCCTCGGCGAGAAGCAGATGCTCGGCGCCGTGAATCTCTCACAGGTTCCGGGCAACGTTTGCAAGACCGACGGAGGTGGCAGCGTTTGCCCGGCCGAATGGCAAATGCGTCACGTCTATATCGTGCAGGGGGTCGCGCGCCGAGATCGCGTCAAGGAAGAGCTGTACTCGAAGCACGTCGTCTACATCGACAGCGAGGTCGATGTAGTGTTGACGCACGACTCCTACGACCAGCGCGGCGAACTGTACCGGACCTTTACGAACTGGCTTACCTACCGCGACCGGACTGTGCCTGACGCGCGCGTAGCAATCTATCCTTTCAAGCGCGTGTTCCAAGTAAACGGCACCAGCACGGACGTGCAGTCGGGTTTGTCGCAATTCTGCGACTTACCGACTCCTGACGCACCGGAGAGGGAATGCTGGTACATCAACATGGGCGCGGTCGACCGCGAAAATTTCACTATCGAAGCGATGGTGAGGGATGCGCCGTAGCCGACGAGCAACCGAGCTGTACCCACAAGCGAAGGCCGGCCGCGGCGGGCGCATCCCACCGCGGCTGGTTTCCTTTGGCTCGTCGACTCAACGGACTTTTGTGGAACGTTTATCGATCGGTTACGCGATCACACCCGGCGTTCACTTCAGTAGCGCGCAACACCCGGATCGGCCAAGAGCGACCATGCGTCGATTCCGCCCGCAAGGTTGAGCACGCGTTCGAATCCCATCCGTACGAGATATCCTGCTACCTGCGCGCTACGGATCCCATGATGACAGACCACCACAGTTTCGCGCTCGGGGTCTAGCTCCGCGATTCGCGACGAGATGTCGCCCATCGGAATATGGATCGCGCCGGGGAAGGCCGCGACCGCCACTTCTCCCGGCTCGCGAACATCGAGGATTATCAGTTGTTCGCCGCCGGCGAGCCGCCGCTGGAGATCCTCCGGGCGGACTTCATCGAGCGTCGGCATCAGCGGCGATCAGTATCGCGCCAAATGCGGCGGACCATGCTCTCAAGGCAGTTGGGCGACCTGCGAAAGGCGCACGACTTCCGAGGCCCGCAGATCCACGCTCGAATAGCGCGGTATCAGCGGCATCGGGATGTAGAAGTAAAACGTGTCGCGCGCGCCGGGTGGCAATGGATCGAAATGGCGCGCGTCGCCCAGCGCCTTGCGCGTCTCTTCGTCCTCACCCAGCGAGACCGCCTGATGGTTGTACGCGTCCTCGGTGTGAACGACCTGGCCGGAATTGTTCTTGAAGATCAGTTCGAGGCGCACGTAGTCGATCGGCTTGGCGCTGGAGTTGACAATGTTGCCCCTCACCATCAGGTCGGGCGGCTTACAGCAGGAGCGGATAATCTTGTCGGCGATGACCTCCAGCTTGACGTCGGAATTGGCGATCAGCCGCGGCTTGGGATGCGCGTACTTCTTCTTGATGTCGGCAGCGATGCGTGCGGCCTCGTCGTCCGGAGCCTTCACGCGGGTACCGGCGAGAGCTGTGGTCACACCGATCGTCAGAATCAGCGCGACCAATAAAAGCAGCTTTCTCATCGAATGACCTCTCCCTGTGGTGCTTCGATCTTGATAGCAGGCCGAGCTGGTGTCAACGTCAAATTACCGATGGAAACCGCCGATTTCGCTTTCATGCGCCAGGCGCTCGCCGAGGCCCAGCACGGCGCAACCGAGGGCGAAGTGCCGGTAGGCGCGGTAGTCGTAATGCGCGGCGAGGTGATTGCCGCCGCACATAACCGGCCGATCGCGCTTGGCGATCCGACCGCGCATGCTGAGATCCTCGCGATTCGCGAAGCCGCCGCGAAATTGGGTTCGTATCGGCTGATCGACGCGTCGTTGTATGTCACGCTCGAGCCATGCGTAATGTGCGTCGGCGCGATGATTAACGCGCGCGTCGCGATCCTCAAGTTCGGGACACGGGATTCCAAGGCGGGCGCGGTCGGCTCAGTATATGACATCGGGCGCGATGGCCGGCTCAACCATCGCATCGAAGTTCATGCGGGGCTGATGGAGGCTGAATCCCGGGCGCTCTTGCAGGAGTTTTTTCGCACGCGGCGCGAGCCGTAGGACGCTGGCGCGGGTGGGCGTGGGCAGACAATCAAACGACATGACGACGATGGACAGATAGAGGTTCACGATGAGCGGCGCGCAGAGCATGATCATCGATTGCGATTCGCATGTGATGGAACCGCCCGACCTGTGGGAAAAGTACATCGAACCGCAATATCGCGATCGCGCCATTCGCATCGTGAAGGATCCCGTCGACGGAATGGAAATTCTCACCATCGACGGCAAGCCACTGCTCAAGGGCGTGCTTGGCGGACTGGGCGGCGCGAATGTCGATCGTCGCAAGCTCTTCGTTCCGGGCCAGGTAAGCTACATGGAAGGATGCCCACCGGCGAGCTACATGCCCGATGAGCGCATCAAGCTGCTCGATGAATGGGGCGTCGATGCTGGCGTACTCTTTCCGACCGTCGGGATTCTCTGGGATGTCGAGGATGACGGCCTCGCGGCGGCATACGCGCGTGCGTACAACACCTGGGTCAACGAGTTCGCATCATACAATCGCAGGCGCATCGTGCCGATTGCGCATCTGGCGCTGCAGCATGTTCCATCCGCGCTCGATGAGCTGCGCAGATGCATCAAGCTCGGCTTCAAGGGTATCTTCCTCCCGCCCGAGACGATTCGGGGCAAGCGCTTCTCTCATCCCGATTTCGATCCAATCTGGCGCGAATGCGAAGCAGCGGAGATTCCAGTCTGTCTTCACGTGATCGTGCGCTTCAATCGCGCACCCGGCCTGCTCGGCAACTTCTATCAACCGGGCGAGTTTCGTGCCGTCTATGGATTCGCGCTCGGTGGCTTCGCGCAGATCGCTCCCGCCGCGATGACGATGGTGTGCGACGGGCTATTCGATCGCTTCCCGCGCCTGAAGCTGTTGTGTGTTGAATCCGGATGCGGCTGGGTCCCGTACATCATGGATCGGCTGGACGAGAAGTATGAGCATCTCGGCTGGACCTATCCGACCAAGCTCAAACCGAGTGACTACTTCCGCCGCAACATCTGGGTAGTCGCGGAACCTGAGGAACGCACGATCGGCGCGACGATGGACTTGCTAGGCGAAGACCGCGTGTTATGGGGTTCGGACTTCCCGCACATCGATTCGACGCTCGAAGCATCGCGGCTGATCCGCGAATCGATCGCGGGGCTTGGCGCGGAGCGTCAGGCGAAGCTGCTCGGCGCCAACGCCGAGCGCCTATTCCTGCGAACATAAGACCGTTCGTTCCCACCAGAGCGAAAGCGAACGTGGCGGGCTTCCGGTTCGTCCCATTTGAGCTTCAGATGTCGACTGCGAATTGCTCGCGAGAAGTCGCATGTGTTCGCAACTGTGGACAACCAGGCCGCAAAATTTTGCAAATGCATCTATCGTATGGCAATTTCTATGTCGTCTTGGGTCACTTTAGCCGTTGAATCGCCTTCCCATGCCGCAGCGAGCATCGAATCGTTCGTTGTGGTCCACCTTGTTTGGCTCGGCCGGAATTTCGGTTGCGCTATCCATACTAATGGCTGGATGCACATCTGACGACTTTGGGGGATTCAACCCGGATATAATAATTGCAACCCCTACAGCGACGCCGACTCCAACGTCGACGCCCACACCGAGCGCGACTCCGACCCCCACGGCGACGGCGACTCCGACTTCGACGCCCACAGCGCCGGGCGCGACCCCGACTTCGACTCCCACTGTGACGGTAACTCCGACCGCGACGCCCACACCGAGCGCGACTCCGACCTCCACTCCCGCTTCCGCATGCGGTGCGGGTACCAACCCATTCACCTTCACGAACAATGCGTCATATCCGGTCTGGCTCGCCGAGAATCCGAACGGCCCATACACCTGCGGCAGTACGCAAACCCCTGTCCCGGCCTCAGGTGTCGTGGCCCCGCCCGGTAGCAACTGGGAATTGCAGCCCAACGACAGCTCAACCATCTGCCTGCCGAACAACATCGCAGCTTCGGGATGCGGCTGGTCGGGAATCTTCTCCGGGCGCACGGGCTGTCAGTTCGACGCCCTCTACAACAACCCGGTTCAATGCGCGACGGCGTCTGACTGCCCCACGTCGACGGCCGGCCAGAATCCGTATCTCTGTTACGGCGGCCTGTGCATGTTCTCCTGCACAATCGATAGCGTCGGCGCCGCGTATTGCCAGAGCGCCAACGGGCTGAACAACTCCAGCGCCATCTGCGGCGTCAACGGCGTCGGGGTATGTGGCTATCCGCAGGGAACCGTCTGCCAAACCGGTGATTGTGCCGGCCTGCTAGAGTGTGCCGGCAGCTGGGACAGCTTGAGCACGAATGCGGCACCGCAGCCGCCCGCGGCAGCTTTTGAGCCGACGGTCAACAGTGCCAGCAACGTCAACTACGACGTCACGCTCAACAACGGTTACAACGGACAGATGAGCGTCACCTTGCCACCCAGCGTCATCGCAAACTCGCTTGGGAACGCCTGTCAGAACGTAGGCTGTTCCAGTGACTTGCTGCAGACCTGCCCGACTTTGCTGCAGGTGACCCAGGCACCGAGCTCAGGACCGGGTCCGATCGCATGCGGCAGCGGCTTCTGCCAATCGGGGTTATGCGTTGGCAATACGTGCCTGATTGCATGTAACCAGCCCTTCAACCAGTGCACATCAGCGTCGCCCCCCGCGGGTCTGATGTGCAACAGCGTCCTGGCCTCGGGAGCAACCAACGCCGACATGTACGCGGCCAAGGACTACCACGACACCCTGCTGCCTGCTCCCACGCCTACGCCGGCTGGTGTCGCGATGGCATCATGCAATCAGGGGACGCCTACATGCTGGGGCAACACCGACTGCCTGCCGGGGGAACAGTGCGTAACAACTGTCCCTAGCTTCCCGGCCGGAGCAGGAGTCTGCTCGCCGTCAACTAATCTGCAAACAAACTGTACGTCGCAAGCAGACGTCGGAAATTTATGCGGCGGCTACAATCCGGGGTACGCCAACGCGCTCGGCTATTCCTGCGTCAGCGTCGGCGGCGGCGCGCAGGACGTGGCCTGCGTCCCGCCGACCACCTCGGGCCTGGGTTCGTTTAACGCGCCCGCCGGGCTAACCCCGCTCTTCTCTGGCTGCGGAGGGGTGGTCAACGACGATTGGGTTTCGGCGGGCACGCTTGCCGGCGGTGGTACGCCTTATTACCAGACCTTCTCCGCTGCATGCCCGCAGAGTTACGCCTGGCAGTACGACGATCATGTGGCGGGCCACGATTGCAACGTTCCCAGTACGACTCTCAGTTTCACTATCACCTTCGGTCCGCAGGGTCCTTGAGCGATAGGCGCCGCGAGTCCGAAGGAGTCGGAGGGTCAGCCGTACAGGCGCTTGGCTTCGGCCGTCAGCTCGGCGCGGAAGTCGGGATGCGCGATCGCGATCAGCTCGCGGGCGCGATCATGAATCGATTTGCCCTTGAGCGTCGCGATGCCGTACTCGGTTACAACGTAATGCACGAAGGTTCGCAGCGCGGTGACTATCGAGCCCGGCGCGAGCATCGGCGTGATGCGCGAGACGGGCTTGCCGCCGCTGCGCGCCGTC
>JBGPUE010000089.1:0-14050 GCA_041491005.1 Binataceae bacterium (SeqCode) | reverse complement strand
TTCACCTTCTGTCCGAACAGCGGCTTCGTCTTCCTGCCCAATCATTTCAGCACCGAGGTCAAGCCGAGCGCGACCGCGGTCTGCCGCTGACGCGAACGAGGGTCCTCCAGGCCGCTAATCGAGCAGGCCCGGGATCGCCTCGATCGTAACGCGCCGCGCGCCGAAATCGGTGGCGCGCACAACGTCGGCGATTACCGGTATCAGGTACTCGGCTGCGCCGTCGCGCACTACCCAGATGTCGCTGGCGCCGCCCGAGAAGATGTCCTCGATCTTCCCAAGGCGGCGTCCAGCGGTCGTGACGACCTCGCATCCGAGCGCCTCGAAATAGTAGAACTCGCCGGGCGCGGTCGCCGGCAGATCAGCGATCAGTGCATACAGCGTCGCGCCGCGCAGCGCCTCGGCCTGCTCGGCGGTGACGATTTCCTCGAGCATCAGGCGCATGTGATGGCGGCTGACCTCCGCGGCGACGACGAGGCGGTACGACTCAAGCTGGCCGCCGCGATCGATCACGACGCGGCGCAGCGACGAGAGCGATGGCGAAGCGGGATTGTCAGGCTTGAACTTGAGGCCGCCGCGCAGCCCATGGGCGCCGGCGATTACACCCAGCCGGACGAGTTCACCGGGTTGGAAGCGCGCTGCGCGCGATGAAGCCCCCACCGGCGGCGGTTGCTACTTGTCCTCGATGATCTCGAGGACGACCTTGCGGTTGGTACGCGAGGCGACTGCGTTGAGAATCGTGCGAATCGACTTGGCGGTGCGGCCCTGCTTGCCGATGATGCGGCCCAAATCGTCTTTCGCCACCCGCAGCTCGAGCACCGAAGCGGTGTCGCCTTGCGTTTCCTTGACCTCGACCGAATCCGGATCGTTGACCAGGTTCCTGGCGAGGAACTCAACTAACTCCTTCATGGTCGGCTCCGTCGAGGCCGCTCAGCTTCAGGCAGGCACGCTGGCCGGGCGCGCCCGCTTGAGCAACTGCGCGACTGTCTGCGTCGGCCGGGCGCCGGATTTGAGCCAGCGCTCGATCGACTCGTGACGCACGGTAACCCTGGGCGGATCAAAGGCCGGATCATAGGTCCCGACCTGGGCCACGAAGCGGCCGTCGCGCGGCGAGCGCGAATCCGCCACCACGATCCGGTAAAAAGGCTTTTTCTTCGCGCCATGGCGGCGCAAGCGAATTACCAGCGACATGCGATCTTTGCTCCTTGATTAACCAACCCTTCAGCTCCCGATTCCCATCCCGCGCCCCATCATGCGCGCCCCGCCCATGCGCGTCACCTTCTTCATGATCTTGCGGGTCTGCTCGAACTGCTTGACGAAACGATTGACCTCCGGCACCGAGGTGCCGCTGCCCGAAGCGATGCGCGCGCGGCGGCTGCCGTTGAGCGTCAAATGGTTGCGGCGTTCCTGAATTGTCATCGAATCGATTATCGCCTGGATCCGCTGCAGCTCGCGGCGCGCTTCTTCGTTGTCGACCTGGCCTGCCACTTTCTTGAGCCCGGGAATCATGCCGAGCAGATCGCCGATCGATCCCATCGTGCGAATCGCCTTCATCTGCGCGGCGAAGTCTTCGATGGTAAACTCGTTCTTGCGGAATTTGCGCTCGAGCTCTTTGGCCTGCTTCTGATCGTAGGTCTGCTGCGCCTTCTCGATCAACGTCAAAACGTCGCCCATCCCGAGAATCCGCGAAGTAAGGCGGTCGGGATGGAAGATCTCGAACGCATCGAGCTTCTCGCCCATCGCGGCGAACAGAATTGGCGCGCCGGTCACCGCTTTGACCGAAAGCGCTGCGCCGCCGCGGGCATCGCTGTCGAGCTTGGTCAGAATCACGCCGGAGAGCTTCAGCCGGTCATGGAAGCCCTGCGCGACGTTGGCGGCCTCCTGGCCGGTCATCGCGTCGGCGACCAGAATCGTATGATGCGGCCGCAGCACGGCCTGCAGCCGCACCAGCTCTTCCATCAGCTCCTCGTCGATTTGCAACCGCCCGGCGGTATCCAGCAGCAGCGCATCATGACCGCCGACTTCGGCCCGCGCCAGCGCACGGGTCGCGATCTCAACCGGATCCTCGCTCGAATTGCTCTCGACCACCGGCACGCCAATTTGTGCGCCCAGCACTCGCAACTGTTCCATCGCGGCCGGTCGATAGATGTCGGTCGAGGCGAGCAGCGGATGACGTTTGCGCTCGGCCTTGAGCCAGCGGGCAAGCTTCGCCAGCGAGGTCGTCTTGCCCGAGCCCTGCAAGCCAACCAGCATGACCTTGACCGGCGGCTTGACCTTGAGGTCCAGCTCGCGCGCACTCCCGCCCATCATCTCGCGCATCTCAGCCGCGACGAACCGGATGAAATGCTGTTCGGGCGTCAGCGAGCGCAGGACATCCTGGCCCAGCGCCTTGTGCTTGACGTGCTCGACGAAGTCGCGAACGACCTTGACGTTGACGTCGGCTTCGAGCAGCGCCAGGCGCACCTCGCGCAACGCTTCCTCGATGTTGCGTTCGGTGATTCGGCCCTGGCCGGCGAGCCGCTTGAAGACGCCGTCGAGCCGATCGCTGAGGATCTCGAACATAGATCAGGATGAACTGGTGGAGGGCTGCCTTTGAGCGATCAAATGGAATACTAGCAAATCGGCCAAGCTATTCCACGTAGATCGTGTTGTCAAATTACCGTTTATCTATGCCCGGCTGCTTCTCGGGCTTGCTCCGCTCTCGTTTAGCGTGGGGGCGATCGGCGAGTGGCCGCCGCGATCAGGCGTGCGCGATGCTCCAAGTTGAGCTGGCCACGACTACGGTCTCACCGTTCGCATCGACGAGGTCTCTTCGAGAAGCGCCAGCGTGCGTCGAATCACGCGCGCGCCCTCAATCGCACCGAGCCGCATCGCCCGCATGTATGAGATTCTGAGATCCGCCCTTACCGCCCACGACGTCTCGCCGCCGAGCGGCCAGTCGTGCAACCTGCGGGCATCGCGCAAAGAAGCTGCGCGGCACAATCCTGCCCCCGACGCGCCTTGAGAAAGGTGCGCCGCTTCACACCCTCAGCCATGACGAACCGGAACGCCGGAGCCGCGCGGCTGGCGTTCCGCAGCTCAGCCGACGTTGTGCGCGATCCAGCCAGTCGCTGCCAGCATCATCACCAGCAGCGCCGCGCCGACCACAGCGAACACGGCCATCCTCATCATGGAATTGTTCATCGGTCTTCCTCCCTCGGGGCGGAGACCACCCAGGCTCCCAGCCCCGGGTCCAACAGTTGGACTGATTAGCACAGGGAGCGCAGCTAATGCTATCGGAGCGGATATGCCGCTTTGCGCGGTGATCGGGAGCCGCCAGATGTGACCACCATCGGCGTGGGATGGGGCGAGGCTACGTGGTTAGGCCGCGTTGCGGTCCAGCGAGCGATATTGGATTGCTTCGCTAACGTGATGAGCTTCGATTGCTGCGCTGGCGTCGAGGTCGGCGATCGTGCGGGCGACCTTCAGTATACGAGTGTATGCGCGCGCGCTCAGCCCGAGGCGATTGATCGCAAGCTCCAGCAAGCGCTCGGCGGGGGCTCCGACTTGGCAGAAGGTGCGCAGCTCCCGCGCTCCCATCTGCGCGTTGGAAAAGAACGGCCGACCGCGGAACCGTTCGAGTTGGACGTCGCGCGCACGATTTACGCGCTCGCGGATGGCTGCGGAGCTCTCCCCGCCGTCGCGGCTGCTCAGTTCCTTGTACCGGACCGCCGGCACCTCGATGTGGATGTCGATGCGGTCCAGCAGCGGCCCCGAGATCCGCGAGCGATAGCGCTGGATCATTAGTGGCGAACAGGTGCATTCATGCTGCGTGTCGGTGAAGAAACCGCACGGACAAGGGTTCATCGCGGTCACGAGCATGATTCCTGCCGGGAAGGTCAGCGTACCTTGTACCCGCGAAATCGTGATGCGCGTGTCCTCCAGCGGCTGGCGCAGCACTTCGAGCACGTTCTTGCGGAACTCGGGCAGCTCATCGAGGAAGAGCACGCCATTATGCGCGAGGCTGACCTCGCCCGGGCGCGGCACCGACCCGCCGCCGATCAGGCCCGCGTCGGAGATCGTGTGATGGGGCGAGCGGAACGGGCGTGTCGCGATCAGCGACCGCCCATCCATCAGGCCCATCACGCTGTGCACCTTGGTGGTCTCGATCGCCTCCTCGAAGGTCATCGCGGGCAGGATCGTCGGCAGGCGCTTGGCGAGCATCGTCTTGCCCGAGCCGGGCGGCCCGATCATGAGCACGTTATGGCCGCCCGCGGCGGCCACTTCGAGTGCGCGCTTGGCGACTTCCTGCCCCTTCACCTCGCTGAAATCGACATCGTAGCGCGCGGCCGCATCGAACATCTCGGAGAGATTGGTGACGGTCGGCGTAAGCTCCTTGAGGCCCTCGAAGAACTCGAAGGCTTCCTGCAGGGTCTCAACCCCAAGCACCGCCGTGCCCTCGCCCACCACCGCGGCCTCCTGCGCGTTCTCGCGCGGCAGCACGACGCCGGCCAACTTGCGTTCGCGCGCCAGCAGTGCCGTGGGCAGCGCGCCGCGAATTGCCTTGATACGGCCGTCGAGCGCGAGCTCGCCCAGCACCAGATACTCGCCGAGATGATCGCGCTTGAGCATCCCCATCGCCGACATGATCCCAAGCGCGATCGGGAGGTCGAACGATGAGCCTTCCTTGCGCGTGTCAGCGGGCGCGAGATTGATCGTTATCTTGCGGTTGGGGAAGTCGTAGCCGCTGTTCTTGATCGCGGACTTCACCCGTTCGTGGGCCTCGCGAACCGCGCCCTCGGCCAGTCCGACCGTCTTCAGCATCGGCAGGCCGTTGCTGATATCGATCTCGACCTCGACCGGGTGGGCGTCGACCCCGACAAGAGAGCTGGACAGGACGCTTGCGAGCAAACCAGCGATCCCCCTTGCTCCTCACTTAGACAACCTCAAGCCGTGTTAGCAAGAGGTCGGATCGCGCTACACAATGGCGAGGAGGCCGAGCTGATCCCGCGACGCGGCCTCGCGGGCTGCCAAGAACGGCGAGATTCCTAAGTCTGGCCGGGCGTCTGCCGCGGCATTGCGACCTGCATCGGCATTTGGAGGATTTGTTGCTGCTTTATGAATGCCGCACCGTTCTGGTTCTCGATCATCTTGAACGCCGAAGTGTTCATGAGCGAATGCATGTAGCAATGATGAACCGTTAGAACCAAGTCTTGCAGAGTCTGCTCGCTTTCCAGCAATTCCACTTCGAGCCCCATGGCTTGGCACTCGTCAAAATGGATGTGCCTGTCGTGCGCTTTATTTCCCTCGAAGTCGGTCAATGCTGTCACAATCTTCTCTGCTAAGGCGGTCTTGTCTGGGCGCTTGTGAAGCATATTGGCCTCCAGTTCAGATTTCACAAAGTCTTTGGCCCAACTGATCCCGTTTTCGCACTGGCCGAGAAAACTTGGCGTATACTGCTGAATTATGAACTGCCAGACCTGGACCTTTTGCGGGTCTTGCTTGATCTCCTCGTAGGCCTTTTTGAACTCTTCAATTACCCCCGCGGCAGGGATGCCGCGCAATTGCGGGTCTACCGGCCCCAGGTTTGACTGCTTGCCCATTAGAATTTTGTTGCAGGCGCACGCGATCATCGTTCCAGCGGACATAGCGATTTGTGGAACAATCGCCCGTATGTTCTTGCCGAACATCCGCTTCAGATAGTCAACTATGCTCTCAGCGGCTGCGATGCTGCCGCCTGGGGTATGAAGCATGAGGTCCAGCCCCAAGTTTCGGTCGAGACCGTGAATGGCCATCATTAGGCCATTCTTGTCTTCGTCGTTGATGTCAATCCCGAAGATTCCAGGCTTGGAGAGAAATCCGGAGTAGTAGGCGATCGTGTTCCGCTTTGTGTGCTCCGACAGGGCGCGGAGGTACTTGCGACGGATCGTGTCTATCGCCTGCTGCGCGGCGACGCTATGAGTTGCTACCTCGTTGTGTATCTCCCCCAGAATCTGGTTCCAGTTCGGCATCTACTCCCCCATCAAGGTCGCTCGACGAGCCCTCTCCGTATGTCGTGAAACTAGGTACCGGCGTCAGCAGGGAGGGGAACTTAAACTGCGTTGGATCCTCGCCGACCGGCACTATGATGCCCGAATCAACCATCTTCTGGTACAACTTGGCGAGCGGGTTATCGACCATGGTGACCTCCCATCGCTGGGCTTCGTGACTGCCAAGTACCAAAGATTATCTTTGCTCTGCGCTTGGAGTATCGCAGACACTGAAGCATCGGAGCAAATCTGCTCGCCCCTTTGCCGTATTTGCAATCGGCCTTGGTCGCACAAGGCGGGACACGAAGGACCACGGTGGAACCCCAAGGCCAGGCGAACCTTGGACGAAGGTAGCTGAGTGAACACTCAACGGTTCAACTGATCTACGGCCAAATCACGCCGGCGGTGGCGAGTGCGGCGCGATCGGCAGCGTTGAGCCCCAACAACTCGCCCAGCACATAGTCGTTGTTCTCACCGATTTCTGGGGCGCAGGTCCGCACCGATGCGGGCGTCGCGGACATCTTGAACGGGATGCCATCGACCTGCGTCGTCATGCCATCGGGCACCTTCACCGTTCCCCAGTAGCCGCGCGATTTGAGCTGCGCATCGCGCGCGCATAGATACGCGCCGTCGGCGACGACGCCGGCCGCGACGCCCGCTCGTTGCAGCGCGATCATCGCTGCTTCCGCATCCTGAGTCGTGGTCCATTCGCCGATCGATCGATCGAGCTCCGCGTGATTGCGCGTGCGCAGGTAGAGCGTGCGGAAGCGTGGATCGGATGCCCATACCGGCGAGCCGATAGCGACCACGAAGCGGCGCCATTCCTCATGTGTGCGCACCGCGATCGCAATCCAACGATCGTCGCTGGCCGCGTCGGGGCGGCATCGATAGACGCCATGCGGTGCCGCGGGCGCTTCCTGCGATCGATAGCCGGGCGGGGTTTGCGCACGCCCGTTGGCCGAGATGTCGAGCAGCGCAGGTCCGATCACGCTGGCGACCGCTTCGAGCTGCGAGAGATCGATGAACTGCCCCTTTCCCGTGCGCCTCCGATGCCACAGCGCGATCAGCACTGCGAGCGCGCCGCTGTAGCCGCCGGACATGTCGGCGTATGAGTAGCCGTAGCCGGCGGGATTTCCGGCCGCGTCCGCCATCAGCGCCGTGTAACCGGTGAGCGCCTGCAGGGTCGGCCCATAGCTGACGTACGCAGCGCGCGGCCCGGTATGGCCGAGGCCCGACATGCTGACGCAGATGATGCCGGGCTTCACCGCACGCAGACTCTCGTAATCCATCCCCCACTGGCGCATCACGCGCGCCGAGAAATTGTCGATCACCACATCGCCCATCGCGACCAGCCGCCGTGCCAGCTCGATGCCCCGCGGCTCGGCCATGTTGATCGCGACCGAAAGCTTGTCGCGGTTGAGATTGCCCTGCAGGCCGGTGCGCCGCGGCCCCATGTAACCCGGCACTTTGCGCTCGATCTTGATCACTTCGGCGCCCTGGTCGGCGAGAATCCGCGTCGCGACCGGGCCGGCGACGACCCAGGTGAAGTCGATGATGCGGATTCCCTTGAGCGGCAGCTCGGCCATCGCTAAATCACGCCTTCGGCGGCGAGTGTCGCCATCTCGTCCGCATCGATGCCGAGCTCGGCCCTGAGGATCTCGCCGGTATGCTCACCGGCGAGCGGCGGGCGCCGATACACGCGCCATGGGCTGCCGCTGAAGAGATAAGGCGCGCCCGGATAGCGAATCGTGCGGCCCAGCTCGGGATGCTCGACCGCAGCGAAGTAGCCGCGCGCCGCGAGCTGCTCGTCGTCGAACAGCGCTTCGGGCGGCCGCACGATCGCGTAGGGCAGGCGCAACGCTTGCGCGCGCATCAGCAGTTCGTCGCGCTCGTAGCCGGCCACCCATTCGTCGAGCACATCGAACAGATGCTCGGCATTCTGGCTGCGATACGCGAAATCGTTCCATCGCGCCTCGTTCAAATCCTGCGCCTTGCCGTCGCCATGGACCCACTCGATGTGCGAGGTCCAGTCGCCAAGCGTGCAGTGCATGATGTGACCGTCGCGGCATTTGCCGACCCGGAAGAAGCGGCTCCAATGCAGCGTGCCGCGGCGCGGTTCGCTAAGCCCGGTCGAAAAGTAGCTGCTCGAGACGTGCTCGACCGCCGACGCGGTCGCCTCCTGCATGCTCACATCGATGCGCTGGCCGATGCCGTCGCGATCGCGTGCGAACAATGCGCACATCGTGGCGACGGCGCCGTAGTACGCAGCCGAGTGATACGCCTGCAGTCCAAGCGCGCGCACCGGTGCCTGCCCGGGAAAGCCGTTGACGTAAAGCATGCCGCCCAGCGCCTCGAGCATCGTGTCGTCTGCGTTGAAATCGCGATACGGGCCCGTCTGTCCGAACGGCGCGATCGAGCAAAGAATCAGCGCGGGGTTGGCGCGATGCAACGCGTCCCAGCCGATCCCGAGTTCATCAAGGCGGCCAGGCGTCCAGCTTTCGATCACGATGTCGGCCGACGCGGCCAACCGCAGCATCATCTCCGCGCCCCGCGAATGCGCGAGATCGAGTGTCAGCGAACGCTTGTTCAGATTGTAGAACCAGAAGAAGAGGCTGCGATCGGGATGCGGCTGGTCATCCAGGAACGGGCCGATGCGCCGCGCGGCATCGCCGCCGGGCGGCTCGACCTTGATCACATCGGCGCCCATGTCGGCGAGCAGCCGGCCGCACAATGCGCCGCGATGGTCGCTCAGGTCGAGCACCCTGAGCCCGCTGAGCGCGCCCGGATTGTTCAAGGCTTGGGCGGACGGAGCTGGTCGAGGCTCTCGATGAACGGGTCGCTCAGGTCGAGAGTCGGTTTGATATCCTGCAGCGGCTCGCAATGCGGACCGGTGCGTTTCCCGCCACGCACCTTGATCGTGCGCAAAGTATCGGCGTTGAGCCAGCGCACGCCGAGCACGCAGGGCTTGGCTTGGCCCTCCTCATCGACCGGCTCGATTGCCGTGCCTTCGTGATCGAACAGTGTGACTTTGCGCAATGCCATCGGCGGTGGATTCCAGCTCCGGTTGCGGATCATACGAAGGCAGCGCGACCGTTTCAAATCGATTGCGTGGCGCCGCGTGAAATACACGCATCCGTGCCTTTTCCTGTCATCCTGAGCGATGCGAAGGATCCCGGACCGGGATTCTTCGCTCCGGCAGCCTTCGCTCAGAATGACGAGAACGAGCCATCTCGTTGCAGCAAAAGGTCGGTCGGTCAGGGATTCGTAGCGTTCCTCAAAGTATTAGCGCGGCGCGTGGCGCGGGCGATCGTCGGGGCCGTCGGTCTGCGCGCGCCGCCAAGTATCCCACACCGCGGTCGGTTCTCGCGCGCGCCGGCTTCGTCAGATAATCTTGTGCCTGCCGGACGATCGAAAGACAATCGCGTGCATGGCGCGCGTAAGCGCGGCGAATCCGTGGCACCGACCAACTACAAATCGACCCTTCATCTGCCCAAGACCGACTTCCCGATGAAGGCGAACCTGCCCAAGCGGGAGCCGGAGATCCTCAAGCGCTGGGAAGAGATGGACCTGTACGGCGAAATCCTCAAAACGCGCGGCGATGCGCCGCTGTGGGTGCTGCACGACGGACCGCCTTACGCCAACGGGCAGGTGCATGTCGGAACCGCGCTCAACAAGATTCTCAAGGACTTCGTAGTGCGCTCGCGCTCGATGATGGGCTATAGCACGCCCTTCGTTCCCGGGTGGGATTGCCACGGGATGCCGATCGAGCATCAGGTGTCGCGCGACCTCGGGCCGCGCGCCCGGACGATCCCAAAGCTCGAACTGCGCAAGCTCTGCCGAGCACACGCCGAGAAGTTCATCGACCTTCAGCGGCGCGACTTCAAGCGCCTGGGCGTGATTGGCGACTGGGCCAATCCGTATCTCACCTTCACGCCGGAGTACGACGCAGCCGAGATCGGTGTACTGCGCAAGCTGGTCGAGGACGGTTACGTTTATCGCGGGCTGCGGCCGGTGCATTGGTGCTTCTCATGCCGCACGGCGCTGGCCGAAGCCGAAGTCGAGTACCACGATCATCGATCGCCGTCGATCTACGTCGCATTTCGGTTGAACGAGAAACTGCGCGACGCGGCGGCGCTCGCGACCGATCGCAGTAAGGGCGCGGCGCTCGCGGTTGCGCATGGTGCCGGCAAACTGTTCGCCGCCATCTGGACGACGACGCCTTGGACGCTGCCGGCAAATCTCGGCATCACGCTCAATGCGAGCTTCGATTACGTCGCTCTGCGCAGCGGCGAAAACTTCTACATCGTCGCTGCGCGCCTCGCCGACGTGGTCGAGAAGGCGACCGGCCTGCGCATCGACGAGCGCATCGCGCTCGATCGCGCCGCGCTCAAGGCGCTCGATGGGCAGGACGTCTTCAGCCATCCGTTCGCCGATCGCGACGCGCGCCTGATGTTCGGCGATCACGTCACGCTCGAAGCAGGGACCGGGCTGGTGCATACGGCGCCGGGGCACGGCTACGATGATTTCGTCGTCGGCAATCAATACAAGTTGCAGGCGCTGACGCCGGTCGATGACGGCGGGGTTTTCACGAGCGAAGCTGGTGTATATGCCGGCGGCAGCGTGTTCGAGTCCAACGATCGGATCGTCGAGGACCTGCGGAAATCAGGCGCCCTGCTGCATGCCGAGACGCTCGGCCACAGCTATCCGCATTGCTGGCGATGCCACAATCCGGTGATCTTCCGCGCCACCGAGCAATGGTTCCTGCGCGTCGATCATCACGGTTTGCGCCAGCGCGCGCTTGGTGAAATCGACAAAGTCCAGTGGATTCCCAAATGGTCGCGCGACCGCATCCGCAACATGGTCGAGACGCGGCCGGATTGGTGTCTGTCGCGCCAGCGCGCCTGGGGCGTACCGATTCCGGCGCTCAAATGCACGGTGTGCGGCCTCGTTACGCTCGAACCCGCGGTGATGAAGCGGGTCGAGGAAATTTTCGCGCGCGAAGGCTCTGACGCGTGGTACGTGCGGCCCGCAAGCGACTTCGCAGGCGATCAGCGATGCTCCAGCTGCGGGGGCGCGTCGTTCGACAAGACCGAAGACATCCTCGATGTCTGGTTCGACTCGGGATGCTCGCATGCGGCGGTGCTGGCGCGCCGCCCCGATCTGAAATGGCCGGCCGATCTCTACGTCGAGGGTGTCGATCAGCATCGCGGATGGTTCCAAGGCTCGCTGATCACCGCCATCGCGACGCACGAAGACTCGCCCAACGCGGCGCCCTACGCCGCGGTACTTACGCATGGCCTCGCGCTCGATGAAGCCGGGCGCAAAATGTCCAAGTCGCTGGGCAACACCGAAAACGCCGAGGACGCGGTCGCACGCGTCGGCGCCGATCTGATCCGGCTGGTGTTCGCGTCAGTCGATTTCAGCTCCGACATGAACGTCAGCGAGAATCTGTTCAACTCTGTCGCCGAGTCGTATCGGAAGTTGCGCAACACGTGCCGCTTCATGCTCGGCAATCTCGCCGACTTCGATCCGGCGCGCGATCGCGTCGCGCTTGACCAGATGCTCGAGTTCGATCGCTATGCGCTCGCGCGCACCGAGCAGCTCAAAGGCGAGGTCGCGCGCGATTACGATGAGTACGACTTCCGGGCCGTCTCGGCCGCGCTGGTGAACTTCGCGGTCGTCGATCTGAGCTCGCTGTACATCGATGTGGCTCGCGATCGTCTTTACTGCTCGGCCGCCGGTTCGCGCGAGCGCCGCTCGGCGCAGACCGCAATCTACGAAATGCTCGACGTGCTGGTCCGGATGCTTGCGCCGCTCATCCCGTTCACCGCCGAGGAGATTTACTCGCATTTCCCGGGCGAACGTGGAAAGAGCGTCCATCTGCTTGAGTTCGCCAAGCCGCGCCCGGAGTGGAGCGATGATCGGCTCGAGGCGCGATGGCGCGAGCTGCTCGCGATGCGCGCCGAAGCGCTCAAGGTGCTCGAAGCGCTGCGCCAGCGCGGGACTATCGGTGCGCCGCTCGACGCCGCGATCAGAATCGGTGCCGTGGCGGGCGACGATGGCCCGGCCGGCGCGCTAGAGGCAGCTAGCGGGCAGTTGAAGGAACTGTTCATTGTCTCCGACGTCAAGCTGTTGGACCCTGCCGAGACCGCGCGGCTTAAGGGCAGCGCCAACGGCGGGGAAACTTTCGCCACTGACGGCGCCGTCGGACGCGTGAGTACCAGCCCCGCGCTGGTGGTCGTCGGCGAGCACGCGCCCGGAATCAAATGCCAGCGCTGCTGGAGCTACTTCGACGACGGCGGCGACCCGGAGCTTTGCCAGCGATGCCGCGCGGTGGTGCGCGCGTGAACGGGATGGAAGCTCCGCTGGCAGCCGAGGCGCTTGAGCGCGTCGGCGAGCGGACTTCGCATCTGCGCGTCCCAATGATGCTGCTCGCGCTGGTCACGATCCCAGCGCTGATTCTCGATCAAGCCAGCAAGCTCTACCTCAGTTCGCATCTCGCGCTCTATCAGATCGTCCCGATCATCCCGAATTGGTTCGATATAACCTTCACGCTCAATCCGGGCGCGGCCTTCAGCCTGTTCGTCAACTTGCCGGCCTGGTTTCGCGGCGGGCTGCTGGTCGGGTTGTCGATCGCGGCGATCATCGTTTTGCTGACGATGATCAGCAAAGTGCGCGAATTGGGCATGAACTCGATCGCGATGGCGCTGATTTTGGGCGGCGCGATCGGCAATCTGATCGATCGCTTGTGGCGTGGCGAAGTGGTCGACTTCATCCACGTGCATTACTATTCGCATTCCTACCCGGTCTTTAACCTTGCCGACTCGGCGATCTCGGTCGGTGTCGCGTTGATCCTGATTCATTCGCTGTTCTTCGCCCAGCACGAGTAGCGCCCCGCACGACTGCGCACTGATAGACCGACACGTGATGCTGGCTGCCGGGACCGAACGGCTCGCGCCGCCATCCGCCCCATCGCTCGCGCAATCGCATCTCCGCGATGCGCGCCATCAGATCCAGTTCGGATGGCCACGCATACCGTATCTGGACAGGATACATTCGGACACCGTCCGGTGAGATCACCACATGTTGCGAGCGGGTCCTTTGCGCGTTTTGGTCGGTCTGTGTCACCTCGAGCACGACCCGTTCCGAATCCAGCGCGATTGTGCCGACGCGCTGGCTGCGATCGAAGCGCGCCAGATCGGGAACAAACGCCTCGATGACGAAAATGCCATTGGGCGTCAGGCGCCGAGCCACGTTCTGAAAGCATCGCACCTGATCGTCCTGCGTGAGCAGCGCGAACAACGTATTGAACGCGACATAGATCAGCGAGAACCGCCCCTCGGGAAGCTCGCCGCCGAAATCGCCGATCTTGACGCGCATCCGCCGGCCGCCGGGCTTGGCGCGCAGCTTGGCGACCATGGCGCGCGAAGCGTCGATGCCATGCACCTCGATACCGCGCTCGCGAAGCGGAATCGCGATGCGCCCGGTGCCGATACCGAGTTCCAGCGCCGGTCCCTTGCCCGCGACCGAGGCCAGAAAATCGACCGCGTCGCCGGTGTTGATCGGCAGCGTGTACCAATTGTCGTAGACCTCGGCAATGCGATCGCCGTAGGTCGATGCGGTATAGTCGCTCATTCCGGCAAGTCAGCAGATGCCCGATCGGGCTGTCAACTGGTTTGACGGCGCGCGGCACCGGGGACTATTACGGGCTCAGGACGGAATCGCAGGGGAGCATACGCAATGAAAGCAATTAACACGGTGCTTGGTACCATCTCGCCCGAACAGCTCGGCATCACCCTGATGCATGAGCATCTGCTCATCGGATGGGCCGGATGGGAGCTGGATACGACCGCGCCGCGTTTCGATCGCAAGACCGCGCTGCGCAATTGCCTTGACCGCCTCAAGGAAACGCGTGATCTCGGGCTCAAAAGCATGGTCGATCCGTGCCCGATGGATATCGGGCGCGATATTGTCTTCATGGCCGAGGCCGCGCAAGCCTCCGGGATCAACATCATCGCCGCCACCGGCCTGTACAAGGAAGACCT
>JBGPUE010000088.1:0-14165 GCA_041491005.1 Binataceae bacterium (SeqCode) | reverse complement strand
GCAGCGGTCTTGAGCCGCCCCAGCGCCGCGACGATCTCGTCTTCGCCGTATGCGAGGCGCTCGCGCACCGCCACCGGCGCGGTGCGATGGTTGAGCCCGAGGATGAACACGCCGCGGGTCATCTTAGCCGAAGCTCCCGCCATGCTTGCCCGGATTAACCAGGCTGACGCCGAGGTAGGAGCCTACCAGCACGGTGAAGAAGACCAGCGTCAGCGCCGCCGCGCGCCGCCCACGCCATCCGGCCGCGATTCGCGATTCGAGCAGCGCCGCGTAGAGCAGCCAGGTAACCAGCGACCAGGATTCGCGCGGCTCCCATGACCAGTAGCGGCCCCAGGTCGCCTGCGCCCACATCGCGCCGGTGAGGATCGCGAGGCTCAGCATCGCCAGTCCCCACACCAGCAGCCGGTAGTTGATCCGATCGAGCTTCTCGAGATTCGGCAGCCGCTGACCGGGCGCGCCGAGCGGCCGCTTGGCCTTCAGACGCGACTCGTTGACCAGATACACGAGGCTGGTGGCGGCGGCCAGCACGAACATCGCCATGCCGACGATTGCGAGCGTGACATGAATCGGAAGCCAATAGCTGTTGAGCGCGGCCGGCACCATCCGCGGTCCACCGCGCATCATCAGGTATGAGGCCAGCAGCGCAATCAGCACCGACGGCGCGACGAAGGCGCCGATGACCGCCATGCGCAGCCGCACGATCATAATCAAGCTGGCGAGCGCGGTCACCCATGCGAGGAACGACAGCGATTGCGGGAAATTTGCGACCGGTATGTTGCCGGCCTGCAATCCGCGCGCGATCAGATCGAGCGCATGGAAGATCACGCCGGCGACGAGCGCGGTCAGCGCATAGTCCGCCAGGCGCCCGCGCCTGATTCGACCGGCGATGAAACCGATGGCGCATAGCGCGTAACAGAGCAGCGCGGGCAGGAGCCAGAGCGTGTCCATCGGCGCTGCTAGCGCGATCCGGCGCCGCCCTCCACGATCGCCGCTCGCTGTCCGAGACTTTCGAAGCCGAGAGCCTCGAGCGTGAAACGCGGCCCAAGATGTTCGGCGAGCAGCCGATCGACGCTCGCGAAATCGCTGCGTCGAATCAGCGTTGGCAATTCGGAGGCGGCCAGCACGCCCATCGTCCGCGCTCGAGCCGCGCCATCAGGTTCGCTCGCCTGCAGCCGGACGCGCACAGCGCGCAGAACGCGGAGCAGCAGTTCGTACTCGTCGCCGATCGATGCCTCCAGCTCGGCGCGCAGCCGCCGGGACGTCGCGGGACTCGCGCCGCTGGTCGAGATTGCGATCTGCAGATCGCCGCGCTTGAGGACCGCGGGCGCGATGAACGCGCAGAGTTCGGGTTCGTCGGCCACGTTGATCAGCACGCCAAGCTCGCACGCCTCATCCGCCATTTCGCGATGAAGCTGGCGCTCGGCTGTTGCTGCGAAGACCAGCAAATGATCGCGCATGTCGCCGCGGCGGTACGCGCGCGCATGGTAACGGATACGGCCGGTGGCTGAGAGTTGGAACAGCGCAGGCGTCAGCTCAGGGCTGACAACCGTAACATCGGCGTTGGCTTCAAGCAGCGATCGGACCTTACGCTCGGCGACCTCTCCGCCGCCTACGACCAGGCATGGCCGGCCGCCGACTTCCACGAATATCGGTAGATAGCCCATCGTGCGGAGTTCGATCCTATGCCAAGGGGCGCGCCCTTGCGAAGCCAGTGCACCGCGCGCCGGCAGCGGGCGATCAGTGCCTCAGCCCCATCGCATCGAGCTTGCGCGCCACCCAATCGAGCCGGTCGTGGCCCCAGAACAGCTCGCCGTCGACGACAAAAGTGGGCACACCGAAGATTTTGTCGTGGTCGGCCTCGGCGAAGCATCGATCGAGATCGGCCTTCGCGTCATTATTCAAGTAATGCTTGAAGTCATCGCGATCCAGCCCGGCTTCGGTGACGATCTCGGCAATCGCGTCGGGGTCCTCGACTTCCAGCTCATGGCGCCAGAAGCGCTCGAACACCCGATCAGAGTACGGATGGAACGCGCCGTGCCGATCGGCGTAGAGTCCGCCGTAAAAGGCCATCCGTGCGCTGTAGATCTTGCGCGGCGGCAGGATCACAATTCCGCGTTCTTTCGCGAAGCGGCGCGCGTCCTGGTAGAGGTAGCGCACCTTGTCCTGATCGCGTTTGGAGCGCGTCGGCGCGTCGCCGTAGGTCTTGCGGATGTTGACCCCGAACGGGATGAAGCGGATGCGCACGCGATGGCTCTGCTCGAGCGCATACGCGGGCTCCATCGCGAGATACGTGTAGGGGCTGGTGTATGCGAAGTAGAACTTCAGCTCGTGCAGCGGCGGCATACCGCCACGAAACTATCACGCACCGCGATCGTGAGGGATGGCTCCCCGGGCCGGATTCGAACCAGCGACCCGTCACTTGCTGTCCTCTGTGATTTCCGGCGGTGCCGGAGCACGCGGAGCAGTCTCAACAGGTGTTAGGGGCGTCACTTCAGCGCCAGATGCTGCCCCGAGATCCTTGAATCTCCGCGCAGCAGGGAACACTCGAGACTCCATTGAACCTACCGCACCGTTGTAGGCTGTAACGGCCTTGTCGAGCCCCTTGCCAACCTCACCTATGTGCTCAGCAAGAATCTTCATGCGGTCGTAGAGTTGTTTTCCAAGGTCGCTTATCTCCTGAGCGTTTTTGGCGATCTGCTCCTGTCTCCAGCCGTAGGCCACGGCCCGGATCAGGGCAATGAGGGTCGCTGGCGTGGCCAGCACGACCCGCTTTTCCAAGGCGTTCTCGATCAGCTGCCGATCCGCGTCTACAGCGGCGGCGAAGAATGACTCGCCCGGTATGAACATCACCACGAACTCCGGGGCCTTGGGGAACTGCTCCCAATAGCCCTTGCCGGCCAACGCGGTCATGTGGGCGCGAACCTGCGCGGCGTGACGGGCCAGGGCATCCTTGCGCTGTTCCTCGGACGTCGATTCAGCGCCGTCCAGGAAGGCGTCCAAGGCCACCTTGGCGTCCACGACGATCTCGCGCTCGCCCGGCAGGTGGACGATCAAGTCCGGCCGCAGACGTCCCGTCTCCGAATCGACCGTGACCTGCTTCTTGAAATCGCAGTGGTCGGACATCCCCGCCAGCTCGACGACCCGTTCCAGCGTCAATTCACCCCAACGGCCGCGCACCTGCGGGGTTCGCAGGGCGGTGACTAGGTTGCCTGTCTCCTTCTGGAGTTGCTTCTGGGAGGTCGTCAGCGTCTCGATGTGCCCCTCCATGCTCGTGTAGGCCTCTTGGCGGCTTTTCTCCAGCCCATGGATATGCTCGTCAAACTTGTGCAGGGAATCGGCTAGAGGCTTGACCAGTCCGTCTATGGCTTCCTGGCGCTTTCCGAGGTCGCCCTTGGCTTCGGCGAGAACTTTGTCGAAGGTTTCCTTGGCTAGTGTCAGGAAGGCCGCCGTGCTGTTATCCAGGGTGTCGCCAGCAAGAGCCTTAAATGTATCCGTGAGTTTGCTCTTGGCCTCATCAAGCAGTTTCTTCTCTTCAGCAAGACGCTGGACTGTTTCGCCAAGTTGAGTTTCAGCCTTCACGCGGGCCACATTTGCGGCTTCCAGCTTGGACCTGAGTGTATCGAAATCCGTAGCGGCGCTTTGGCTTCGGGAACGCAACTCGGCTACTGTTCCGTCCAATACGGAAGCCTTGCCTTCAGCGGTATTGGCGCGCCGCTCGGATTCCTCTAACTTGAGGCCCATCTCCTTCCTGACACGATTAGCCGAGATTAACCCGGTAAGGATGCTGCCGGCGACGAGGCCCGCTATTAAACACAATGCATAGATCATCTCGGACCTTCCCCCCGCTTGTGGCACAGTGTGGTGCGGACCAACCTCTGCCGAGCAAGCGTATGATGATGGCTCCCCGGGCCGGATTCGAACCAGCGACCCGACGGTTAACAGCCGTCTGCTCTACCGACTGAGCTACCGGGGAGTGTGTCAGGAGCTATCTTTGCTATCCGGCCCGCATTGCGAAATCAAGCAAGCGGCGAGATGCCGCGTGCCGGCGTCACTCGCGGCCGGCGAGCAGTAGCTCACGCGCCGCGTCGATCGACTCGGTGGTGCCGGCCATCGCGAGCAGGTCGCCGGGCTCGAGCACTTCGTGGCCGGTGGGGATCATGACCTCGCTCGTGCCGCGCGTGATCGCGAGTACCGCGGCGCCGGTGGCGCCGCGCAGGTTGAGCTCGGCGAGCGTCTTGCCGATGGCGCGGCATGCCGGATGCAGCTCGAGCTGAAAGACGTTCCCGATTCCATCCACCAGATGCGTCGCGCCGTCAGCGTCAAACCGCCGATCGGGCAGGCGCCGCTCCTCCATCTCGTGAGCGACCGCAAGCGCGCCCGCGCGGACTTGGTTATCCAAGCGCCCCGTGGTTCGCCACAGCACGATGGCGAGAAGGCCAACCATCACGCCGACGAACCCGGCGCCGTCATAGGCCGGGAAGAACGGCTGCGTAATCGCCAGCAGCGGTCCGCCGATCAGCAGGATTACGATCAATTGCAGCGTCGCGCTCAGGATCCGGCGTGCGAGTGCGCCGAAATCCGCATCGCCTTCGGCTGGGTGGGGAATCGCGCGTTTGGCAAGCGCACGGCCGATGCGCCGCGCGCCCAGCGCGAGTCCCGCGTAAAACGGCGTCGACACCGCCAGCACGGTGGCCGCCATCAGACCATCGAGCGCGAAGTCCGGCAGATTCGTGTGCGCGTCGAACCAATCGTAGATTCGCAGCTCTTCGACCGAGAACGTGATCACCACGATCGCCACCGCGATCAGGTTCGCGATGACCATCAGGATTGGCTTGCGCAGTTCTCCCCACAGCGTATCGCCGCGCGCCTCGCGGATGCGCTGGATCCATCCCGAGTACAGCGCCGCGAACACTTGCAGCGGACGCGGCATCCTGCGATCGACCGCCTCGCCCGCCGCCGCCGATGTGCGGATCATGAAGGGCGTCAGGAAGGTGGTGATCGCCGAGACCGCCACCGCCAGCGTGTAGAGCAGCTCGCCGGTCGCCTTCATCGACAGGCCCAGCCCGGCAATGATGAACGAGAATTCGCCGATCTGCGCGAGGCTCATCCCGGCGCGCACCGAAGTAGCCACACCATCGCCGATCAGGAACGCACCGAGCGTAACACCGGTCAGCTTGCCGACAATCACCACTGCGGTCAGCACCGCGACCGCAGCCCAATGTTGCGCGATCAGCGCGGGGTCGATCAGCATTCCGACCGAGACGAAGAACACCGCCCCGAACATATCGCGCACCGGTTCGATCAGATGCCCGACCTTCGAGGCCACCGGCGATTCGGCGACGAACGAACCGGCGAGGAACGCGCCCAGCGCGACCGAGTAGCCGAACTGCTCGGCGGCGAAGGCGGATGCGAAGCAAATCCCGATGCTGGCGACCAGCAGCGTCTCGCGGCTGCCAAGCCGATCTACGGCGGCCAGGCCGCGCGGCACGATCAGCATTCCGATTGCCGCCAGAATCACGAGGAAACCAGCGAGACGGCCGGCAGTCGCCGCGAGCCCCAGCGCCGAGAGGCCCGCGCCGCTTGAGAGAGCGGTCAGCACGGCGAGCAGCAGGATCGCGATCAGATCTTCGAACAACAAAACGCCGAAGACGATTTCGCTGAGCTTGCTATCGACATTTTGCTCGGCGAATGCCTTGGCGACGATGGTCGTGGACGAAATCGCGATCACCGCGCCCGTATAGAGGCTCTCAAGCTCGGTCCATCCAAACGCCTTGCCGGTGAGATAGCCCAGCCAGAGCATCAGGCTCACTTCCAACACGGCGATGAACCCGGCGGTCGTGGCGACCTTCGCGAGACGCCGGACACTGAACTCGATGCCGATCGAAAAGATCAGCAGAATCACACCCAGCTCCGACAAGGTGTGGATTCGGCCCACGTCGGCGAACAGCGGAATCCTGACGTTGGGACCCACGATCATGCCCGCGATGAGATAGCCGACCACCACCGGCTGACGCAGCGCCTGGAACAGCACTGTGGTCACGGCCGCGATGCACAGCACCATCGCGAGGTCTTCGAGAATCGAATGAGTGATCATGGTCCGTTACGAGGGCGCGCCGCGTCCTCCACTGCGCCGGTTGAAATTCTCTGCTTCCCGGGGGACGGGCTTGGCGGCCTGGGCTACGGCTTGGAGCCGACGGTGCGTTCCTGCGCCGCGACCATCGCCTCCACGGTCTCGGCCACGTAACTGGCCGGCAGGACCCCGACCAGTCCGGCGAGCATACCGCCTGAGGAATTGGCGGTACGCGCCTCGAGAATTCCCCAGAAGACGAATTTTTCAGCGGTGCGAATGAATACCGGCGCGCCACTGAACTCGGGAGCGCTGGCGCCATCGAGGAAGCAGAGGTTCTGCTCTCCAACCCCCGGCACGTCGCTGCGGGTCGGCTCAGCTACCGACACACGCCCGAAACGGGTCACCGCGACCAGTCGCGGATTTACAGCGCCGCTGCTGGTCATGGTCAGGTAGTAGGCGTTGGCGCCGATCTGCTCGTCGACGGTGATCGTGGTTTCGGCGTTGGCGCCGAGGAACCATGCGAGCGGAATGGTCGCGAAGCGGGCCTTGGAGGGCGGGAACGGAAGCGCCGCGATGTCGGCCTTGTCGTTCTTCGGATCGAGAATCCATTTGGGCTCGGGCGGCAGCGGATCATCGCGCACCGCGCCGGTACTCGCGTCCTGCAGGCGCACCCAGAGTTTCGCGATCGGCCGGCCGTCCTCATCGAGTAAATTATGCCGTGCGGTGACGAGGTAGACGAAGGCATTGCCGAGATAGGACTTGCTCGCGACTTCAACGAAGAATCCGGTGCCGATCGCGACGCGCTTTGCGCCGCGCTCAGTCACGATCGCGGCCACGCTGCGCAGCGAAGCGGCCGAAACGTTTTGCGCATGCGCGCAAGGGGTCGCAAGAAGAACTGTGAGCGCGACAAGCGCCGACCCGACCGCGATTCGCCCCCTCATCAGTCACTCCGCTCTTTCATCCGATTCGCCGCACGGCGCCGCGCGAGTGCCCGCAAGATAGCATTGCGCATCGGACGAGATAAGCGAGCGGCGGCCGTCTTGTCATTCCGAGCGCCGCGGAAATCCCGATGATCGTGAACACACCAACGATTAGCGCGAGCGCGCTGCGGACGATGAATCATCCTTGTGAATCAGGTCGGCGAGAAACTCGCGCATGTACTGGTTCACCAGTTCTGGACGCTCCTGCTGCACCCAGTGGCCCGAATCCGGGATGTACCGGAGTGCGAAGGGACCGGTGAAGAGGTCGTCCATCTCGTACGTCAGTTCCTTGCGCAGCGCGACATCCTGCTCGCCCCAGATGAGTATGGTTGGCGCGGCGATCTTGCGCCCGGCCCACGGCGGCGCTCCGCCGCGGAGTCCTTCGCGAAACATCGCGCGATAGTAGTTGATGGCGGCGCTGACCGAGTATGGGTTGTCGAACGCCTTGCGGAAGTATTCGAAGTCGGCGTCGCTGAAGGCTTCCTTGTTAACCGCGCTATCGCGCATCCCGCGCCGCAAGATCGCGAAGTCGCCTGCGCGCAGGATCATTTCCGGGAGCCACGGCAGCTGGAAGAAGAACATGTACCAGCTGCGCATAAGCTGCCACGGGTCGGAGCGCAAGTGTTTCATGAATACCGCGGGATGCGGGCAGTTCATCACGATCAGCCGCTCGACTACGTCAGGGCGCATCAGCGCCGTGGACCATGCGATGCCGCCGCCCCAGTCGTGACCGACAACGATCGCCCGCTGATAGCCGAGCGTCGCTATCAAGCCGGCGACGTCATCGACGAGCAGTTCGCCTTTGTAGTTGGCGACGCCCACCGGCGCGTCGGTCTCGCCATAACCGCGCATCTCGGGCGCGACGCAGGTGAAGTTGGGCGCGAAAGCGCGCAGCTGATGGCGCCATGAGTACCAGCATTCCGGGAACCCATGCAGCATCACCATCAGCGGTCCGCTGCCCGCGCGCGCGATGCGCATCCTGAGGCCGTTGGGAAGCGTGACTTTTTCGAACTGCCACGGGTCGGCCATTGCGAGTTCCTCCGCGGACGCGATATTCGGAATCGGGCCGCTGGCGACTATATAATGAAGCGCGAGGGGTTGAAGAGCCAGGATCGCTTGTTCAGCAGCGGCCAGCTGAGTTCCACGTCGTCATTCTGAGCGTAGCGAAGAATCCCGGACGATGTTCGGGATGCGACTGCTTGCGGAGACCTCTCCCCCGACCCCTCCCCTAAATCGGGAGGGGAGAGGAAGGACGGGAGCCGGATGTTAGGTCAAAAACGCGAGAGCCTTTCCCGCGATGCGGGAAAGGCTCTCGATTCTCAAATCGTGTCGACGGGCTTACGCCGCGACTTTGGTGGTACCCTGCATGGCTGGCCGATCGGGATCGACGACATAGCGGATCTTCGGCAGCGTCACATCGCAAACCGCGAAGCTCGCCGCGATCGGATTGTGAAGCTCGAGATTGGCGCCCGCCTTCCACGCCGCGTGATCCACGAAATTCACGCGCGGCCGGCCGCGCTCGGCCTTGCTGAAGGTGAACTCGGGGTCAACCTGAATCAGCATGAGCTTGCCGTCATCCTTGTTGCGCGCCAGATGCATGCTCGCGATGTACTGGATGTCATTGCCGGAGATGAAGTCGCGGTCGAGCATCTCGCACTCGAGGACCGGCTTCCCGCCAGCGCGCACCCGTCCGACCACGCGATCGTGGCGCGATTCCAACTCGACCTCGCCCGCCACCACCGGGAATCCCCAGCGCTGGCTTAGCTCGCGCCGCGCCGCTTCGCTGTCGACGTAGCTGCGCAACACAAAGCCGCGCGGGCGCACACCGGTGCGGCCCGCGATGCGAATCTCGGCGATTGTGAACTTGCCCACCGGGCTGTCGGGCACCGCCATGACGTTGAAGAGTGCATACGACGGAATCGCCGGATGCATCGCCGGCGGCAGCAGCGCATCGGTTTTGACGTCGTCGATCTCGATCGCGATGTTGAGGATCTGCGCGCCTTTGAGAATCCACGGCTCGGTCTTGTAGCCGTGGATCTGCGCGACGATCCCCTCGCTCCATTTCTTCGCGTCGAGAAGCCCGAAACGTGGCATCAGCGCCCTCCGCCGGCCGCCGCAGTCTGGAGTTCGCGATCCTGGAAATGCGGCATCACTTCCTTGGCGAACAGCCGCAGGCTCTTGAGCACTTCTTCCTGCGGTACGGTCTCGAGCGCGTTGAGCAGGAAGTTGACGCGGTCGACGCCGATCGACTCCCACTTCTTCATCTCGCGAACGATCCGCGCCGGGTTGCCCATCGCGATTCCTTCGGGCGCGCCCGACTCATCGCCTGGCCCCGCAGCTTCCTGGCGCAATGACGGCAGCAGGCCCAAAGAGGGATACGACTTGGTCGGGTATGCCTCGCGCGCCGAGAGCAATTGCGCGGCGAGATAGTTGAACGTGCCCGTCAGCCGGCGTCCGGTGCGCACGCCTTGCGCGTCATCCTCGTGGCAATAGAGGAAGTTGACCGTGCTGACCTTCTCGTTTACGAACGAGCCCACCGGCGTGCAGTTCTTGATAATCTTTCGGTAGTTCGCAATCTTCTTTTCCTGATCGCCGAAGCCACCGAACGTCAGTCCAAGGCTTCCCAAGCCGCGCTCGGCCGCGTCGATCTCGGTGCCCGGCGAGGTCACCGCGACCCACATCGGCGGATGCGGCTGCTGATAGGGCTTGGGGATGATCGCCCGCGAAGGCATCGACCATGAGCGTCCCTGATACTCGAAGCGCTCCTGGGTCCACATCTTCGGAAGGCAATGGACGAACTCGTCCCAGGTCTTCTTGGTTTCGTCGGGATTGACGCCGAAGCCGCCCAGCTCGGTCCAGGTTGCGGAGCGGCCGGTGCCGACCTCCAGGCGTCCGCCGGAAAGGATGTCGAGCGTAGCAGTGCGCTCGGCAATCTTGATCGGATGATTGAACTGCGGGACGCAAACTACGATTCCGTGTCCAACACGAATCCGCTTGGTTTTCGCCGCGCACCAAGTCAGGAAGACCTCCGGCGCCGAGCAATGCGAGTATTCTTCGAGAAAATGATGCTCGACGGCCCAGACCTGGTCGAAGCCCAGCTCATCGGCGAGAACGACCTGCTCGACGCAGTTGTCGAAGACCCGCTTCTCGACGTCGCGGCTCCACGGACGCGGGACCGAGATTTCATAGAAGACGCCGAACTTCATAGGTTAACCTCCAGCATACCGCTCGTTTAGCGCAATTCCGCGACTGGCGAAAGTCCTGCGCGGGCAAGGCGTGAAAAGGCCTAAGACTCGCGCCAGGATTTGCTGGATGGCTGACGATTGGAATCGGCCAGCCTCCCCCAGACGGTGATGAGCGCGATTGCGATGTCGAGTGCAAACACTCAGTCGTGATCATCGATTCGATGGCGCGCAACCCTCGTGAACACCCAGTCGCAAGACCGGCTTGAGAGCGACCGCCAGTGAATGCTCTCATTGACAATCGCTGACGTTAAGCAACTAATCCGCCGAAGGGGCGACCTTATGCGATGCGGTTCTTGCGGCTCGGACAATCTGGATGGCAAGGCGTTTTGCGGCGATTGCGGCGCCGCGATGCCGATGCGCTGTCCCAAGTGCGGCGCGGCGAACCCGGCGGGCAAGAAGTTCTGCGGCGACTGCGCCGCCTCGCTGAGCGTGCAGGGCACCGGCGCGGCGCCGCGCTCCTCCGCAATCGGTAAGACAGCCAGTCCCCCGGTGATTCCGAGCCCTTCGACTACGCTCAGGATAAACTCCGCGAGGAATCCCGAGTCTGAAGCCGCTGCGCCGCTCGACGGCGAGCGCAAGACGGTGACGGCGCTGTTCGCGGACATCAAGGGTTCGATGGAGTTGATCGCGGACCTCGACCCGGAGGAAGCCCGCGCAGTCGTCGATCCTGCACTGGCGATCATGATGGAAGCGGTCCATCGCTACGGCGGCTATGTCGCGCAGTCCACCGGCGACGGCATCTTCGCGCTGTTCGGCGCCCCGATCGCGTATGAGAACCATCCGCAGCGCGCGCTATACGCGGCATTGCGCATGCAGGACGAGATGCGGCGCTATGCGGGCAAGCTGCGCGCGCAGGGCAACGCACCGGTCGAGATCAGGGTCGGAGTCAACACCGGCGAGATGGTCGTACGATCAGTGAAGACGGACGAGGAGCACGCGGAATATCTGCCGGTGGGGCACGCGACCAGCCTTGCCGCGCGGATGCAGACGCTGGCGCCGACCGGGTCGATCGCAATCAGCGAACATACCCATCGGCTGGTCGAGGGCTACTTCGCGTTCAAGGCGTTGGGCCCAACCAAGGTCAAGGGGCTGAGCGATACGATCAATGTCTATGAGGTGACGGGGCTCGGCCCGCTGCGCACGCGTCTACAGGCTTCGGCGCGGCGCGGGCTCTCCAAGTTCGTGGGCCGCGAGGCCGAACTCGCGCAGATGAAGCGCGCGCTCGAACTCGCGACAAGCGGGCACGGTCAAATCGTCGCAGCGATAGCAGAGCCAGGAGTTGGTAAGTCCCGTCTGTTCTACGAGTTTCAGGCGCTCGGGCAGCCGGGATGCCTCGTGCTGGAGACTCTCTCGGTCTCCCACGGCAAGGCCTCGGCGTACCTGCCTGTGATCGACCTGCTCAAGAACTATTTCGGCATTACTCCGGATGATGACGCGCGCCGGCGCCGCGAGAAGATCGGCGGAAAGATCCTGATCCTGGACCGGACGCTGGAAGACACCCTGCCATATATCTTCACTCTGCTGGAGGTGGTGGAGGGCGATGATCCGCTCGCCCGTATCGATGCTGAAATCAGAAGGCGCCGGACACTCGACGCGATCAAGCGACACTTGCTGCGCGAATCCTTGAATCAGCCGCTGATAGTCATCTTCGAAGACTTGCACTGGCTCGACGAAGGGTCTCGGGCGCTGCTGAACCTGTTGGCGGACTCAATTGGCACTGCGCGGGTCTTGATGCTGGTGAACTACCGGCCCGAGTTCACACACACTTGGGGCAACAAGACCTACTACACGCAGCTCCGGCTTGACCCGCTCGGCACGGAGAGCGGGGAGGAGATGGTGAAGGCGCTGCTGGATGAGGGGCGCGACCTGGCGCCGCTCAGGAGGATGATTATCGAGAAAACCGAAGGCAATCCGTTCTTCATGGAAGAGATCGTACAGGCGCTGTTCGAGGATGGCGCGCTGGTTCGCAACGGCTCGATCAAGCTGGCTAAATCTCTGAGTTCCATTCAAATCCCGTCCACCGTGCAAGCGGTGCTGGCCTCGCGCATCGACCGCCTGCCGCCGGAGCAGAAAGACCTGCTTCAGACGCTCGCGGTGATTGGCAAGGAGTTCCCGTTAAGGCTGGTAAGAGAAGTGTCCGGAAAGGCCGACGACGAGCTGCAGAGGCTGCTCTCGGACCTGCAGATCGCCGAGTTCATCTACGAGCAACCTGCCGTTTCCGGCGTCGGCTACGTCTTCAAACACGCGCTATCGCAACAAGTCGCCTCGGGCTCGGCGCTACTGGAACGACGCAGAGTTCTGCACGAACGCGTTGCTCGCGTGCTCGAAGCGCAATTCCCCGAAATGGTGGAGACTCAACCGGAGCTGATCGCTCATCACTACACGGAAGCAGGGCTGGGAGCACAAGCAATTCCGTACTGGCAACGGGCGGGTGAGCGAGCCATTCAGCGCTCGGCAAACCTCGAAGCCATCGACCACTTGAAGAAGGGCCTCGATTTGCTGGGGTCTCGGCCGGACATGCCTGAGCTAATTCGTCCAGGGGACGAGACTCAACGTTGCTCGCTCCTGTTGGTACTTGGACAAGCGCAACGGCATGCGGGCAAATTCCTTGAAGCCCGAGAAACGCTTCTGGGTGCTGCCGACGTCGCCAAATCGCTGGGATCAACTGAGAGCCTGGCCCGTGCGGCGCTGGAGCTCGTAGATGTGACGTTCTTTGGCGATCTTCCCCCACTTCCAGCGGTTCGCTTGCTCGAAGAAGCGCGGCAAAGACTAGGGGCGGAAGACAATCCCCTCACGACGAAAATCCTTGGCTATTTGGCCCGCACACTCGGAGTCACGGGGGAGCAGCAACAAGCGATGCTATACGCCCAGCAGGCGGTGGCGATGGCCCGGCGCTTTGATGACCCGGGACTGGTCGCCCGCAGCCTCCATGGAATGTTCTTCACCGTCATGGGGCCGGAGCACGCCGAGCAGCGGCTTGCCATCGCAACAGAAGTGCTGGACCTTGCCAAGGCGGCGAACGCCACAGAACTGCTGGGCGAGGCACAATGGTGGCGTGGGTATTGCCTGCTCGAGTCGGGAGATGTGGTGGCGGCTGACGCGGATATTGATGCGCACGGACGCCGGGGGGAAGAGACGAACCGACCCTTCGCGCTTTCCCTCAACGCAATGTTTCGGGCCATGCGGGCGTTGATGCGCGGCCGCTTCGAAGACAGCGAGCGCCTGGCCCAGCAAGCCTTCGCGATCGGGCAGCAATTGCAAACGGAAACCGCCGCCGGCGTTTTGGGGCTGCAGATGTTTGCGCTGCGCCGCGAGCAGGGCCGCCTCAGGGAGCTGGAAGCCGCTGTTCGGTTCTTTGTCCAGCAACAGACTGCAGCTGCCGTCTCGCGGCCGAGCCTCGCGCTGATCTACTCCGAACTCGGGCGAACGACGGACGCGCGTGCGGAATTCGAGACCCTGGCGCAGCACGACTTCGCCGACCTGCCCCGCGATCCGTTGTGGATGGGAACCATGAGTTATCTCGCGGACGTCTGCACCTTCCTGGGGGACAGGGCCCGCTCCGGTATGTTGTACCAGATTCTCTTCCCCTTCGCCGGGCGCAACGTCGTCATAAGCAATGCCGTGGTCTGCTACGGCGCCCTCTCACGCTACTTGGGTGCGTTGGCGACGACCCTCGAGCGCTGGGACGAGGCAGCGCAGCATTTCGACGACGCGCTGGCGATGAACGAGCGCATGGAAGCGCGCCCGTGGCTGGCCCACACGCAGTATCAGTACGCGAGGATGCTCCTCGCGCGCGACCAAGCCGGAGATGGCGACAAAGCGGCAGGGCTACTCAAAGCCGCGCTAGCCACCGCCCGTGAACTTGGGATG
>JBGPUE010000087.1:0-14382 GCA_041491005.1 Binataceae bacterium (SeqCode) | reverse complement strand
GTTGTTGGGATCGGGGATGCAGCAATCCACCGGACAAACCGCGGCGCACGCCTCATGGTCGAAGAAGCCCACGCATTCGGTGCACTTGGAGGGCACGATGTAATAGATGTCCTGGGACAGCGCCGGCGAGGTCGCCCCATTTAGCTCCCATGGTACGCCGCCGCCATAGATCGCCGTGTTGGGGCATTCGGGCTCGCATGCTCCGCAGTTGATGCATTCGCTGGTGATAGTCGTCGCCATCGCGCGTCTTGGTCCTGAGCGTTTACAAACCGGGTTTCGCCGGAGTCGTGGACACAAATGTGAAGCGAACCACTTGACGATAACTGTAAGAAGTTTTGGCTGTCAACTATGTCGTCCTCAAGACGATCTTATCCCGCCCCAAGCGCGCATGGCAGCCGGCCTGCGCCAGCTTGCGAACGCAATGGTCAGCTTGCCTTAGGAAGATCGATTTGCAACTATGGCCGCGTTTGCTTCCGATATCGCTAGTGCCCGGCCGGATCGCGGAGGGACGGAACTACTCAGGAGGATGCTTCGGATGAAGACGTTGGCGAGCTTATTGGGAATAGTGGCGATGGCGGGTTTTATCTCCGCCTGCGGACCGGACATGAAGGTGATCAACGATGCCACTGCCAAGGCCCAGGCTGATGTGACCAAGGCCGAGGCTTCGGCCAAGGGCGCCGAGGACTCCGCGGCGGTGGCCGACGCGGCGGCAAAGAAGGCTGAAGACGCAGCGGCGGGCGCGGAGGATGCGGTCCGCAAGGCTAACGATTCAGTCGCGCGGCTCGAGGCTGCCTTCGCAACTTCGGTTACCAAGTAGCAATCAAACCGGTGCGAGGAGGCGTGGTGCCTCCTCGCATGATTCGCGGCCGCTAGCCCCCGGCTCGGCCGTGTTCGACTCTACTGTGTCGCGGCACTGGGCGCGGCACTTGGCTCGCGCCTGAGCGCCTTGCGCACGCGCTCGCGCACCACGTCGTCGTTTTCGACCTTGCGCTCGATCTCGCGGAAGTCCTGGAGGCTTAAACCTTGGGCGGCTGCAGCCTGCTCGACGGCCAGATTGTGATCTTGCTGCATCGCCCTATAAGCGCTGATGTACTTTTTGACGCGCTCGGGCGGAACTTCGGCTTCCTCCGAATCGGCGTCGTCCTGCGCGACTGCACCGATGCCAGCGGGTCCCCCGCTCGCTGCGAGGAAGATGTCGGTGCGCAGTATAGAGGAAACCGCGCAGATGGCCGCCGCGGCGAGCATCAGCGCCGCACCGCCGATGGCGCCCAGCACCATCGTGCGTTGCCCGCGCGAGTGAAGTGGCGGCGCCGGGACGCTGTCCATGGCGCTATCTTTGCACGCGGGTCAAACTACATCCAGCGTGAACCTGCAACCACTTGCAAACTGCCGCGATGTGCTTAAGTTATGCGCGGCTCCCGGTTGGCGGGACCAATCGGGCGGCGCTCCGATCGCATCAATTCGCGATTCGCAACTCGAACCACCTCAAATGATGGAGAGATGACCAGATGCCAGCAAAGATAGTCGAGCTTCACGAACGGGCCCGCGCGGGAATCATCGCAGGTGCAACTCTGGTTGCCGAAGCCGCGCGCGTCACGCTCGGCCCCAAAGGCCGCAATGTTCTGATTGAGAAAAGCTTCGGCTCGCCGCTGGTGACCAAGGATGGCGTCACGGTGGTCAAGGAGATCGAGCTCGAGGACAGGTTCGAGAACATGGGCGCCAAGCTGATTCGCGAGGTCGCGCAGAAAACCGCCGACGTGGCCGGCGATGGCACCACCACCGCCACCGTGCTCGCTCGATCGATTATCCGCGAAGGCATCAAGATGGTTGCCGCTGGCATGGATCCGATGAATCTCAAGCGCGGCATGGAGGCGGCGCTCAAGAAGGCCACCGAGGAGATCAAGGCGATGTCGCGTCCGGTGCGCGATCGCGAGCGTATGGCGCAGGTCGCCACGGTTGCCGCCAACGGCGACGAGGAACTTGGCAAGTTCATCGCCGATGCGATGGACAAGGTTGGCAAGGAGGGCGCGATCACCGTGGAGGAAGCCCGCGGGCTGGATACCCTGCTCGAGCTGGTCGAGGGGATGCGCTTCGATCGTGGTTACCTGTCGCCATATCTCGTCACCAATGCCGAAAAAATGACCGCCGAACTCGACGAACCTCTGATCCTGCTGCATGAAAAGAAGATCTCCAACCTGCGCGAGCTCGTGCCGATTCTTGAGAAGGTGCTGCACACCGGACGGCCGCTGCTGATCATCGCTGAAGACATCGAGAACGAGGCGCTGGCCACGCTGGTCGTCAACAAGCTGCGCGGCTCGCTCAAGATCGCAGCGGTCAAGGCGCCCGGCTTCGGCGATCGGCGCAAGGAGATGCTCACCGATATCGCGATCCTGACCGGCGGCCAGGTGATCGCCGAGGAGCTGGGCATCAAGCTCGAAAACATTCAGATGAGCGCGCTGGGACGCTGCAAGCGCGTGGTGATCGACAAGGACAACACGCTCATCATCGGCGGCGCCGGTAAGAAGGCGGATCTCCAGGGACGCATCGAGCAGCTGCGCACCCAGATTGCCGACACGACCTCCGACTACGATCGCGAGAAGCTCGAGGAACGGCTGGCCAAGCTGACCGGCGGCGTTGCGGTGATCAAGGTTGGCGCGGCCACCGAGGTCGAGCTCAAGGAAAAGAGGGCCCGCGTCGACGACGCGGTCCATGCCCTGCGCGCGGCGGTCGAGGAGGGAATCGTCGCGGGCGGCGGCGTCGCGCTGTTGCGGGCGAGCAAGGCGCTCGGCGGACTCAGGCTCAGCGAGGAGCGCAAAGCGGGCGCGGAGATAGTCGCGCGCGCGATGGCCGAGCCGCTTCGCCAGATAGCTGCCAATGCGGGATTCGAACCTGCCGTAGTCGCCGAGAAAGTCTCTTCGGGTAAAGATGACTACGGCTTCAACGCCCGAACCGGGATTTATGAGGATCTCATGAAGGCCGGCGTGATCGATCCCGCCAAGGTGGTCCGTACAGCGCTGGAGAACGCAATTAGCGCGGCATCGCTGATGCTCACCACCGAAGCCGCTATCGCCGAAAAGCCCAGGAAAAAAGTGCGCTCATCGATGCCGGCGGGGGGTATGGGCGGGATGGATCCGATGGGCGGTATGGGAGGCATGGGAGGAATGGGTGGCATGGGAGGCATGGGCGGCATGGGCGGCATGGATGACATGGACGGCGGCGATTTCTGATTCGCTTAACGTGCGACAAGTTAAGACGCGAAACAGCAAGCGAAGCCGCGCTGTGAACAATCTCAGGCGCACGAAAATTAATACAAGGCGCGTCATTGCAGTAGCGCCGCACTCGCTGTAGGCTTGCATGCCATCCGGCTTTGTGAGAAAAAACTGCGGATTGAAAAGCGGTCGAGGTCTTGGGTCTGCCGCGACATTTCGAAGGAGGAGAATGATGGTAGGGAAACTGAAGGCGACTTCCAAACTACTGGGGCTGGCTGGCGCGGCGATGGCCCTTACGATGGTGGTGGGGTGTGCTTCCAATCAGCCTGATCCGGCTCAGGAAGCGGTAAACGCCGCCAACCGTGCTGATCAGGCGGCCTCGCGTGGCGAAGCCGCCGCGAGCAAAGCTTCACAAGCTGCGGCGCAGGCACAGGCTGCGGCCAGCCGTGTCGATCAGGCGGCCAGCGACGCGAAGGCGGCGGCTGATCGCGCTGATGCGATCGCGCAGAAGACGATGAGCTCCGCGCCCAAGCATCATGCGGCGCGTCACAAGAAGGCGGCAGCATCGGCTGCCGAGGCTTCACCTGCCGCGGACAGCGGCGCCGCGCCTGCTGCGCCAGCGGCGACCCCGTAACTCTGTCATAGACAACCTGAAGGGCGCCCGAGAAATCGGGCGCCCTTCTTGCGTTTGCGAGCGTGGTTCCGCGCATCGCATTGACGCCGCGCAGCGCGCTGGTCACCCGACTGGACGCGGGCGATCGCGCCGCGCATCGACGATACAGAAGAATCCGAACCGGCCTTGGCGGCTCGCCCGCAGTTGATGAGCCCGATCCGGTCCGATGTAGATTGTGTCGAAGGGCCTGAGCTTGTATTCGTCGCCGCCAACCCGCACCACGCCGCTGCCCCGTACACCAATCACAACATGCGAATGGCGATGGCGCTCGAGGCTGGTAAAGCCGCCAGGTTCCAGCTCGAAATAGCGCAGATGGAATCGCACACGCTCGCCGCGTGCGCCGACGATTACCTGGCGTGACGCGCCGCGGAACTCGCCGCCACGGTGCGTCTGCACTTTGTAGGGCTCGAGCGGAACGCCGCTCCATCGAAAGCCGCGTTTGAAGCGACGCATCACCGGCGCATCGCCCGCTGGACTGCTACGCGGCTTCATCGATGATCCGAACCCGGCGCTTCCCACCGAAACGATCGCGGCCTCAATCGCCGAAAGTGACGACCACCTTGAGCGATTCAGGTTTTTGCGCTGTCGCGAACGCTTCGGTGATTTTCATCAAGGGGAATCGATGCGTCACCAGCTCGGCGGCGCTGATTACCCCCGCCTGCACCAGTTCCAGCGATTTGCGCGTGTCGTCAGGACCGCAAGAATAGCTGGGGACCAGCCGCGTCTCGTTGAAGTAGAGATCGTGCGGGCGAATGGTGAGCTCTTCTTCGGGCGGCGTCGCGGTGAACTGAACGACCGTCGCACCCTTGCCCGCCGCGGCGACGCCGGTTGCGATGGCGCGAGCCGTGCCCGGCCCGACGATCACCACGTCGGCCATCGCACCGCCGGTGATCTCGCGGACCTGCTCCACCAGATTGTCGCCCGCGACCACGATCCCGTGATCCGCGCCCAACTCACGCGCCCGCGCCGCGCGGCGTTCGAACAGATCCGCGCCGATGATCAAGCCCGCGCCCATATGCCGTGCCAGCTTGACGTGCATCATGCCCATGATGCCCAGTCCGATGATCAGTACACTCTCGCCGCGCTTGAGCCCCGAACGCCGGATTGACTTGACCACGCATGCGGCGGGTTCGACCAGTACGCCGTCCGCGTCCGCAATCGCGTCGGGCAGCTTGAGCGTATCGCGCTGATTGTCCGCCGCGACCAGGAAGTACTCCGCCATCCCGCCCGGCGTGATCTTGGTCGCGCGCCATGTCGCGCACTGCACGTACTCGCCGCGCCGGCACGCCGCGCAATCGAAGCAGGGCGCATGATGATGCACGAAGACGCGCTCGCCCGGCCGGAAACCGCGCACCTTGCTTCCGACCTGCTCGACGACCCCGACCGGCTCGTGACCCAACACCAGCGGCGCCTTGCGCCGGATGTACCAGGGCATGATGTCGCCCGAGCAGATTCCGCACGCGCGCGTTCGTACCAGGATGTCGCTCTGGCCGACATTCGGCCGCGGGTCATTCTCGATACGGATGTCGCCGAAATCGTAAAGGCGTGCGACCTGCATGCTGAATCAGACTGTGCGGTCCATCGTGAGAGTTGTCAACGCTGCGCAATTGAGCGCGCATTGTCGTGCCGCCGCAGACGCCCGGTGTTACAATAACCGCATGCCGCGCCCGCAGTGCCCGCCGATCGCCGCCGATGTGATCATCGAAGTGGGCGACCGGATCGTGCTGATCGAGCGCAAGAACTTCCCCTTCGGATGGGCAATCCCCGGCGGCTTCGTTGACATCGGCGAGAAGGTCGAGGATGCCGCCATTCGCGAGATGCGCGAGGAGGTTTCGCTCGAGGTCGAGCTGAGCTCGTTGCTCGGAATCTACTCCCGTGTGGATCGCGATCCGCGCGGACATACGATCACTGTGGTGTACGTCGGGCGGGCAAGCGGCACGCCGAAGGCCGCCGACGATGCGCAATCGCTCGGCCTGTTCGCGCCAGATCAGCTGCCTGCACCGCTGGCGTTCGATCACGCCGAGATTCTCGCCGACTACCGGGAACTAAAGCGCACGGGCCGCGTGCCGGCGCCGCGCACATCGAAGCGGCCGTAACTGCAACAGCGCTTCGAACGATCAGCGGCTGAGCTTGCGCACGGCGCGGTCGATGCGATCGAAGGCTTCGCGCAGGTTGGTCATCGAGGTCGCGTACGAGAATCGCAGATGGCGGGGCGCGCCGAAATCGTTGCCGCCGACCGCTGAGACCTGCGCTTCTTCGAGCAGGAACTCGGCCACCGAATTGCCGTCGGTCAGCACGCCCTTCCTCCACTTCGCTCCGAGCAGTCCCGAAATGTTGACGAAGGCGTAGAATGCACCACTGGGAACGTTGGGCAAGGCGAAACCGGGAATCGAACGGACTCGCTCGACCACGAACTCGCGGCGCGCCCGAAATTCCTTGAGCATCACCTGCAGTTCGTCCTGCGGTCCGGTCAGCGCCTCGACTGCCGCGGCTTGGGTAATCGAGCCGGGGTTGCCGCTGTTCTGGCTCTGCAATCGCGTAGCCGCGGCGATGACTTCCTTGGGCCCGGCTGCGTATCCGATGCGCCAGCCGGTCATCGCGTAAGTCTTGGAGAGCGAGTTGAAGACGATTCCCTTGGGCTTGAGCCGCGGTTCGATTTTGAACAGGTGCGGCGCCGGACTGTCGTAAACGACGTGCTCGTACACGTCATCTGACATCGTCCAGATTTCGGCTGCCAGCAGGATTTTGCCCAGCTCAGCCAGATGCTCGGCGCGATAGATCGCACCGGTCGGATTTGACGGCGAATTGAGAATTATCCCCCGCGTACGAGGCGTGATCGCGGCGCGAAGATCGGCGGGGTCGAGTAGAAAACCGCGGTCCTCGCGGCATTCGACGAACTTCGGCGTCGCACCAGCAAGCTCGACCATCGCCGAGAAACTCACCCAAGCAGGCGTGGGGATGATGACCTCGTCGCCTTCGTCGAACAGGGTCGCGATGAGGTTACTTTCGGCCTGTTTGGCCCCGGCCGACGCGATGATCTCGGAAGTTTCATAGGCGAGTCCGTTGTCGCGGCGAAGCTTGAGTGCGATCGCTTCCTTGAGCGCGGGAATCCCGCTCACCGCCGTGTACTTGGTTTGGCCTGCGGCGAGCGCCTTGCGCGCCGCCTCCTTGATGCGCTCGGGCGTGTCGAAGTCGGGCTCGCCCGCGTCCAGCGAGATCACGTCCACCCCGGCGGCCCTGAGTTCCTTGGCGCGCTGGTCGGCGGCCATCGTAGCCGACGGCTTGAGTGCGGCAACTCTGCGATTGAGCTTGATCATGGGAGAGCGCACGCGCACCGAGTAATCTTGCGCACCGAGTTTACCCTTGGCGTCGCACCGAGAAAACGGTCCGCCGCGCCAGCGATTCAGTCCAACTTGAGTTTCTTGCGCAAGCGCCGCATCACCGCCTCCGGCACCAGCCGCGGCAGCCGTTGCCCATGCTGGGCGACCTCTTTGATCAGATGCGATGCGCTGAAGAACAGCGCCGGGTTGGCGAACAGGAAGACGGTCTCGATACTCGGCTTCATCTCCTTGTTCATCTGCGTCATCTGCAGCTCGTATTCGAAGTCGGTTACCGCGCGGAGGCTGCGAATGATCACGCGCGCGCCGATGCGCTCGGCGTAATCGACCGACAGCCCGCTGAACTTGTCCACGCGCGCGCGGCCCTCCAGGTCGCGGATCGCCTCCTGAATCATCTCGACCCGCTCATCAGGCGTGAACAACGAGGAGTCTTTGTGCGGGTTGTAGGCGATCGCGACGATCACCTCGTCGAAGACTTCGACGCAGCGGCGCACGATGTCGAGGTGGCCATTGTGAATCGGATCGAAGGTGCCGGGATAAACCGCGATCCGGTGCTGGCTGTCCCTTTGCCTGCTCATGTTGCATTCCTGTGGGCTCTCTGCGAGCCGGTTTCTATCTAAACCTACACCCGCCGGTAGAGCGCAATTCGCTGATCGCCGAGGGTTGCGACGCTGATCGTCTCAAGCCCCGCGCTTTGTGGCGGCTCCTCGCGCCGCGACATTTCGACCACCAGCCACGCATCCGGGGCGAGCAATTCAAGCGCAACCAGCCGATTGAGCACAGCGCCGCTCAGTCCGCGCTGGTAGGGCGCGTCGACAAACACCATGTCGAAACGCGCGCCTTGCGCCGCGAGGTCCGCCAACGCGCGGTTCGCATCGATCGCGCATACCCGCGCGCGATCGACGATGGCGAGCGCCTCAAGATTGCGCCGGATCGCGGCCGCTGCCACTCGCGATGAGTCGACGAAGACCGCATGCTGCGCGCCACGGGAGAGGGCTTCGATTCCCATCGCACCGCTGCCCGCGAACAGATCGAGCACCATGCGGCTCTCGAACCCGATCCGGGCAGCGAGGCGCGAGAAAATCGATTCGCGCACGCGCGCCAGCGTCGGCCGCGTCGCCGCGCCGCGCGGGGCCTTGAGCCGCCGCCCGCCCGAAACTCCCGCGATCACTCTCATCCGAAGTTGCCGCATCGCACGCTGCGAAAAACGCCTTGAACGAAAAAAACGGGAGGGCATATTGCCCTCCCGCCGCTTTGCTGCGCAGAGAACACGCCCTCAGATGCCGAGAACGTGGATCGACATCGCGGCTGCCTCGCCGCGCACCATCCCGCCCCCGTTCTCGGTCAGCCCGATCTTCGCATTGGCCACTTGCCGCTTGCCGGCCTCGCCGCGCAATTGCCAGAAGATCTCGCAGATTTGCGCTACGCCGGTCGCGCCCACTGGATGGCCTTTGGCGAGCAGGCCGCCTGACGGATTGACGGGAATGCGTCCGGTGATGTCGGTGGCGCCTTCATCGATTAGCCTGCCGCCCTCGCCGGGTTTGCAGATGCCGAGTTCTTCGTAGGTCATCAACTCGGCTGGCGCGGACGCATCGTGCAACTCGATCACGCTGATATCCTTGGGACCGATGCCGGCCTTCTCGAAGGCTTGATTCGCCACGCGCGTTACGATGCCGCTGTCGCCGGGCTGCTTGTCGCTACCCGAGGACAGCATCGATGCGAGCACCTTCACCGGTTTGTTGGTAAAGCGCGAGGCTACCGACGATGCGCACAGGATCGTCGCAGCGGCGCCGTCGCCGATCGGTGAGCACATCAGGCGCGTGAGCGGTTCGGCGATTACTGGAGAATTGAGCACGTCTTCCAGCGTGCAGGCCTCCTGATACTGGGCGTGCGGATTGAGGCTGCCGTTGTAATGGTTCTTGACCGCGACGCGCGCGAACTGCTCCTTGGTCGTGCCGTAACGCTTCATATAGGCGCGCGCGCCCTCGGCGTAAAAATCCATGAACATCGAGCGCGACTGGCCAGCGCCTCCCGGCTTCTCAGGCTCGCCGCGCGCCGCGCGTTCGGCCTTGAGCTTGGCTTGCTGCGCGTTCATGTCGGCGATCATCTTTTGCATCAGTTCGACGTCGACGGCTGAGCCGATCGCGCCGTACGAGACCTTCTTGTCCGTGTGATAGAGCTTCTCCATCCCCAGCGCGAGCACGACGTCGTACATCCCGGATGCGACGTAGAGCCATGCCAGATGGAACGCGGTGGCAGAGCTCGCGCATGCATTCTCGCAATTGACGATCGGGATTCCGCCGATGCCCATCTCGCGAAGCACGACTTGGCCGCGCACGCACTCCTGGCCGGTGACCAGACCCGCCATCGCGTTGCCGACCACGGCGGCTTCCACGAGCTTCGACTCAGTCCCCGCCGAGGCGAGCGCATTGTTCACGGCGTCGCGCGCCAGTACTTTCATGCTGGTGTCGAGGTACTTGCCGAACTTGACCATTCCGGCACCGACAATCGATACGTCGCGCATAACTGGTTCCTCCGTGATGCGGCAGAGTTGACCTGCCCGAAACTAATCCATCCTAGCTCGTCAGCCTGCCGGACGATAACCCAGAGTGCGCAGCCTCGCAAGTTTGGCCTCGTCGGCCTTCCATCGCGCGGCTCGAGCCAGCAGATTCACCGCCGCAAGCTTGCCCAGCTGCATCGTTTTCGATACCAGTCATTGGATTCTCAAAGACGGCAAGTCATTTCGTCAACCAACGCGCGGCCATCGACTCTGACCAATGTCCGACCAATCCGAGGTCAAGTTCTCAGACCGGACCCTTGAGGAATACCGCGAGGTGCTGACGCACTATCCGACCCGGCAGGCGGCGCTGCTGCCGACGCTGTGGATGGCACAGCGAGATTTCGGATGGATCAGCACCGCGGTCGAGGAATATGTCGCGCGATTGATGGAGTTGCCGCCATCTCATGTGCGGGCGGTGGTGTCGTTCTATACGATGCTCTATCGCCAGCCGGTCGGCCGCTGGCATCTCGAAGTCTGCACGAATCTGTCATGCCGGCTGCGTGGCGCAGACCAGATCGTCGACTGCATCCGGCGCAAACTCGCCATCGAGCCCGGCCAGACCACGCAGGATGGCCGCTTCACGCTGTCGCAGGTCGAATGCATGGCCTCATGCGGCACCGCTCCGATGCTGCAGCTCAATCACGATCAGTACTATGAGAACCTCAGCCCGGAGTCGGTCACTCGGCTGATTGACGAACTGGCGGCCCGTGGCGACTGAACTGATCGTCAGCGCGGTCGAAGCGGTGCTGATGTTCGCGATCGCGCTGCATCTGGCGCTGTTGATGCTCTATTTCGAGCGCAAGGGCAGCGCGCTGATTCAGGATCGCGTTGGCGCCAACCGGGCCGCGATTTTCGGGATTGGCCGGCGGCTGGGTCTGCCCAATCTGGGCATCATCAACACGCTGATCGCGGATCCGATCAAGCTCTTCACCAAGGAAGACATCGTTCCCGAGGGCGCCGACAAGTTCTTGCACGGACTCGCGCCGTTCCTCGCACTCTTCCCGGTGCTGGTGACCTTCGTCGCGATTCCGTTCGGCGACACGATCGCGATCGGCGGCCACGCATACAATCTGCAGGCCACCAACCTCAACGTCGCTGTGCTCTATATCCTCGCGACGATCGGTGTCGGCGTTTATGGCATTGCGCTCGGCGGATGGGCCTCGAACAATCGTTGGGCGCTGCTCGGCGCCATCCGCGCCACCGCGCAGATGATCTCATACGAGCTGGCGCTGGGCCTCGCCATCATCTCGGTGGTGATGGCCTTCGGCACGCTCGATTTGCAGGAGATGTGCCGGCGGCAGGGCGAGCTGTGGTGGGGATGGATCCCGCGCTGGGGCGTCTTCTTGCAGCCACTCGCGTTCATCATCTTCTTTACGGCTGGCATCGCGGAATCCAAGCGCGTTCCGTTCGATTTGCCCGAGAGCGAGTCGGAGCTGATCCTTGGCTACTTCGTGGAATATTCAGGCGGCAAGCAGGCGGCCTTTATGCTGACCGACCTTGCTGAAGTCGCGCTGGTCGCGATGCTGGTGACGACGTTCTTTTTCGGCGGATGGCAGATCCCGTATCTCTACCGCGACGGATTCCATCTGCCGGGCGGCGCGATGATCATGATCCCGAGTCTCGCCGTATCGATCCTCGGTGTGATCGCATTCCTGGCGAAGGTGGTTTTCTTCTGCCTCTTCCAGGGCATGATTCGCTGGACGCTGCCGCGTTTCCGCTACGACCAGCTGATGCGGCTGGGATGGAAGGTGCTGCTGCCGGCGGGCCTCCTCAATGTAGTGGCGACTGCGTTCGTAGTGGTGGTGGCCGGGAGGCCTGGCTGATGCCGCCGCTATTCATGTTTCTCGCCGCGCTGGCGATCATCGCGTCGCTGGGCGTCGTGCTTCAGCGCAACCCCATACACAGCCTGCTCTCGCTGGTGATGGCGCTGCTGGTCATCGCCCTGCTGTTCATCGAGATGGGTGCGCTGACAGTCGGCTTGCTGCAGGCGATCGTCTATGCCGGCGCGATCATGGTCCTGTTCCTGTTCGTGATCTGGCTCCTGAACCTGCAACGCGAGCCGAGCGATGGCGGCCATCTGGCGCTCAAGCTGTTCGGCTCGCTTGGCGCGGCTGCGCTGGTCGCTGAACTGTTCGCGATCGTCGCGCGCGGAACGGCCGCGGGCCGCCCGATGCCCGTCACCGCCGAGTACGGGTCGATCGAAAGTCTCGCAGAGTTGCTCTTCTCCGATTACCTGATCGCATTCGAGATCACCTCGGTGTTGTTGCTGGCGGCGGTGGTCGGCGCGGTCGCGCTCGCGCGCAGAATGCCTGATTCAGGCCTGCGATCGTCGCGCAGCGAGAGCGCGATCTCCGCGGAGAATCCGCGATGATCCCGACCGGCTACGTGATGGCGCTGGGTGCTGCGATCTTCGCCATCGGCGTCACCGGTGTGCTCATCCGGCGCAACATCATCGTGATGTTTATGTCGATCGAGCTGATGCTTAACGCGGTCAACCTGACCTTTGTCGCGCTCGGGCGCGCGCTGGGCTCGATGGACGGGCAGGTGATCGTGTTTTTCGTGATGACCGTGGCGGCGGCTGAAGCGGCGGTTGGACTGGCGATCATCCTCTCGGTCTTCCGCAATCGCGAAACTGTCAACGCGGATGATCTCGACCTGATGCGCTGGTAGATGATGACGACCGAGTTTCCCGCCCTTGCACTAATTCTGCTGTTTCCGGCGCTTGGCGTGCTCTTCAATGTCTTCTTCGGCGCGCGTGCCGGCCGTGCCCGCGTGAATCTCGCCGGTCCGGGCGCCGTGTTCGGAGCATTCGTCTTCGCGGCCTGGGCATTCATCCGCCTGATGGCGATGCCGCCCGGGAGCGCGCTGACATTCACGCTCTGGCGCTGGATCGCCGCCGGCAGTTTCCACGTCGATCTCGGGCTGCGCCTCGACGCGCTGTCGGGTGTGATGGTGATGATCGTCACCGGCGTAGGCGCGCTGATTCATCTCTACTCGGTCGGCTACATGGCGCATGACGAGGACTACGCGCGCTTCTTCGCCTACATGAACCTCTTCATGCTCTCGATGCTGACGCTGGTGCTGGCAGACAACCTCGTGATGATGTTCGTCGGTTGGGAGGGCGTCGGTCTCTGCTCCTACCTGCTGATTTCGTTTTGGTACACGAATCCGCAATACGCCTACAACGGGCGCAAGGCGTTCGTCGTCAATCGCATCGGCGACGCGGGCTTCCTGCTGGGGATGTTCACGCTGGTTGCCGCGCTGAGCCAGCATGGCGTCTGGACGCTGAGCTTCACCGACTTGCGCGCGCATGCTGGCGACATCAGCCCCGCGATCGCGACGGCGGCCGGATTGCTGCTGTTCCTCGGCGCGACCGGCAAGTCCGCGCAGATCCCGCTCTATGTATGGCTGCCCGATGCGATGGTCGGCCCGACGCCGGTCAGCGCATTGATCCATGCCGCCACGATGGTGACGGCCGGCGTGTATATGATCGCGCGACTCGGTTTCATCTTCAGCCTCAGCCCGGCTGCACTCGACACGGTCGCAACGATCGGCGCGTTCACTTCGCTCTTCGCGGCGACGATCGCGATCGTGCAGCCCGATATCAAGAAGGTGCTGGCGTACTCGACGATCAGCCAGCTCGGCTACATGTTCCTCGGCGTCGGTGTGGGTGCGTTCGCCTCCGGAATCTTCCACCTCATGACGCATGCCTTCTTCAAGGCGCTGCTCTTCCTGTGCGCGGGATCTGTGATCCATGCGATGGGCGGCGAACAGGACATGAACAAGATGGGCGCGCTGCGCCACAAGCTGCCGATCACGTATGCGACGATGCTGATCGCAGCGCTTGCGATTACCGCCGTGCCGGGCTTCTCGGGTTACTTCTCCAAGGACCTGATCCTCGAAGCCGCTTTCACCTCAGGTCATACCTGGCTGTGGCTGATCGGCGTCGTGACCGCAGCGTTCACCGCGCTCTACATGTTCCGGCTGATCTTCATGACCTTCTTCGGCCAATCACGCGTCGAGCCCGACCGCGAACATCACCTGCATGAGTCGCCACCGGTGATGACGGCGCCGCTGATGATTCTCGCGACACTTGCTGTAATCGGCGGATGGGTCGGGCTTCCCAACGGGATGCTGTGGGGCGATGCGTTCGCGCGCTTCCTCGCGCCGGTAGTCGGCGAGTTCAAGCCATATATCGAGGCGAGCGCGGCCCTGCTCTCGATTGCGGCTACCGGCGCTTCGGCGATCGGAATTGCGATCGCATACATCCTCTATATGCAGTCGCCCGCGCTGCCCGGCCTCATCGCCGAGCAGACCGCCGCAATCTACCGGCTGCTGCTGGACAAGTACTACATCGATGAAGCCTACGACCTGTTGATTTCGCGTCCGCTGTTCTTCATGTCGCGCTATGTGCTCGGGCGGGTGATCGACTCGTACGCGATCGACGGGCTGGTCGAGGGCGCGGGCATCACCGTCGAAGCAAGCGGCGGACTCGCGCGCCGCACCGAGACCGGCAACGTGCAGCACTACGCGTTCGTCTACCTGCTCGGCGCGATCGCGATCGTGGCGTACTACCTGTATCGGGTGCTCCATTGAACGGCG
>JBGPUE010000086.1:0-14978 GCA_041491005.1 Binataceae bacterium (SeqCode) | reverse complement strand
CGGTTAGTCGCTCAGGTTGTCGTGAACCCTTGGGGCCGCTGGCCGCGCAGGTTTCGCAATGGAGTCACGATCACGGCGAACATCGCGAACATCGCGTTGAGGTAAACTTCGCGCCAGTCGCCTTTCTGTGCGTAGGCCCGCGCCAGCCACGCGTGCGCGCTCGTATGCAGCCGGATGCTATCGACGCCCAAGTCATGCGCGCGCCTGAAACACGTGATCGCATCGTCGAGACGGCCGGCGCGACGATGGTCGCAGCCGCCGCTGATTTGTACACGGCTTCTTGCCCAACGTTCCGCGCGGTCCGCTGATGCGTCCACTTCCATAGATGCGTCTACTTCCACGACCTACTGCACGCGGGCGTATGCGACTACATCGTTGCCAGAGCCGCTAAGCAGAAGCTTGCCGACCTCCGGCTTGCACTTGATCGGGCTGGGCGTGGTCGCGTCGGTACAAAGCACGATGTTCGAGTCGCCCGTGAAGCACGAATCGACGACGGTCGCTTCGCCACCCGCCAGCGTTACGCGTCCGCTACAAAGAGTACCGCCCAACTTGACGTTTACGTTGGGGCCGCCGAACGCGCCTACAGAGGTGATCACCATATCCGCGCTGCGTCCCGGGACTCTTGCCGCCACGTTCTCGCCGGAGCGCTGATCGGTCAGGCGATGTTCCTGGCTCCGCCAGCATCCGGTGGCGCCAAGGGAGATTGCCAAGAGGATCATCGTTGGGCTGCGCATCCGTTGTGTCCTCTCTGTGGGCGTGCAGCAGCGCTCTATGTGCTATTGCGCGCCGCCGTTTGATCCCGATGCGGCCTCGGCCGCCTGCTTGAACAGCGCCAGCGGCGCAAGTGGCGGACGACGACGGCGCTTGAGCTCATCGAGCTCCGCGCGCGCATGCGCGTTCTGTTGCGCCTCGCGGATCTTCTCGAGCTTCTCGCCGAGTTCGCCGGTATGCAGCTCGCGGTTGACGCCGGTCGCGGCCAGTGTGCGTGCGATGAAATCGCGCACTTCCTCCAGCGCCCGCAGATCTTCCTCATAGGAGAGCCCTTCGAGCGCGTGCTGGATGCGCGCGCGGGCCTGGGCATTCTTGAGCCGCGCCATCATCCGCACTTTCTCGATCTTGAGGCTCTCGATTTCGTTCTTGAACGCGAGCAGGTTTTTCTTCGCGTCCTCGGCTTCGACGGTCAGCTCCGAGAGTTCATCGCGCAGCCGCTGGCAATCATTCCAGAGCGTGCCCTTGCGCTGGATCAGGATGAGCGCGCACTGGTCCTCGTTCATGTCGACGGCCTGCAGCGTCTGCTCCTCGACCTCGGCCATCTCGGCGCTCTTCTCCTTGAGCTCGCGGGTCAGCTTGTTGCGCATATAGATGACGCCGGCGGCGGCGTCCTTGAGCTGCCGATAACGGCGCATCCGCTCCGTGATCGCCGCTTCGTACACCGCCTCGGGGTCGCGGCTCTCGCGCGCCTTGAGCCAGCGCGTGAGCTTGCCACCGATCAGGCTAAAAATCCTCGTGAAGAACATCGTCGTTTCCTCCTGGCGCGGGCGGGGCGCGGAGCTAGAGCCATCGCCTCACGCGGGCCTTGTATTGGACATATTCATCGCCGAAGAGCCGCTCCATCGTCCGCTCCTCGCGCGGGATCACCAGCCGGTCGATCGCCAGATAGAAGGCGAGCGGCGCCAGTAGCATCACCGCCGACCCAGCCCATACCGCGAGCCCGACCAGGCTCAGCATGATTCCCAGGTACATGGGGTTGCGCGTGAAGGTGTAAGGCGGCGACGAGACGAAGGTGGCCGGCTCGCCGTAGGGATTCTTGGTGGTGCCGCGGCTGCTGAAGATCGTCGCGGCCGGCAGCATCGCCGCCAGTCCGGCCGTCACCAGCAGCGGACCCATCACGTGATGCGGTGAATGGAACAGGCGCAGGCTAGGCAGCATGTACTGGAGCGTCAGGGTAGTGATCAGGCACAGTGCCGCGAACAGCGGTGGATGAATATGAATAGTGTCGTCGTCCATCGTGAGTCTCCGGGCTACTCTTCGTCGGCCTTGAGCCCCAGCTCCGCGACAGTGATCCCCAGCTCGCGCATCTTTTGCTGGAAACTCTGCCGGTACATCCCGGCCCGCTCGGCGGCGCGCGAGATGTTACCGCCGGTGGCTCTGAGAGCCCTGACGAAGTAATCGCGCTCCCAGTCGCCGACGAACTTCTCTTTCGCGTCGCGGAACTTGAGCTGATCCCCCGCTGGCGTCTCGCTCTCGGCGACTCCGCGCGCCGGGGTTCCGTTGCCGGAGCGTGGTGCGGGCGGGTCGTCTTCGGGGGCGCTGCCGAACAGATCGTGCGGCGTGATATCCGAGCCCGGCGACAGAATCACGGCCTGCTCGATGGCGGCCTTGAGCGATCGCACGTTGCCCTTCCAAGGCCGCTCGATGCACTCGCGCATTGCCTCCGGTGTGAGCTGCTTGGGCGTGCCGCCGAAACGTTCGGCCGCCTCGCGCAGAAAATGCTCGACCATCAGCGGGATATCTTCGCGCCGCTCGCGCACGGGCGGGATACGCACTTCGACCACCTTGATGCGGTAGTAGAGATCCTCGCGGAAGCGGCCCTGCTTCGCCATCGCTTCGAGGTCCTGGTTGGTCGCCGCGATGATCCGCACATCGACCTTGAGCGGCTGGTTGCCGCCGATACGCTCGAACTGCTGCTCCTGCAGCACGCGCAGCAGCTTGGCCTGCGTTTCCAGCCCCATGTCGCCGATCTCATCGAGGAACAGCGTGCCGCCGTCGGCCGCCTCGAACTTGCCTTCGCGGCGCGCGACCGCGCCGGTGAAGGCGCCCTTCTCATGGCCGAAGAGTTCGCTCTCGACCAGCTCGCGCGAAAACGCCGCGCAATTGACGGCGACGAACGGCCGCGTAGCGCGCGGGCTGCGGAAATGGATTGCGCGCGCGACCAGCTCTTTGCCGGTGCCAGATTCGCCGCGGACCAGCACGGTCACGTCGGTCGGGGCGACCTTCTCGATGGTCTCGAACACGCGCATCATCGCACGCGACTTGCCGATCATGTTCTCGAAGCGGCCGGTATCAAGCCGCACGCGTTCGAGCAGCTGGCGATGCGCGCGGCGCAGGAGCTGATTCTCCATCACCTTGCGGACTTTCAGGCGCAGCTCGTCGTTGTCGAACGGCTTGGGCAGATAGTCCTCGGCCCCGGCCTTCATCGCTTCGACCGCGATGCGCTGCGTGCCGTAAGCCGTGATCATGAAGACCGCGCATTCGGGATCGAGCGCGCGCGCCTTGCGCAACAGCTCCAGCCCGCTGATTCCCTTCATGCTGAGGTCCGTGATGATCACGTGGAACAGGCCAGCCTTGATTTTCTCCAGGGCTTCTTCGCCCGACGAAGCGGTCTCGACCTCGTAGCTCTCCTTGGTGAAGAGCCCCTTGAGGGCGACGACGATGCCCGGTTCGTCATCAACGATGAGCAACCTTCCCTTCATGACTTGAGCGTGCTCCAGGTTGGTGCGGGTGCGCCGTTGTTGCTGGCTTCAGGAGCAGATGCGGGCTGTTCCTCGCCCACGTTTGCAGCGGTCGTCGCAAGTTGTCCGTCGCCGGCCGCAGACGCGCTTTCGGCGTGGCGCGATTCGCGAGTCTCGCGCGGCGCGTCGCTGAGCGGCAGAACGATACGAAATTCGGTGCCGGCACCAATCTCGCTCTGTGCCTCGATAGTGCCGCGATGCGCCTCGACAATCTTCTTCGCCACCGCCATCCCCAAGCCGGTGCCGTTGGTCTTCGAGGTGTAAAAGGGATTGAAGATCTTGGCGAGCCTGTCTTCTGCGATGCCGCAGCCGTTGTCGCGTATCCCGATCGAGGCGAAGCCAGCGCCCTTGTCGGATGAGATTGCGACTTCGAGGCGCCGTTCGCCTTGCGTCGAATCCATCGAATCGATCGCGTTGTCGATCACGTTGGAGAACACCTGACGCAGCTTGTCGGCGTCGGCACGGATCGTCGGCCCGCCGAGATAGTTGCGCGACACGGCCACCTGATGACTCTCGAGTTTCTGGCGCATCTGGGTAAGCGACGAGTCGAGCACCACCGCGAGGTTGGCGTTGCCGAAGTTGTAGTCCTCTTCCTTGGCGTACTTGAGCAGATGCGACACGCTGCGCTCGACGCGCGCCAATTCGTCGAGCGCCACTTTGGCGTATTCGACATTCTCACCCGAGGTCGGGTCTTCGCCCATCTGCTGCACGAGACTCTTGGCCGCGGCGATCGGGTTGCGGATTTCGTGGGCAAAGGTGGCAGTCAATTCGTCAAGCGAGTTCTGTTTCTCGGTCTGCAACGCTTCCTTCTCATGCAGCACCTCGCGTTGTACCTCGCGCTGAATGGCCGGCTCGAACACCCGTTGGCGGATCCAGTCCCATCCGTAGACCGCCGCGAAATGACTCATCAGGCCGAAACCCCAGCCCAGCGCCGGCCACAGGAACCATGGATACGAGGTCGTCAGCAGATTGATGAAGAACAGGAAACCGATCGTGATCCCGTACCACATCAGATGCATGTAGAATCCGGCCTCGCGGGCAGCCTGCGCGCGCGCCTGCCGATAGGCCTCATCCTCCGACGGCGCCGGCTTGGGCGGTGCGCTTGGTGGAGGCGGTGGAGACTGTTGGGGCGCGGATTTCACGCCCGCGGTGCGCTCGAACTGCGCGGCCCATCGCTCGGCCCGTTGCGCGTAGTGCTCCGCCTTTCTCTTGTAGCGTTCGGCGTAACGCTCAATCTTGCGCGAGTACTGACCGTAGGGCTTTTCCCAGACCTTGTCCCAACCCTTCTCACACTTTGTGCTCCAAGACCCGCCGCTGTTCCGGACGCGATAGCGGCGCTGCGAACCGTCGCTCTTCATCGCCGAGTAGCGATGCCGCTGTACCAGCGCGATGACGATCACGACGAATATGAGAAAACCGAACATCTTCGGTAAGCCTCTGCTTTGGGCTTCGCGTGAACCTTGCGCGCGGGCCAGAGAGGCGAAGCGGCCGCGCCGCTCAGCGCGCGATTATAGCCATTCTCATTCGATTCCCGCACATCGAGCCTCACGCACAGTCTATAGAGCAAACCAGATGCCGCAATTGATGATCGCCGAAAACCCTGCATATCCGCGTGATTTGGGCCCCGCCGCGATGCATGCTCTCGCGTCGGCGCAGCCGAGGGGCTGCATGCTGGCGACTGCGGTCTGGGGCCGCTTTCCAACCCGCGCGCCGTTCGACTACGATTGCCGCGAGCCATTTTCCAAGGCCGGGAGAGAGCTGATGTCACGACTGAGCGTGCTCGGCAACGAGCAACTGGCGCCCGAGATGCGCAAGCAGGCCGAGGCCGCCGACCAAGCTGGCGCCAGCTCGACCGTGCTGCGCGTACTCGGCCATCGCCCCGAGATGTTCGAGGCATACTTCCGTTTCTACTACCCGATGCATAACGGGGGCGTTGTGCCGCCGGAGCTCAAGGAGATGGTGCGGCTGCGCATCGCCGAGCTCAATCAATGCCTGACTTGAAGCAAAGCACGCTTTCCATCGGCGATGGAAAGAGGACTCACGGAGAGCAAGATCGGGAAGCTGGCGGAATGGCGGACGGCGTCCGAGTTCACCGAGCGCGAGCGGCTGGCGCTCGAATTCGCCGAGCTGATGGCGCGTGACCATCACTCGATCGGCGATGACTTCTTCGTGCGCATGCGCAAGGAATTCACCGATCCGGAGATCGTGGAACTGGGCATGGCGATCGGCCAATACATCGGATTCGGCCGGCTGCTCATGGTGCTCGACCTCGAACGAGCGGTCTGTGAAATCTGACACCGCGCCGGCACGCTTGGTCCGAGAGTCCGCTGCGTGCTGACAATCGTCTCGGAACTGCTCGGCCTCGCGCTCCTCTCAGGCTTCATCGGCTCAATCTCGGGTCTCGGCGGCGGGGTGTTCATCGTGCCGGCGCTCGTGATTTGGGGTCATCTGCCGATTCACATCGCGATTGGCGCGAGCCTGATCTCGGTCGTCGCGACCAGCGCAGGCGCCAGCGCCGCATTCGTGCGCGATGGGTGGACCAATCTGCGCGTGGCGATGGCGCTGGAAGTCGCCACCACCTCGGGCGCGATCACGGGCGCATTCATGGTCGGCGTGCTTTCTGCGCGCACGCTTGAATTGATCTTCGCAGCGATGATGCTGGTCTCGGCGTACTTCGCAATTGGCAAGTATGGCGATGAGATCGTGCCGACCTGCGATGCGCTGGCGGAGCGGCTGAGGCTCGGCGGAAGCTTTCCCGACGCGCAGGGGCGGATGGTCACCTACGGCGTGCGCAACCTGCCCGCCGGCGCCGCCGTGATGGTAATCGCGGGCGTCATGTCCGGCCTGCTGGGAATCGGCTCGGGCGCGCTCAAGGTGATGGCGATGGACGGGATCATGCATCTGCCGCTGAAGGTCTCCAGCGCCACCAGCAACTTCATGATCGGCGTCACCGCCGGCGCGGGCGCGCTGGTGTTCCTGTCGCGCGGCGACGTCGCGACGATAATCGCTGCGCCGGTCGCGTTGGGCGTCACGGCGGGTGCGCTGATCGGAAGCCGCGTGCTGGCGCATGCGAACGTGCAGGCCCTGCGCGTAGTGTTCGTCGCAATCCTCGTCCTGATCGCAATCGAGATGATGTGGCGGGCGACGAGCGGAATCTAGCGATGGCGCGCGAAGACGAAGACCGCATCCTGCGCGTCTGGACGCCGGTGATCTTGCGCGTCTCGGTCACAACCAGTGCAGTGATTCTCGTGATCGGGCTGATCATCATCGGTATGTACGGCCCGCAGCGCTTCGTCGAGCGCTTCCACGAACTACAGGCGCCGGGCGTGACCTTCCCGCAGGAACGATGGACCGAGCTATTCGGACAAGGGCTGCGCGGACAGCCCCGCGCGGTCCTGATGGTAGGGCTGCTGGTGCTGACGCTGGTGCCGATCGGGCGCGTAGCGTTCGCGTTTGTGTTTTTCCTCAAGGAGCGCGACACGTATTTCATCTTCCTGACGGCGACGGTGCTGACGCTGCTGATTCTCGGCGTCGTGCTGGGCCGCGTCGGGTAGCGTGCAGGGTTTGCGGTTGAATCGAGAGAGGAGTCTCCAGTCATGAACATCAAGGGCAAGGTCGCGGTCATCACGGGTGGAGGTTCGGGAATCGGACGCGCGACGGCGCAGCGCCTGGCGAGCGAGGGCGCATCGATCGTGATCGCCGACCTCGATTCAGCGATGGGTGAAGAATCGGTCCGGCTCATCGAAGGCAAAGGCGGGCAAACCGCGTTCATCAGGACCGATGTGAACGACGCCGAGCAAACGCGCCGGATGTGTGATACCGCAATCTCTCGCTTCGGCCGGCTCGACATCCTGCACAACAACGCGGGCATCGCGGTAGGCCCGCCGGGATATCCCGCCGCGCCCCTGCAGCAATGGAAGCGCGTGATCGATCTCGACCTGACCGCGGTAATCCTTGGTTGTTATGTCGCAGCTCCGCTGATGGCACAGCGCGGCGGTGGCGTGATCATCAACACAGCGTCGATGGCGGGACTGTACCCGCATCCGCTCGATCCGATTTACGGAGCGGCGAAGGCAGGAGTGGTGAACTTCACATATTCGCTGGCCCCGTGGTGGGCCGAGCGCAAGATTCGCGTGAATTGCGTATGTCCGGGAATCACGGATACGCCGATGGTGCGCAAGGGCGTGGCTGAGGCGGAAGCCGCCGGGATGAAGTCCTGGCTGCCGAGCAAGATCATCCAGCCGGAGGCGATTGCCGAGGCGATATATACATTGGTCGCGGACGACTCGCTGTTCGGCCGGGCGCTTGAAGTCAGGCCGAGTGGCGCGCGGCTGGTGGAGACGCCGGGAGCGCCGCGCGGCCGCAGCGTATGACCGATGAGCCCGGCGTGAATCCCGGCCGGATCTCGCCGGCGACGCTGCGGACTCGTGGGCTGACCTCGACCTAACCGGACAATGATCCGGGATTCCTCACTCCGCAGACTCCGCTCGAAATGACATTGGTGTTCAATTGGCCCGCGATGTCATTCCGAGCTTAGCGGGCGGCGCGCTTCAGCTCGCGGTGCGGTTAACTGGCTTCAGCATCGCGGCCACGCTGGGGGAAAGCCAAAGAGGTCAGCAGAGCCTATACCCTCGCGAGCCGTGAGCGTGGATTCCTGTGGAACAACTTGCGGCAACCGCGTCAGACAACCGGAGTAGGGCCTTTCGGCCCAAGGGTTGTGGTAGAGCGTTGGTACTTTCGAGGCAACGTTCCACGGCATGAGGCCAGTCACCAGAAGGGCGGCAGATACTCGATGGAAGCGGGGACCGGAAGCGCTTGTCCACACACCATCCGGTGCTCGGTGCGGCTCCAACGCTAGCGGTCTGCCGTCGGAACCGTGACGCACTACGAACTGCTCGCGCCCGAAGAGAGCTTCTAGGATGCTCGTCTGGTCCACGGATACTCCGAGGGCGTTCACGGCAATCACGTAAGCCTCGTTCAGGTCTCCATATGCGGTGGCCTTCTTGAGGATCGCATCACGGATAGGGGTCCGGTCGTCTACGTACTGAAACTCCGGCATCTCCCACCCGATAGGTCGTAGTCCCGGGCTCCCACGGCGGTTCTTGGACTTCGGAATTGGCACGAACTCGATCTGCCACCCGGCCCACCCGAACTGCCACCTCGGAAGTTTCTGCGCACCACCTTGCTCAAGCAGCGCTTTGCACTCGTCTGGGTCGACCGTCGCGAGTTTTGCCTCGAGAAATGATCGGAGTCTCCCGGCGGGGACGGGCGTTGCTGGAGTTCCGCGTATTCTCAGGCCGAGGAAGAAGTCAGGGGAGTCGAGCTTTCTATTCAGGGCATCATAGACCTGATTCATGCGTGCTGCAGCGGCCTGCTCTTCCTTCGACAGGGATAGCACAACGGTCGCCTCAAGGTAGGACCTCTGGCCTGACGGCTCGTCGAACAGAAAGTCCGGGTGCCCACTGCTGGCCGGCAGGTCAGGGTGCACCGAGACCCTGGTTCCTAGGCAGACAAGAGCTTCGTGAAGGTAGAGCTCGAAAAAGGCGGAATGAAAGTGTTCGTCTCGACGTGAGCGAAAACGTGCGATCCACTCTGATCGATCGTCTTTGGGATATCGGGACAGCCACTCCTCGAGGATCTGACGGACGCGACCGAATTCTGACCGGCCCGAACGGTTCAGGTAGGCGAAGTGTGACTCGCCGTACAGTGCGGGTCCCAAGTCGCTGCGCGGTCCGGTCTCGAACAAGACATCAGGCGCTCTTCGTCTACGATTCAGCGGATTCTGCTCCGGTGTACGGCTCGCTGAAGAATGAGAGCGGGGTGGCAGATACACCTTCCCCCCTCTTTGTAAGCAACCGCCATGGACGCTCAGACTAGAACGCCGCTGCCGCCTTCTCGCCGCTCTCGCGAAGTTTCGGCATCACGTACTTGGCCATCAGCTCGATGGTCTGCATCACTTTCTCGTGCGGAATCGCACCCACCTGCACCAGCATCAGCAGCATATCGACGCCCGCCGATTGATAGCGCTTGGCCACCTTGAGGCAGTCTTCGGGATCGCCGACCATTACCGAGCCGGCCTCGATTCTCTTTTCGAGATCCGCGGTGGACAACCGGTAGTCGCCGATCGCGACCGCCTGCTCGGCCATTTTCTTGTAATACTCGTAGCCCTTCACTTCCTGCTTGGCGAAGGGCGTGAAAAGCTCGGCGGCCTTGCGAGTGGTGAAATCGATTGCGTCCTTGCCGATCGCGATCGCCTCTTCACGCGTCGGCGCGCATACGGCGACCGTCGCCGCCGCGGTCTTGTCATTGACGAACGCGCCGACCGGTTCGCAGTTGCGAATCGCCTGCTTGTACCTCTTCACCAGCCCTTCGAGGATGCCTGGCTCCGAGATGCCGAAGCCCAGCGCGCCGATGCCCTTCTGGCCGGCGACATCCCATGTGCTGGGTTGTGTTGATGCGACCCACAGCGGCGGATGCGGTTTCTGGATCGGCTTGGGGATCACCTCGCGCGGCGGCATCTTGAAGTATTTGCCGTCAAATCCTTCATACACCGGTTGAGTCCACATCTTGGGAATCTGCGAGATCGCTTCCTCCCACATCGGGCGCGAATCTTCGGGATGGATGTTGAATCCGCCCAGCTCCGATTCCGTGATCGAGCGGCCGGTGCCGCACTCGACCCGCCCGTTCGACATGATGTCGAGCACGGCGATCCGTTCGGCGACGCGCACCGGGTGATTGAAGGGAATCGGCAGCAGGCAGACACCATGGCCCAGCCGGATTCGGCTGGTCACCTGGCTGAGCGCGCCATACCACACTTCAGGCGCCGACGAGTACGACCATTCATTCAGAAAGTGGTGCTCGACCGTCCACACCGAGTGATAGCCAAGCCGGTCGGCAAGTTTCACCTGCTCGGTCGCCTGATGGTAGATGTCGTACATGAAGCCGTCGTAGTGCGGCCGGCTGCGCTGGATCTCATACTGCAAGCCCAAGTCCATCGTGGAGTCTCCTTCTGATCCTGAGCGATCGTTTAGCGGGCTACGGCGCCGATTTCGGTTACCGCGCCCGGCGTCGACCATGACTGGATTTCGGGCAGCACATGCTTTGCGATCAGTTCCAATGACCGCAGGATGCGATCGTGCGGGATGCGGCCGTATTGCAAAAAGAACAGCACCTGATCGGCGCCGATCTCCCGATAGCGCCGCGCCACGCGCAGCGCCTGCTCGGGCCCGCCGACCGCGATCAGATCGCCCTCCTTGAGGAAGCTGTAGTAGTCGCCGGTGATCTGATCGGGATCGAATTTCGCCGCAGTGTTCAGATAGGAATAGGTCTTCTCACTGGGCGCCGCCTTGGCGACGGTCGAGACGATTTCGAAGCCGCGGCGCACATACCAGAGGATGGCGTCACGCGCGATCTCCTCGGTCGCGCGAGGATCATCGCCGATCAGCCCCATGATGTTCATCGAGACCTGATTGTTGATCGTAAGTCCGGCCGGCCGGGCGGCGCGGATTTTCTCGCGATACAGCGCGATCCGCGGCGCAACGTCTTCCAGCGCTACGCCAAGCGTGAAGCACAACACGCCAAGGCCACGCTCGCCGGCGAGCGCGAACGTTTCGGGGTTGGTCGAGGCCACCCACATCGGCGGATGGGGCTGCTGGATCGGCTTGGGAATCACCGATACTGGCGGCTCGACTGTCCAGTACTTGCCGCGATGGGAGAACGGATCCTCGCGCCACATCCGCGGGATCATCTCGACTGCTTCGATCCATCGCGGCCGGGTGTCCTGCGGCTGCATCCCGAAGCCGAGGATCTCCGCCATGCTGGTTGCGCGGCCGGTGCCAAACTCGACCCGCCCGTTCGACATGATATCGAGCACGGCGATCCGTTCCGCGACGCGCACCGGATGGTTGAATGGCAGCACGACCACGCCGTGCCCGATGCGGATGCGCTTGGTGCGCTGGCTGACGCAGGCCAGGAAGACTTCAGGCGCCGAGCAGTAGGAGAACTCGTTGAGAAAGTGGTGTTCGACGGTCCATACCGAGTCGAAACCGAGCCGGTCGGCCAACTCGATCTGCTCCATCGTTTCCCAAAAGACCCGGTACTCGTGGCCGGGCGCGTGGGGCTTGACCGATTCTATCTCGTAGATCAGTCCGGCTTTCATGCGGCCTTCCACTGGTGCAGCAGCTCGCGCGCCATCCGATCCAGCGAGCGGCTGGGCTTGAAGCGCTCGCCGTGCAGGTACCAGAGCGTCGCCAATCCCAGATAGCATGCGAAGATTTGGCTGGCCGCCCACTCCGCGTCCAACTCGGGATCGAGCGCGCCGAGTTGCTTGCCGCGGTTGACCAGATCGTGCAGCTGCGCGAAGCCGCGCAGATTCTGCTTGCGGATCATTCTGAGCACGCGCGGCCCGATCTTGTGCGACTCGAGGCTGACGATCAGCAGCAGCCGGCTGACCCACGGATTGTGCTCGTTGAGCTTCGCCGCCGTCTTGAAGCGATCGATGAACTCGGCCTCATACTCCGCACGAGTGGTGGCGGGCTCACGGCTCTCGAGCGAAACCCTCCAGTCCTCGAGCACGCGCTCGGCGACCGCGACGAAGAAGTCTTCCTTGTCGGCAAAATGCCAATAGAGCGCACCCTTGGTAACACCTGCTGCGCGTGCGATCCGCGCCAGCGAAGTGCCGCGATAGCCGTAGGCGGCGAACAGGTCCATCGCGGCTTCAATCAGCACCCCATCCAGCGAGCCGCGCGGACGAGGCGCAGCCACGCCACGGGCGGTGTGTTTTCGTGCTGCGGCGTTCATTAAACGGAGGGTATGTTGAGATAGACCAGAATGCCACGCTGGTCGTCAAGACCGTTTCGGACCCATCTGATTCAGCGCAGCGTGCACCACGCAGATTCCCGTGTGGAGAGTATGGCGATGAACTGACTGGCGCTGCGGTGGCCGGGACGACGCGCCGGCTTGCCGGCGGAGGAATCAGAGAGCTGGTGGAATCGCGCTGTGGCGCGAGAGCGCCGATCAGGTCTTGCCGGGCTCGCCCGGTTTCAGGTTCCGCTGCAGGCACCAGCGATCAATGACTTCAGCGTTGAAGCGCCAGTCGGTGCCGATCCTGAAGCCCGGCAACTCGCCGCGTCGCAGCAGCTTGTAGATGGTCGAAGGATGCACCCGCAGGTAGGCCGACAGTTCCTTGACTGTCATCACCCGCGGCAGGGTGTTTCTAAGTTCGCCAGGCATCTGCTTGTCACCCGCTTCTCGCCGTCGCCTCATCGCTCGTTAATCAAGGCTCACCCGAAACGATCTTTACTTTACTTAATCACGCTACGATTCTCTTACACACTCCCAAAAACACGTTCAAGCGTCAAGAGCAAGCACTGTAAGCGTGTGAAACGCCGCCGCTCGTAAGCGTTTAAGAGTGTCAGCTGGCAAATGTCAAGGACAAGGCGGCTCAAATTCGTCCAGACGTGAAGTCAAGCCCATCGTTTTCAAGCTTGCGCACTTTCAATTTCGGTCGAAGGAGGTGGTACCTGTCAACGCCCTTGTTCGACGACTGAGCCGCACTTACGCGTGCCATCCTCCGAATGTTTTGGTTAGTTTGCGCGGACGCTGGTAGCGCGCCGCATCGGCGCGCGGGGATCCGAGCCTGACGATCGAACCGCCGCGTTCGCGGCGCTTTACGACTGCGCGCATCGCGGGTAGACAGTCCTTGCACGCTGCAAAGCACGATCGACGGCAAAGGAACAGCAATGGCTGGACTATACTTCGAGGAATTCGAGCTCGGCCGCGTTTTCAAACACGCCACGACCCGCACGGTAACCGAGTTCGACAACGTGATGTTCTGCGCGATGACGCACAATCCGGCGGCGCTTCATCTGGACGAGGAATATGGCAAGACCACGATCTTCGGCCAGCGCATCGTCAACTCGATTTTCACGCTGGGCCTGATGATCGGCGTCTCGGTCGGCGATACCACGCTCGGCACGACTATCGCCAATCTCGGAATGAGCGACGTGCGCTTCCCCAAGCCGGTTTTTCATGGCGATACACTGCGCGCGGAGACCACCGTCGCAGAGATGCGCGAAAGCCGTTCACGCACCGATTCAGGAATCGTCGTGTTCGAGCATCGCTCATTCAACCAGCGCGGCGAAGAAGTCGCATACTGCAAGCGCAGCGCGTTGATGCTCAAGAGGCCGGCGAAATGATGCTGCGCTCGATGCTGTTCGTCCCGGGTGACAGCGAGAAGAAGCTCGCCAAAGCGGCGGGCGGCGCGGCCGATGCGCTGGTGCTCGATCTCGAGGATTCGGTCACAAAGGAGCGGTTGCCGATCGCGCGTCCGATGGTGCGTGATTTCCTCGCCGCTCATGTCAATCGAAGCGCGCAGCAGTTGTGGGTGCGGATCAATCCGCTCGACTCTACGTATGCGCTAGACGATTTGGCCGCAGTCATGGCAGGAGGGCTCGACGGGATACTGCTGCCGAAGACCGACTCGGGTGATGCGGTCGTCTTGCTCGATCACTACCTGAGCGCGCTCGAGGCGCGCGATGGAATCGAGCGCGGCCGCACACGGATCATCGTGGTCGCAACCGAGACTGCACGATCGATCTTCAATCTCGGCACGTATGCAAGCCGCAGTCCGCGCCTGTCTGGACTCACTTGGGGCGCCGAGGATTTGCCGGCGGCGCTCGGTGCGAGCACAAATCGCGAAGCTGAGGGCAGTCTCGCGCCGATCTACGAAATGGCACGCTCGCTATGCCTGGCCGGAGCGGTCGCGGCTGGGGTGCAGCCGATCGATACGGTCTATCCGGACTTCCGCAACTCCGCCGGATTGCTCGCCGAATCGCGGCGCGCTCGGCAGGCGGGCTTCACCGGCAAGATCGCGATTCATCCCGACCAGGTGCCGGTCATTAATGCGGCCTTCACGCCATCCGGCGAAGAGATCGATTACGCGCGGCGCGTCGTTCACGCCTTTGAGGCCAATCCGGGCGTCGGCACGGTCGGCCTTGACGGCAAGATGCTCGACATGCCGCATCTCAAGCAAGCTCGCCGGATTCTCGAGATGGCCATGCTTCGAACCCGCTAGCGTGGTGTCCCGCAAACAAGTCCAAAGGGTGGAGATCATCATTCTGAGCGCCAGCCAAGAATCTCGGGGCCGCCATCTTTGCGGCCATGATGTTCCTTTCGCGGCAGGCCGGCACAATCACGCGGCGACCGATTGCCGCGCGAGATCCTTCGCTCCGCACACTCCGCTCTGGATGACTCCTCTTAGGATGACGGACATTAGGTCCCGAAGTTATCTCACGAGAGACAACGACCTGCCTCATCATGAATCAGGAGAAGTGAGCTCTGACTCGGTTATGCTGACTGGCGGCGCGGCGGCGGCATGCGCAATTGATCGGCGCGCATCAGGGTGACGCGTTGCGCCGACTTGAGCCCCGCGAGCAACTCGGAAATTGAAGCATTGAGCTTCGGATG
>JBGPUE010000085.1:0-15034 GCA_041491005.1 Binataceae bacterium (SeqCode) | reverse complement strand
CGGCAGCCGCGGCATCGCGGGCGGCGGCCAAAACGGCGCGCTGAGCTTGAAGACCAGGAACGAGCCGATCAATCCGCTAAACAACATCGACTCGGTCGCGATCAGCGCGAGCACCGCCAAGCGCCCGTTGCTGATGAAAGGCTGTTCGGCGTTCGCACCATCCGGGGGCGGACCCCCGCCGAAGCCATGGCGGCGCGGCACCGGCCTGAACTTGATTACGGCGGCGGATGAACGGGCCATGCTAATTCCGCACCAAAATCGTGATCACCGAGACCACCACGAGCAGCGCCATGATCGCCAGCAAGATCGTCGCCAGTTTGCGGTTCTGCTCGTGAGAGTCGCGGTTGCGAAGCACGTGCTCCATTCGATCAGCCTTCACACCCGGTCCAGCACCAGCATCAGCAGGACGCCGGGCAGGTAGATCAATGATGCCAACATCAGGTGGCGGGCACGCTCGCTCGCCTTAGGCGCCGCGGCCATCCGAATCCCGTAGTAGAGCTGCGCCGCGCCCAGACCGAATGCGATGAAGAAATACGCTGCACCGGCGAAGCCCAGCGGCGTCGGCAGCATCGCCACCGCTATCAGGGCCGCCGCGTTGAGCACGACTTGGCGGCCGGTCGATTGGCCACGCGGATCCTCGGTCGGCAACAGCCTGATACCGGCACGCGCGTAGTCGGCCTGGTAGAGCTGCGCTATCGCCAGCGAATGAGGCAATTGCCACAGGAACATGATCGCGAACAGGATTAGCGGCTCGACGCCAAGAGTGCCGCGCGCCGCGGCCCACCCCGCCACCGGCGGCAGTGCACCGGGGAGCGCGCCGACCACGCTGCATATCGAGGAGACGCGCTTGAGCGGGGTGTAGGCGAACAAATAGACCACGGTGATCGACGCGGTCGTGACGGCGGTGAGCGGATTCGCCGCGAACCACAGATACGCGCATCCTGCCACAGCGGTGGTCGCACCAAAGAGCAGCGCTGCGCCGGGTCGCAGACGGCCATCGGGTAGCGGACGGCGGCGCGTACGCATCATGCGCGCATCGAGGTCGCGTTCCAGATATTGGTTGAGCGCGAGCGTGCCGGCGGCGGCCAGCGCCGTCCCGATCAGCAGCTTGAGGGCGCGCGAATAGTCGAATGCCCCGGCGCTCCCCAAGTAGTAACCGGCTATTGTTGTAAGCAAAACCATCGCGACTACGCGCGGCTTCGCCAGTTCGAGATAGTCGGCAGCGATCGCGGACCAGCCGCGTCCCATGATCGGGGTTGCGATGGTAGCCTCGGCCTGTGGCATCTCGATTGCGCCGGACATATCGGCGGCTGTAGCCGGCCTGCTCATGCGGCCGCTCCTTCGCGCGGCGCAACGCGTATCGCGCGGCGCACTACACCTGGCCGCGATTGCCACTGGGCGCCCCGGGTCAGTTCGAAGATGCGCAGTGTCAGTGTCAGGCTCGCGGCGAGCACCGCCGCGCCGACCGCGACATGCGTGGTGGCGGGAAATACCGCCTTGGCGCTCCAGACGGTGATCGCACCGAGGCTGACTTGCACGGCAGTTAATCCCACCAGCGCCAGCGCCGGACGGCGCAGAATCGGCTCCTCGATGTCGATCTGATACGCCCGTGCGGTGGTCCAGGCGACCATCGCGATCACGGCGAGCGCGCCCAGTCGATGAGCAAAGTTGATCGCTTCGGGAAGTGAATCGAGCGGCGGTACGATCCGCCCGAAGGAAAGCGGGAAGTCGGGAATCGCCAGGCCCGCACCCATGTGGCGCATCACGGCGCCGATCACAATCTGCGCGTAAATGACGCCGGTGGTGATCGCCGCGAGATTGCGCGCACCATGCGAAATCGTCTCGAAACCGTAGCTTGGAATATGCGTCCAGCGCGGATCGGTCCTCAGCACGATGGCGATGGTCAGACAGAAGAAGGCCTGCGCCGTGGCCGCATGCGCGACCGCGATCGTCAGCGGCAGCTTGAGCAGCACCGTCAGGCCCCCCAACACGGCCTGCGCGAGTACCAGCCCCAAGGCGATCGGCGCGAGGCGGCGGACGAACAGTCCGTCGCGGCTGCGCAGCGCCCATACCATCAGCACCAGGGTCAGAATCGCGACGGCGCCGGCGACCATGCGATGGCCGTGCTCATAGAGCACGCCACCTTCCATCCTGGGAAAGAACATGCCGAACGAGAGCGGCCAGTCAGGCACCGCGAGCGCTGAGCCGGTGGAGGTCACGAGTCCGCCGACGAAGATCAGGACGAAGGTCGCGCAGGCGAGCAGCACGGCCATACGATGGAGCTCGCGGCCCATCGGCTGGACGGCTCCCGGAGCGGTTTCGCTGTCCCTCAGACTCGCCATTGCGCGCGCCGTAGGCTCGCCTCTCGCTTCAGCTAGTCCGCTACCGCCGCCGCATGCCCGTCGCCGGGCATGTTCTGCGGCAGATAGTCTTCCTTGCTCAGGGGCGAGCTGTACTCATAGGGGCCGTGATAGACCACCGGCAGCGGACCCGGCCAGTTGCCATGTCCCGGAGGCGAAGGCGCTGTCCACTCCAGCGTGTTGGCATGCCACGGATTCTCGGTGGCCTTCTTCCCGCGCATCAGGCTCCAGATCATGTTGAACAGGAAGATGAACTGCGCGGCGCCAAGCACGAAGGCGCTAATCGAGATGAATTGGTTGATCGGCTGCATCGGCTTGAGGAAGTCATACTGCATCGGGTTGTAGATGCGCCGCATATGGCCGCCCATGCCGAGAATATGCATCGGGAAGAACGTGCAGTTGAAGGCGACGAAGGTGATCCAGAAGTGGATCTTGCCCAGCGGCTCGTTCATCATGCGGCCGAACATCTTGGGGTACCAGTATTCAACCGCCGCGAACACCGCAAACAGGCTGCCGCCGAACAGCACGTAGTGGATGTGCGCGACGATGAAGTAGGTGTCGTGGAGGTACATGTCGACCGGCGTGCTGGCCGCGAAGATCCCCGACAGGCCGCCGATCACGAACATCGAGACGAACGCCAGCGCGTTGAGCATCGGCGCGGTGTAGTGGAGGTCGCCCTTGTAGATCGTGCCGAGCCAGTTGAAGGTCTTAATCGCCGACGGCACCCCGATCACCATGGTGGTGAGCATGAAGCTGGTGCCGAGCGCCGGGTTCATCCCGGACACGAACATGTGGTGGCCCCACACGAGCCACGACAGGAAGGCGATCGAGGCCATCGCGTAGGCCATCGCGCGATAGCCGAAGATCGGCTTGCGAGAGAACACCGACAGCACATCTGACGCGATGCCCATCGCGGGCAGAATCATGATGTAAACCTCGGGATGGCCGAAGAACCAGAACAAATGCTGCCACAGCAGAGGCTCGCCGCCGCCCGTCGGCAGGAAGAAATGCGTTCCCGCCAGCCGGTCGAAGAGCAGCATCGCCAGCGCCGTGGTTATCACCGGCAACGCGAGCAGGAGCAGGATGGCGGTGATGAACAGCGACCAGATCGCCAGCGGCAGACGGAAGAAGGTCATGCCTCTGGTGCGCATGTTGATCACGGTCGTGATGTAGTTGATCGCGCCCATCAGCGACGAGACGCCCAGCACGATCAGCGAAATACACCAGAGGTTCTGGCCCCAATCGACGCCGGTGTAGACCGCCACCGCGCTGAGCGGCGCGTAAGATGTCCAGCCCGCCGCCGCCGCTCCGCCTGGCACAAAGAACGACGCGACGATGAGCAGGCCAGCGACCGCGCCAACCCAGAACGAAAGCATATTGAGCACCGGAAACGCCATGTCGCGCGCGCCGATCATGAGCGGAATCAGGAAATTGCCGAAGCATCCGATCAGAATCGGCATGATCACGAAGAAGATCATGATCGTGGCGTGCATCGTGAACATCGCGTTGTAGCTGTTGGGTGGAATCACGCCTTCATACATGAACGGCTCTGGCACCCACTTGAGCATCGGAACCGGCGATTCGGGGAAGGCCAGCTCCCAGCGCAAAAGCATCGCCATCAGCCCGCCGATCGACATCATGAACAGCGCCATGAAGAGGAACTGGCGGGCGATCATCTTGTGGTCGGTCGAGAAGATGTAGGTGCGTATGAAGCCGAGTTCATGATGCTCGGCGTGGGCCGCATGGCCCGCAACTGCCGCAGTGCTACTCATAGTCCGACAATCCTCTCTGAATGCGAGTCCGATTTACCGGGCGCCGGTCCGCTAGTTCCCCGAATAAGCCTGCTTGAGCCAGGCATTGTAGTCAGCCTCGGATTGCACGAAGAGCGTGCCTTTCATCCCTGAATGGCCGAAGCCACAGAGCTCGGCGCATGGGATCTCCCATTGGCCGGTTTCGATCGCTTTGAACCATACGTTGATCTTGCGCCCCGGCACGGCGTCCTGCTTCAGCCGCATGGCCGGAACAAAGAAACTGTGGATCACGTCTTTGGCTTCGAGGTCGATGCGGACGACTTTGTTGACCGGGACATGGAGATCGTTGTCGATCACGTAGTCATCGGCTGTGCCGATCTTGCCGTCGGGCCCGGGGTAGGTGATCTCCCAGTTGAACTGCTTGCCGGCGACCTTGTAGAAGACCTCGCCAGCCGGTCCGTTCTCCTTGATGTCCGCCCAAGTCGAGCGGCTCATCAGGGCCAGCACCACGAGGATGACGGTGGTGGCGGCGGTCCAGAACACCTCCAGCCGCGGATTGCCCTCGATATAGGTCGCCTTACGGCCGGGGCGATGGCGGTACTGGAACATGAAGACGACCATCGCGATCATCACCAACGCCCACGTGATCACCGTGATCCAGAAGATCACGAGGAAGAGGAAATCGACCCGCGGGCCGAACGTCGAGATATCGTGCGGAAACCACAGATGTTCGAGCATCGTTGCCTTCTACCCCGCAGCTCTTGGCCTTCAGTCGCAGTCTCGCGCCATCCGCTCCGGCCACGGAGCCGGAGCATGCCTTCTACGAACCATTCGCTCGCTGCCTAAGCCCGTGAATTGATGGACGGACCTGGCGCTCGCGCCTCGTCGCCAGCCTCGCATACCAGCATAAGCGCGCTTTTACCAGAATCGGGTGATGCTTCTCGAAAATCTAATATCAATCAGGTTTGGCGCCCACGATAAGACATAACCATCGGGACGATCAAGAACCCCCGGCTCAGGACGAAATCTGGCTCGGCTCGCCGTTCGATTGAGGGTTTCTGATTCGACGCAGTTGTAGGCTAGAAGTTCCTGCTGCTCGCAGGAGAGAGGCGGCTATGGCCGGGGTAAGCGCACCTGCTCCCACAATCCCGCTCGTGTTCGAATATCAGGCACGCAAGTACGGCGAGCGCGCCCTGCTCAAGGATAAACAGGGCAAGGCCTGGCGCGATCACTCATGGCGCGAAATCGCCGATGCGGCGGGCAAGCTGCGCGCGGGACTGATGGGGGCGGGCCTCAAGCCCGGCGAGCGGCTCGCGATCCTCGCCGACAACGGCCCCAACTGGGTGATCGTTGATCAGGCCGCGCTCGGCATCGGCGCGGTGGTCGTACCGCTCTACACGACCAGCGGCGCCGAGGAGACCCGCCATATCCTCGCTGACAGCGGCACGCGCATCGCCGCGGCGCAGGGCGAGGACAATCTCAAAAAGGTGCTCGCGCTCAGCTCGCAGCTACCGGATCTTCAATGCGTGGTCGCGATGCATTCAGACGGCGCATCCGACGCAGCGGCGGTCAAGATCCGCTCGATGGAGAGCCTCAGCGCGGGCACCGCTGCTGGCGTCATCGAAGGACGCGGCGAAGATCTCGCCACCTTCATTTACACCTCCGGCACCACGGGTCCGCCCAAGGGCGTGATGCTCTCGCATCGCAACCTGGTGGCGAACTGCGAGAGCAATCTCGCCGCGCTCGCGCTGGATGAAAACGATCTGACGCTGTCGTTCCTGCCGGTGGCGCATTCTTTCGAGCGCACGGCGGGCCACTACACGGTGATGATGGGCGGCGGAGCGATCGCATACGCCGAGGGTCTCACGCAAATCGCGCAGAACCTGCTCGAAGTGAATCCGACGGTCGTGATGACCGTGCCCCGGCTGCTCGAAGTGATCTACAACCGCGTGCAGCGCACGGTCGAATCGTCGCCGGTCATTCGTCAGCGCCTGTTTCATGCGGCGCTTGCGGTCGGCAGGCGCGCCGCATCGTATCGGCATTGCGGGATGCGCGTTCCGCTGCATCTGGCGGCCCCGATGGCCCTATTCCGGCATCTGGTGTTCGCGCGCATCCGGGCGCTGTTCGGCAACCGACTTCGCTATCTGATCTCGGGTGGCGCGCCGCTGCAGGTCCAGGTGTTCGACTTTCTAGCCGCCGCCGAAGTGCCGATCGTCGAGGGCTACGGGCTGACCGAGGCATCACCGGTGGTCTCATGCAATCTGCACGGGAGCACACGGCTCGGCACAGTCGGCCGTCCGATTCCGGGCGTCGCGGTGAAGACCGCGCCGGACGGCGAGCTGCTGGTGAGCGGCGACAATGTGATGAAGGGTTACTTCAACCGCGAGGACGAGACGCGCGAGGCGATCGACGCCGAGGGATGGCTCCATACCGGCGACATCGCGGTAATCGACGCCGACGGCTTCATCCGCATCAGCGATCGCAAGAAGGAGATCATCGTGCTGTCGGGCGGCAAGAACGTCTCGCCGGCCAACCTCGAGAATCGGTTGGTGGCCGATCCGTACATTGCCCAAGCTTGCGTGATCGGCGATCGCCGCAAGCATTTGGCCGCGCTGATGGTGCCGGATTTCGAGGCGCTGGCCCAGTGGCGCAAGCAAAAGGGATTGGGGCTTCAGACTGCCGCCGAGGCGATCGCGGACGGCGAGACACGGCGGCTTTTCCAGCAGCGGCTGCGCGAGATCAATCGTACGTTATCGGATGCGGAGGTGATCAGCGATTTCCGCCTTATCGCCGAACCCTTCAGCCAGGAGAACGGCCAGCTGACGCCGACGCTCAAAGTGCGTCGGCGCGTGCTGTTGCAGCTCTATCGCGATCAGATCGGCTCGATGTACGGCGACTAGCCCTCGGTCGCTGCTGGAAGGTCGTGCTTGAAGCCAAACCCAGCGCTACGATCCACTCCCACCGCTATTGCCGTTTTGCGAAATCATCAGCGCATGGATCGTAATCAGCTTGCGCACTAGGTATGAACGCTTGCCCTTGGGCGTAATCGCCTCGATGTCGTCGCCCTCAGCCTTGCCGATCATCGCCCGCCCCAGCGGCGAAGACAGCGAGATCCGGTAGGCGGCGGCATCGACCTCTTCTGTCACGACGATCTCGAACTCGACCATGCCGCCCTCATCGAGGTCTTCCAGATGGACCCGGCTGCCCAGCCCGACCGTGTCGCGCGGAATCGAATCGAGGTCGATCAACCCCAGCTCCGCCACGCGCGCTTCGAAGTTGGAGATGCGCGCGCGCAGGAACTCCTGTCGCTGCTTGGCCATCGCCCACTCGGCGTTCTCCGAGAGGTCGCCGTGGGCGCGGGCGCGCTCGAGCTCTTTGGGCAGATCCACGGTGAGCTCGTGCTTGAGCCCTTCGATCTCTTTTCTGAGCCGTTTGATAACCGGTAGTTCAGCCATCGGTTCGATCTTCCTGCCTGTGGAATCTCCGAATCATTCGCCGCGCCGGGTGCATCGGGATATGGGCGCGATCCGGTCTCCCATGCGAAAAGGTCGCGGTCAATCCGCCACGATCGATGTCAGGCTGCGATTGACGCCGGGCACGCTCTGAATCTTCTGCACCACCAGCTCGCCCAGCGCCGAGACGTCGCTCGCCTCGGCCATCGCGATGATATCGTGCGGCCCGGTGACCGCATGGGCGGCCGAGACGCCGGCGACCTGCCGAAGTTTGGCGGCGACTTCCTTCGCCTTGCCCGGTGAAGTGTCGATCAAGATGAAAGCCTTGACTACCATGAGCTTTCCTCCCCGGCCCGCCTCAGCGGGCCACTGTGTTCGCCTGGCGCGTGCGGCCGCCATCGATGGCCGATCGCATCGCGCGTCGTGTGATCCCGCCTACTGTCCGGGCGGCGGAATCAGGTTGCCCTGCTCGTCGTATGAGTAAAAACCGCGCCCGGCCTTGCGGCCAAGATAGCCCGCATCGACGTACTTCTTGAGCAGCGGACAGGGCCGGTACTTATCGTCGCCCAACACCCGATGCATCACCTCCATGATCGCCAGACAGGTGTCCAGTCCGATCAGGTCGGCAAGTTCGAGCGGTCCCATCGGCTGATTGGTGCCGAGTTTCATCGCAGTGTCGATATCGGTGACGCGGCCAACACCCTCATACAGAGTGTAAATCGCCTCGTTGATCATTGGCAGCAGCACGCGGTTGACGATGAAGCCCGGAAAATCCTCAGCGGTCATCGTCGACTTGCCCAGGGCTTCGGCCAGCTCGCGCGTCGCCTCATAGGTCTCCTGCGACGTCGCCAAGCCGCGAATGATCTCGACCAACCGCATCGCCGGCACCGGATTCATGAAGTGCATCCCGATGAAGCGGTCGGCGCGGCTGGTGCGCGCCCCCATCCGCGTAATCGAGATCGACGAGGTGTTCGAGGCGAAGATGACCTGGCGCGGGCAGATTCGATCCAGCTGCTGGAACAACCCGATCTTGGCATCCTCGTTCTCGACCACGGCCTCGACCACGAAATCAGCGCCAACCAAGTCTTCCAAGCGCGTGGTGGGACGAATCCGCTGCAGAATCTTATCGCGCTCGTCGGCCTTGATACGCCCGCGCTGGACCATGCGCTCGAGATTGCGCGTGATCGCGTCGTGTCCCTTTTTGAGCGCCTCCTCGTTGACGTCGCTGATGATAACGCTAATCCCGGCTTGGGCGGCTACTTGCGCGATTCCTCCGCCCATCTGGCCCGCTCCGACAACTCCCAGCGTCCTGATCGCCATCTCTAATCCTCCGTGGATTGCCGCTCAGCCGCACTCTCATCGATCCGTTTGGAACGTATTCGCACCCGGCGGCGGCTCTTCGCCCGCTGACCAGGTACCGGCGCCGCCACCCTCGCGTGCCGCAAGCCTTACCCGGCGGACATCGTCGGGCGACTGCCGCCCGGGCATGCCAAGCCCGCGCATCAATGCGTTCGTCATATTTGAGGTCAACCGGTCCCTGATTGTGGGCTGCTCGCCGAGCTCGGCGTCGAGCACGCGATTTACTTGTTCGCGGCTGAGACCTTCGGCCCTGAAGAGGTCAACCAATTGGGCGGCTCCTACCTTGCCCGCGGCATTGTCAACCACCGCCACCACCCGCACGCAGACCACACATACCTTGCGCAGCAAGCCCGCCCGCTCCCGGCAATAGAGGCAGCGCATACCAAACAACCTGTATCCCGAGTCGCCGACCCGGGCCCATGGCGAACGATGCGTTCGCCCATAAAGCAGATGAAGCGGGCATCCCGCCGCTTTGGGGACAACGCCTCGCTTCGATCGTCAAGCTACTCCGCCGATACCGTAGCGGCAAGGCGAGCGCCGCTGCTATCTGGCGGTCGCCAGATAATGCGCAAAGACAGCCCGCCATCCCGTGGCTCCGTCTAAGGCGTATTTGACACGCGAGAGTGTCGCGGCTATCTTCAAATTGAGAATCATTCTCAAGTTGGTCCCAAAATAAACCGCATGGAAGCCGGCCTGCCCTACTTCTTCTATTCTTTGGGCATCCTGCTGCGTGAGGGCCTCGAGGCGATGCTGGTCATCGTCGCGCTGGCCGCCGGCCTGCGCCAGAGCGGCGATGCGCGGCGCGTGCGCGATGTATACGCCGGCGCGTTGATGGCGGTCGCGGTGAGCATCGCGCTGGCTTGGGCCGTGAAGACGGTGCTCAGCGACGACGCCAGCGATAGCCTTGAAGGCGGCTTCCAGCTGATCGCGGCGGCTACGCTCTTTTACGTCAGTTCCTGGATGACAGCGCGGACGCAGGCCGATCGATGGCGCGACTTCATCAGCGACCGGATGAGCGCCGCTACGCACAGCCTGTTGCCTTCGGCCGCGATCGCGCTGACCGCATTCGTGGCGGTGCTGCGCGAGGGCGCCGAAACCATAGTCTTTTTCCAGACGCTGATCGGGGGCGCGACCGAGCCGCCGGAGCGACGCGCGATCTATGCCGGCGTCGCGGCGGCCGCGATCGCACTAGGGGCAATCTTCTTCACGCTGGAGCGGGTGATGGAGCGCATCCCGATCCGGCTCTTTTTCCGCACCACTTCGGCGCTGCTTTACGCGCTTGCGCTCATCTTCGTAGGACAGGGGGTCGCGGGCTTGCAGGAAGCCAGCCTCGTGAGTGCAACCTTCATCGACTACGTACCCACCAGCAAAACGTTTGGTCTTTACCCGACGCTCGAGACGCTGATTCCGCAAATCACGATGGCGCTCATCGCGCTGGCGCCGCTGATCTCGCGACGTATCCCGCGCTTGCGCCGGATGTTCGACAAGCAGCCACAGACCGTGCCGGCTCCAGCCCGCCACGTGAATCGGTCCGCCTGACGCGCGCGTTGCGCGCGCCTACTTGCGCATCTCTTCGATGATCTGGTCGCGCTTGCCGCGCTCGATCAGCCGATCGTTGCGGCGCGCCTGCTTGAGTGAGATGTACGTGAAGTACATGACGAGGATCATCATCGCGCCGATCGGGATGTTGTCGGCCTTGGTGACGATATCGAGAAACTGCTGGAGACCGGTTACATGCTCCATCGAACGCTCCCAATCACGCGTTGTCGTTCCTACGTGATACTAGCGTGAAGCCGCTTCGAGATCGAACCCGCTGACCTGCGCTCGTAGCACTGTGTTTGAAGCGCGAACTACGTTTTGCACTTCCGTCGTTCATCCGGCAGGCTCTTCCTCGCGGGGGAAAATCTGGATGACTCGTGAGCCGCGGCCGACGATGCTTGAGAGACCTTGGGTGCAAGGGATCATCGCGTTCCTAATCTACTCGACGATCTCGGTTCTCTACTTCGGCTTGCCGGTCTTCGGCGATTTCAGACACGCAATGATCGATACAGGCCCGGATCCTCAGCAATACGCATGGTTTTTGGCTTGGTAGCCGTATGCGATTGGATTCGGCGCTCGCACGCTAACAACGGTGCCTTGGAGTCGGTCGCACATTCGGCGCTAAGCGGGCGTATTTACTTAGCCGGCGCGGCATGGCTCTGATCGATGCCAGCGATGAACCACCAGGCGGAAGCTTCGCGGCTTGAAATCGCGACGCCGGCACGCGTGCTCAGGAAACTCTGGGGCGCCGCGGCGACCGTCCTTTCGATTCTCTACACCATCGTGCTGGCGCCGTTCGCCGCGCTCACCGCCTCGCTCAACGACGGCCACCCAGTCAGCCACATCGGACGGTTGTGGGCCCGCATGATCCTGTGGACCTGCGGCGTGAGAGTTGAGATCACGGGCCTCGACCATCTTCGGTCAGCGGGCCCCTGGATCTTCGTTTCCAACCATCAGAGCTTCTTCGATATCTTCGCTGCCATCGCCTGGTTGCCATGCGAGGTGCGCTTCATCGCCAAGAAGGAGCTGATGCGGATTCCGCTGGTCGGTTACGCGATGCGCCGCGCCAATCACATCGTGATTGACCGCCAGGCTGGCGGTCAGTCCATCCGGCGTGCGCTCGAAGTCAGCCGCATGGGCTACAGCATCTACGTCTTCGCCGAAGGTCATCGCTTCAGCGACAATCGGGTGCATGAGTTCAGCGATGGCGCCGCGTGGCTCGCGATTCATACGAAGCTGCCATGCCTGCCGGTGGCGGTCAGCGGCACCTCGCGCTTCATGCCGCGCGGAGCCCGGCTGGTGGCGCCCGGTGGCCGGATGAGAATCGCGATCGGCGAGCCGATTGCGACCGGCGATCTCAAATCCGCAGATCGGGCCGGACTCACGCGCCAGCTCGAAGCCGCGGTCCGCAACACATTCGTAACCGAGCTCTAGCCCCGCGCCGGCCTGCGCGTGATCTTGCGCGCCCAGCGCGAGCGCGTCAGCGGTTTGAATCCGGCGCGGCGGTACAGATTCACTGCGCGGGCATGATCCGCCTCCACTTCAAGATCGATCGCGGCGCATCCTCTCTCGCCTGCTCTGCTGATGACCGCCGTCAGCAGTTCGCGCCCGATGCCGCGATTTCGAAGCTCCGGCATCACGTACAGCTCTTCGAGCCACGAGGTGAGGCCGCCATGCTCGAGCGTCCAAGTGAAGGGCACATAGGCGACACCGACCGCCCGGCTCCCGAGCCGCGCGATCAGGATGAATCCGCGCTGCGGGCGGCGGATCACGTCGCGAATGCATGAGAGCGCACGCGCGCGAGGAGTTCGAATCCGATGCTCGCGGAACTGCGCCAGCAATAGCTTCAAGGCGTCGGCCGCATCGCGCGCCGATGCGGTGTGTATGGTCACTGCCTTCGCCATGACCCGACATTCGCCGGCGGTGCGTGCAAGTTACACTTCAGGTTTTGCGATCGAAGACGAAGAGCGGAACCTGGTTGCAAAGCGCGGGATCGATCGCGAGGACTCGCCGCCCGCCTTCGCTTCTGATCGCGCCCGGCTTGTAGCCGGCCTTCGCGATCGCGGCGGCGACTTTCTCGACGTCGTCGGCTTCGAGATGAATCGCGCTCATGCCTTCAACGCCCGCCGATGGCGCCGATACCAGACGGATCTCAGCGTCGCCGATCTTGAGCGCAACGCTTCGCCCATCGGATGACTTGTGCGCAGGGAAGCCGAAGTTGCGCTGCCAGATTGCGAGCGCATCGGCGAGGTCGCCAGTCGCCACCTCGAGAGCGTCAAATCGCCTGATCGATGCCATCGGTCGTTAGAACAGCAAGGCTATCAGCGGTTAGCGATCACGCCAAAACGCCCACACGAAGAGACGAAACGCCCGGAGTATCGCCCCGGGCGTTTCGCGATGATGCCGCGCGCGGTCGCTTAGCTTTTGGGTTTGAGCGAGAAGTCCGCGGTACTCGTGGCGCCGGCCTTCACGCTGACCTTCTGCGAGGCTTCGCTTCCCGCGGGTGCGAGCTTCTCCTGCCAAACCTTGACCGTGTAGTTGCCGGCCGGGACGTCCTTGATGGTGAAGTTGCCCTTCTCGTCTGTCACCGCATAGTACGGATTGCCGGCGGCGTACCACCATCCATGCATCCAGCCATGCGCGTCGCAGTTGACCTTGAACAATTCGGGTTTGTCGACCGTGATGTTCATCACCTTCTTGAACTTGGGCTGCGCCATGTTGACGGGCGTATTGGTCTTCGAGTCGGTATGGATGTTGTGCAGGATACCGTCCGAATTGAGGATCTGGATCGAGCTTCCCGCGGGGAACGCCAGCACATGCGGCAGATAGTCGCATCCCTTCTGATCGAACTTGACGTCCTTCGAGGGCTTGAGCGGCGCGCCCTTGTTGATGTCGCTGATCGTCACGATCGCGTACTCGACGCCGTTGCCGGACCCGACCACCAGGCTTTCATCGACATGGGGCTTGAGCCCGCAGACTTCCTTGTCCTTGGTGATCTCGACCTTCTTGGGCTTCGCAGCAGCACCATCGAGCTTGACCGTACCGGAGATCGTACCGCCGTTGCTGACCGCGCCACCCTCATAGGCGAAGGCGGCGGGCGTCATGGCGACCGCAGCCGTTAAGGTCAGTGCCAAAGCAAGCTTCTTCATTGTTTTTCCTTCCCGCAGTTTGCGAGCCTCTAGAAATTAGACGAACAAACCCTATTCCTTGCTCATCTTGAGCGGCAACTGGGCGACTGGTTGAAGATTTCCGCCCGGACGGTCACCCAGCCAGAAGATATAGTCCCGAATCGCCTTGATTTGCGCGTCTTCGTTGCCGCCCAGAATATCGTCGGGACCGCCGGGATAGAACGACGGCATCTTGGTCCCCGCCTGGATCGCCTGCGGATTCTTGAGCCATTGCGTGATCCACTCGGGATTGAGCCGCTGACGCGCGAGCGTCAGGTCGGGCGCCCATCCATCGGGCGGACCTTCGGGCTTCTTGTCGCCCTGCTGATGGCAGCTGAAGCAGTTGAAGTAATCCTTCGACATCAGTTTCTGCCCGTCGGCCAGGACGGTTTGGGGCACTGCGGCGGTGTTGACGAACATGTACGGCGTCGCGACGTCCGACAGCGCCGTAAAGTAGTTCACCAGCGAATCGTCTTCGGGATTGGTGAAGTGGAAGGTCGGCATCCGCACTTTCAGCCACGGGCGAATCGTTGTCGGCGCTTGCAGGAAACCGAACAGCCACGGCGGCTGCACTTTGAGTCCCTCGCCATTGAGAATCGGTGGCGCGAAGTTCAGGTTGTCCTCATAGAAGCGGCGGATGTAGCCGCCGCGATTCTCAACGATGTGGCAGCCGACGCAGTTGTAATAGTTGACCATCCGGCGGCCGTTGACGATCTCGTCCTGCCGTTCAGTCCCAGGCATCCGGTAGCGCTCCGGCACCTTGCCGTCAGTGAGGCCGGCGAGGAACACGCGCACATCGGAGATGTCCGCATCCTGCAACTCGAAGTTAGGCATCAGCTGCTCGACGTCCGCCGTGGCGTAGATGCGTGGGCTGCGCAGCTTGTTGTAGGTCCACGCATCCCACTTGTTGGCGATGTCGGTGCGATTGCCGAAGAACAACTCGTCCATATGCTTGGAGCCGAAGGTCGTCAGCTCGACGCCGATGCGCGATTCGTGCTCCATGCCGCTGATTTCGTGGCATCCGAAACATCCGTACTTGCGTACCAGCGCCTTGCCCTTGGCGGCCTGATCGGGCTTCGCGAGCACCTGCTCGATGCCAGCATCGACGCTCTTCGTACCCAGCGTCATCAGGTAGGCGGTCAGCGCTGCCGCCTCATGGTCGGCCAGGCGCAGCGACGGCATTGCGGTATGTGGCGAGAAATCGCGCGGGTTCTTGAGCCACGAATAGATCCATCGTGGATCGGTCTTCTCCGCGATGCGGCTCAGGTTGGGCGCGAAGTCCTTGGCGGTGTGGACTTCGTTAGGCTTGAAACCCTCATCCACCCCAACCGGTGTACCGAGCTGTCCCGGATCCGCCGAATGACAGGCCTTGCATCCCACCGATTCGAACAGACCCTTGCCCTCCT
>JBGPUE010000084.1:0-15043 GCA_041491005.1 Binataceae bacterium (SeqCode) | reverse complement strand
GTGCTGGCGCAGGCCACCGGCTGTGAGCTCATCCGCCTGCAGTGCTACGAGGGCCTGGACGAGAGCAAGGCGCTGTACGAATGGGAGTACTCCAAGCAGCTACTCTATACGCAGATCCTCAAGGACAAGATCGGCGAGGTGCTGGCCGGTGTGAAGGGGCTCGCGCAGGCGGTCGACAGGATCGCGAGCGAGGACTGGGTCTTTTTCTCTGAGCGCTTCATCGTGCCGCGCCCATTGCTCAAGGCGATCACCAGCGAGAAGCCCAGCGTCTTGCTGATCGACGAAATCGACAAGGCCGACGCCGAGTTCGAAGCCTTCCTGCTGGAATTGCTTTCCGACTTCCAGATCACGGTGCCGGAGCTGGGGACGCTTAAGGCCAAGCACATCCCGATGGTCGTGCTGACCTCCAACAACGCGCGCGAGATGTCCGACGCGCTCAAGCGCCGCTGCCTGCATCTCTATATCGATTTTCCCGACAAGGCGCAGGAGCTCGCGATCATCAAGGTCAAGGCGCCGGAGGCCGCGGCCAAGCTCGCCGAAGAGGTCGTGGGCGTCATCCAGTCGCTGCGCAAACTCGATCTGAAGAAGACCCCGGGTATCAGCGAGACGCTGGACTGGATCAAGGCGCTGACCCTGCTCAACGTCCAGAGTCTCGATCAGGAAATCGTCAGCGAGACGCTCGACACCATCGCCAAATATGAAGGCGATGTGCGCAAGGCGCAGGAGGAGCTCAAGGACTACGTCCGCAAGGCCCGCGCGAAGCGCGGCAGCGAAGGCGGCAGTGACCGGGATCTTCTAAACTAGCAGGGCAGGGCGCTCAGCCTCTCAAAATCAGCGGATGGAAGAAAAACTCGTCGAATTCGCAAGTCTGTTGCGCCAAAACGGCGTCAGAGTCTCGCTGGCCGAGACGCTGGACGCCTTCAGCGCCAGCGAGCTGACGGGTCTGTTCGAACGCGAGACCTTCCGCGCCGCGCTGCGCGCGACGATGATCAAGCGCTCCAGCGAACTGCCGGTTTTCGAGGAACTCTTCGAACTCTATTTCTCCGGGCTGGGCGAGATCATCAAGCAGGCCAGCCAGGCCGTACAGGACGCGCTCTCGATGTCGGATCAGGAATTCCAGAAATTCCTGGACGAGGTCGAGAAGATGCTCAAGGCGCATGGCGAGGAGCTTTCCGAGCTGGCCAAACAGCTGCTCAGCAATCAGAATGGCCAACTCGAAAAGATGCTGCGCGAGGCCGCGCGCGCGGTGCGCCTGTCCAACATCGAACGCACAGTCGAGGAGAATTACTTCGCGCGCGCATTGGCGCGCCAGTTGGGCCTGGACAAGATCGAGCGCGAGATCCAGCAACTGCGCGAGCAGCTCGAGAAGTCCGACATGCCCGCGACCGCCAAGGCCCGCATGGAGCAGTATCTCGACCGCCGGCTCAAAGCGCTCGACGATATCATCCGGCGTTACGTGCGCGCGGAGCGCGAGAAACGCAACCTGCGCGAACGCGAGAGCCAGCGCCTGCAGCAACTGGGCGAGAAGAGCTTCTACTATCTGACCGAGGATGAGATGCGCCGGATGAACGAGGCGATCGCGCGCCTCGCCCAGCGCCTGCGCAATATCGTCTCGGTGCGGCGCAAACGCGCCAAGCGCGGCCGCTTCGACGTCAAGAAGACCATGCGGCGCAATCTCGAATTTGGCGGCGTGCCGTTCAAGCTGCGCTTCGATCGGCGCAAGAAGGAAAAGCCGCAGGTCGTCGTGATGTGCGACGTCTCGGATTCAGTGCGCAACGTGTCGCGCTTCATGCTCCAGTTCGTCTATGCGCTGCAGGACCTCTACTCGCGCGTGCGCAGCTTTGTCTTCGTCTCCGACATCGGGGAAATTACCGAACACTTTCGCAACAACGATGCCGCCGAGGCGCTCGATCTCGCGCTCAAAGGCGACGTGATCAACGTCTACGCGCATTCCAACTTCGGCTACGCTTTCCGCACCTTCCTGCGCGACCACATCGCCGCGATCAACAACAAGACCACGGTGATCGTGCTCGGCGACGCGCGCAACAACTACAACCTGCCGCACGACTGGTGCCTGCGCGATATCCGCCAGCGCGCCAAGCAGCTGATCTGGCTCAATCCCGAAAACCGCAATACCTGGGGCTTCGGCGACAGCGAGATGGACCGCTACGCTCAGCATTGCGACCTGGTCGAGGAATGCCGCAATCTCAACCAGCTCTACAAGGTCGTCGATCGGCTCGTGGTGCGATGATCTACGCGGCTTTTCCAGTCCGTGCGGCTGCTCAGTTGACGGTCATGACCCTTTGGTCCAAGATAATTGAAGGAGCGTGATTTTCGAGTTTCGCACGGTCCAGCTGGGCTAGAGAAGGGAATATGGCCGATCACAGGGAAGATTTCATTTTGATGATGGTTGGGGCGCTCACCCTCGATCCGACCAGCAAAACCCCGATCGTCGTGCTCAAGGATCCCGACAACAAGCTCAATCTTCCCATTTGGATCGGACTGCTCGAGGCCGGCTCGATCGCGACCGAGCTGGAGGGTATCAAGCCGCCGCGCCCGATGACCCACGACCTGCTGCGCAACCTGCTCGGCGAACTGGGCGGGGCCGTCGAAGCCATCGAGCTCACCGACCTGCGCGAAAACACCTATTTCGCCCAGATTCAGGTCAAGACCCGCGAGGGCACGATAGTCGCGATTGATTCCCGGCCCAGCGACGCAATCTCGCTGGCGCTGCGCACCAAGGCGCCGATCTACGTCGCCAAGAAGGTGCTCGAGGCGTCCAGCGAATTGCAGCAGGCTGCCGAGCCCGGCTCGCGCGATCAGAACCTGGCCGGCGTGTCGCGCGACAAGTGGGCTGAGATCCTCGAAAAGATGTCGCCCGACGACTTCAAGTACAAGATGTAGCCGATCCTGTCCTCTCCGCTCGCCGCCGCGCCGTGTTCAGCGCGGCCTTCTGAATGCCATCTACCCATCGCAAGCTCCAGCGCAAGGACCTCAAGGAGCCTGATTTCTTCATCGCCTTCATGCGCGATCTCCGGGAGTTTCTCGTCACCCGGACCCGCGAGATCCTGTTTTCGGTCGCGATCGTGGGCGGAATCGGCTTGCTCGTGCTCGTGATTTACTACTATGACCGCACGCGCGACGCCGAGGTCTCCGAGAAGTTCTACCAGGCTTTTACCGCGCTGCAGAACAAGCAGTACAAGGCTGCGCAGGACGGCTTCATGAAGCTGGCGGCCGGCGAGCCCAATCGCCGGCTTGGACGGCTGGCGCGCCTTTACCTGGCCTCGACTTACCTCGCACAGGACGACCCTCAGCATGCGCGCGACGCTTTGATCGCCTACCTCGCGGACGCGCGCGATCCCGCCTTCGAAGGCAACGCGCTCATCCAGCTCGGCGTGGTCTACGAGCAGTTAGGCGATTACCAGAAGGCGGCAGGCTCGTACCGCCAGGCGGCCTCAATCCAAGGGCCGGAAAGCCTTACCGCGGAGCTCGGCGGGGCACGAATGCTCCAGCGCCAGGGAGATCGCGCGGGAGCAATCGCGGCCTACCGCGGCTTCCTCGAACACCATCCGTTCACGCCGCAGCGTCCCGATGTAGTCGAGGCGCTGGCGCAGCTTGGCGCCGCTCCCGCAGCGCCTCGGCCGCCGATACTGCCCATGAAGGCCCCGCCGACGCCAAACGCCCGCCCGTAGCGCCCGCTAGCGACGCGAATCCGAGTCACTGCGGCTGGCGCGGCTGCTTCAGTTCGGAATCGAGCACGAAACCGAGCAGGCGGTCGTCGGGCGAGCCCACGATCGCGATGCCGTTGATGATGATCGTCGGCGTCGACGTGACATGGATCGCCTGGCCGTCAGCGACATCCTGCGCGACGCGATCCTGCGCGGCCTTGCTCGTCAGGCACGCGCCGAGCACATCCTTATCGAGCTTGAGCTTGACGGCGCTCGCGTCGATATGTTCCCTCAGATTCGTCGCGTTGATTTGCGCCTGATCGTGGTAGAACTCGCGCGCGAAATCCCAGAACGCGTCGGGGTTCTGCAGCCGCGCGCACTCCGCCGCCACCGCCGCGTCGCGCGCCCACTTATGGCCGCTGAGCGGAAAGTTCTTGAAGACCATCCGCACACGATCCTTGTAAGTGTTGTGTAGCGCCGTCTCCAGTTCGTCGAACGCATGCGCGCAATGCGGACATTCGAAGTCCGCGAACTCGATCAACGTGACAGGCGCCTCCGCCGGTCCGAGCGCCGGCCGGTCCGCCAGATGCACCGAAGCGACGTTGACGCGGCCCCATGGATCCTGCGCCGTGTCAAACAATTGTCCGACGACGAACTTGTCTTCCTGAGGGTCGGTGAAAATGCTGACCCGTGCGGTGGCGCCTTTCTCACCGGCGACCGTAACCTGCCGCGCCAAGAGCCCGGGAATCCCGGACTCGTAAGCTGGACCGAGCGTGATCTGCGCGGGATCCGCGATTCGAAAACGCTTCTGGATGAAGTTCATCAGCCGCGCATCGGCTTCGGCCGTGGCGCCCATCGCGGCGCTGCCGCCAATCAGGCAGTAGAGCAGGGCGAGAGACAGCATCGCAGCCATAGACCACTTGGCGCGCGCGCCGAGCGCTCGGTCCATTTGGAGCTTCGAGTTCACCACCTGCGCATCGCTTGGCGGCGTCGATGCTGCACTTGCACGGTTGGTTCTTTGCGTCGTCGAAGTTCGCATAAGAGATATTATGTCAACTAGCATCCACATGTCGGACTCGACACTCAAAGGGTCCGGCTGCTGCATTGGCTCCGACAGGCCCGTCTTCTATTTCTGAGGGTTTCAGTCCTGCTCATTGTGTTTCGGACAGAAGCCCCAATAAGCATGGGCCCATTGAGTTTTTGGAATGAATCTCAGGCAGAAGTGTGTATGGTGCCGTTCGTGAAAAACGTCTGTGTAGTCGACGTGACCATACATGAAGAGCACGGACGGCGGCTCTGGCGTTTGAGAAAGTCGAGGATCAAGAACCGGTTTGCCGAGAACATGCAAAACAACGATCGGACTGACCGCCTCTGTCGCTTCGAGTGGTGCGGTCCTGCTGATTACGGGATGAACCGGCTTGTTGATATCGGGAACTTCTTTGAAATCAAAATGTTGAGGCAGATCTTCTGTCGGCATTTCCTTCGTCGTGATGTTTTCATCAATGTCATAAGCTGGAGTTTCTCCGCTGACTTCAAAGAGTATGTGAATCTGCGCCCCTGGGTACAACCCCGGTTTGGTCGGCGCGGTCGGTGGCAGCATTTGTTCCAGTGTCAGCGTTTCCGGCTTGTCACATCGCGGGCAGTCGAGGTCAGCCTTTGTCAAACTGACATAGGCGCGCAAGGCATGATGCATCGTCTCTCTCGCAACATAGCCTTGATAGAACGTGAAGATCATGGCGAGGAAAGCAATCGTGATCGCTATCCTAGCCTCGGTGAACCAGTTCAGGATCAACGCTGATGATGGCCTTAGGTGCCTCATGGAAACTCAGCGGATGGAGAGAGATCGGCTTGGCTTCACGTCAGCCTTCAGAAAGCCTTAGATCACGTGATGCTCCTCGGCCACGAAGAACGCGGTCCGCGAATGGTCGATGAACTTGCGCTCATCCTCGATTGCCGCGCGTACCTCCGGGCCCTGCATCGCATGCTCCAGCGCCTGCCAATCGTCGAACCACAACTCGGCGACACCGTCGAATGACGGCTGTCGGTCGCCCAGCGCGCGATGGATGGTGTGGCTCTGCACGTACTTGCGGCATCCCGGAATGCGCCCGGCGATTGGCCCGTGGGTCTCGCGCCAATAGCGGTGAAATTCATCGTTGCTCAGGTGCGGCAGCTTGCTGATGCAGTAGACGATCTTGACCATGATTACGCCCTTCCCTTCTCGCGGTTCGTAAACGGCTACGACTTGGAGTGGCCGGCCAGCGTGGCGACGCGCGCCGAACGCCGCGATGCCGGCTGCGGGACTTCCGGCCCAAGCGCCTTCAGAGCCCGCCGCAGCTCCGGATTATTCGGCGCCAGTTCCAACGCGCGCTCGAGGTAGCCGATCGCCGCCCGGGTGCGCTCCAACTGCACGCAGGCATGCGCGAGCGCCTGCAGCACGCTGATGTCGTCGCCCATCATCTCGCGCGCCCGCTTGAGCGTCGCCAGCGCCTGGGGCCATTGCTCGCGCGCAATGTGAACCTGCGCCAGCCCGAGCATCGCCTCGCCATTGAACGGATCGAGCGCCAGCGCCTCCGCGAATAGCGACTGCGCATTGCGCGGCGCACCCTTGATGCGTAGATCGTTGGCGGCCGCGGCAAGCTGCACGGAGGCCTCCGGATGCCGCGGGGCGTCGCACCGCAGCTCGATTTGTTCGCGCCCCAGTTCGGCTTCGAGCACCACGACGCGCGGGCCGAGATACTGGGCCATCCGGCGCATCAGCTCGTCGCGGCTGATCGCGTCCGGATCGAGGAAGATTCCCCCGATCGGATCGCCGTTGTGGTCGTCGCGCCGGATGATCAGTGTCTTGCGCTGGCGCATCGTGCTCCCGCGCGATGGACGATAGTCAGACCCGCTCGTCCGGGTCAAAGAGTTTGCGGTACTCGTCGAGCGCGAAGCGGTCGGTCATGCCGGCAATGTAATCGGCGACCACGCGTGCGATCGGCTCGCCGTCGCGCTCACCGCGCGTCAGCGTATGCGCGGGTATCTGGCGTGGCTCGGCCATATAGGTCTGGAAGAGCTGGGTCAGCACCCTGCCCGCCTTCTCGGTCATCCGGCTGACGCGGTAGTGGTGGTAGAGCTTCTCGTTCATGATCGCTTTGAGCTCGCTCACCTCGTCGGCCACCGCGCCGCTGAACGCCGCCAGCGCGCGGCCGGCCCGCCGCAGATCCTCGATGCTGTGCACTGCGGCCCGCTCGAGTTCGCTTTGAATATTCGCGATTAGGTCGGTGACCATCGCGTCGATCATGCGAATGACGGTCTGGTAGCGCCCTACCCTCGCGTCCATCTCCGGATGCGCGCCGCGCGCCGCGTCCGCCGACCGGCGGAACAGGCGGGAAGGCATCAGATCCTCGACCGTGAGCATCTGGGCCTTCAGCCCGTCGTCGGTGTCATGCGCGAGATATGCGATCTCATCGGCCAGATCGACGATCTGCGCCTCCAGACATGGATAGAGTGATGGGTCGAACTCGACAGCGGCTGGCCGGCCCTGAAAGTGCGAGTGCTTGATGATTCCTTCGCGCACTTCGAAGGTCAGGTTCAGGCCACGGAAGTCGGGGTAGCGCACCTCGATCCAATCCACGGTGCGCAGGCTCTGCGCATTGTGATCGAAGCCGCCATGCGGGCCCATCAGATCGTTGAGGACCTTCTCGCCCGCATGGCCGAAGGGCGGATGGCCCAAGTCATGCGCGAGCGCCACCGCCTCGGCCAGTTCCTCGTTGAGGCCAAGTGCCCGCGCAATCGTACGCGTGACCTGCGCAGCTTCGATAGTGTGGGTCAGGCGGGTGCGGTAATAGTCGCCCTCGTGATTGACGAAGACCTGGGTCTTGTATTCGAGGCGCCGGAACGCCGCCGAATGAACGATCCGGTCGCGATCGCGCTGGAAGCCGGTGCGCATCGGATGCTCCGGCTCCTCGAAGCGCCGTCCACGGCTCGCCGCCGAGAACATCGCATAAGGCGCCAGGCTGCGCGCTTCAATCTGTTCAAGCTGCTGCCGGGTACGCGCCATCGATGAAGGATCCTCGTGACCAGCGGATCGTATCATGCTGCGCCGGACCCCCGAAGTACGCGCCCCGCCGCTTTGCCACAGGAGCGAGCCTCCCTATACTTGCCGTGATGACGGTTGGCGGCAGGCGGCGGTGGGCGGGGCGGCTATTGTGGTTGGCGGCGATACCTGCGTTTGCCGCCGGCTGCTCATATTTCTCCTCGCGTCCGCCCGCGCCGGTTCCCGCCCCTCCTCCGCCCGCGGCCCTGCCGGCCCCATCGGTCGTAGGGGTGGCATCCTGGTATGGACCCGGCTTCGACGGCCATCGGACCTCCAACGGAGAGATCTATGATCAGGACGAGCTGACTGCGGCCTGCAAGCGCTTCAAGTTGGGCACGCATGTGATGGTGACGAACCTTGATAACGGCCGCTCCGTGGAAGTACGAATCAACGATCGCGGTCCGTTCGTTAAAGGCCGCATGATCGATCTCTCCTATCGCGCCGCGAAGCTGCTCAAGATCGTACATCCGGGCACCGCACGCGTGCGCATCGACGCACTCGGCGGTCCAACCAGGACCGTGGCAGCCTCGAGTGACGGGCTCGCATACTCGGTTCAGGTCGGCGCATTCAACAACCGGCACAACGCCGAGTACGTCCGCCGGCGGTTGGCGCGCCAATACGCCGATGTACGCATTGAAGCGGTCGACGCCGGTGCTGGCCACTACTACCGCGTCCGCATGGGCAAGTTCGCTACGCGGGCGCAGGCCGCCGAGCGCGCAAACGATACCGGCTCAATCGGATACCCGATGGTGATCGTCAGCGAATGATTGCCGGACCGCCGCGCCGCTTGCGGCTGCGCATCGGGCTCCTGCTGGCGGCTTCCATCGCTCTGGCCGCCTGCGCCTACGCGCTGGTGCGTGACGGAGCCGTCGATCAGGTACGGGCTGAGACCGTCGAGACCGGCATTCAGAAAATGCGCGCCTTGAACTTCACGGCGCCTGTACCGATCGTGGTCGAGACGCGCGATGAGGCGCAGCACGACCTCGAAGCGCAGCTGCATCGTGAGTACAGCGACGAGCAAATCGCCGCCGACGGCCAGGTCGGTGCGCTAATCGGGCTGCTGCCATCGGGCATCGACCTGCAGGCGTCGATGATGGCGTTACTCAGGAGCCAGGTCGCGGGGTTTTACGATCCCGAAGCCAAGCGGATGGTTCTCGTCGAGGGAGCGATCAATCCAGGTCTGTCCGTGCGCACCGCCCAATTGATCGGGCAGCGCGACCTCACCGGCGAATTGCTGCTCGCGCATGAACTCACCCACGCGCTGCAGGATCAGCACTTTGCCATTCAGGCCACACTGACCAGGCTCAAGGACAACGACGATCCGCTGATCGCTTACAAGTCGGTGACTGAAGGCGACGCCACCCTCGCATCGTTCGGTTACGTCGCGGGCCGGCTCGACCCGCACGGGGTCGATCTGCTGATAGCGAGCCTCGCCGGCATGCCGGATGCATTCGCCGCCCAGTCCGGGGACACTCCGCAAGGATTGAGCGAACCGCTCATCTTTCAGTATTCGGCTGGAACCAAATTCGTCGCCGAAGCCTATCGGCGAGGTGGATGGAGGGCGGTCGACGCGTTGTATCGCGATCCGCCGCGATCCAGCCGGCAGATCATGCATCCTGAGCTCTACTTCGGTCACCGCATCGATCCGGTCCTTATCGCGCTCGGAGGCTATCGCGCCGCACTGCCCGGATGGCAGGAGTTGAGCCAGAACACTGTCGGCGAACTCCAGTTGCAGATCATTCTGCGCCGCGGGCTGGGCAAAGAAGCGGCTCAGATCGCGCTGGCTGATCGATGGACCGGCGACAAGATGGTGGTGATGCGAAACGGAGCGGCGCTGTCGGTGGTCTGGATGCTCGCGTTTGGCGACAATCGATCAGCCGAGCAGTTCGCCGCGGCGTATACAACGATTCTCGATCCATTGCTTGGCGCTGCGACGTCCCACCGGATCGATTATCACGAAGATTTGGTGCTGGTTGCGATCGGCGAGGCTGCGCGCCGGTTCAATCAACTGGCACCATCGGTGTTGAGCGCCACGAAGATTTCCCGACCCGCGCGGATCGGGGCTGCGGCCTCCGTTCCATCGGCTCAGCTCGGCTCTACCGTTCAATCACCGCACGCGCCTTCTCGATGATCTCGCGCTCGGTCTTGTGAGTGGCGCGTGCGAGCGCGTCGGCCAGCGGCAGCCATTGGACCTCGTCGATTTCGTCATCGTGCGCGGAAATGTCTCCGCCCTGCGCGCGCATCAGAAAGAAGTGCACGCGCTTGAAGATGCGAGTCAGCGTGCCGTCGCGCGCGCGCTCTGAATAGACGTACGAGATGACGCCCAGCGGCTCCTGGAACGCGACCTCGAGGCCGGTCTCCTCGCGGCACTCGCGCTCGGCGGCCGCTGCCGGGCTTTCGCCCTTCTCGATGTGGCCCTTGGGCAGCGCCCAGGTGTTTTTGCCTGCGGGCCTGATCAAAACGATCTCCGCGCTTGTGCCGGCGCCGCGCGCGATCACGCCGCCCGCCGAGACCTCATATTGGTTGCGGATCGGCGAAGCGCCCTTGCTCTTGCCCCGATTCCCTTTCTCCGGCCTTCCCACGTCAACCAATATCGCCCAGGCTGAAGCCCAGCTCGAGCATCCGGCGCAGCGCCCGGCGGCATCCGCGGGACGCATCGCTTTCCAGTTTTGAATCGCATGCCAGCCATCGCTCAGCCAGCTCGCGCGCCTGCTCGATCAATCCGGTCTCATGGATGAAGCCGGCGAACCGCAACGGGAGCGGTCCGCTCTGGCGCGAACCGAACAGGTCGCCCGGCCCGCGCATCTCGAGATCGGCGCGCGCGATCTCCACGCCGCTGGTGGCGCGAGCCATCACATCCAGCCGGGCGCGGGCACGCCCGTCGGCGCCGGCCGAGACCACCAGGCAGCAATGCGCGCGGCGCTCGCCCCGCCCCACCCTGCCGCGCAGCTGATGAAGCTGCGCGAGCCCGAAGCGCTCCGCTGCGATTACGACCATCACGGTCGCCTGCGGCACGTCGATCCCCACTTCGATCAGCGTGGTCGCGATCAGCACCTGGATTGCGCCGTCGCGAAACTGCCGCATCACCGCTTCCTTCTCCGCGCTGCGCATCCGGCCGTGCAGTACGCCCACTCGCCAGTCGCCCAGCGCCTCCGCGACCAGCCGCTCGCCAGCCGCGATCACGGTGGGCGCGTCCTCATCGTCGGATTCGATCTCAGGGAAGACGTAGTAGGCGCGGCCGCCATGTGCGAGTTCATCGCGCACCAGCGTGTGAACCGAGTCGAGGTCGCTCCCTTCGAGGATTCGTGTCGCCACCGCCGCGCGCCCAGCCGGCATCTCGTCCAGGGTCGAGACGTCAAGATTAGCCAGCAGCGTGAGCGCCAGGCTGCGCGGGATCGGCGTCGCGCTCATCAGCAGCATGTCAGCGCGCGGACCCAGCGCCTTCAGTCCCGCGCGATCAAACACGCCGAAGCGATGCTGCTCGTCGACGATCGCGAGCCCGAGCCGGGGAATTCTCACCTGCGCCCGGATTAGCGCATGAGTACCGAACACGACAGCGATGCGGCCCTCAGCGAGGTCATCGAGCACCGCGTCACGGCTCGCGCCGGTGACTCGCGCGCTGAGCAGCTCCGCACGGACTCCAAGCGGATCGCATAGCCGGCGGAAGGTGTTGAAATGCTGTTCGGCAAGCAACTCCGTAGGCGCCATCATCGCGGCCTGGAATCCGCACTCGAGGGCTCTCAGAGCGGCCCATATCGCAACCAGCGTCTTGCCGCTGCCAACCTCGCCGATCAGGATGCGATTCATCTGGTGGCTCCGGGCCATATTGGCGCCGATTTCCTCGATGGCGCGCGTCTGCGCCGCCGTTGGCCGGAACGGCAGTCGATCGATAAAGGCGGCCGAAAGTCTCCGCGGTTCAGTAAACGCAATTGCCGCGCGCCGCGCCGCGCGTCCGCGTTCGATATGCAGCGCGAGCTGGAAGGCGAACATCTCGTCGAGCGCGAGCGCCCGATGGGCCGGCGTACGCCCGGAGCGAAGAGCATCGAGGTCGGCGTCCGCCGGCGGCAGATGGAGATAGCGCAGCGCGGCGCCGGGCGACTCGATGCCCGCCGCCGCTCTCAGCTCCTCCGGCAGCGCGCCCTCGATGCGATCACCGACGCGATCCAGTGCCTCATGCACCGCCTGGCTGAAGATCCGCGATCCGACCTCAGCGGGCAGGCCATAGTGCGCCCGCAGCGCAGGTCTCTCGCCGGAGTCAGCGGCGAGCACCTCCGGATGCGCCATCTCGAGCGTGCCGTCGGGCGATCGCGTTACGCGGCCATGTGCCAGTATGCGCTGATGCGCGGGAATTGAGGTGCTCATGTGAGCCGGCGCGTTGAACCAGACGACCCGGATACGCGCGCCGTCGGCGTCCGTCACGCTCCCGCTCACGAGACGCCGCCAGCGGTTACCGGGCATCGGACGCTCCGCGAGCGCGCCCATCTCGCCCGCCACGGTCGCGGTCGCCCCTTCGATCAACTCATGTATCGCTTTAACTTCGCGCCAGTCCTGATAGCGCGACGGCAGATGAAAGATCGCGTCGCGGACGGTGGCGATGCCGCGGCCCGCGAGCGCTGCCGAGCGTTTGGGACCGATTCCGCGCAGGCTGCCGACTTCACTGTCCAGCCCGAGGATCGATTGCCCAGGGTCGCGCCGCGCCAAGCCCATCGACTCCCTGCCCTTCACTTTGCTGGTCCAAGAAAGGACCGATACCGTTTGTGCTCCCAAACGGGTTCGTCCGACGTAATTCTCAACGGCGATGATACTCTTGCAATGAAACCACGCTCGGCGTGTTAGCGGCCAGCGCCAGGATCGCTTCGACCGCTGCGGCTGCTCCTGCGATCGTCGTGAAGAACGGCAGCCGCATTTCCAGCGCGGTGCGCCGGATAGAGAATGAGTCCTCGGTGCCGATCGCATCGGGCGTGTTGATCACCATCGCCACTTTGCCATCTCGCATCAAATCGACAATATGCGGCGCGCCTTCAGCCACCTTGTTCACCGACGCGCATTCGATGCCAAGTCCGCGGATTGCCTTGGCCGTGCCCCTGGTCGCGATCAACTCGAAACCCGCCCCGCTCAGCCCGTGCGCGATCGGTTCGAGATGGCGCTTGTCACCATCGCGGATGCTGAGGAAAACGGTGCCCGCCAGTGGCAGATCCGTCGATGCGGCCAGCTCCGCCTTCGCGAACGCCATCGCGAACGACTGATCGATGCCCATCACTTCGCCGGTCGATTTCATTTCCGGACCCAGAATCGTATCCACGCCGGGGAAGCGAACGAACGGGAAGACCGATTCCTTGACGGCGACATAGGGCGGCACGACTTCCTGCGTGAAACCAAGTTCGCTGAGCTTGCGGCCCGCCATGACGCGGGCGGCCAGCTTGGCCAGCGGCACGCCGATGGCCTTGCTCACGAACGGAATGGTGCGCGACGCGCGGGGGTTCACTTCGAGGATGAAGACTTCGCCCTCGAAGATCGCGAACTGGATGTTGATCAACCCGATCACGCCGAGCTCGCGCGCGAGAATCCGCGTCTGGCGGGACAGCTCGTCCTGAACCTCGCGGCTGAGCGAGCGCGGCGGAAGCACACAGGCGCTGTCGCCCGAATGGATTCCCGCATGCTCGACGTGTTCCATGATGCCGCCGATGACCACACAGTCGCCGTCCGCGATCGCGTCGACGTCGACTTCAATCGCACCGGCGAGATAGCGGTCGATCAGCAGCGGATGCGCCTCGGAGGCTTGCAGAGCCATCGCGACGTAGCGCCGCAGGCCGCTCTCGTCGAGAATCACTTCCATCGCGCGGCCACCGAGCACGTATGACGGTCGTATCAGCACCGGGTAGCCTATTCGCCGAGCGCCGCGAATCGCCTCATCCGTCCCGCGGGCCAGGACACCGGCAGGCTGCCGGAGCCCGAGCGCGGCGACCATGGTATTGAAGCGCTCGCGATCCTCGGCGCGATCGATCGCGTCGGGCGGCGTACCGAGAATCGAAACTCCGGCCCGCTCCAGCGGTATTGCGAGCTTGAGCGGCGTCTGGCCGCCGAATTGCACGATCACTCCCAGCGGCCGTTCGCGCTTGATGATCGCGAGCACATCTTCGAAAGTCAGCGGCTCGAAGTACAGGCGGTCGGCGGTATCGTAGTCGGTCGAGACGGTCTCCGGATTGCAGTTGACCATGATGGTCTCGAAGCCGTCCTCGCGCAGCGCCTGCACCGCGTGCACACAGCAATAGTCGAACTCGATTCCCTGTCCGATCCGGTTGGGTCCGCCACCGAGGATCATCACCTTGCGGCGCGCGCTGGGCGCGGCCTCATCTTCGCCTTCATAGGTCGAATAGAGGTAAGGCGTGAAGGCTTCGAACTCCGCGCCGCAGGTATCGACCATCTTGAATACCGGCGCGATACCAGCCGCCTTTCGCGTCTGAGCGATCTGCGCCGCGCTGGATCCGCGCAGCTCGGCGATGCGGTGGTCGGAGAAGCCCATTTGCTTCGCCTCACGCAGCAGCGCTGAATCCAGCGGACCCACCGCGATGCGTCCCTCGGCCGCGACGATTTCGGCGATCGCCTCGATGAACCATGGATCGATTTTCGTAATTGCGGCGATCTCCGCGGCCTCAAGACCGATTCGCAAGGCATCGGCGAGGTAGTAAATCCGCTGACTGTTGGGGACCCGCAGATGCGCGCGGATTTCCGCCAACGCGGCACTGCCCTCCAGCCCCTTGATCCGGCTTTCGAAGCCGTACGAATCGATCTCGAGCGAGCGCAGCGCCTTTTGCAGCGACTCCTTGAAGGTCCGCCCGATGGCCATCACCTCGCCCACCGACTTCATCTGCGGACCAAGTTCATCGGTACTCCCACGGAACTTTTCGAACGTGAAGCGCGGGATTTTGGTCACCACGTAATCGATGGTCGGCTCGAAGCAGGCCGGCGTCTGGCGCGTGATGTCGTTGGCAATCTCGTCGAGTCGATAACCGACTGCGAGGCGCGCGGCGATCTTCGCGATCGGAAATCCGGTTGCCTTCGAGGCCAGCGCCGAGCTGCGCGAAACGCGCGGATTCATCTCGATGATGACCATGCGGCCCGTCTTGGGGTGAATCGCGAACTGCACGTTCGATCCGCCCGTGTCGTCGCCGTTCTCGCGCAGGCAGCGGATCGCGGCGTCGCGCATCTTCTGGTACTCGCGGTCGGTGAGCGTCTGCGCCGGGGCCACCGTGATCGAGTCACCCGTATGCACGCCCATCGGGTCGAAATTCTCGAT
>JBGPUE010000083.1:0-15234 GCA_041491005.1 Binataceae bacterium (SeqCode) | reverse complement strand
CCCAAGATGCGCCGCCAGAATGATGAAGCCGTCCGTGGTCGGCAGCTCGGCTTGATTCAGATCGGGCGGTCCGCCGCCCGGCGGCGACTTGATGCGTTCGCCCTTGGGCGTGCGTGCTTGGGACTCGTAAAATGCGAACAGCGAGCCGCCGCCCGAGTTGCCGAGCATCACGATCGTGCGGAAGCCTTCCTCTTCGCGCAGGAACCTGACGCCCGCTGCAAGGTCCAGCAGCAGGTTCTCATGCAGCATCATCGCGTCGTTGTTGAGATAGCGGGTGTTGAGCGCGAACGCCGCGAAGCCCGCCTCGACCCAGTACGGGATCGAGTAGTGATGCGCGAAGTCGCCGCGCGGATGGGCCATGATCACGACCGTGCGCGGCTTCGTGCGCGGCGGCGTGTACAAATAACCCTTCGACTTTCCACCATCGGCCGCGTAGAGCTGCACGACGCGCAGCTGCACCGAGGGATCGATGTCGCCGAAGTCGATCGGGTAGCGGACCTGATAGTTCGCCGGCGCCTTCGGCATCGCGAAACTCCTTGACGGTTCGACACCGGCCGCGCAGTGCCGGCTTCCCATGCAATCCGCCTCTAGCATATTCGATGTGCTACCGGGGAATCGCGGCGAAAATGCGAAACGATGCTTTCGCCGTATGCGCCGGTATGCAAGGCTATTCGGTTTCGAGGTGGCGCAACTTTGAAGACCGGAATAATCGGGGGACGCGGCTCGGGCAAGACCGTCGTCTTCCATGCCCTGACCGGGCTGGCGCCGCTCCAAAGCGGCGCCGATGCCAGGAATCGCGCGCGTCCCGGCCAGATCAAGGTTGCCGACCCGCGTCTCGACTTCCTCGAAGAGACCTACGGCTCCAAAAAGAAGGTCTCCGTCGAGCTGACCGTGCTCGATTTCGCGCCCAGTCCGAAGGATCAGAAGGCCGGTGCCGCGCTCGATGCGACGCTGCTGCCGTTGATCCGCGATCTCGACGCACTACTGGTTGTCATTCCGCGCTTCGCTGGCGCCGCGGCGGATACCGTCAAGACGGTCGAGAGCATCGAAGCCGAGCTGGTATTTGCCGACTTCGATCAAGCCGAACGCCGCCTTGAACGAATGAAGAAGGAGAAAGGCGCCAGTGACTTCGAACGCGCCGCGCTCGAGAAGTGCATTGCATGGCTGGAGGGCGCCCAGCCGTTGCGCAAACTCGATCTCACCGCGCAGGAGGCCACGACTCTGTCGCACTTCTGCTTCCTCTCACAGAAGCCCGCGCTGGTCGTGATCAACTGCGACACCGAACAGGCGGCCGCGCTGCTTAGCGCGGATGTCGCGGCCGCGCTCGAGCGCCGCGGGCTTCAGGCGATGAATCTGGCCGCGCGCTTTGAAGCCGAGCTGTGGGAGCTCGATATCGATGCCCAGCGCGAATTGCTCAAGGAGGCGGGCCTCGAGGCGCCCGCCCGCGATCGGCTGATCACGGCTCTGTACCGCCTGCTAGGACTGATTACTTTCTATACTGCGGGTGAGCCCGAGGCTCATGCCTGGCCGCTAAGGCGCGATGCGTCGGCTCTGGAAGCTGCCGGTAGAATTCACAGCGACATCGCCAAGGGCTTTATCCGCGCCGAGGTTGTCAGCTACGGCGACTTCGAGCGGCTGCGCTCCGATGCGAAAGTGAAAGAGGCCGGCAAGCTTCGCCTCGAGGGGCGCGATTACGCGATGCAGGACGGCGACATCATTCACATCCGCTTCAAGGTCTAGCGCCGCGCAACGAAGATCACGTCGTCCGCAATTCCATATTCTGCGCGCTGCTTGGCCGATGTGAACTCGGCGAAGCGTACCGTCCGGCAATCGAGACCCGCCGCCGCGATCCGTTCGACGACATCGCCGCCGTAGATCCGCCAGTGATCATCCAGCAACGGGTCCGGCGCGCCGAATTCCTCGGTCGTGCGCGATTCCCAGCGATCGAGCATCGGTATCAGAATCAAGGCGCGGCCCGTGGGCGCAAGCACGCGTGCGCACTCGGCGAGCGCGCCGCGGTCGTCTTGCAGATGCTCGAGCACGTGCGAGGCGAGTAGCATTTGAAATGCTCCGCGGGCAAACGGCATCCGTGTGGCATCCGCTCGGACCGCCACCGATCGCATCATAAGGTCGGCGCTTACGTAGATCAGATCGCGGCGCGTTGCGAACGCGGGCGCCAGCGCCGGCTCGGGCGCCAGATGCAGCACGCGCGCGCGCATTGGCAGCTCGGCAATCGCATCGCGAATGAACAGTGACAATCCGCGATGGCGCGGATGGCTGCCGCATCGCGGGCAGACATAGTCACTCAGGCCATAGCCGTGGCCGGCGAAATCATGGAACCGCGCCCCATGCCATCCGCAGCAGGAACAGGTGCGACGCGCCGGTGCGACGCGATTGATTACGCTGATGATGCGATTATTCAGCCGGCGCCGAAGATAATCGGCGGTCGCGCCGGCTCCCAGAGCGCGGTAACGGCGCAGCGTTCGATGGAGTCCCACGTGCGCCGATGCGCTCTCAGCGCGACAGGCGCGTGTAGAATGCCCGCGCGTTGTCGGCCAGCAGCCGCCGCTTTTGCCCTTCGTTCAGCCGTCGATGGTTTACAATCATCTCGGCCGCGTCGGGAAAACTCGCGTCGAAATGCGGATAGTCCGATGCCCACATCAGGCATCCTTCACCAAGCTCGCTGATCGCCTCAGGCAGCAACTCTTCGTCCGGATCGAATGTGAAAAAGCATCGCGCGCCGCGCATGTGCTCCGAGGGTTTGCGCGCGAGATGCGGGGTGTGAGCCGAGAAATGTTTGTAGTGGCCATCCATTCGCTCTGCCCACCATCCGACCCACGAGATGCCGCCCTCGAAAAAGCCAATGCGCAGCTCCGGGAAGCGCTCGAATAGTCCGCCGCCGATCGCCGCGCCCATCGCGCGCATCTGATGCCACGCATGCCCGGTCAGATGCATCATGAACATGTTGTTCCCGACGTCGTCGCGGCCCGGGGCGAAGGGCGGTCGATCGGTGCCGCCGTGAAAGCACAGCGGAAGATCCGCGTCCTGCAGCGCCGCGTAGAGCGGATTGAAGTACGGATGGTCAGCGAGGCGGCCGCCGAGGTTGCCGAAAGTCATCACCCCGACGCACCACGGCTGCGATGCCAGCCATTTCACCTCGGCCGCGCATAGTTGCATGTCGTGCTGCGGAATGATGCCGACTCCCTTGATCCGCGCCGGATATGCGCCACAATATTCGCCGAGCCATCGGTTGTACGCGCGCGCGAACGCGGCCTCCAGCGCGTTGTCCTCGATCGCACAGATCGAAGTTGCGACCGTCGCGAAACAGACGGCGATATCGATGCCCTCGCGATCCATATCGCGAATGCGCTCGTGCGGATCGTAGCCGCCCGCCGGCGAGGCCAGCGGATGGTTGCGCCCCGACGGAAACTTGCTTGCGCTGGGGTTCTCATGCTCTTCGCCCAGCGGCCGGGCGGCGGAGCGCCATGCGGGATGGAGCGCACGAATCAGCGCGAGATTGCCGGCGCCCGTGCCCTTCAGCATCCGCTCGGCCTGCTCACGGAACTTCGGATCGATGTGCGTGATGTAGAGCGAGTGCGGCTCGGTGACGTGGCCGTCCGCATCGATGATCTCGAAACCGCTCAGCGCCATTTGCCCCGGATTGTGTGCGCCCACCGCCGCTTCTGTCAACTTGCGAACTGCCGCGCGAGCGCCGGCACGCGACGTGACGGCTTGCGCCTGCTGCATCGCGTTGAAACAATGCTGCGACTCTCCCGCTTAAGCGGAGGAGCGGCCAACAGGCCGGCAAGCTGAATGCGGCGGATCGAGACTCTATTCATAGCGCTCGCGCTTGCCTTCTACCTATGGTTTCTCAATCGGCTCGGTCCGGCCGATATCTTCGCGCACATCAAGCTGGTGGGATGGGGCATCGGGACGACGATCGCCCTGGAAGCGGTTGCGCGCGTACTCAACACGCTTGGCTGGCGGGTCACCATCGCCGACTACCCGCGCGAATTATCGTTCGTTCGGCTCTTTCAGGCGCGCATCGCGGGCGAAGCGATCGACTACATCACGCCTTCTGCGCAACTCGGCGGACAATTCCTGATGGCCGTGATGGTGCGGCGCAAACTGCGCATCGCACTCGGGTTGGCCTCGGTCTTCGTTGCCGCGATGGCCGAGGCGATCGGGCAGATCGGTTTCATGAGCGGCGCGCTGCTGATCTCAATGCGGCTTGCCAGCGCGTTCAGCAAACTGTTCTGGCCGGTGATGGGCGGACTCGCGATCGCGATCGCACTGGCGGCCGTGTTTTTCGTGATCCAGATGAAGCGGCCATTCTCGATGCTGTGGCGGTTTGCCGCGCGCATCAACTTTACTGCGGCCGCGACCAATGAGCTCAAGGCCGGGGCGGCGGAAGCTGATGCGCTGCTGGCCGACTTCTACCGAAATCATCGTGTCCGCCTTCTGCTCTCGTGCCTCTGCTACCTGATCGCATGGAGCATGGGACCGATCGAGATCTACATTTTGCTCAAGTTTCTGAATCAGCCCGCGACTTGGCAAGCCGCGCTGCTCGTGGAGGCGCTTGGCCAGTTGATCGAGCGCGCGACGTTCCTGATTCCCGCCAAGCTCGTCAGCCAGGAGGGCGGCAAGGCGCTCATCGTCGGAGTGCTCGGCTATCCGGCCGGAATCGGCTTTGTGATCGGTTTTCTGCGCAGGGTGAAAGAGATGGTCTGGGTGTTGTTCGGACTTGCCGCCCTGATGGAGCACCGTCTGTTCGAAGAGCGCAATGGCCGCATCGCGAATGCGCGAGCCGCGCACGATACGATCGAACTGGAAGGCGTCGAAGGCCGGCGGACCATTTGAAGCGGCCGCGCTTGCGCGCTTTGACCGGCAGGAACCGATCCATCGCAGCGGATGAACGGAAAGCAGATGAATGCCAGCGTTCGATACTTCGACGTCGGCGGATGCCACTACGCAGTCCGGATCGCTGGCGTCGGTCGTCCGCTCCTCGCGCTTCATTCGCTGACCAGCGATGGCGAGATGTGGATCAGGGCATTTGCCCGCACCGCGATCGACGGAATATGCGCGATCGCGCCCGACGCTCGCGGGCATGGGCTCAGCTCAGCGACGCCTGATCCTGATGACTATCGTGCCGCCGTCATGATGCGCGACTATCGCCAGATTCTCGACCGCCTGGGCGAGCAGCGCGTAACGCTGATCGGGTTCTCGATGGGCGCGCGGGTCGCGACGATGATCGCATCGCGGTATCCGGAGCGCGTCGCCGCACTCGGCGTCTATGGACCGCCGCCGCATTCGATGAGCTACGCGCCGGCACAGTTCTTCGTGAAGATTGCACAAGACATCGAACAGCGCGGCTGTGACCGGGCGCTCGCTGACCTCGATCGGTCACAACCCGACCTCGCGCGGCGTTTGCGCGCGATGCCACCGGCGAGTGTGGCCCCGGCGCTCGGAGGTTTCCATGCAGCGGGTTTCGAGCCGACCACCGAGGAACTGGCCGCCGTGCGGGCTCCGACAATCGTGCTGGGCATCGAGAACGATGTCCATCCGATCGAGACCGCGCGCTTTTATGCCGATCGCATCGCTGGCGCGGAATTTCGCTCCACGCGCGGAGCGGATCGCGAGCGCGATGTCACAACATTGCTCCGCGACGTGCTGGCGCTTAGCGCATAACAAAAGAGCGGGGCGAAGGCGTCCCGCTCTTGATCGCTGATCTGGTCGAACGCCGCGCTACATCGATGCCTGCGCCGGCTTGTCCTTGGGAGCGTTGAGCAGCGCGCAAGCGTCGCGCAGGAAGGTCGTGCTGGAGAGCTCATCCGCTGCGAACAGCTTCAGCATCTCCTTCGTCTCCTGATCATCCTTGATCAGCTCGACGAAATCGCAGATCGGCTGAATCGCCTTCTGCGGCTCGCCAATCGAGCCGGTCGCGCGCAGTAGCTTGTCGCCGTCAGAGACGTTCGGATCGGAGATGTAGTCGCAATACTTGCGCTGTTCCTCGGTGATCTCGCGGCCAGCCCGCTTCTCGCCGCCCAGCGCTCGCAGGCGCCGCTCGAAGACCCGACCGTGATAAGCCTCGCGCTCGGCAACCATCGCCAGCCCGCCGCGCAGACAATCGGTCTTGCACACCGCGACCCATCGCGGAAGCACTTCGCCGGCGAACGACTCGCCCGCGCGCACCTTGTCCAGGAAGCTCACGATAGCGTCGCGCTCCGATTTGTAGGTCCGGCCGAAGGCCTTGAAACCGGCAGCGCCGCTGCCATTGATGTGGCCGTTGGTCGAGGCGCGCCGTTCAAGATCGGTCATCTCCATCTCGAAGGTCGCCTGGTTGATGACCCCCGCCCGATATGCGCGCAGAAGCTGCTTGAATTCGAAGTCCTGATTCACTGGTCTTCCTCCGTTGTTGAAGCCGTGGTCGCGAAGTGTGGTCAATCTTGTGCCGCTCCGAACCTCGTGTCAAATCGAAATCTCCATCACTGGGGCGGCATTGGCGCGCGCCGCTCTGATGATGCTACTTTTCGATCATTCCACTCCATTTTCGAGGGCATTTTATGGGCGAGTTCGAACACAAGTTTGTCCAGACCAACGGCATCCGGATGCATCTGCACGAGGCCGGCAAAGGCTTCCCGGTGGTCTTTTGCCACGGCTTCCCGGAACTCTGGTACTCATGGCGCCATCAGTTACGCGCACTCTCGAAGGCCGGCTTCCGCGCGATCGCACCCGATCAACGCGGCTACGGCGAGACCGAGTGCCCGCAGCCGATCGAGGCCTACTCGCAGCGCCAGATCGTCGCAGATATCGTTGGGATGCTCGACGCGCTCGGCATCGATAAATGCGTCATCGTGGGCCACGATTGGGGCGGCATGGTGGCGTGGAACACCGCGCTGCTGGCGCCGGATCGGGTCGAGCGGGTGATCGGCATCAATACGCCTTTCATACCACGCGCATCGGATGAGAACTTCGGCATCGGTGGGAGCAAAGCGCTCAAGCCGACCGACGTGATGCGCAAGATGGCGGCCGGCAACTTCCACTACATCCTTTATTTCCAGCAGCCCGGCGTGGCCGAAAACGAACTCGAGCGCGATGTGCGCCGCTCGCTGCGCGGCTTCTACCAGGAGCCGCCCAAGGGTTTGGATTCCGCCGCGATCCGACAGGCGCCTCCGGGAGTGTTCGGTCCGGCTGGCGGCGGATTGCTCGATCGCTTCGCCGATCGCCCGCATGGCAAGTTCCTGACCGCCGAGGATTTCGAGGTCTTCGTCAAAGCGTTCGAACGCACCGGCTTCCGCGGCGGACTCAATTGGTATCGCAACATCGATCGCAACTGGGAGGAGATGGCGAACGTTGAGCAGCTCGTGCGACAGCCGGCGCTAATGATCACCGCCGAACTCGATGTGGTGCTGCGCCCCGAGATGGCGGAGGGGATGAATAAGTGGGTGCCCAACCTGCGCAAGACCGTGCTGATCAAGGGCTCCGGGCATTGGACGCAGCAGGAGAAACCCGACGAGGTCAACGCCGCGCTGCTCGATTTCCTGAAAGACCTGAAATAGCCGACTCGGCGACGGCCGCCCGCGATGCCGGCGCTCTTCAACACTGAGGCGTGAACGCAATGAGCTGCGAGAAGTGCGGCTTGGACAACCCCGATGGCGCCAGATTCTGCGCTGAATGCGGCGCGCCGCTTGAGCTTCGATGCGCGCGATGCGGCGCGCTGGGCCGAGCGGGCACGAAGTTCTGCAACGATTGTGGCGCGTCGCTGAGCGCGCGGGCTCCCGGCCCTGCGCCACGCCCCTCGGCAGTCGGCAAGGCGGTCGGCCGCGCCGTCATTCCGAGCGCCGCGAGGAATTCCGAATCTGATGCCGCGACGCCGTCCGACGGGGAGCGCAAGACGGTGACGGTGCTGTTCGCGGACATCAAGGGTTCGATGGAGCTGATCGAGGACCTCGACCCGGAGGAAGCCCGCGAGATCGTCGATCCCGCCCTCAAGCTGATGATCGACGCGGTCCATCGCTACGACGGCTTGGTGGCGCAATCGATGGGCGACGGGATCTTCGCGCTGTTCGGCGCCCCGATCGCGCATGAAGACCATCCGCAACGCGCGCTCTATGCGGCCTTGCGGATGCAGGATGAGAGCCGCCGCTACGCCAACCAGCTGCGGGCGGAGGGCAAGTCGCCGATCTCAATCAGGGTCGGAGTGAACACCGGCGAGGTGGTGGTCCGCTCGGTGCGCAAGGATGCAGAGCACTCGGACTACGTGCCGGTGGGGCATTCGACGGGGCTGGCGGAGCGGATGCAGGCGCTGGCGACACCGGGCTCGATCGCGATCAGCGAGCACACCCGCAAGCTGGTCGAAGGCTACTTCGCGCTCAACGCGCTGGGACCGACCAAGGTCAAAGGTGTCAGCGAGCCGATTAACGTCTATGAGGTCACGGGGCTGGGTCCGCTGCGCACGCGATTGCAGCGCTCGGCCGGTCGGGGGTTGTCCAAGTTCGTTGGCCGGCAGGCCGAGATGGAGTCGCTCAAGCGCGCGGCGGAGCAGGCCAAGGCGGGGCACGGACAGATCGTCGCCGCGATGGCGGAAGCGGGCGTTGGCAAGTCGCGGTTGTTCTACGAGTTCAAGGTCACCACGCAATCGGGCTGGATGGTGCTGGAGACCTTCTCGGTATCGCACGGCAAGGCCAGCGCCTATCTGCCCGTGATCGATCTGCTGCACAGATACTTCAAGATCAGCGCGGATGATGACGTGCGGTCGCGGCGGGCAAAAGTGACGGGTAACGTCTTGACGCTGGACCGCGCGCTCGAGGATACGCTGCCATACCTGTTCGGCTTGCTGGGCATCGTCGAGGGCGACGATCCATTGGCGCAGATGGATGCGCAAATCCGGCAGCGCCGCACTCACGATGCGATCAAGCGGCTGCTGCTGCGCGAGTCCTTGAACCAACCGTTGATGGTGATCTTCGAAGACCTGCACTGGATCGATGACGAGACGCAGGCGCTGCTGAATCTGCTCGCCGACAGCATCGGGACTGCGAAGATCCTGCTGCTGGTGAACTATCGGCCCGAGTATTCGCATCAGTGGGGCAGCAAGACCTACTACACGCAACTCCGGCTCGACCCGTTGGGCCGCGAGAGCGCCGACGAGATGCTCACCGCGCTGCTGGGAGGAACGGCACCCTCACCCTCGCCCTCTCCCGCAACTGAGCGGGCGAGGGGACAAACAGATGCGGTCGATCGTCCCCTCGCTACCTCTCCCGCGCCTGCGACAGCGTCTCAAGGCGCAAGCCGGGAGAGGTCGTCCGGCGACAATGAAGTCGCCGGACGGGTGAGGGTTCTGGAAACTGACAATCTGTCTTCACTCAAGCGCCTGATCATCGAACGCACGGAGGGCAATCCGTTCTTCATGGAAGAAACGGTGCTGGTGTTGCTGGATGAAGGAGCACTGGTGCGCAACGGCACCGTCAAGCTCACCAAGCCACTGGGCGAGCTGAAGATTCCGCCGACGGTGCAGGCAATCCTTGCCTCGCGCATCGATCGGCTACCCTCCGATGAAAAGGAACTGCTGCAGACGCTGGCGGTGATCGGCAAGGAGTTCCCGTTACGATTGATCAAGGAAGTCCTGCACCCTCACCCGCCGGACGCGGCATCCGGACTCTCCCGCAAGGGAGCGGGCGAGGCATCAGAGCAACTGGAGCGGATGCTCGGAGCTTTGCAGCTCGGCGAGTTCATCTACGAGCAACCAGCGTTTCCCGATGTCGAGTACACCTTCAAGCATGCGCTTACCCAGGAAGTCGCCGCCAATTCGATCCTGATCGAAAAGCGAAAGCTGCTCCATGAGCGAACCGCGCAAGCAATAGAATCGCTCTTCGCAGACCGCCTCGATGATCACGTCGATGAGCTGGCTCATCATTATGAGCGGAGCGCGAACACGCAGAAGGCAGTTGAGTATCTCCGCCTTGCGGGGCACCGTGCGGCTCAGCGCTCGGCCTCGGCCGACGCGATCGCCCGGTTCAGCTTGGCCCTCGAACTCGTCAAGACGCTGCCCGGGGATACGCGCCACGAGGAACTGGCGTTGCTGATGGGACAGGGCCGCTGCATGTTGGGGGCGAAAGGCTACGCGGCGCCGGAGGTCGAGCAAGCCTACACCCGCGCGCTCGCGCTGGCGCGAGTGGTCGGAGACCAAGTCGAATTGTGCCTCGCACTGTTTGGCGTCGGGACTGTTAAGCTCTTCCGTGATGACTTCGAGGCTGGGCGCCGGTTGGGCGAGGAAGCGCTCAGAATGGCCGAGTCGATCGGCCGCCCGGCGCTCCTGCTCACCGCTCACCATCTGTTTGCGCAGACGGCGTATCGCTTGGGGGAGCTTTCGCGTGCGCGCGATCATTACGAGCGTGCGATCGCGGTGCCCACGGCGGGTGCGCTGCCACCGTTCGGAAAGATCGTCGCGATGAGCGGCTTGGCGGACTTGCTGCTTGATACCGGATTTCCCGATCAGGCACTCAGAGTGGGTAGCGAGGCCTTGGCGCTGGCGCGCCGCGCGAGGCCCTTTGCCCTCGCGGTTGCAATAGAGTACGCGGGCAGGCTCCGCATTTCGGTCGGCGAAGCGCAGGCGGGGTTGAAACTCTCCGATGAGCTGATCGCCCTCAGCCGGGACCGCGGGTTCCCCCAGGAGCTCGCCTTTGGGATCGTCAATCGCGGCCGTGCGCTCCTCGGTCTCGGCCGGCACGAGGAAGCGATAGCGCAGCTTAACGAGGGGATCGCAGCCAATCGTGCGACGGGAACAGTCCACGCGTTTAGTCCAACCTTTGCCGCTCTCGCGCGTTCGCTCGGCGGCGCGGGCCGGCCCGAAGAAGGGCTCGCCGTGGTGGAAGAGGGCTTGACCTACGCGCGCAACACGCGCCAACCCATCCCGGAGGCCGAAGCCCTCTCCGCTAAAGGCGAATTGCTGCTGATGAAATCGCCTCCGGACATTCCTGCCTCCGAGAGTTGTTTCCGCGAAGCGATCGCCGTCGCGCGCCGACTGAGCGCAAGATGGTCGGAGTTGCGCGCGACGGCGAATCTTGCGCGGCTGCTCGACAGGCAAGGCAAGCGCGAAGAGGCGCGCGCGATGCTCGCCGAAATCTACGGCTGGTTCACCGAGGGCTTCGATACCGCGGATCTGAAAAACGCCAAGGCGCTGCTCAGCGAGTTGAGCGCGTGATTCGGACCGGGGGCTTTGCCCTGCGGCCATGGATTTACTACGCTTGGCGGCCTGATCACCGCTCGGCCCGACTCGCCGCTCTATTCTGATCGCGAAGCGGCCGGTCGGCGCCAACTAACGCGACAAGGAGACCTGCCATGGGAGCATCACCCTCAGTCGAAAGCGCGGCCAGAGGTGCAAAGAACACTGCGGCGCTGCAGTTCCTAAGGAGCTCGCCCAAGAAGTTGCTGATCGGCGGCAAATGGGTGCCATCGAAGTCGGGCAAGACCTTCGAGACCCTCAATCCCGCCAACGAGGAAGTGCTGGCGCTGGTCGCGGAGGGTGACAAGGCCGACGTCGACGAGGCGGTCAAGGCGGCGCGCAAGGCATTCGAGAGCGGCAAATGGCCCACGATGCGCCCGCATGACCGCACCAGATTGCTGCTCAAGCTCGCCGACCTGATTGAGCAGCACGCCGATGAACTGGCCGAGCTGGAGACGCTGGATAACGGCAAGGCGATATTCGAATCGAAGAATATCGACATCCCGGGTGCGGCGGAAACCTTCCGCTATTACGCGGGATGGGCAACCAAAATCTACGGCGAGACCAATCCTTCTGATCCGGGGATGTTCAACTTCACGCTGCGCGAGCCGGTGGGCGTCTGTGGGCAGATCATTCCGTGGAACTTCCCGTTGCTGATGGCGTCATGGAAGATCGCGCCGGCGCTGGCCTGCGGCAATACCGTGATTCTGAAGCCCGCCGAGCAGACCCCGCTGACCGCGATTCGGCTCGGCGAGCTGATCATGGAGGCGGGTATTCCGGAGGGCGTGGTCAATATCGTCACAGGCTTCGGCCCGGGCGCGGGCAGCTCGATCGCGGCGCATCCGGATATCGACAAGGTCGCCTTCACCGGTTCCGGCGAGGTCGGCAGGGAGATACTCAAGGCGTCGGCCGGGAACCTCAAGCGCGTGTCGCTGGAGCTGGGCGGCAAGTCGCCCAATATCATCTTCCCCGATGCCGACATGCAGCAGGCGGTGGCCGGCTCAATGCTGGGAATCTTCATGAACCAGGGACAGGTCTGCTGCGCCGGCTCGCGGATCTTCGTCGAGCGCGGATGTTACGAGCAGTTCACCGATCAGCTCTCGAAGTTTGCGCAGGGGATGGTGCTGGGCGATCCGCTCGATCCCAACACGCGGGTGGGGCCGCTGGTTTCGCAGGAGCAGTTCGATCGCGTGACCAACTATCTAAAGATCGGCAAGGCCGAGGGCGCCAAGGTCAGGGTCGGCGGCGAGGCGGGGCCGCAGGAGAAGGGCTACTTCGTCAAACCGACCGTCTTTGCCGACGTCAACAACAGCATGCGCATCGCCCGCGAGGAGATCTTCGGACCGGTCGCGGCGGCGATTCCTTTCAAGGACGAGAACGACGCAGTGCTGCAAGGCAACGATACCACCTACGGGCTGGCGGCGGCGGTATGGACCAAGGACTTCAGCCGCGCCCATGCCGTCGCGCGCAAGCTCAAAGCGGGCACCGTGTGGATCAACACCTACGGCATACTCGATCCGATCTCGCCGTTCGGCGGCTACAAGCAATCCGGCTTTGGCCGCGAACTGGGCAAGCATTCGATCGAACTTTACACCCAGATCAAGTCGGTGTGGGCCAAGCTATAGGCGCCTGACCCATGGCGGGGCGTCCCACTTCGGGGACGCCCCTTTGCTGGCGGTGCGGAACGCAAAAGGGGGGAGTTGACGGCGGCGCGGGCCTCTGTTTGATAGCTCGGATCGGCTGGCGCCCTCCACGCTGGTGGTGCGGGGCGGCCTCGTTTACAGATCGGCGTATTCCAGAAGCGCGCGGCGCAGCTTCAGGAAATGGATCAGCGAGGTGAGATAGCGGATTCGGCGCACTGGTGTTGTCTTGGGGCTGCGCAGGTCGACGCCAAAGCGCGCCGCCATTACGGTGTGGGCGCGTTTGATCCAGCTCAGAAAGCCGGGATACCGACTCTCATCGAGCCGATCGGCACGTCCCATCCCGTCGATCATCTCGCGCTCATAAGCCGACAACGCCACCAGGCTGTCGGCGAAGGTCTCGGCCGGGTCGTCCAGATGGCTTGCGAAAGCGCCTTCGACGAAAGTGCCGAAGGCCCGCTCCTGCCCGAGAACGGCATCGTAGATGTAATGGCCGAGTTCATGCCCGAAGGTCGCCGCGACTGCGGCGGGCAGATGCGCGGTGTTGAGGAAAATCACGAACTTGCGATGGCGCGCGATCTCGGCGCGGCAGTAGAAACCGCGCAGTTGCATCCCGGCGCCGCGGCGATAGGGCTGAGCGCAGACTTCGATCGAGCGCGGGCCGAAGGCTCGCGTCATACTGTCGAGCATGGCCGGCGTGCTTTCGACATTGGTGGCTCTCCGGATGAGCGGCTTGAGGTCGCGCTCCAGAGTCGCGGCAAGCTCGCGCAACATCTCGCGCGAAGGCAGCCCCGGCGCCTGGCGGTAGTCGCGCGCCAGCACCTTCCTGAGATCGCCCAGATGAAGCAGGAAAGCGCCGCCCGCCGGATGCAACGGCAGGCGGATCTCGCCGAGCAAACGCGAGATCAGCGTGTCGACTTCGCGCACGTGCAGCGCGCTGAGCGGAGCAGGGTGGGCTGGCCCCATCCCCCCGGTTCGGCCAAGCCTCGATGACATAATAACAAACTGCATCGATATCTCTACAGGAAGGATGGTCGTAGTCAAGTGCAAGATCGAGCTAGCAGGGGTCAGCGCGTGACCGCGTCACGCGGCGCCGATCCACCCGCATCCGGGCCGCTCGCGTTCGCGCCCGCCACCGAACAGGTCGCCGAACTCGAGGGACGGCTCGAAGTGCGCCCAATCGGGACCGCACGCGGGCTGCATGAGCTGGCAGCGCTGCACAAGCGCACCTGGAGCGGGCTTGGGGTCGAGGAGAAACGGCTGCAGAGGCTGCTGTGGCCGCTCGCGCTGCATTTCGGGCTCTATCTGGTGCGGCGCGGCCAGCCTGCACAAGAGCGCCCGCCGCTGATCGGCGCATTTTGGGCGCGCGCGCTGGCCGAGGCGCCGCTGATGATGGGACATCTCTATCCGGCGGCGTTGTTTCGCGGCTTGCTGGCCCAGGATGTCTTCGAATTCGGTGGAATGGTTATCGATCCCGACGTGCAGCATCGCGGCTTGGTCAAGGCGCTGGCCGACACAGCGCGCCTGTTCCTGTTCTCGCGCCGACCCGAACTGATCATCACGACGCCCGTGCCAGCGCTTTACGAGTTGTACAAGAGCTTCGGGCTCAAGGCGGTCAAGGATGCGCCCGTTGAGCATCCGCATTTCCCGGGCGCGCAGGTCTATCTGATGTATGGGCGGTTCAGGAAACTGGCCGGTCCGTATTTCATGTAGGTGCGAAAGCGCCAAGGGCCCTCGTATCGAAGGCCCCCGGCTTTTTCGCATCCGCCGCGCGTCGGGCGGCCGATGTAGCGGCCTCCCGATGCGCGGTTTCGCGCTTCTATGCTCGTCTGATCATGGCGTGCCCGTCCCAGTCAGCGGCGCCGTATGCGGGTTGGCAAAGGCGTTGTCGTTCACGGTGAGCGTGCCGTTGCGCGTACCGGTAGCCGTAGGAGCGAACTTCACCGTGACGGCGCAGTGAGATCCCGGCCCACCGGTCGACAGGCTGGCGCCGCAATTGTTGGTCTGCGTGAAATCACCGCTGACCGAAATGGTACCCAGCGTGATCGTCGTCGTACCCTGGTTCTGCAGCGTGACGGCCTGCCCAGCACTCGTTGTCCCGACCTTCTGATTGGCGAAGGTCAGACTTACCGGTGTGAGCGTCAGTTGCGGAACGCCGGTGCCGCTCAGATCTACGGACGCCGGGTCGGTGGTCGTACCGGCGATCGTGAGCGCTCCAGTGGCTGCTCCCAGTGCGGTTGGTGCGAACTTCACCGTGACCGTGCAGCTGCTTCCGCCATTCAATGTAGCGTTGCAGTTGTCGGTTTCGGTGAAGGGGCCGGTGAGCGCGGGATTTCCCAGGCTGACGGAGGTCGTGCCGGCGTTCGTCACTGT
>JBGPUE010000082.1:0-15300 GCA_041491005.1 Binataceae bacterium (SeqCode) | reverse complement strand
CGCTCTACATGTTTTTTCTTGAGACCGACGATGTCGATGCGATCGCGAAGCGGCTCGACGCGAACGGCGCGCGCCACATGAAGGGCGCAACGGATGCGCGCGGGATGGACGGGCTGTTCATCCATCCGAGCGCGTTCTGCGGCGTGCTGGTTGGCGTCAGCCGCACCGAGCATGCGTGGACGTGGTCGGGCGATCCCGAGCGCGCGCGCCGCGCCGCTCTGCCGCGCTAGCGGCTAGCTGTTCTCACGCATCGCGCGGACGAGGATTGCTGCAATCTCGGGGCGCGTGAACTCCGGCGGCGGCGATTCGCCGCGGCGCAGCATCTCGCGCACCTTGGTGCCCGACAGCAGCAGGCGGTCATCGTCGCCATGCGGGCAGGTCTTGTATGAGGCCATCGCGGCGCATCGCTTGCAGAAGAACGTATTCTCGAAGGTCAGCGGCGTGATTCCGATTTCCTCCGGGCTGAAGCGCGCGAAGATCTTCTGCGCGTCGTAACTGCCGTAATAGTTGCCGACGCCGGCGTGATCGCGGCCGACGATGAAATGCGTGCAGCCGTAGTTGCGCCGCACCGCCGCATGCAAGACCGCCTCGCGCGGCCCGCCGTAACGCATGTGCGCGGGCATCACGCCGATCATCGCGCGATCCTTCGGGTAATAGAGATCGAGCATCACCTTGTAGGTTTCCATCCGCACCGCGGCCGGTACGTCGTCGCCCTTGGTCTCGCCGACCAGCGGATGGAGCATCAGGCCGTCGCAAATTTCGAGCGCCGCTTTCTGGATGTACTCGTGCGCGCGATGAGTGGGATTGCGAGTTTGGAAAGCGACGATCTTGCGCCAGCCGCGCTCGCGGAACGCGGCACGCGTCTGCCGCGGTTCGCGCGGATACTCCAGGAACGTGCGCCCGGGAATGTCATCGATAAGGATGACGCGGCCGCCGAGGCACCATGGCGGCGTCGAGATCACGTTGCGTACGCCCGGATGAGCTTCATCGGCGGTGCCGAAGACGGCTTCGGCCTCGCGTTTGCGATCAACGCGGAAAAGCTCCGCGAGTTTGAGGATTGCAAGGCGCGCGCCGCCGTCTGCCGTGAGAGCGATTTCCTGGCCCGCCTTGAGCGAACGCGCGATCGCCTCATCGACTCCGAGCGTGATCGGAATCGACCAGACGATGCCCGACGCAAGGCGCATCTCGTCGCGGCTGCGTGCATAGTCGGCCTCACCCATGAAGCCGGTCAGCGGCGAGAACGCGCCTGTCGCGAGCATCTCAAGGTCGGCGAGATCGCGTGCGCTGAGCGGGACCGCGGAGAGCCCCGCCGCATGACGGCGCAGCGCATCGCGCTCTCTGGCCGGAGCCGCCAAGTCGACCAGATCGCCGCCGCCGTGCGGAGTGATTGCGTCAGCCGTGGCGGCGCTCACCGCGGGCCCCCGTTGCGATTGATGAAACTGCGCTTTTCGAGCGTGCCGATCAGCTTGGCGAGGCTCTGCTCAACCGTCTCGCGATCTGATTCGACGATCAGCTCAGGATTGAGCGGCTCCTCGTAGGGGTCGGAGACGCCGGTGAATCCCTTGATCTCGCCGGCCAGCGCCTTCTTGTAGAGGCCCTTCACGTCGCGTTCGACCAGCTTGTCGATCGAGCATTTCACAAAGACTTCGAAGAACCGCTTATGCGCGCCGCGCACCTCGTCGCGCACTTCGCGATAGGGCGAGATCGCCGCCGAGATCGCGACCACGCCGTTGCGCGCGAGCAGATTGCAAACATAGCCGATGCGCCGGATGTTGGTGTCGCGATCCTCTTTGGAGAAGCCGAGCCCCTTGGACAGGTTGGTGCGGACCTCGTCGCCATCGAGAATTTCGACCCGATGCCCGCGGTTGCGGAGTTCATCCGCGACCAGGTTGGCCAGCGTGGATTTGCCTGCGCCGGACAGGCCCGTGAACCACAGTGTGAAACCTTCGTTCATGATGGGGACATGGCCGCCTTCGAATAGGTTACTTGGATCGCTCTGTAAGTTACTTAATCGCGTCGAACCCGACAAGACTTGGCATTTGTATAGCAATTTCAGGCATCTCTGGATTAGCAGTCCACTACGTGAGCAGTCTCTATGCATCCCGGCAAATCGAGCAGTCAGACAAAGCTGCGATGGTCTGCGAACGTGCCGAGTAACCGTCGAAGTCGACTAGCGCCGCTTCACCATGATCCTTCGACGCGAGCATCTTGATCGCCTCGGCTGCCGCAACCATCGCGATGAAGCCTACCTCGGCGCTGCGCCGCGCGAACGGTCGCGTCAGCCGCGCTCCCACGCATGTCAGGCAGGGTCGCCGGCCAGGCAGAATTGCGATCGCGCCGGGAGTGTCAAAGCGCGCAGCGATCAGGGGCGAGTCTTCGCGCGTGCGATCGGCGGCGATGGTAGCGTCGAGCGCAGCCATGCTGCCGATCAACCAGACGATCAAATCCGCACGTGACGCGTCATCGGGGTCGAAGCTCAACCGCGCGTCCGGATTAAGCCCGCGCATCTCCGCGACTACACGATCGCGTTGGGCATGCGAGCATCCGATCTGATCGACAACGATCGTGCCGATGCCGGCGGCGACCAGGTATGCGAGAACGCGCGCGGCGTCGCCGATCTCGCCGATCAGCCACAACCGCGACTTGAGCAATCGCTCCTGTCCGCGTCCGCCGACTTGGCCCAGGATGATCTGGCGACTGTAACGTTCGATCTGTGGGTCGCTGAGCGCCATCTGCATGGACGCAATGCGAGCAGCCGGCGCGCGCTGGCTGGGCGGCTACTCGATGACGTTCTTTTCGATCGGCTCGACGGTGACGCCGCTTTGGCGCAGCCAGTCAATCGCACGATCAATTTGATCGCGCGTGCCTTCGAATTCGAGCGCCACCAGCCCCATTTCCTCGGAGACGCTGGCGCCGCGGATGTTGAATATCAGGTCGAACTTCTTGACCAGATGATAGAGCAGCGGCTCGCGCACGAGCTGCGGCGGATAGCTCAGGTAATAGCGCTCGCGGCTGCGCTGGATGCTCATCGGCCGACGATTTGCGCGAGTTTGTCGCGAGTGAACTGTTCCCATCCGATCCACAAATTGGTTGATAGATATTTGTCGCCAAAGTCGGCGAACACCGTCACCACGCATCCTTCGCGCAAACTGCGGCCTATGCGGATCGCCGCCACCAGAGCCGCTCCCGATGATTGTCCGACCAGGATGCCTTCGATCTGGCCGATCGCGTAAACCATGTCATAGGCGTCCTCGGTGCTGATGCCGATTTTCGCATCGAGCTCGTTCTCGTGATAGATGCCCGGCTTGATCGACGAGGCCATGTGCTTAAGACCCTCGAGCCCGTGCATCGCGTCGTCGGGTTCGACCGCGATGACCTTGATCGCCGGATTGCGCGACTTCAGGTAGCGCCCGGCGCCCATGATGGTGCCGCTGGTGCCGATGCATGCGACAAAATGCGTGATCGCGCCGCCAGTCTGATGCCAGATCTCGGGGCCGGTGGTTTCGAAATGCGCCAGCGAATTGGCTTCGTTGTTGTACTGATCGGGCTTGAAGTACTTGTCCGGATTCCTCTCGAAGGTCTCGCGGCAGAGCAGGATGGCGCCATCGGAGCCTTCAAGCGGATCGGAGAAGATGATCTTCGCACCGAAGGCCTCGACGATCTTCCTGCGTTCCTTGCTGACGTTGGAGGCCATCACCAGTTCGACCGGATAGCCCAGCGCCGCGCCGACCATCGCCAGCGCGATGCCGGTGTTGCCCGAGGTCGAGTCGAGGATGGTCTTGCCCGGACGCAGCTCGCCGCGCGCCAGCCCGACTTCGATCATCTTGCGCGCCGGGCGATCCTTGACCGAGCCGCCGGGATTGAAGCCCTCGAGCTTGGCGAAGATCCGCACGGCGGGCGGCAGCAACTCGCGCGTCAGCTTGGTGATCTCGAGCAGCGGCGTGTTGCCGATCAGTTCGAGAACGTTGCCAGCGCCGGGCGCAGGTACGAACTCGCGGCTAACGTCCGCCGGCGATCGCAGGGATGATTGAGATTTCGTCGCCATCCTTGACCCTGGAGTTGAGCTGATCAAGGAACCGGACGTCGTCGCCGTTGACGTAGATGTTGACGAAGCGGCGCAGCGCGCCCTTGTCGTCGAGCAGGCGCTCGCGCATCCCGGGATGGCGCTTCTCGAGATCATCGATTACCGCCTTGATCGATTCGCCGCTGGCCGCCACTTCGCCGCTTCCGGCCGTGAACTTGCGCAGCGGAGTAGGCACTCGAACCCGTACTGGCATGATGTTAGCTCAACCTCCTGCTGATGCCCTGATGCTGATGGCTCGCGGATCGCGCGTCAAGCGGCGGTCATCGGCGCCGGCCGTTCCTTGGCATCGCCCAGCTGCTCGAAGAGTGCGTCGAAGTCCCTCAGGCGCGCATCGATAACCCAGGGCTGATCGACCGATTGCGCCACAGCTTCCAGCGTCTTGTAGCCGTTGCCGGTGATCGAGAGGACCACGCTCTCGCTGGGCTTGATGCGTCCCTGCGCGATGAGCTTGAGTGTCACCGCCAGCGTGGTGCCGCCGGCCGGCTCGGCGAAGATTCCCTCGGTGCGCGCGAGCAGTTTGATGGCGTCGACGATCTCGGCATCGGTCGCGACGTCGCCCCAGCCACCGGATTCGCGCACCGCGCGCAGCACATAGTAGCCGTCGGCGGGATTGCCGATCGCGATCGACTTCGCGATCGTGTTGGGCTTGACCGGCGTGATCAGGTCAACGCCCTTGTGCAGCGCATGGATCACCGGCGCGGAGCCCGCGGCCTGCGCGGAATGAATCTTGAAATCGGCGCTGCCGCGCAGCAGCCCGACCTGTTTCAACTCTTTGAACGCCTTTGCGATCTTGGGCAGGATCGTGCCGCCCGCGGTTGGCACAACCACGTGGTTGGGCAGCTTCCAGCCAAGTTGTTCCGCGATTTCGAAGCCGAAGGTCTTCGCACCCTCGGTGTAGAACGGGCGCAGATTGATATTGACGAAGGCCCAGCCGTACTTGTCGCCGATTTCGCTGCACAGCCGATTGACGTCGTCGTAGTTGCCGCGGATCGTGATCACCTTCGCGCCGTATATCGACGAACCGACGAGTTTGCCCGCCTCGACGCCCTCGGGCATGAAGATGTAGCAGCGCAGGCCCGCGCGCGCGGCATGCGCAGCCACGGCCGTTGCGAGATTTCCCGTCGACGCACATGAGACCGTCGTGAAGCCGAATTCGATCGCCTTGGTAATCGCGACCGACACGACTCGATCCTTGTAGGAGAGGGTCGGATGGTTGACGGTGTCATCCTTGATGTAGAGCCGCTTGATACCGAGCTCGGCGCCCAGCCGCTCGGCATGCACCAGCGGCGTGAACCCCGAATGAGGCCCGACCACCGGTTCGGTGTCGACCGGCAGCAGCTCGCGATAGCGCCAGAGATTGCGCGGTCGCGCCTCGATCATTCGATGCGATACGGCCTGCTTGATCCGCTGATAATCGTAGGCGACCTCGAGCGGACCGAAGCAGGTCTCGCATACATGGACCGGCTTGATCGGGTACTCCTGCCCGCATTCGCGGCATTTGAGATTGGTGAAGTAACTCATGAGCGCCTCATGCTCCTGGATCTTCTATGCTGTCGCCCGGGCCGGCGCGGAACGCGCCGCGCCGCATCGGCATCCGGAACGCGCCGCGACCTCGGTGATCCGGATGCGCGGGCTGATCGTTGCGTCGTAGATCAGCATCCTGCCCGCGAGCCGCGGCTTCTTGCCGCGCACCAATGCGATCGCCTCGGCGGCCTGCGCCTCCCCGATCGCGCCGGCGATTGGCCCGAGGATTCCAGCGTCGCGGCAGCTGGCGGCTTCTGCTTCACCCGGCGGCTCCTCGAACAAGCATCGCAGGCATGGGCTGCGGCCCGGTAGCACGGTCATCGCCTGTCCGGTCATGCCGAGCACGCCGCCGTAGACAAACGGGATACGTGCATCGATGCAGACATCGTTGATGAGGAACTTGATTGTGGGATCATCAGTCGCATCGATCACGCAGCCGAACTGATCGATCAGCTCGCGCGCGTTGGATGCATCGAGCGCTTGCGCCCATGACCTGATCGTCACGCTTGGGCAAAGCGCAGTGATTCGCTCGGCAGCCGCCTCAACCTTGATGCGTCCGACGTCGCTGGTCTGGTAAATCACCTGGCGGGCGAGGTTGGACAACTCGATGCGTTCCGGATCGATGATACCGATAATCGCCGCGCCGGCGCGCGCGAGCGCAATCGCGGCGGGTACTCCGAGTCCACCCGCGCCGACTACAAATATGCTCTCTTCGCTCAAGGACTATCCTTCAGCCGTCAAGGAGCCGACCATTATCGCCGAGCTGGGCTTGAAGAATCAAAAGCCCCGTCTCGACGATAAGTGAGAGGGGCTCTACGCTCTCACCTTATCTGCCAAGCCCACCCGATGGTGGTCTTGCCGGAATTAGCACCAGCACCCGCAAGGGGGTCGGTTGCTGCGGCATCACAGGGCCAGTCCCTCCGCCGCTCTCGATAAGGCATTCCGACTGTCAGCTCAAATCGATAGCCGAGGGCAATGGCCTTGTCAACCGAGCAGAGAAGCAGGTAGTGATTCAGCTTCAATCAACAAGCAGGGGCTCTCTTCAATACTCCAAACGGGGAAGCGTCCGATGAGCAGCGAAACAAAACATATCCAGCCGGGCCATCACACAATAACCCCCTACCTATACGGCAGTCTCGACCTGGTTGAATTCTTGAAGCGGGTGTTCGGCGCGGAGGAATTGCATCATGGCGAGCCCGACGCGTCGGGGCGCTTCCACGCCGAGGTCAAAATCGGCGACTCGATGCTGCTGCTAGGCAACGGCTATTTCGCGGATGCCTCGATGGCTGCGGCGACCTGGATCTACGTGAAAGACGTCGATGCCACCTACAAGAGCGCGGTTCGTGCGGGCGCCATCTCGCTCAGGGAGCCCGCCGACCAGACCTGGGGTGACCGCGTCGCGGGCGTGAAGGATTCATGCGGCAATACATGGTGGATCGCCACGCACAAGGGATCGGGCTGACTCGCAGCGCGGCTAGAGAATGAGCAGCTCGGCGATCTGGATGCCGTTGAGCGCGGCGCCTTTGCGTAGCTGATCGCCGACCACCCAGAAGTTGAGCGCATTGGCAATCGACAAGTCCTGGCGAATGCGTCCCACGTAGCAGTCGTCGTTGCCCTCGGCCACCAGCGGCATCGGGTAGCGGTTGTGCTGCGGATCGTCGAAGAGCCGCAGCCCCGGGAAGCCCTCGAACGCCTCGCGCGCTTGCGCGACACTCACCGGCTGCTCGGTTTCTGCATTGACGGCGATCGAATGCGCGGTGAATACCGGGACGCGGACAGTGGTGGGCGAGATTGCGAGATCCGGCAGCTCGAGGATCTTGCGGACCTCATCTACCAGCTTCATCTCCTCGCCGGTGTAGCCGCCCTCACCGAAGTTATCGATATGCGGAATCAGGTTGAAGAGAATCTGATGCTGGAAGAACTTCGGCGTGATCGGCTCGCCGCGCGCCCACGCCATGGCCTGATCGCGCAACTCCGCTACGCCCTTGACCCCGGCGCCCGATACGGCCTGGAAGCTGGTTGCGACCACCCGGCGCAGGCGGCCGGCATCATGCAGCGGCTTGAGCGGCATCACGGTGACAATCGTCGTGCAGTTGGGGCAGGCGATGATTCCTTTATGTGCCCGCGCCGCATGCGGGTTGATCTCGGGCACAACCAGCGGCACGTCGTGATCCATCCGGAACGCGCTCGACTTGTCGATCACGATCGCACCGGCACGCACAGCATGGGGTGCAAGCTCGCGCGACTGCGTCGATCCTGCCGAGAAGAATGCAAACTCCACACCATCGAATACGCCCGGCGCGGCCTTCTCGACGCGAATTTGCTCGCCGCGGAACATGACGGTCTTGCCGAGCGATCGTTCTGAGGCGAACGCACGAAGCGATCGCACCGGGAAGTTGCGCTCTTCGAGCAGCTTGAGCGTCGTCTGACCGACGGCTCCCGTCGCGCCCACGACTGCGACTGTGTACTGCGACGACATTTCCCTTTTACTGCTTGCGCGCGACGATGGCTTGAAGCGGCCGCGGCCCGGCCGCGTCTCTCAGCGCGACGTCCCGAAATCCGGCTGGCTCGACCATCCGCCGGTATTCGCTGAGCGTATAAGTGTCGCCTTCACGGGTCCAGATGAGCATTGTCAACGCGAAGGTCAGCGCGAAGCGATTGGTGGCGCGCTCTTCATCGGGCACCATGTCAACGATCATCAGGCGTGCTCCGGGAGCGGCGGCCGCATGGAGGCGCCGGCTCAGTTCGAGGTTCTTCTCGAGGCTGAAGTGATGGTAGATGTTCACCGCGAGAATCAGGTCGTAGCCCGCACCGAGGTCGTCGTTGAAGATGTCGCCGGGGCGGAACTCGACGCGATCCGCAAGTCCCATCTCGGCCGCGAGCGGCCGCGTCAGTTCGAGTACACCCGGCCAATCGACAGATGTCAGCTTCGCGCCGGGAAAGCGCTTGAGCGCCGAGAAGCCGTAGAGCCCCGATCCACATGCGATGTCGAGGATGCGTGTGGGGCCACCTTGCGGGAATAGTGTCGCCGCTAGATCGGCGTAGGCTGGCCCGTTCATCGCCGCTTGCTGGCGCGATCCGAGATTGAACTCGTGCCAGAAGGGATTGTCGGGCGCTTCTGCGCCTTCCGTCAGGATTGAATGACCCGCGCGCACGATTTCGGTGAGCTTGCCGGCTTGCTCCCACATCAGCGGGCTCAGCGAGATCCGGGCCATGCCACCCATGTACATCGGCGAGCCTTCCACCAGCATCATCGCGCTGGCCGGCGGCAGCGTATATCTTCCGCCACTCTTGCCGAGCACGCCCAATCCCACCAGCGCGTCGCACAGGATACGCACCGCGCGCGGTGTGATCTTCTCCAATGCCGCAAGCTGGCCGGAAGTATCGGCTCCCTTCGCGATGTGCGTGAAGATGTGCAAGTCGATCCCGGCCTTGATCGCAGCGCTGCCGATGTAGCCCTGCGCCAATCCGAACAGCCGCTGAAACTGCGCCGCCGCGTCTTCCTGTTCCGCTGCCATGAGTTCAACCTCTTGATGAATACCCTGTTGGTGCGTCCGCGCCGAGCTGCCGGCTAGATCGTCTCGAGCAGCCAGCGCTCGGCCAGGTCTTGCACCTCGGCGGCGACTTCGCTCAATCGGTGTCCGGCGCCGGGGAACAGCCTGATCGTCTTGGGTTCGCGCGCGCTCTCGTAGAGCGCCTGCGAGCTTTCATGCGACAGGATCGTGTCAGCGGTGCCATGAATCAACAGCAATGGACGCGGCGCCAGATCGCCCACTACATGCGCGCCTGCGAGCTGGCTTGAGAGCGCAATCACGCCCGCCGCGATCGGGCTCAGCGTGCCGGCATTGATCGCGACCGCGCCACCGAACGAATGACCCAGGATCGCGACGCGTTTGTGGCCGATGCCACCCAGGAACGCCAGCCCCGCCATCGCATCGAGCAGGCATTCGGTGAAATCGTTGGGCATCCGGTAGTCGAGCCGCGCGATCGTGACGCCCATCGGCGGCAGCGCCAGCCCGAGCGTCGGGTACAGCCGCGAGGGCCCGTCCAGTCCGCCGATCGCGCCGCTCAGGCACAATGCCGCACGGCCCGCTTCGGCAGCTGAATGGATCACCATCGGCACCGTGCCGCGCGTGGTCTTGATCGCAAGCCGTCGCGCGCCGGCGATTTCGACGCCGGGCTCGACGCCCACGATGCGCATGCTGAGTTCGTCGGCCATGATCGCGGCCGGTCCTGCCGGCCATTGTCTCTTAGCCGATCCCGCGGCGGCGGAGCCATCGGCCGCAGGGCGGGCCAAATCGCAAGTTCGCAGCGGTTGGGTTGCCGCTATTGGTCTAGCAACGAGGGGTCGAGTTCGCCGGTCTTTATGTAATACGCGAGGAGATGGGCGTTGCGCGTGGCGCGGTTGGCGGTGTTGGTCCAATAGCCGCGACCGTTACTGATCACGTTGACTACGATTCGCACCTCGCCGCGGCCCGCCGGCGTGTTGTGGATCTCGTAGCCGAAATCAAAGCCATCGGGCGAAGGCTGCTCGGTTTCGATGTTATGCTCATCGGAGCGCACCATCCGCAACTTGCTGTTCTTCTCGACGAAACTCTGGGCGCGCCGCCATGCATCCGGCAAGTCCTTCTCGGACACCGTAAACTGGAGCGGTGCGGCCACCGCCTTGTCCAGATAGGCGGATTGTGCCGGGCTGAAATTCGGCTTGAACAGCGAACATCCGCCGGCGGATCCGGCAATCGCCATCAGAAGAATCATGCAGGTAAACCGCCCAAGCATGGACGAGAGTCTGCGTGATGGAACAACGAGGATCAAGGCACGAAGTTGTTTGATGCGTCGCCGGGGGCTTGCTAGCGCGCTTCCGGGCGAGACAGCGCGGTATTCGGCTCGCCCAGCATCCGGATCGCGTAGCGAATCATCGCCACAAGCTTCTCGGCGCGGTTCAGTAACTCGATCTGCTCGCCCGTCGCGGCATGCTGCAAGTCATCGGCGGTATCGGCCAGGCTCTGTTTCATCAGCTCGACAGCGCGTTCGAGATGCTGGCGGTCGTGATGTCCGGCCCGTGCAGGCCGGCGCGCCGCCCTGATCTCGGCAATATCGATTATTTCGGCCATCGGCGTTCGCGCTCCGCAGCTTTCAACTCTGATCCAATCACCGCGGATTCCGGCGCTGCAAGCTGGTTCGATGCGATCTCTGGTTAACGAAGACGGCGGCCCGCCCGCCGCTTCGCCGCAATCTTCTCGTGTCCGCCCCCGGCGAACCATCCAATCTGCCGCGCGATACCGTTGAAGATGTCGAGTTCGCGCGTATCGAGCCCGCTGCGGGCCACAATCGCGCGCAGTGTGAACATGATGTGATCGGGGTTGTCTTCGGGCAGAAAGCCGATCGCGGTCAGCGCCCGCGCCAGCCGCTCAAACATCGCATCGATGGCGGTCGTTTCGGCCCGCTTCGGGATGCGATCGGGTGCCGCATCCCGACGTCCCGCCCCGCCGCCCGCGATCATCAGTTCGTATGCGACCAGCATCACGGCTTGGGCGAGATTGATCGAGCTGTAACCGGACGCGGTGGGAATCCGGATCAGGCGTTGGCAGAGCTTGAGCTCGTTATTGGTCAGCCCGCGATCTTCGGGACCGAAGATCACAGCGACGCGCTCGCCTCGAAGCGCGGCCAGCTCAGCCGCTGTATCGTGCAGCTTGAGCGCCCCGCTGCGATAGGGCCCGGCGCGACAGGTTGTGCCAACGGTGAGGGTGCGATCATCGAGCGCAGCGGCGAGGTCGGGATAAGTGCGGGCTCCAGCGAGCAGATCCTGCGCATGGACCGCCATGATTGCCGCGTCGCGCCGCGCCCGCTTGCCATCCGCTTCGGGCGCGATCAGCCGCAGGTCGGCGAAGCCCATGTTCATCAGCGCGCGTGCCGCCGCCCCGATGTTACCTGCCGACTGCGGCTTGAAGAGCACGAACGCGATGCGGCTGGCGTCCACGGCTACATCTATACCATTGCGAACGTCGATCGCGCGGCTTCGCGTGCGAGGCAACAGCCTGCTGGGGGCATGCTCGAATAACCGGCGCGTGCGGTTGTATGGCATCGGCGCTGCGGTATGTTTAGAGGGCGATGAAGATCGTCTCGTTCGGCGACGTGCACATGGCGACGCGCAACCTTGGCAAGATGTCCGAGGTGATGCGCGATACTGATCTCGTGATCGTATCAGGCGATCTCACAAATTTCGGCGGCCCGGACGACGCCGCCAAGGTGATTGGCGATGTGCGCCGCGCCTGCCCCAACGTGCTCGCGTTACCCGGCAATCTCGATCAGCCCGAGGTGATCGGCTATCTCGAAGCCGAGGGCATCGCGCTGCATGGCAGGGGAAGGCTGATCGATGGCGTGGCCATCTTTGGATGTGGCGGCTCGAACATCACGCCCCTAAATACGCCGCTCGAACTTACCGAAGAGGAGATCTACGATACGCTCAGGCGTGGCTACGCCGAGGTCGGTGAGCGCCGTCCGCTTCTGATGATCTGCCATACACCGCCATACGAAACGAAATGCGATCGGCTGCTCAGCGGCCAGCCGGTCGGCAGCACCGCCGCGCGCCGCTTCATCGAAGAAGTGAAGCCCGAGGTCTGCATCTCGGGGCATATCCACGAGTCGGCGGGCGTCGATTCGATCGGATCGACGACCGTCATCAACGCCGGGCTATTCAAGGCGGGCGGCTATATAGTTATCGGTTCGGATGGCTCGCGGCTGCAAGCGAGGCTCGAGTTCATCTGAGCTTCCCATCGGATCGGCGCCGCGGGCTGTCGTCGCGCCGTATTCAGCGCATCGAGCATGGAGGCTTTTGGCGGCACACGCGCATGCGCCGCCGCATGAGAGGAGATCAATAGCGGATGGCATTGAGCGAAGGAGTCCGGATGCGGTTCGATCATATCTCGATCGCGGTCGAATCGATCGACAGCGCCTACCAGTTCTTCGGGCGGCATTTTCTGATTCATATGCGCAACGACAAGGTGCCCAGCGACCAGGTCAGCGGCTCGTTTTTCTGGAAGGACTTCTGGCTGGGCGGCTTTGCGGTCGAGCTGATCGAAGATCCGCCGGAGCGCGAAGGTTTCGTCACACGCTTCATTCGCAAACACGGTGAAGGATTCCATCATCTGTCGATCGAAGTGAATGCGCTCGATCCGCTAATCGAACAGCTGCGGGCAGACGGCGTGCGCGTGGTCGACGAGCAGGATTTCGGCGATGGCAGCAAGACCGCGTTTATCTCGCCGCGCTCGGCCTTTGGGACGTTGATTCAGTTCTGGCAGGTCCGCGATTTCGACGCGCCTCATCCACCACCGCCCCCTGACGGACGGATGCGTTTCGATCACGCTGCGCTCGCGGTTCGCGACATCGACACCGCGCTTGGGTTCTTCCAGCGCCACTTCCCGATGCGGGTCTTGCGGCCCAAGCACGTGAGCCGGTCCAGCGGCAACTTCATGCTTGCGCAGATGGAAATAGCAGGCTTCAAGCTCGAACTGATCCAAAGTCCGCCTCACCCGGTGCAGGACGATTTCGTCGGCCGCTTCATCGAGCGCCACGGCGAGGGCCTGGATCACATCTCGCTGGACCTTGCGGATTTCGACTCGACGCTGGCGCGGCTGAAAGCCGATGGCGTGCGAGTGGTCGACGAGCGAACCAATCGTCACGGTAGACGCCAGTTCTTCATTTCGCCACGATCGGCCTTCGGCACGCTGATTCAGGTCTGGGACGGTATCTAGAAGGTGTCGCCGCCCCTGAACTGGCGCGTGCAGCGAGTTGACGGAGATCGATGATACGAGCGGTCTTCTTCGACGCGGCCGGGACGCTGTTCGATGCGCGGCAACCGGTGGCGGACATCTATGCGGCACTCGCACGGCAGCATGGCGTCGAGGCCGACGCGGGGATGGTCGGCCAAGCCTTCCGGCGCGCGTTCAGTTCGGCGCCGGGGCTGGCGTTCGGCCCGGGCCGCGATGCGGACGACCTTCGGCGGCTGGAACTCGGCTGGTGGCACCAGCGGGTCGCGGAAACGTTTCGTAGCTTGGGCACGTTCGATGATTTCGAGAGCTATTTCAACGAGTTGTTCGCGACCTTCGCGGACCCAGCGACTTGGACGGCGGATCGCGAAGCTATCGCGACGCTGCGTCGTCTAAAGGAGCAAGGGATGGTGCTTGGGGTCATCTCGAATTTTGACTATCGCTTATACGGCGTCTTGGAGGGACTCGGCTTGGCGGCGTACTTCGATTCGGTGACCATCTCTTCTGAAGCCGGATGGGCCAAGCCGTCGCCAGCAGTGTTCGAGGCGGCGCTGCGCAAACACGCTGTCAAAGCCGCCCAGACGGTCCACGTCGGCGATTCGCTCAGCGCCGATGTTGGCGGCGCCACGGCTGTGGGGATCGCGGCTGTACTGATCGATCGCGACGGCGCCCATGGGGGAGAGCTGCCTGCGCGAGCCGCGAGGGTCCAAACGCTCGGCGCATTGCCAGATATGCTGCGAAGGTTCGCTTGACCTGCAAACTTAATTTGTCGTTATCTATCGGGTTAGTTTTCGGGGAGCTTCCGTGGGGTATTCAAAAAATGAAATTGCTTTCTAACGCGCGCCGCGCGCTCGTCATCATTGGCGCGATCGGTGCGCTTTCGCTTGTCGCCGGCCGGGCATACGCCCAGAGTATCGAGCAACTGAACTCCGATCTCAGCGCTCTGGGGCCGCAGGTCAACACCGCGCTTTCCGACCCCGGCCAGGCTGCGTCCATAATCCAGCGGCTCGATGACGACGTGACGTCGTTCGCCCGGCTCACTCAAAATCCCAAAAACGACAAGGGAACGCTGCTGGGCATCTATGGCCGGTTGGAGGACATGCTCGGCCGAATCTACAACGGCTATAAGCAGAAGAAGGAAGATTGCATCACCGCCGTCCAGAATGGCAGTGACTGCGACTACACTCAGTCCGAACAGCTCTCGCTGCAGGCGCTTTATCCGCTGTCATGGCTGCGCTTCCAGGGCGCCGGTCTTTATTCGAACCAAGAGGGGATGGCCAAGAAGCTGCTCAACCAGGGAATCGATGGGTTCACCGAGAGCACGCTGGTGATCATCAATCCCGAGCTGCTGCGCGAAAATCTGCTCGGCCGCGCCTACTGCGAGCGCGAACTCGGCAAGTACGACAAAGCCGAGTACGAGAAGGCGATCGCTGACTTCAAGCAGATCATGGCCGACGGCGCCAACACCAAGCAGTACACGCCTGCCAAACAGGGGCTTAGCACCACTTACGCCGCGATGGGGAAGATGGAAGACGCGGCCAAGATGGGCGCCGGTGGCACCGGCGAGGGCGCCCAGATGCTTCATCTGACTCAACTCTTCAGGGCTGAGCAAGCGACCAACGACCCCGCCAGGAAAGCCGCCTACCACAAAGAAGCGGTCGACGTCATGAGGAGCAAGCAGGACGACAAGACCGGGTGGGCAATCGTCCAGGCAGCGGTGGCGCAGAACGTGCGCGATCCGATCGCCGAGTTTGGCGGCTCGAGCGATCCGTTCGAGAAATGGCTGCTCGCCAACGTGCTTTTCTCAGAGAAGAAGTACAACGAATCGGCCAAGTATTTCTTGGAAGCCGCGCACAGCGGCAAGTATCCGCGGGGCTACAAATATGCCGCCGACATCTACTACACCCAGCGCCGCCTCGACCT
>JBGPUE010000081.1:0-16408 GCA_041491005.1 Binataceae bacterium (SeqCode) | reverse complement strand
GGGATTTTGCCTCAGGAAGAATGCGAAGAGAAGGCACGGAAGGGCGGCGCTGTCAAGCAAGCGATGGTTCAGGGACGAACCTTTATGTTCGTGACCGATCGTTTAACTGATTGCCCAGCCGCGCGCGGCGCGTTACAAGCTATCTTGCTGCAGGCTGTTGGGGTGGCCGCGAACGGGCAGGATCAATCGTCGCCCGGCTGTTCGCGGAATAAGTGGAACGAACAGGTTTGGTGGATACGCGGTCCGCCAGTCTTGGGGAAGGCTGGTGGTCGAATCGGTGTCGGCGCTGGAGCATCAGCTGCCGGCGCAGAGCAGAACGAGCCGCCGCTTGAGGCTGTGGGTGACCGGGCGGGCGCGGAGGACAGAGCGAGCAGGCCAATGAAAGACTGAGAAAGAGCACCAGCCGTTGGATTCGATGCGATTTAGCTCTCGGGCCGTCAGCCCTTGCAGTTCAAACGCATTCGCCAGCATCCCCCCACCGCATACGTCGGCATCCGAACGGTCGCTCCCGGCCGGATGCAAAGATTCCTTTAGCCGCCCCAGCGTCTCGTACGACTTAATCGGACATTCCACGTTTGGCCCCCGAGCCCAAATCGAGGCTCGCCTCACTCATGATTCCCGCTTTCCACCATCCGCGCCGGACCGGGCCGCCGCCACAAGCTTGCGAAGAGGATGACGACTGTGAGGAACGCTCCGCAGGTTCGCAGAAGCTCACACGTTTCGCGCGTCGATCATCGGGCGCTACCGCCGCTCAAACTGCTGGAATCATCACGCCGACGGCCTGAATGGCGGCAGCTCGAACTACCTGCCGCGGCGCTCCCCGATGAGGACCACGAGCATCTGGCCTGTCTCAGATTGGACAGCTGGCTACCAATCAACCTGCGGCGTTTTCTGATCGCAGAGCTGGGACCCTCCCTGAGATTTGAGGAGGGCGCGATCTTCGCGACCCGCCCGGGTGCGAGAGAATCCCTGATGCGTGAGTTGGCCCGCGCGATCCGGCGCTATTCGTTCAACCGGGCGCGGGAGACATGGAACGAGTGCCTGGTCCGCACTTCCTGGCTCGAGGCCGAATTCAGCTGCGCGCCCGCCGAGCAGCATCAGGTGGTACTGTGTCTGCGATGCTCCACCATTGAAGCGGGGCCGGATGCGGCTGGGCGTCATCAGGCGGCCGCCTGCCTCGCGCTCACCCTCAACTCAGTGCTGGCGCAGCCACTCGGCACAGCCATCGACGACGCGGCCCGAGCGCTGGTACGCCATGGGCTGTTCGAGGTAATCGAGCGTTTTCGATTGGGGCGAACTGCCGCCAGCCTGCCGCACTTCGATCTGGACTGTTACATGCGCAATGAGCAGGTCGCGTTCACCTGGCGTCCGATGCCAGCGCCTCGCGAATGACCCGCGAATGCGGTCAACGAACCATCGAGCGGGGGCCTTTGGGAGCTAGAAGGCTGAGGCACGCCGGCGGCGCTGTTCTTTGCGGCGGCGACGCTGCGCTTCGGATCGTTTTCGCTTGCGGCGAACTGAGGGCTTCTCGTAGAAAGCCCGCTTCTTCATCTCCTTGAATACTCCCTCCTTGGCGAGCTTGCGCTTGAGCACCCGCATCGCCTGATCGAGAGAGCCTTCAACGCGTATCTCCATAGTCCTCCAATCGTCCGCCGGATAACCGCCTAAGCCTAGGTCCGCACTGGCGGGCTGTCAACCACAGCACCCCACAGCACCCTTTCTCGGGCGCTGTGCTAAGTCGCCCGCGAGTGTCCTAAGGTGAAACGCGGATTGTCCTAAGCTGCGGGACTGGGCGGGATCAGCCAGGATCGCGTGGGACGGCTACTTGGCCTTGAGGCGGGGATCGTCAGTAGCGACGCAACGGATCGCGTCCAGTTGCGCAGCGAACGTCGGCATGACCGAGATCGAAACTTCCTGTCCTTCTGGCGTGACAAACCTGCCCGAACGGGGATGAGCACCAATCCGGGTTCTCGCGTCCTCGCACTCGTGCTCCGACCGATAGAGTCTGCTGCCAAATCGAGTCCAAGCCGATAGAGACGGGCTATCTTCGACGAGTCCGTTCTTCGCGATCGGAGGCGGCACCATCAGGTACCAGCCCACAAGCGCAAGCGCAGCGGCGTGGCGGGGGGTCATTCGGCCTTATCTTTGTAAACGCGATCAAAGGCGCGCTGTAGAATGCGCAGCCATTGATCGCGTGCGTCTCGCGACCATTCAGACCCGCTTGCTGGTAGCTCCTCGAATAGAGTCGCAAGCATCGGGTCGAGATCACCGCTTGGAGTGGGCGTACGCGAAACATCCATCTTTCGACTCGCGCCTCCGTTGAAGGATTTCGAGTCGAGAGTTACACCACCGGGCAACACAAGTCGATCTTTTCCTTGAGCGAACAGGTTGGCCTGCTCTGCCGAGCGTTGAAAACCTTGGCGAGCGCGCGGGCGCTGCTTATTGGCGACACCCAATGCTCCCATTTCTGATTCTAGAGCTGTGTCGCCAGGTAGCAGTCGGCCTTGGTACTTCTCAAAGATTTTCCGATATAGGGGCACCGCAAGAAACGCGCGCGCACGCGCAGCCGCTTCCAGCCGTGGATCTACGATTTGGCTTCCGAGATCCGTCAACTTGACGCGATCAAGGTCGAGTGTCACCAAACCAAAAATGCGGGCGCTGTAGAGTTTTACTCGGAAAGCGCCGCTGTCTACGGTTTGATGCTTCATCCAAGCGGCGATTTGGTCCATCGTCCCCTGTTGACCACCGTGTTCAAAGATAGCCTTCGCGACCTCGACCGCATCCTCCATGCTGCCGTAGGGAAAGCTGATCGTTGAACGCTCGCGCTTACCCGGATCGTCGGTATCCGTAGCTAGGTTCTCTGCTGGTTCCTTAGCCATTGTTCACGCCCCCTCGTATGCAGAATGTAATGCGAGCCGACGGTTAAGTCAACAGTTACCCTTGACTTGTAATGCCGAATTCTGCATTACTAGTGCAGGAGGTCGTAGCTATGAAAAGAAGGGTCGAGGCCGCCACAGTTCAGTTCACCGACGTGGTTGGCCGCCAGAAGAATAAGGGCCGCTCCTGTCAGCTTGGCAGTGACAGCGGGCGGCCCGTGGTGAGTCTTTCCAATAAGCCGACCGGCGTAGGTCCCTCTAACACCCGCGCCGGTTACGTCTTCAACGCATCCGGGTCAGCGGACGCATCAAAACTGGCAAGATCATTGTCGCTCCGCTGCCCGGCCAAAGCAAGGCACGGAGCCGACGATGAACGCCCTTCCATTCGACAAACAGGTCCAGATCATCAGCGCCCTAACTGAGGGCTGTTCCATTCGCTCTAGTTTGAACCGAAGTAATATCTGCTAGAGGATTCTGGCTTCAGAATTCTTCAACCGTGAGGACCACATGACACAGGAGGCAATCTTCGGTCCCTTTCTCACGACCGTGTTTCTGACGCTCTTGGTTTGGGTGTACATGTATCTTCGGCGCATTAGTTTCATCACAAGCAATAAGATCAGCTCGAAGGATCTCGCCGTTCCCGGCGCGCTCGCGCAACTCTCGCCTCCCGCGGTGTCCAATCCATCGGACAACCTAAAGAACCTGTTCGAGATTCCAGTGATCTTTTACGCGCTCGCGCTCTATCTCTTCGCCACAAGACGGGTGGACACGTTGTACCTGGGCGCGGCTTGGGTCTTCGTGGCTTTTCGGGTGTTGCACAGCGCGGTCCATTGCACGTTCAATCTCGTGATGCTCCGGTTCTACCTCTATCTCTTCTCGACCCTCGCGGTGTGGTTCATGGCGATCCGAGCCGCGCTCGCCTATTTTACCGCGTAGGTCGCGACCGAGCCGAAACTGAATCACTGCCCTTTTTCGCGCGCGCACAATCGACTACCGTTCGCGCTTGATGCGCGCTTCGCCAGCGAGGGATTGCCATGGATCTCGATCTTGACGGCAAGGTTGCGATGGTCACCGGGGCCAGCCGCGGTCTGGGCCGCGCGATCGCGCACGCGCTCGCCGCCGAGGGCGTGCGACTGAGCATCTGCGCACGCGGCGCCGAAGCCCTCAATGACGCGTCAGGAGAGCTTCGCGCCAGCAAGGCAGAGGTGCTGGCCGAACCGCTCGACGTGACTGACGCGGCCAGCACCCGGTCATGGTTCGACAAGACCGTGTCCCGCTTCGGCCGCATCGACATCCTGGTGAACAATGCCGGCGGGGCGCATGTCGGATCGCTGGCCGAGCTGCCCGACTCCGACTGGCGTGCCTCTTTCGAGCTCAACTTCTTTGCGCCAGTGGCTCTCTCGCGGCTGTGCGCGACCGAGATGGAGAAACACGGCGGCGGTGCGATCGTCAATATCAGCTCGATTTACGGCCGCGAAGCCGGCGGGCCACTGGCCTACAACGCATCGAAGGCTGCCCTGATCTCATTCACCAAGATGCTTGCTCGCGAACTCGCCCCCAAGATGATTCGCGTCAATGCGATTGCGCCCGGTTCGATCATCTATGCGGGTGGCACATGGGAGCGTCTGTTCAAGGCCAATCCTGCCTTTGAGCGCGACTTCATCAGCCACGACTTTCCCGCTGGACGGCTGGGGCGCCCCGATGAAGTCGCCTGCGCCGTGGCCTTTCTAGCCTCGCCGCGCGCCAGCTGGATTACTGGCGCATGCCTACCCGTCGATGGAGCTCAAGGCCGTTCCATCATTTAGAGCGACCCTGATGCGTAGATTGCCCCGATGCGCGTACTGACGCTGGTCGCGGCGCTGTTGTGGTGTGGACTCGTCGCCGCCGGATGCAGCTCGTCGCTGCCGGACACCGATTTGCCGACCGAGCGTCAGGTCGCACCGGCTCGGCAATTCCCCGGGCTGCGCGATTATCGCGGCATCATCGATTGCCGCCCCGGGAATAGCGGCCTCACACAGGAGAAAGTCGCGGGTCTCGCCACGGCTGGCCAGATCGACTTCATCTATCTCACCGATCGGGCAAAGGCTGGCGCTGGTGCGGCTGACTACGGAACCTCGGGGTTCACGTCAAGCGTTCTGTTCTTTGCGGGTGCGTCCTTCGCGCATGACGACTCCGGCGGGGAGATCCTGGGCCTGAATTTGCGTGAGCCGATCGACCCAAGCCTCGCGCCGCGCGCGCTCATCGATGCGATCCACAGCCAGGGCGGCATCGCGGTCGCAGGACGCCCCTCGCGCTTTGGCACACCCTCCGACTACGCGCTTGCCGATGGTGTCGAAGTCTACAGCATCGCGGATGCTTGGCGCGCCACCAGTCCCGCACCGCTCTACCTGAAGGCGCTGCTGTTCGGTTCTGACCGCTTCTTCTCGAGCCTGCTGTTCGTTCCCGAGGCTGAGCTTCGCACTTACGATGAAATGGCGCGAGGCGCCCGCGTTACCCTGCTCGCCGGTTCGGGTGCTGAGCAGAACTACAAAGTGATGGGCTCGACGGTCGGCACCTACCCACAAGTGTTCGAGGTAATGACGACCCATATCCTCGCTCCGCAGCGCCAGCCAGAGCCAATGATGGAAGCACTGCGGCGGGGGCATGCCTACGTGGCGTTCGATCTGTTGGGCTATGTGCGCGATTTCGCTTTCTATGCGGACCTCGCTGATGGTGGCAGGGCGATGATGGGCGACCAGGTTCCGCTTTCATCCGGCCTGACGTTGCGGGCCGAACTGCCGGCTCCCGCCGACGAGATCGTGCTGCTTGCCGATGGCATCATGGTCGCGACCGCTGAGAGGGCGGATCGTATCGAGTTCCAGCCCAAATCACCCGCGGCATATCGGATCGAAGCACGCCGCCGAGGACATCCTTGGGTATTGTCCAATCCGATCTACTTGCGCTGAAGCCTCCCATCAGCCGACATTGGCATGAATGTCCTGGGATTCGGAAAGAACGCGGACTTTGACCGTTTGCTCGCTTTCCGTCATCGATCCCCAATGCATCGCGAAGTGCTCGAGTTGCAGATCGGGACGGAACTTGGCTGAGACCCCCATCACCACTTCGTCCACGCCGAGCTGATAGGCGATCCGCGCGATTGCGTACAACTGATCGTTGGAAATCACGACGAGTGGGACGACCCGGCGCCCGTGGTCCTCGCATACCTTGACGACCTTGCTGAACAACTTCTCTTCGTGATCAGTGAACACCGTAGCCCCATCGCTCGAGGCGAGGCCCTTCTCGGTTCGGACGGTGAGCGCGATCAGGTCTGCGGTGTCGGGTTCCGCCAGGTAGCGATGCAGATGTGTCAGATTACCGGGGTCCCGAATCGCGATGAGCTTCTTCAGATGGCCGTTGATTCCAAGGCGGGCCGTCGTGACCTCATTTTCCGCATCCACCAACTCAAGGTTGAATTTCTCGAGCTCCTCGCCGTAGGCGTGTGCAACCGCGCCGTTGATCCGCTCGGAGATCATGAAGACCACGAACAGGATTCCGGTGAAAGCGAGCCCCGACACGGTGGCGACTTGCTTGGTGAACAGGTTGACGATCGCGGTCGCGAACAGGATGAGAAAAATGAGCGTCAGCCCAAGCGGGAAGTCCTGGCCACCCGGCCTGAACCAGCGGAGATTAAGCGGCACACGCCACAGCCGCTGGAACTGGCCGCGGTAACGGAGCATCAGCACCGACAAGGTCTTGAAGATGAAGCTCCAGATGACGCCGAAGGCGTAGGCCTCACCGAGCACGTACATGTCGCCACGCGACAGCACGATGGTCGCGATTTGCAGGACCGCCACCAAGTTGATGATCCGATGAGTCGTGCCGTAGCGCGGATGAGGATGGCGGAACCAATCGAGCATCACGCCGTCTTCGGCCACGCGGCTTAGTACGCCGTTGGAGCCGACGATTGCCGTGTTGACCGCGCCGGCCAGGATCAGGAATCCGACGAATACGACAAACGCGCGCAGGGCTAGACGCAGCCACAGCGGCCCAACTACGTACATCGCGAGCCCGCCCATCAGGTTGTTGGCATAACTCGCCATTCGCACGTCGTCCGGAATGATCATCACAGCAAAGAACGAAACCAATGAGGTAAGCAGCAGGGTGTAAATGAAGATCACCAGCCCGGTGCGCAGCAGGTTCTTTAGCTTTGGCGATCCGATCTCCCGGTTGACTTGAGCCAGCGATTCCTCGCCCGACATCGCAAGGATTGAATGGCCGAATGCGATCAGGATTCCCAACGCGCCGATGGTCCGCGCGGCGGGGATGTGCTTCAGCCATCCCAGCGACGCGTCGGTGAACCTGAGCTCCAGCGGCGGAAGCTGGAACCCGCGAACGTACAGAGTGAGCGTGCACCAACCGATCATTATCACCCCCATCACGGTGGTGATTTGCATGATCTTCATCGCCTTGTCGCTCGACTCTTCGATGCCGAGGATGTTCTGCCACCAAAAGTAGATCGTGACCGCGATCGCGAAGGCGGCGGCCGTGAAATCGGGCGGCAACGCGACGTTCAGGTGCGCAAGTTTCAACAGTTCATTGATCAGACCCGTCAGGTACTGACCCGCCGACACTCCGCTGATCGGACCGGTCAATATGTAGTCGAACATCAATGCCGATACAGAGATCTTGGCCAGCGTCGAGCCCATCGCCTCTTTCACGACCCGGTAAACACCCCCGCGCGTGAACATCGAGCATGACTCGACGTAGACGGCGCGCACCGCATAGGCGAACAGCATCACTGCCAGAATGAAATACGGCGCGGAGCGGCCGACCGCCTGCTCGACGATGCCGCCGATGTAGTAGACGGTGGAGGCCATGTCGCACAGGACGATCGCCGCCGCCCGCCAGAACGAGATGAAGGTCAGCATCGCCGTGGTGACGACGATGACCTTCGTGCGCTTGCCGTCTATTGCTGTGAATCGCGTGCCTTCGGTTGATGGCGCTTCTTGTACAGCGCCGATTGGAGTAGAAGCAGCCGCCACAGAATTCCTCCCTGAGAAGCGAACGGATCACTTCGTTCGGACAAAGCAGCAATGCGTGCGCCATCGAAAACTGCAGGTTTTACAAGGGGAAATGAGCAGCTGGATTGCATTGCGCAACCCGCGGCGAGACCTTAGTCGTGCACTTCGTAATGCGGGCCGCTGACTAGCAGGACGCACAGAGGCGAACTCTCAGCATCGCATCGATCTGCGCCAGTCAGCTGCGCTCCCGCGATTGCCCCATCGGCTTCGGCTCAGGATGGCCCGGATTGGGTTTCGGGAGGCACAAGTGGCGACCTGGAGTAGCCCTTGATCTACGATCTACAGGCGATCTGAGCCGAGCAGCGTTTCGTCTCCTTCCATAGAACTGGCATCTGCCCAAGCAGCGTGCAGTCGCGGCCGCCTAGGGCCGCAACTCGTCCAGCTTTTGCGTGACCATCGAAAGGGCACGCTCATTGCATTTTGCACCCATGCTTATCGCGGCGATGATCTGCGACCCGCGACAGCCGCGCTCAACGCTCAGAGAATGGAAGGAGTCCCGATGGGGGCAAATACAAAGCAAGGTTGGTATCTTCTGCTCTTTCTGGTCGGCTTTACGTTCCTGCCCGCAGGCCTCTTCGCTCTCGGTCCGGTCTTTACCATCGTCGGACTCGTATGCTTGGCCGCATCCGCCGTGGGCTTCATGCGGATCAAACCCCTCGAGCATGCCGGTAGCGGGGCCAACCCATAGGCCGTGTCGATGCCCGCGAGAGAGAAGCATGCGTTCTGACGAGCCGCAGGGCGAGTTCAACTCAGATTTGGGAGATTAAGACGTGAAAATACTCGGATTGTTGGTATGTCTGCTCGGCTGGTTGATCGCGATCAATAGCGTTCAGCTTTCCAGCACTGCCGCACAGCTCTTCGTGGCGCTGCTGGGCTTCGTCGTGTCCGGTTTCGGTGCGATGGGAATTCTCAACGGCGCGCACTTGAAGAACGCGATTTGGAAGGCCTGAGCCCGTAGGGAGAAACGACCAAGATGCTGCTTAATCGGATGAATCGAATGCGCCGCCGGCTATCACTGATCATCGCGGCGCTGTGGCTTGCCGGCTGGCTCATGCCCACCGTGGCTTCGTACGCTCAAGCGGCTCCGGCGGCTGCTGCGCCTGCCGCGGTCCCGCTCACGACGGCGGACCTGAAGGCGATCACCGGGCCCTCGACCGATGATCTCGCCAAGGGCGACCCCGGCGGTACGAAGACCGGCACGGTCAATGACGTCGTCGTCAGCGACAGCAAGGCCGGCCTGACGCTCGCCGATGTCGTTAATCAGGTGGGCCAGAACCGGATCGCGATCAACCTGATGTGGACGTTGATCACGGGCTACCTCGTCATGTTCATGCAGGCCGGGTTCGCCCTGGTCGAGACCGGCCTGTGCCGCGCCAAGAATGCCAACCACACCATGATGATGAACTTCATGGTGTACGGCTTCGGCCTGTTCGCCTACTGGGTGATGGGCTTCGCGATCCAGCAGGGCGGATGCGCGCCCAACGGCAATCTGGGCGGCCTCAACCCGCTCAACAGCGAGTTCACGATCACCGGGCTGGGCGGCAAGACTTGGGGCCTATTTGGGATGAAGGGCTTCTTCCTCAGCGGCCCGAGCTACGATGTCGGCGTGATGGTGATGTTCCTGTTCCAGATGGTTTTCATGGACACCGCCACGACGATCGTGACCGGCGCCGCGGCTGAGCGCTGGAAGTTCGCTGCCTTCGCGGTGTCGACTTTCTTCCTCGGCGCGATCACATATCCACTGTTCGGCAACTGGGCATGGGGCGGCGGATGGCTTGCCAACCTGGGCGCCAACTACGGCCTCGGCCACGGTTACTGCGACTTTGCCGGTTCGGGCGTCGTGCATGCCGTAGGAGGACTGACGGCGCTCGCTGTCTCGATGGTCATCGGGCCGCGCATCGGCAAATACAATCGCAACGGATCGCCCAACCCGATGCCGGGACATGACATCACCATGGTCCTGCTCGGGTGTTTCATCCTCGCCTTCGGCTGGTTCGGGTTCAACCCGGGCAGTACGCTGGGCGCGTCCGGCAACGGCAGCTTGCGAATCGGGTCGATCGCCGTCAATACGATGCTTGCCGGCGCTACCGGGTCCTTCGCCTCGCTGCTCTACATGTGGATCCGGTTCGGCAAGCCTGATGCCTCGATGGCGGGCAATGGGCTGCTCGCCGGGCTGGTGGCGATCACTGCGCCCAGCGGCTTCGTCAACACAGTGGGAGCCGTGATCATCGGCTTCGCCGCCGGTATGCTGGTTTGCCTCAGTGTCGAATTCGTCGAACGCGTGCTCAAGGTTGACGATCCGGTAGGCGCGATCTCCGTCCACGGCGCAGGCGGCTTGTGGGGCGTGATCAGCGTCGGGCTCTTCGCCGACGGCACCAGCAATTACGGCGGCAGCTGGAATGGCGTCAGCGGTTCGGTCACGGGCCTGTTCTACGGCGATGCACACCAACTGGTCGCGCAGCTCATTGGATGCGCCACATTGATGGGCGTGATCTTCACGCTCTCTTACGTTTTCAACGTGATTACTGACGTCATCGTCGGCCAGCGGGTTGGTGCGGCCAGCGAACTGGAAGGACTCGATCTGCCAGAGATGGGCGCGCTGGGCTATCCCGAATTCCAGCTGGTGACGGCGGGCTTGGGCCGATCGGTCGACATCGCGGACTAGAAGCCATAGGAGAGAGACAAAGTGGCCGGACAGATAACTTTTGGGGTCCTGATACTCGTGGTGTTCGTGCTCTGGCAGTTCGTCAAGCCGGGAAAGAGCATCTTCACCAAATAGCGCGAACGTTGATTGAGGGTATAGATTGCCGGTGAACGCGGTGGAAGCCATAGCCCCGATGGATCACAAGCGGCCTACGCCGATCGTGCGCGACGCTCAAGTGCTGCTCGCACGCGGCATCGAAGCGCTCGAGCGCGGGCATCTGGAAGAGGCGGCCGGCCTGCTCAAGCAGACCGTCGAACTGGATCCGCATAGCTTCCAGGGCTTCCTCGGGCTCGGCATCGCGCTCACGCGCCTGTATGAGATTCCTCAGGCGCAGAAGGCGCTGGAAACCGCGCTCGCGCTCGAACCCAACAACTTCTATGCCCATCTGCGGATGGCAGAGTTGCACTTGCGCGTTGGCGTCCCGACTCGCGCCCGCGAGGAATTGCAGCAGGCGATGGACCTGAGTGATACGCCCGAGCAGCGCAAGATCGTCCGCGAACTGCAGGCGGTCGATGCCAAGCGAGCGATGCGCCGCGCCTGGCGTCCCGATTTCAGTTTCCTTCGGAAGAGAAAGCAGCGCCCGCAATGAGCATGAGCCGGATCCGCTACAGCACACTCGTGGTAGGCGCCGCCGCGAGCATCATCGTGATCCTGCTGGCATCGTTCAAAGCCCCCGTCGTGCCCGTGATCCTGGGCGCCGCGCTGGCCATCGCCATCCTGCTGATTCGCAACAAGCCGCCGGCGGCATCGAGGTAAGACAAGCCGATGAAGAAAATCGAAGCGATCATTAAGCCCTTCACTCTTGATGCGGTCAAAGAGGAACTCGGCCGCGTCGGTATCACCGGCCTGACCGCCTACGAAGTCAAAGGCTTCGGCCGGCAGAAGGGCCACACCGAGCTCTATCGCGGTTCGGAGTACGTGGTCGACTTCCTGCCCAAGATCAAGATGGAGCTGGTCGTCCGCGACGAGCAGCTCCAAACGGTGCTCGACGCCATTATCCGCAAAGCCACCACCGGCAAGATCGGCGATGGCAAGATCTTCGTGACGACGCTTGATGACGTGATCCGGATCCGCACCCGCGAACACGGCGAACAAGCGATCTGACGCGCGCTGCGCTTCGGTTCAATCCGCACAATGGACCTGAGATGCTGATCGGGTTGGGCCTTATCCTGCTCGCGGTGCTGTTCGGGCCCGTACTCGTCAAGCCGATCGAACATAACATTGAGGTGTTCTTTCTGATCGCCGGCACGCTGACGGCGGCGGTCACTGGCCAGCTCGGATGGCGGCTAATCCACGCGGCGCTCACCGAGCCGATTGCGCTGACCATCGCGGTGCTGATCTTCGGCGCGGTGTTCCGCTTCGCCCGGCCCGCGCTCGACGCGGCCTTTACGCGCATGACGCGCGTGATATCGCCGCATTGGATCTATCTCGCGCTGATCTTGATACTGGGTCTGTTCTCCAGCGTCATCACCGCGGTGATCGCCGCACTCGTGCTGGTCGAGGCCATCGATCTGCTCCATCTGGATCGGCGCAGCGAGATCGGCGCGGTCGTGCTCGCATGCTTCGCAATTGGGCTGGGCGCGGCGCTGACGCCGATTGGCGAGCCGCTGGGGACGATCGCAATCTCGGCGCTCAAAGCCGACTTCTGGTATCTCGCGAGGTTGCTCGGCCCGATGATCATCGCGGGCATCGTGATTGTTGCCGCCGTCAGCCTGATCCTGCCTGCGGAAGCCGGACCGACGCTCGATGCCACGCCGGAGGAAGAGACTTGGGGAATCGTTTTGGGGCGTGCGGCCAAAGTCTACGTTTTCGTGGTCGGGCTGGTTGGCCTCTCGTGGGGGCTTCGCCCACTGGTTGACGAATACATCAGCAAGATGCCGCATGGCGTGCTCTTCTGGCTCAATAGCATCTCGGCGGTGGTCGACAACGCGACGCTGACGGCTGCCGAGATCGGGCCGGCGCTGACCCCGGGCCAGCAGCGCGGCGTGCTGATGGGCCTGCTGATTAGCGGCGGTATGCTGATTCCCGGCAACATTCCGAACATCGTCGCCGCCAATCGATTGCGAATTTCGAGCCGCGAGTGGGCGATGGTGGGACTACCCGTTGGGCTACCGCTGATGGCGTTGTGCTTCGCCGTCCTGATGCTGTCGAGCTAGCGGGCGGGCCGCTACGCGGCGCGCCGCAACGATCCGATCAAGGAATGGCCGGTCGCCGATTCGACGCCGATCGCGACCGTGTCGCCGGCGGCGATTCCGGGCGCAGCCGCGAAGATCGCGGTCTTGAACTGCGGTGTCTTGCCCGCCAGCATCCCTGCGCCGCGCCGGGCGGGCCCCTCGACCAGCACGTCAACGGCGGACCCGATCAGGGCGCGATTCTTTTCCAGCGCGATGGCTTCCTGCAGTTCAATTGCGGCGGCGAGCCGCTGCGATTTTTCCTCTTCGCCGACTGTGTCCCCCAGCCGGAATGCCCGCGTGTTCTCGCGCAGCGAATACTTGAAGATGAAGGCGGAGTCGTAGCGCACCTCGCGCATCAGCCTAAGCGTCGCCTCGAAATCGCTCTGCGCTTCACCATGGAAGCCGACGATAACATCGGTGGAAAGCGCGAGCGCCGGAATCGCAGCGCGCAAACGCTCGACTAAAGCGAGATAGTCCGCGACCGTATAGCCCCGATCCATCGCGGTAAGGATGCGCTCCGATCCCGATTGAACCGGCAGATGCAGATAGGGCTGCACTTTGGGTTCGGTGGCCATCGCTTCAATCACCGACTCGCTCATGTCGCACGGATGCGGCGAGGTGAAACGGATGCGCTCGATGCCTTCGACCGCCGCGATCATGCGCAGCAGAGCGCCGAAATCGACATCGCCGAAGCGGTAGGCGTTGACGGTCTGCCCCAGCAACACGATCTCGCGCACGCCACGGGCCGCCAGCATCCGCGCCTCCCGGATCAGCGCTTCAGGGGCGACACTGCGCTCGCGTCCACGGACATACGGCACGACGCAGAAGGTACAAAAGCGATCGCATCCGCGCATCGCTGTGAGATAGGCGCGCACACCGCCCTCATAGGCGGGCGAGATATCGGCGTACGTCTCGCCGCGGTCCAGCCGCACATCCACGGCCGGATCGTCTCCGGTGCGGCCAAGCAATTCCGGGATGCGCCGATAGCTGTCGGGGCCGGCGACCAGGTCGATATAGGGCGCTTGCTCAATAAGCCGTGCGCGATTGTGCTGGGCCATGCATCCCAGCAGTCCCAGCCGGACGCCGGGTCGCCGATGCTTGAAGCGGGCGAGATCGCTCAGCCGGCCAAGCACGCGCTCCTCGGCATGATCGCGAATCGCGCAGGTGTTGAGCAGGATAACGTCGGCATCTTCGGGGCCCGAGGCGCTCGAGTAGCCGGCGCGTTGCAGCACAGCGGTCAACAATTGCGAGTCGGCGATATTCATCTGGCAGCCGTAAGTCTCCAGATAAAAGCGCGGCTGCGTGGCGATACGGGGCGCATCTGTCATGGCGGGTCGCAGGATCTTAGGCGATCGCTTGGCGATGAAACAACGGTCCGCCGTGGAGCTACGGGGGCGCCTGTCCAAGCAGGCGGTCGTAGACGGCCGCGATCGAAGCGGCCATTCGACCGACCGGAAAGCACTCGACCGCGCGCTGGTGAGCAGCCGCGCCCATCGCGAGCCTGCGCGAAGGATCGCCTACCAGCGTGCGAATCGCTCTCGCAAGCGCATCGGGATCGGCCATCGGGACGAGCAGGCCAGTGCGGCCGTCATCGACGAGTTCGGGCAAGCCACCGGCATTGGTAGCTATGGTGGGCAGGCCGGCCGCCATCGCTTCCAGTGCGGCCACCCCGAATCCTTCCTCAATCGACGGCTGGACGAACACGTCCCATCGCGCGAAAGCGGGAGCGAGGTCGTCCTGCCAGCCCAGGAATGCGACGCGATCTGCGATTCCCAACGAATGCGCGGCTTGCGCGAGCGACGCGCGCTCGGGACCGACGCCCGCGATCTCCACGCGCACGGCGGGGAATTCGTCGCGCAGGATCGCGAATGCGCGCAGCAGATGAATCGTGCCCTTGATCGGCACGAGTCTGCCCGCAGTGCCAATCACGATCGTATCGCCGGGTACTTTCGCCGCGCGCTCGTGGCGCAAAGGGCAGGGAGGAACGCCCGGGTAAATCACTTCGGGCATCGCGCCCCTGACGATTCCCGCAACCGCGCGCGAATTGGCGATGACGGCGTCGGCATCGCCCAGGCTTATCGGCCGCACAACGGGGTTTGCGGTCTCGCGCACGCGCTCATGCAGGTGAACGACGAGCGGCGCTCCGGACGCACGGCGCGCGAGCCATCGCACGGAGCGGCCGCCGAAGTGATGATGCACGAGGGCGAAACGTCTCGCCCGAAGCGCGCGCCAGAATCGCGCCGCGCCGACCGGATCGCGCATACCGCGACGCCAGTCCAGGACTCGCGCGTGAACGCCGTGCGATTCGAATTGGCCCGCGAGCGGACCATCGCCCCCCAAGAACCACACTTCGAACTCATAGCGATCGGGCGAGAGTCCGGCGGCGAGATCGGCGACGATCCGGGCGATAGCATGACCTTCGAGTTGCGCCGTGCCCAGGATGTGCAGGACTCGCGGCGCCATCGAGGCTTATCCGTGCCGCGACGCTTTGCAGGCCGTCGCGGCAGCGCGGTGCGGAGATTTCACGGCCATCACTGTTAGCGGCCAAGCAGCGGCCGCAAAACGGCGCGCAGCCGCGCGCGCGGATGCAAACGCGCGCGCAGATGCTGTATCGGGCTCCATCCCAGCCGCACCCGCATCGCGAACTCGGCCATCGAATCGGTCGGATAGATCATCACGCGGCGCAGCGATTCCAGGCGCGTCGCCAGCGTGTTCAAGCCCTCGTCGCAAGTCATGGCGAGTGCGAAATGATGCCCGGCGCATTGCAGGGCAGCGTCGCTGTAATAGCCGTACGGATAGGCGAACGACGCCGGCCGCTCGCCGGTCAGCTCGGCGAGATCATCGGCGCTACCGGCGATTTCCGCCTCGAGGCGGTCCGGCGCCAGCGACCGCAGATCAGGATGCGTGCGGGTATGTGCGGCGAATTCGATACCTTCTCGCGTCCAATCGCGAATCTGCTCGGCGCTCATCAAGCGATGTGTGCCGCTGCCCTGCGCCTCATCCCATGCATTGGTACCGCCGATTTGGCTGGTGACAACGTAGACGACGGCGGTGAAACCGTGGCGCTTGAGAATCGGCAGAGCGAACTCGGCGACATCAGCATAGCCATCGTCGATGGTGATCAGCACCGGCTTGGCCGGCAACGGCTTGGCTTCGCGCACCCACGCCATCCAGTCAGAAGTGCGGATCGGCGAGTAGCCGTGGCGTGCGAGCCAGCTGATGTGACTCTCGAACTGCGGCGGCGACACGGTGAGCTCGGGATAAGTGCCGGGACGCAACGGCCCGATGTGATGATACATGAGCACGGGCAGCGTCATCGCGAACTCGCGCCGCAGCGCATCCCACGAGCCCGCGGCGGCGACCGCCGAGCGCACCATCACGATTCCCTGGCGGAGCGTCAACAGCCGGAGTCCAATGCGGCGCATCGATGGAATCGAGCGTGACCGCTCGGCGATGCGGAACGCGGGACGCATCAGAGGCTCGATCGAGAACGGTAGCCTCGCGACCGTCGTGCGATAGAGCCGCTTGGCCAGCGAAGCTTCGGCGATCTGCGCGAGGGGGTAGATCGTGCGGCATTCAGGGTGCTTGCGGCAG
>JBGPUE010000080.1:0-16554 GCA_041491005.1 Binataceae bacterium (SeqCode) | reverse complement strand
GCTGCTCGCCAACGTGCTTTTCTCAGAGAAGAAGTACAACGAATCGGCCAAGTATTTCTTGGAAGCCGCGCACAGCGGCAAGTATCCGCGGGGCTACAAATATGCCGCCGACATCTACTACACCCAGCGCCGCCTCGACCTGGTCGAGCAATTGGCCAACGAGATGGCGCGCATGTCTGGCCCTGACGCGCAGTGGGGGTCGTTCATGCGCTTCAAGTTGCCCTTCCTGCAGTGGGAGCAGGGCGGTGGCAAGAACGAGAAAATCGAGAACCAGTGGGTGACCGGCGCGAACGATTACCTGAAGGTCTATCCAAAGGGCCAGTACGCATACGAAGCGCGATACCGCTTCGGCCAGCGGTTGCAACGCGCCAAGCAATATTCCGAAGCAGCAAAGGAATACGATCAGGTCAGCGGCAATGCTGACTACGAATTTCGCGCGCGCTACGGGGCCGCCGAATGCAACTATCTGACGCTGGTGGAAGCCTCGAACGCCGCCAAGGACAAGAACAAGCCTGCCCCAAGCATCGATCGGGCGGCTGTGCGCAAGGCCGCTATCGACGGGCTTCAGGCCGCGATCAAGCTCGAACCCGCGGCTGAACGCAGCGAACCATCGCAAGCGAGGGCGACGCGCGAGATCAGAGGGCAGGCGATCTTTATGCTCGCAGGCCTGCTCAAGGCGGAGCCCAAGCCCGATCACGCCCGGATCGCCAGCCTGCTCGACAACTACGAAAGCCAATATCCCGGAATGAAAGAGCGCTTTATCGATGTCGCCGAGCTGCGCGTCCAGGCACTCGACAACTTGGGCAAGTACTCCGAGCTCGAGCGTGACGTGCGCGGGCTGCTCGAACGAGCCGGCAAGGATGGGACTTCCAACGACTTTATCAAGGTGCTGGGCCTCGACTTCTGGCGCTCGGCGGCGGCCAAGAAGGCGCGTGGAGATACGGCGGGAGCGGCCGCCGACGCCAAGCTGACCGCGATCGCTTACGGCTACTTCGAGGATCAGGTGCAATCAGGCAAGTCGCAGGCCAAGAACCTGACCGGTACGCTATCGATCCTAGGCCAGGCCTATATTGCCGCCGGCGACGTGGATAAGGCCGAGAAGATCTTCAACCAGGTCGTGAAGGCCGACCCGGGTTCGCCCGATGCCAACGCCGGTCTGGCCCGTATCGCGCAAGCCAAGAATAACTACAAGGACGCGGTCGAACTGTGGACGCGCGTCGAGGCCGTCGCGGCCGAGTCGGACGATGTCTGGTACGAAGCGAAATACAACATCGCCATGGTCTATGCGGCGCAAGGCAACATCCAGGGCGCGTGCAACAAGCTCGCCGTCACCCGCAGCGAGCATCCCAGTCTGGGCACGCCTGAGATGAAGGGGCTCTGGGATGCGTTGCAGCGCAAGCTCTGCCTGCCCGGCAAGACCGCGAGCTGAGGCCGCCTTTGCGCATGCTTACGCGAATCCATCACGTTGGTGTGGTTGTCCCCGACCTCGAACTAGGGATGCGATTTTGGCGCGACGTGCTCGGGCTCGAGTTCATCAAGAGCGCGACCATAGCTGAGCAGGGCGTGAAGGCCGCGCTGCTTAGGGCCGGCGGGAGCGAAATCGAACTGCTTGAGCCGCTCAACCCGGACAACGCCGTCGGTCGCTTCCTGGGCAAACGCGGCGGCGGGTTGCATCATGTGTGCTTCGAAACCGACGATGTTGCGCGCGAGCTCGAGGCGGCACGTGGCAAGGGCCTCGAACTAATCGATCAGAAGCCGCGCCATGGCCTGGCGGGCATGATCTGTTTTCTGCATCCCAAGGCAACCCGGGGCGTGCTGGTCGAATATGCCCAGCCGATCGAGGAGTGAGACAGCAATCGATGCCGATTTACGAATACCGCTGCAGCGATTGCGATCGCTCGTTCGAGACGCTGGTCAGCCCGGGCCGCTTCGAGGCCGAATGTCCGAAGTGCGGCGGCGTCAACTTGAGCCGCGAGCTCTCCGTCTTCGCCTCAGCGCGATCGGTCGGCGATGGCGGTTCGTCGATGCCCGAGGCGAGTGCTTCCGGCGCATGCTGCGGCGGCACGTGCGGCTGCCGCAACTGAATCAGGTCTCGCGGCGCTCAGCGAATTCCGCCTTGGCCGCGCGCAGCAACTCCGGCTCCGCCAGCAAGTCGTACGCCGTCAGCGCCATCGCCTTCGCAACCCTAATCATCGCCTCGTAGCCGCGCGCCGAATTGGCGTGCCGCACGAAAGCGTCTTCGTGGCAGTTGCCTTGGCCCGCGTCGGCGATGCGGAACACCGGATGAATCGCCGGCATCACGTGGCTGACGTCGCCCATGTCCGTGCTGCCGGTCGGCAGCCCAACCGGCGCCGGTCTCACCCGCACCCCGAGTCGTTCGCTATGCTGCGAGTAGCGATCGGCCATCGCCATGTTGTTGATCATGTTCTTGTAGCCGCCGGCGAGCTGATCCTGTTCGAACCTTGTGCCGGTAGCGGTCGCGGCCGCGTCCGCGCAGCGGATGATCCGATCGGCCATTGCGTCCACCTCGGCGCTAGTGCGGGCGCGAGCGAGGAACTCACACATCGCCAGCTCGGGGATGATGTTCACGGCTTGGCCGCCGTTGGTGATGATCCCGTGCAGGCGCGAGCCGTCGCGGAAATGGACGCGCGCCGTATCGACGCTCTGGAAGGTTTGCAGCACCGCGGCCAGTGCGCTGGATCCATCCCAGGGCGCGGCTGCGGCATGGGCCGCCTTGCCATGGAAAGTGAACTTCAGATGGCGGGTCGCGAGCGCCGGCATGGTGCTGAATTCGACGTCGGTTGGATGCACCATCATTGCGGCGTCGACGCCTTGCAGCGCACCGGCCCTGATCAGCAGGATTTTTCCACCGCCACCTTCCTCGGCCGGCGTGCCGAGGATCATGATGCGCCCGGGCAGTTGGTCGCGAACGTGCGCCAGGCCCGCGGTGGCCGCCAGAGCCGCGCCCGCGATCAGGTTGTGGCCGCATGAATGGCCGTTGGGCAGCGCGTCGTACTCGGCCAGGATCGCGACGGTCGGGCCGCCCCGTCCGAAGGTCGCGCGAAACGCGGTGGGCAATTCGCCCATGCCGCGCTCTACGCTAAGGCCTAGATCGCTCAGCGAACGCGCGAGCAAATCGGAGGAGAATTCCTCCTTGAACTTGAGCTCGGGACGCGCATGAATCTGCTGGCCGACTGCGACGGCGCGCTGGCGGTAATCGTCGATCGCGCGCGTGATTTCATTCTGGATATCCATGGAACTCTCCGTTGCACCGGATGCTGAATAGGGCGTCAGGCGCCGCTGGCGCGTCCGGCTCTGTCCTCGCGGGCGGTTTTGATATCCTGCCCCAATGACCGGTTTGACGCCCGCAGCCACAAGTAGCCGCGCGCGCCCGATCATCGGCTACGGGCTGATGATCGTCGGCGTGATAATCGTCTACCTGTTCATCCGGGCATACGGCAACACCCTCAGCGCGCCGGCACCGATCGCTGCGGGCGGATTTCGCGATACCGCTTCAGCGGGCCACGCCCACGATTTGCTCCACGTGCTGATCGCGCTCGTGCTGGTCATCGCTACGGCACGATCCCTCGGGACTCTCTTTCGGCTGATTCATCAGCCGCCGGTCGTGGGAGAGATCATCGCCGGCATCTTGCTGGGGCCGTCATTGCTGGGGCGTGTCGCTCCAGCCGCGTCGGCGTATTTGCTGCCGCTTTCAGTCGCGCCGTTTCTGAATGTCCTCGCGCAAATGGGCGTGATTCTCTACATGTTCCTGGTCGGGCTGGAGCTCGACCCCACGCTACTGCGCAATCGGGGCCACACCACGGTCGCGATCTCCCACGCCAGTATCATCGCTCCGTTTCTGCTCGGTACGATCATGGCGCTGCTGCTCTATCCACGCCTGTCATCGAGCGACGTGCCGTTCACTTCTTTCTCGCTGTTCCTTGGCGTCTCGATGTCGGTGACGGCATTTCCGGTGCTAGCGCGAATCCTGACCGATCGCCGGATCCACAAGACGCGGATGGGTGTCATCACACTGACCTGCGCGGCGGTCGACGACGTAACAGCGTGGTGTCTGCTCGCATTCGTGGTCAGCGTGGCGTCGGCGCGTGCTAGCGGCGCGGTTGCCACCTTCGGGATGGCGCTGGCGTATATCGCGGTGATGGTCTTCGTCGCACGCCCGGCGATGGCCCGCCTGGCGCTCGCGTATGGCAACAAGGGGCGACTGACGCCCGGCGTGATGTCGGTGGTATTTATCGCGATCCTGCTCTCTTCAGTGGCCACCGAGCTGATCGGGATCCATGCGATCTTTGGAGCATTTGCGCTTGGCGCGGTGATCCCGCACGACAGCGGGATGGCTCGCGAGCTGACCGATCGCCTCGAGGATCTGGTGGTCGCGCTCCTGCTGCCCGCGTTTTTCGCCTTCACGGGCCTCCGCACGCAAATCGGGCTGGTCGCCGGAATGGAGCAATGGGCGATCTGCGCCCTCATCATAGTCGTCGCCTCGATCGGCAAGTTCGGCGGCAGCGCGATCGCTGCGCGGCTCACCGGTCTGGACTGGCGCGACGCATCCGCGCTGGGCGTGCTGATGAACACGCGCGGTCTGATGGAACTGATCGTGCTGAACATCGGACTCGAGTTCGGCGTCATCTCGCCGGCGTTGTTCGCGATGCTGGTGCTGATGGCGCTGGTGACTACCTTCGCCACCACACCGCTGCTTCATTTCATCATGCGTGGGCGGCGAATGGAGGACGAGGCCGAAGCGATCCGGCAGCTCTCGCGGCCGATGCTAATCGGCGCCGAACGCAGCGCGATCCTGGTGCCGGTCTCGAATCCTGATGGAGTAGCCGATCTCGTTGAGTTGGCGCTCGCGGCCACTCCGCAGGACGCCCCTCCGCCGCGCGTTCTGGCGCTGGTGCGCGTTCCCGGCGGCGGGATCCGCTCGGGTCTGCGTGAGGCCGAACAGCGCGTTCCGCCGCGCTCGCCGGCGTTGTCGGCGGCGCTGGATCTCGCGTGGTCTCGCAACGCGGTTATCACTCCGCAGGCGGTATGGACGGCCGACCCCGCCCGGGACATCATCCGCACCGCGGCCGAACCGCAGATCGGATGGCTTCTGCTCGGGTCGCACCGCTCGGTCTTCGGTTCGCATTTCAAAGGTGGCGTTGTGCGCGAGATTCTCAACAAGACCGATGCGATGCCGATTAACGTGGGGGTCGTGATTCATGGCAGCGAACGCCTGTTCGATCAGGTGTCCGCTGTCGTCGATATGAGCAGGCACGGACGCGCCGCACTTGATCTTGCCGCGCGCATCGCGCAGCGGCGCCGCTGCACACTTCATGCGATCCTGGTGCCTCGCGATGGCGCCCCTGAAGCTGAGCCCGCTCTGCGGGAGATGCTGCGCGAGGTCGCCAGCTCGACCATGCGCCGGATGGAAACGTCAGTGCTGGCTGAGCCAACGGCGGGACGGCTGGCAGAACTCGCACCAAGCGGGATCCTCATAGTCGGCACAGATCTCGCCGACAAGCTGGGCATCGCTGAAGACGGGTTGGCGGACAGGCGGCGATGCGTCGTCGTGGTGCAGGGTTCGCGCGCGGCGCGGGCAGCCGCGGCGTCGGGCGTCGAGCTGCGCGACTCCGCGGAATCCTAGCCGAGCGCGGTAACCAGGCACCGCCACAATTGGCATTGCACCGGGGTTGCCAATGCACTGCCCGCGGAACTAGCGCGTGCGATTGGGCAGGATATTCATCTCCGGCACGGGCTCGCCCTTCTCCACCTTGTGCTGCGCGTAGTCCTGCATCGCAGTGAGGATTCCCGCCATCGACTTGTTGAACATTAACTCGCTGTTCTCGCGCGCCCAGCGATTGGAGTAGTCGATCTGCTGGACTGAGCCCTGGAATTGCGGCGCCACGTAGCGCGCCCACAGCTCGTACGAATGGAGCATCTTCTCGCGCGGCGCCCAGTCGTTGGCCAGCGCCAGCACGCCGCCGAAACCGCCGCTTGCCTCCTGCAACTCGCGGATTTTGGCGATCGCATCATCGGGCGTACCCACGATCGCGCCGCCGCGGCCGACCATCCGGTCGATCGTGATCTCCTCGATCGGCTGATCGGGAGTCTCGGCGAACGCAAGGCGCTGGCCGAGCGTCTTGATGAAGTACTCCTGGATCCACAGATTGGCGCCCTTGCGCGCGTCGTTGAGGGCTTCGGCCTTGGACTCCGCCAGATGCATCGGCATAACCAGGCGCCAGTTGCGCCGATCGACCGTCTTGCCGTGTTCTTCCGCGGTTTCTTCCGCGATCGCCCATCGCTTGGCGAGATCGTCGAGTCCACCTTGCGCGAACGATGCGACCGACAACACGCCGCATCCCAGCTCGCCCGCCGCGACCATCCCTGAGGGAGAGATCGTACTGGCGACGTAGATTGGCATGTGCGGCTTCTGAAACGGCTTCACCTGCAGATGCGCATCCTGCAGCTTGAACCACGAACCGTCGATGGTGATGCGGCCTTCTTCGGTAAACAGGCGGACGATCGCCTTGACGCCCTCGATCATCCTGCGCCGCTGCGTGGTCGTGTCGATGCCGAGCATGTGAGCATCGGCGGAGAGCGCGCCCGGACCGCAGCCGAGAATCACGCGCCCGCGCGTCAGGTGGTCGAGCAGGGCGAAGCGGTTCGCAGTGTGAAACGGGTGATGATACGGGATGCTGACGACGCCAGAGCCGAGGTTGATGCGCTTGGTGCGCGTCGCCGCGACGGCCATGAAAACCTCGGGCGATGAGATCGTCTCCCAGCCCGATGAGTGATGCTCGCCGACGAAGGCGTCATCGAAGCCGAGCTGGTCGAGCCACTCGATCAGCTGCATGTCGCGCTCGAAGGCGAGCGTCGGATTTTCGCCGACGGGATGAAAAGGCGCCATGAAAACCCCGAACTTCATCGGGAATGAGTTCGATACCGCGTTGCCGTTGGATGACATCCAGCACGCTCCTGCGACGTAAAGTAAATCATCTTACGACGAGGTTGCGCTGCCAAACAACGGCCGCCATACCCAGCGGTATGGCGCCGTGTCGACAGCAGGATCGGGACAGACTGATGCCGGATCGGGAGCGGCGCTCAAAGGGCGCGGTATTCGATCTGCAGGTTGTTGAAATAGGCGCTGAGAGCGCGCACGCCTTGGCGGATTTCTTCGGCGTCGGAGGCCTTGGCCGCTCGTTCCAGCGTAGCGCCGACTTCGGTGATCGTGTTGAAGCCGAATGCCCCGCCTTCGCCTTTCATATTGTGGCCCAGCACGCGGATTTTCTCGTAGTCGCCGCTGTCGAGCGCCGCAGTGATCGAATCGAGGTCTTTGCGCTTGCTCGCGATGAAGCGCGGCACGATCTCTTCGAGTTCTGCGTCGACCTGGACGACCTGCGTCCTTCCCTTGGGCGTCACGAGAGTTTGAGCTGTATCATGGCCGCCGCCATTGGCTACGGCCGCTGATCCGTTCGGATGCGGAGCGATTGCAGCCGACTGGGCGGGTTCGATGAAATCGTGGATCGCTTTGAGCAACGTCGCCTTGCGGATCGGCTTGGTCAGGTGCAGATCGCAGCCGGCGGCGATGCTCTTTTGCGCGTCCTCGGGCAGCGCGAAGGCAGTCAGCGCGATGATCGCCGTGCGCGCGCGGCCGTGCTGCTGCTCCCATTGCCTGATGGTGGTTGAAGCCAGATAGCCGTCCATCACCGGCATCTGCATGTCCATCAGGACCAAATCGTAGCGATCGGCGATAAATCGCTCGAACGCCTGTTGTCCGTTCTGCGCCCAATCGATCTGGTACGGCATTTTTTGCAGGTATGCGAGAATCAGCTTGCTGTTGTCTTCGGAATCTTCGGCTAGCAGGATGCGCAGTGGCCGTTCACTCGACGATGCCGTTGCCGTGCTCGCCTCATCCACGACCGTCGCGGCGCGGGTGTCCACCTTCTTCTTTCCGGCGATGACATCGATCAGCTCCGACCGTTTCGCCGGCTTTATCAGGTAGTCCGCGATCCCCAGCCGGCGCACTCTCGCGGTATCCGCATTGAGATTGTCGGCCGTGAGCATCGCGACCGCCCGGCATGAGAGCGCGGGATCCGCGGCGATTCGCTCGAGCATCGCGAAGCCGTCGATCGTTGGCATGCGCATGTCGACCAGCACCACCGTGAACGGATGGGCTGAGCGCTTTGCCTGGGCAAGCATCGCGAGCGCCGACTCGGGGCCTTCAGCCTGCGAGACTTGCGCGCCCTGCGCGATGAGTTGTTGGACGATGCCGCCGCGGCTGACGCTGTCGTCATCGACCACCAGGACATTCGCGGCGCCCAGCCTCGTCGAATGGCCCATCGCCAGGCCCAGAGGCGATTGCGTTTGCAGCTTGATCGAAAAGCTGAAGGTGCTGCCCGTACCGCGATCGCTCTGGACCCACAGTTGCCCGCCCATCAGCTGAACCAGGCCCTGCGATATCGCGAGGCCAAGCCCGCTGCCGCCGAACTTGCGCGCGGTCGAGGCATCGACCTGGGTGAAGCTCTCGAAGATCGCTTGCTGCTTGTCGGGCGCGATGCCGACGCCGGTGTCAGCGATGGTAAAGCGCAGCGCGCCTGGCTCGCGACAGTCTGGATCGCATTCGACGCGCAACGCGACGTGGCCCTGCGCTGTGAACTTGAGCGCATTGCCGATGATGTTCATCAGGATCTGCCGCAACCGCATCGGATCGCCGACCAAGTCGAGCGGCACGTCCGGCGCAATCTGGCAGATTAGCTCTAACCCCTTGCTATGGGCTGTCACGGCGAGGGTTTCGACCGCCCTTTCCACCACCTCGCCCAAGTCGAAGTTGATCTTCTCCAGCGTAAGGCGGCCGGCCGCGACTTTCGACGAGTCCAGAATCGAGTCGATCAGGCTGAGCAGCGAAATCCCGGTCGAGCGGAAGATTCGCACATACTCGCGCTGCTCGGGAGTGAGCCTCGTCTCCCACAGCAGATCGGCCATCCCGAGAATCGAGTTCATCGGAGTGCGAATTTCATGGCTCATGCTGGCCAGGAAGTCGGACTTGGCCTGCGAGGTTTGCATGGCGGCGTCGACCACCGCGCGCTCGGCCCGCTTGTGGTCCGTAACGTCGCGCATGAAGCTGAGCGCGCACTGACGGCCGGCGATCTCGATCACGTTGGCCGAGAACAGGATGGAGATGGTGCGGCCGTCCCTGGTCGTGACCTGGGCTTCCTGGTTGCGCAGCGAAGAGGTCGCCTTGAGGATCTGCGAAAGCTCGTTGAACGACTTCTCGTCGGTCCACAAACCCAGCTCCAGCGGGGTTTTCCCGATCACTTCGGCCCTCGAGAAGCCGGTGACGTCCAAGAAGCCGTCGTTAACGTCCAGGTAGCGGGTGTCGAGCACGTCGGCGATCGCGATCGCGTCGATGCTGTGCTGGAAGATGCGGCGGAACTTCGACTCGCTCTCCTCCAGCGCGCGCTGCGCCTGTTTGCTCGCCGTGATGTCGCGCACCAGCGCGATCACGCATTGTTCGCCGCCCAGTTCGGCCAGTTGCGCCGAGAACAGGGTGGCGCTCAGTGGCTTGCCTTGGGGCGCGAATGTGATCTCCATGTTACGGACGACGCCATGGCTGGCCAGCGCTTCGCTGATCCGCGCGATGTCCGCCGGATCGGTGAACAGCCCCAGCTCCCACGGGGTGCGGCCCAGCGCCTGTTCGCGCGTGATACCGGTCTGGCGCTCGAATTCGGCGTTGACGTCGATCAGGCGCAGATCCGAAAGCCGCTGGATGGAAATTCCGTCGGTGCTGCCGTCGAAAATGCGCCGGAACTTCGCCTCGCTCTCCCGCAGTTCGCGTTCGGTCCGCTTGCGCGCGCTGATATCGCGCACGATCGCGGCGGCGCCGGTGATCACGCCGCGCGCATCGCGGATCGGCGACAGGGTGGTCGCGACGTCGATTCGCGTGCCATCCTTGCGCAAGGCGCGAGTCTCGTACTCCTGTACGCTCTCACCCTCGCCAAGCTTGCGCACGACCGCGGCCAGTTCCTCGCGACTCTCCGGCGGCACCAGCACCATCACCGATTGGCCAACAATCTCGCCTTTGCTGTAGCCGTACAGGCGCTCCGCACCCGGATTCCAGCTGGTCACGAGGTTGTAGCGTCCCGTGAAAATCGCGTCATCGGTCGATTCGACGACCGAGGCGAGCAGGGCGAGCAGCTCGTCGCCGCCTTTGTCATCGGCAACGGCGCGTGGCTTCGTCGGGCCGCCATGAGCGCCGCCTTCCGTGTCGAGCCGGTGTCGGTTCATGTTCGGACGGCGCCCGGCCCGCGGCAAGCATCGTTGCCGCCGCCGACCGTTGGACCAGCGTGTACAGATGGCAAGGACGAATGGGAACCAGCCCAAGAATCGCTAAATGATGGCCTGAGAGGTATCGTAGCCCAGCCGCCCTTCCCCCCGAAAAACCCTCGTATGACGAAAGATGATAAGCGCCCCGATCGGGTGACTCAAACTGCCGCGTTTTAGCGCAAACACGTCGATTTACGTTCTTTGCCGCTTTGGCGATGATCAAGGTAGAATCGAGGGAGCGCCGCCGGCGTCTAATCTTGTGATTGATGACGAGGCTGCGCATGCGCCGCTACGGAATCATGCCCCCTAACGTGACGACGAACGAGCGGAACCACACGCCTTGTCGAGTCCGCGGCCGCGTAGGAGAATCCGATCGTCCTCATGAGCCAGAGTCGGCTCAGTCTATGAATCTCACGATCTCCACCCGAGGCCGTCGCCTGCAAACAGCCGTGATTTTGATCATTGCAGCATCCGCGATGCTGTTTGCGATGACTGCTGCCAGCTGGGCTCAGCAGGGCGGCAGCGCCAAGCCCCGGCTTTTGACGCCGCGCAGTCAGGGCGATGGCACGGTGCTTGAGTTGCCGGTCACCCCGCGCCAGCCGACGGAGCCGATGAACCTTCGGCCGCTGATGCCGCAGGCGGGCCAGGAGCTCGAGATTCCCTCACGCGAGCTGCGCAATCAGCAGGGTTACGCGCAGGTCACGGTCACCGTCACGGACCCATCAGGGCGTTATGTTACCGGCCTCAACAAGGACGACTTCAAGATCTACGAGAACGGGCAGCAGCATTCGATTGAATTTTTCCGCAAGGACCTCAACACGCCGGTCTCGGTCGGGATCGTGGTCGACACCTCGGGCAGCATGGTGCCCAAAGTCCCGCAAGCGCGCGCCGCAATCGCGCAGTTTCTGAACGATCTCAACGAGCGCGATGATGTCTTTCTGCTGGCGTTTTCGGATCGGCCCTTCATGCTCCAGCCGTTCACCACCGATCACGGTCTGCTCAGGTCGCGGCTGGGCCTCTTGCATGCCTTCGGTCGAACCGCCCTTTACGATGTGATCCTGCAGGGGCTGCTCTACGTAGCCCAAGGCCGTTACGACAAGAAGGCGCTGCTGGTTGTGACTGATGGAATGGACACCGCCAGCACCGGTCAGCTTGCTCAAGTCATCGCCCAGGCGCGTAGGCAAGGCGTGCTGGTCTATTCGATCGGCATCGGTGACCCAGGCGGCTCCCCGAGCATGGCGATCGCAATTGGTCCCTTCGTCTTTGGTGGTGACTCCGAAAAGGTCGATGCGGAGACGCTTAGGACTCTTTCCTCAGAGACTGGCGCGCGGACCTACATAGTGCGCGAAGTCGGCGACGGCGAGACGCTGCGGCAGGCCACCGAAGCCATCAGCCTCGAATTGCGCCAGCAATACACGGTTGGCTACCTGTCGCCCAATCCGGAGCGCAGCGGCTATCGGGGCATCAAGGTCGAAGTGCCGACCCATCCCGAGGCCGAGGTCCGCGTGCGCAAGGGCATCACCGTCGGCGACCGGACGGCGTCGATCGATCCGGCCGGTTCGTCGCCGTAGGCGAGTTTTCCGCACTCTCACAAACTCGCGATTATTTCAGCTCGCCTGATGAGCGCGGCTGGATGCTCGCCTCGCAAAACGACTTTTAGACAATGGGCGGCACATTCAGGCGAAAGGGGGGTAAAACCTAGGTGGGCAAAACAACCGGCGGACTCTACTAGTGAATGGCGGGAAATTGTGGAGCGGGCCACAGGATGCTGAAGTGCAACTGGCGGGCGCTTCAGCCGAAACGCGACGACGCCAGCGAACCAGAGAGTTGGAATTGCTACTTTAGAGAACCGCATTTTTCTCGACTAGGCAGTATTTCCTCAGCCAGCGCGCTAGTTCTCGCAGCGCGACATCGTTGATTTCCCATCGTGTGTTTGGCTCGAATGTGCAGTTGACTAGGTCGAACGGGTAGCCGAGCCAGCGGATAGAGCAGCCGTCGAATGTACAATGGCCGTAGGTGTGCAAGTCGAGTTTCAGGTCGTCCCGTCCCACATATTGCTTGTTCAGATCGGTATTGCGCTGGGTCTGCTCAATGATCCAGTCCTCATACCAGACAAACCCGTCAGGGCTACGTTTTCCTGAGCGTGCTCCGACCGCGCCAACCGCACTCTTGGCGGGGAGCGGCTGAGGTTCGTAGTCCATCAGGCGCATCAGAGATTCAAATTCTCGAAAAAAGTTGTCTCCTACTCGCTGAGCCGCTTCTCTTGAACTTGTTGCCATTCCCGGTCGCGAGGCGATCGAAACAACTCCCATCTCATTCAAATGCTTGTTCCAAGCGCTGATGTATTTCTCTAGAGCGTCCGCCGAGTCGTTCCACCCATGCTGGATTTTCCTTAGTAATCGGCTCCCCTGCTCATCGCCTGAAATCTTGCTGAGCACGTGCCGCATCCCAACTGCCACTGTCAAAGCGGGCTGTTGAGTAACTGCTGCTGGTACCCGCTCCGGATGCGCGCGATTCACCCACCACCGCTGGACCGCGCTGGGACCGAGAATCGCTACAAATGCGACGAGTGCGCCGAGCGAACCGACCAAGAGTTCGGGGTGCGCTCTCGCCCAAGCATAGGAAGCTACTGCTGCGGCAATTATGACGACCAAAATTGCCCTTCCCCAAAGCTTCCGAATCGCGCCATAAATTTCGTCGTGGATGGTCCACCAAATCCACTCTTTTGTGCTTTCCCATCTGTCGGACACGGGTACCCCCTCAGGGTGAGATTGTCCCTCATCCCCGAGGAGACGTTATACTTCCAGAAGGGGGCAAGCGGCCAGTTAGGTTGCCCCCATTCCTGACTCGCCGCTCCGTTTTGCTAGGCGCGCGCTAGCGATATTCACCCACGGCGGGGGGCTTGCTTTTGGGTCCAAGGTTTAAATCCGATAAATTCGCCAGTCGCCTTATCGCGCAGCCCGCATAAGCCCTGACTAAGAGCAAAAAGAAAGAAAGCCTCTGATCTCTTGGCTGCGGAATTGAGCGCGATTGTAGCGCGAGCCCGCAGGGACCGGAGCGCGTGAACCGAGACCAAGTAGCTCGCCACGATCCAAGCGGCTACGTCATGATCTGTGAACAACAAGAAGACAAAGAGGACGATTCCGGCGATTGGGCCAAAGGGCATCATTCTGAGGAGTACCCGCGCGGCGGCTCGGCATGGGAGCGCGACGGCAGGTTTGTGCGCTACGACGAACAACGAGACCGGGATGGGGAGGAACAATCCTCGCAGGGATGCTAGCGCCTCAGCGGGATCACGCGCCGCGCTGGTCAGAAAAGAGCGCACAAGGTTGACGGACGAAGCTCCGATGACGAAGCCGAGCGCGGCACCCGGCAGGCCCAACAACAGCCAAGCATTCCGTTTCATGATCGCTGCGACAAGATACGCGAGGGCTGCGAGAATCGGCACCCACGACAGAAAACCGTTGAACGCTCGTGCGCGGCGGCTGCTTGTTAGATGTGCGAACCTGTAGGCTTTAGAGTCATCGACGCTGAGATAACACTGCCCGTCTGCGACCGCCCGCTGCACATCTCCGAAAGATGAAAACGGGAAGTTTGGAATCTCCGAAACCGATCGCCACCGACTCGCCCCTAACAATTGTTCTTCTCCGACCACTTAGTCCGCCCCTCTTTTGGCCTGAGATTCTGAGACCGATCGCCACTTAAGTAGCGCTAGGCGATGCGTGGCGTAGGCAGGACTCGAACCATGAAGAGGGGGGCGCGTGCCATAGATGCAGTTGGTCATCCGCTTAGCGCCCCCGCGTCTCACTCCAGCTCGCCTGAGCGCGGCGGCATGCTCGCCTCGCAGAACGACTTGAGCGCGTCCAGCCGAGCACTATCTCCGGCCTCGATCTCCTTCGCCAGCGCCGCGTACAAGCGCGCGATCCCCGCGTAGATCTCCGCACCGTTGCCCGCGTCGCCAAGGAACTCCGCGATTTGCTCCATCTCGGCCACCCATCGATGGGCCTTGGGGAACATCGCGGTTATCTGGCGCTGCAGCCGGCCCAGCATCGCGGGCTGGCTGCGCGCCAGTTCGTCGCGAAGCGCGCTGGCGAGGCCATCGCGCGCAGCGGCAGAAATCATCGCGGAACCCAGTGCGATGAACCCCTTGGTCAGGCCCGCATAGCAGAGCTTGAGACCTGACGCCGCGCCGACCGGGCCGTCGATCACCGCGATATCGAGGCCGTAACGTCCAAGCCTCGCCATCAGATGCGCGTTCGGCCCGCTGGCATAGAAGCGCGGGCCGTCCTGTCCTGATGGGGATGGCGGACCTCCGATGATACCAGCGTCGATGAAGGGGCATCCGGTGCTGGCGAGCAAGCCTTCGATATGCCTCACCGTCGCGGGCGATACGGCGTTGCATTCGACGAACACCGGCTTCGAGGATGCGCTGGCGATTTTGCTGCGCAAGCGCGCGGCGACCGAAATAGCCGCGGCGGGCGGAACGATCGAAAGAATGAAGTCGGCGTCGCGAATCAGGGCCGAGTCATCATCGACGAGTTCCAGCCCGGCCCTGTGCACGCGATCCTCGCTCGCCGCGCTGCGGCCGAGAAGCGACGTGAGCACACGCGCGCCGTTGAGTCGCATGCGCCATCCCACCGCGCTTCCCATCTCGCCGGCGCCAACTATGGCAATGACGTCGGCGTGATCGCGCGAATCACCCTTCGCAGGATCCATCAATCCAGCTTGCGCTTGCCGTAGTAGGGCAGCGTCGTCTCGTCGCCGGGCTTCTCTTCCGGCTTCTCCTTAGGCGGCCGCGCGCTCGATGCGCTGTACATCGCGATGGTCCCCGGCTCGATTACCTCCGAGTCCGTGACGATATTGAGGCATGCGACGCGGCCGCATCCGAGCGCGCGCTTGAGCGCCGGTGCGACGTCATCGACGCGCTCGACCAGCTCGCCGTATGCGCCCAGTCCCTCGGCCGCTCGCTCGTAATGCACCATCCCGAGTTCGGTCGCCATATGACGGCCCTTGCCCCACATCAGCTCCTGCCCGTGCTTGGACATACCCCATTGCTTGTCATTGTTGACGACGACGGTGATCGGCAGGTTGTTCTTCGCCGCGGTGTGGAACTCGGCTAAGTTGAGTCCAACCGAGCCGTCGCCGATGATGCAGAAGACCTGCTTGTCGGGATGCGCCGCCTTGGCCGCGAGCGCGAACGGGAGCCCCACGCCGAGGCATCCGAGATAGCCGTGGGTCAGAAAGCGCCCGGGATGGCGCGCGGTCCACGCTCCGCCCATCCATGACGCGGTCTCGCCGCCGTCAGCGACGACGATCGCTTCGCGATCCAGCGTGCGGGCGATCTCGCGGACCATCGCGGCGGGATGAATCGGGCCGTCGGTCTTTTTGAACGCCTCGTCGAAGCGATGGCTCTGGGCGTTGCGGATCGCGCCCAGCCGATCGATCCATTCGCGATGGCCGTCGAACTTCTCGTCGGCGGACAATTCGAGCGCCTGGCGGAGGAACTCGCGGCAGTCGGAGACGATGCCGAGCTCGATGTCGCGGTTGCGCCCGATTTCCTCGGGCTCGATGTCGACCTGGATCACGCGCGCATCGGGCGGAATCACCGAATTGCGCCCACCGGTGAAGAGTCCGATTCGCGTGCCGAGCAGGATGACGAGGTCAGCGCTCTTCGCATTGCTGCGCGCATGCGCCGCCGGATGAACCACGCCGCAGCCGCCGAACGCCAGCGGATGATCCTCGGGAATCGAACCGCGCGCCTTGGCGTTGCACGTCACGGGCAGATGCGCATGTTCGGCGAAGCGCACCAAGTCCTCAGCCGCTTGCGAGAACCATACGCCGCCGCCCGCCATGATGACGGGACGCTCCGCTTCCTTCAGCCATGCCAGCGCCTGTGCCAGCCCCTCGCGACTCGGGCCGGGAGGCGACTTGGGGCGGGAGTTCTGCGGGAACTCGACCGCGTTTTCCTCGGCGCGCGCAAACAGCACATCGATCGGCAGTTCGAGGAAGGCCGGGCCGGGCCGGCCGCTGGTCGCGTGGCGGAAAGCCGCCGCAACATACTCCGGGATACGCGCGGTATGCGTCACTGAGCGCGCCCACTTCGTGATCGGCCGCATGATGCCCATCTGGTCAACCGCCTGCAGCGGCAGCTTGTCGTCATCGGCCAGCGGACTGCGCCCGCCGATGAGAATCATGGGAATCGAATCCATGAAGGCGTTGGCGACGCCGGTG
>JBGPUE010000079.1:0-16905 GCA_041491005.1 Binataceae bacterium (SeqCode) | reverse complement strand
GTGCAGAACGGCCCCGCCCAGACCCAGGTGAAATCCGCGATGCGAATGCCGTCAAGCGGTAGTTTGGCCATCAGATGACGCCGTCACTCTTCAATTCGGCGAGCCGCTGCGATGAAAGACCCAGCCGCTTGCCGAAGATTTCCTCGTTGTGCTGGCCCAAGGTCGGCGCGGGCCGGCGAATTTCCCACGGTGTACGCGAATATTTGAGCGGCGCGCCCGGATACTTGTGCGTGCCCGCGATCGGCTGCGCGATTTCGACGAAGAAGCCGCGCGCTTTCAGATGCTCGCTGGTGAGCAGATCGCCCATCGTCGAGACCGGCGCAAACGGCACGCGCTTGGCCTGTGCCTTGCGATAGAGGTCGAGGACGGTCTGCTGGCTGACCCACTCATGCAGGAAGATCTTGAGCGCGTCCCAGTTCGCGGCGCGCTTGAGGCGATCGCCGTACAGCTCTTCGTCGTACCACGAGGTGTCGTCGATGAGGCTCAGAAAAGCGCGCCACTGATGCTCCTCGATGCAGCAGACGTAGATCCATCCGTCCTTGCACTCCATCGATTCGATCGGTTGCAGCGGCTTGATCCCGAGCCGCGACGCGATCTGGCCGAGGTACGGCCAGAACTCGAAGGTCATCTCCAGTTCGGTCGCGACCGATTCCTGGCATGAAACGTCGACGTGTTGGCCTTCACCATCGCGCAGACCAGCGAGCACCGCGGCCATGGTGGCCACCGCGGCGTAGACGCCGCCCTGATAGCCGGCCTGATCGCCGAAGGTCTTCAGCGGCGGCAGTTCCGGATGCTCCGCGCCGCCGCCATTGAGATAGCAGACACCGCTGGAGCTCCACACAGTCAGATTCTCCGCACGATAGTTGCGGTGCGGACCAGTCGTGCCGAAGGGTGTAACCGAAGTCATTACCAGCCTGCGGTTGATCTTCTGCAAACGCTCGAAGCTGAGCCCGACCCGATCCATATCAGGCGGATTGACGTTGTGCACGACGATATCGGCTTGCGCGGCGAGCTGCTCGAAAAGCGCGAAGCCTTCGGGCCGCGCGACATCGAGCGTGACACCGAGCTTGTTGGTATTGAGATAGAGAAACAGCCCGCTTTTCTCTGGATGCGCCTGATCGCCGGGAAAAGGGCCGCGCGTGCGCGCGCGATCGCCGACTTTTGGGCGCTCGATCTTGATCACTTCGGCGCCCATGTCCGCCATTAGCTTGCTGGCGTAAGGCGCCGAGACCATCTCTCCGAGCTCGACGATCTTGAGGTCTGCTAAAGCTCCCGGCACCGAAGCTCCCTTACTCGACCGCTCATTCGGGGAAGACCTTGCGAAACGGCTTCACTTCGACCCGCTCGAACACGCCCTGCGTAACATAGGGATCGCTGTACGCGAACGCGATCGCTTCGGCCTCACTTTCCATGTCAATCACGATCAGGCTGCCGCTGCCGTCGGTGAAAGGACCGGCGATCAGCACCCTGCCGCTATCGACCAGCGACCGAAGGTTGGCGAGATGCGCTTCGCGGACCTTGGGACGGAGCTTTGCCCCGTCAGGTCCGTCATAGCCAATGATCACGAATAGCATCGGAGATTCGCCCACGCCCGGCGGCATTCCGCTTGGCCCGAGTTAATTAGCATGGCAGGCCAACGCGGACTAGCCGCGCGTCCCGGGTTAGGCGGGCTTTCGTTTCAGTGTTCGCGGGCCGACTCTACGATTGGCTCTCGCGCTCCCATTCGGCCATCGACTTCGCGATACCGTCTTCAAGGCTGGCGAATTCCGCCAAGTACCTGGCGGCGCGCAGCGCCCTGAGGTCCGCCTGCGTGAAGCTCTGATACTTGCCGCTGAGCGCCGCTGGAAACGGGATGTACTCGATGCGTCCGCGGCCGAGCAACGCAATCAGCGCACGCGCGAGCTCGTTGAAGCTGCGGCTCTGGCCGGTGCCAAAATTGAGGATGCCTTTGCGCACCGGTCCCTCGGCGAAGAAGAGATTGGCGTTGACGACATCGCCGACGAAGACGAAATCGCGGCGCTGCTCGCCGTCCCCCAAGCCGTCGGTGCCTGCGAACAACCGCGCGACGCCCGATGACTTCAACTGGCGATAGAGTTGATAGGCCATCGATGCCATGCGGCCCTTGTGCGCCTCGCGCGGCCCGTAGACGTTAAAGTAGCGCAGCCCGACGATCGTGCTCGCAGCCATTGGCAGAATCGATCGGACGTGATTGTCGAAGGCCAGCTTCGATCGCGCATACAGGTTGAGCGGGTTCTCATTGGCGATGGTCTCGGCCGATTCGCGTGCCGCGCCATACACCGACGCGCTGGAGGCATAGACCATCGGCACGGCGCGCCGGATCGCGAAGTCCAGCAACCGGCGCGAGAACTCGAAGTTGGTCTCCATCATGAGGCGCTCGTCGGTTTGGGTCGTATCCGCGCATGCACCCTGATGGAAAATCGCCTCGATGTTGCGTGGTATCAGGTCCGCCGCGAGCGCGCGCAGGAAATCGCGGCTCTCCATGTAGTTGGCGATGCGGCAATCGGCGAGATTGCGCAGCTCGTCGGCCGGCACGCGATCGACGACGATGATGTCGGAGTGTCCGCGCGCGTTCAGCCCGCGCACCAGATTGCTGCCGATGAACCCCGCCCCGCCCGTGACGATCTTCATAGGTTTGTGCGCGTCCCTTGCGTAACGGCTACCGACATTGAGGCGGCAGGTCCATAGCGGCTCCGCGATGCAGCCCGCGCTCGGGTCCGCCGGCCGTCATTCTGAGCGAAGCAGAGGCTCGGTGCGCGCGGGTCCGTAGGTCGTCATTCTGAGCGAAGCGGAGGCTTGGCCGGAGCGAAGTCGAAGAATCTACGCGAAGCGATTTTCTGCCGTCTGCAAATGACTTCCGGTCAAATCGCTCCGCGTAGATTCCTTCGGATGCCTCAGGACAGGCTCTTCGCTGCGCTCAGGATGACAATCCATTGACGGGCATCGGCAAGGGTCTTGCGAAGGTCATTACTGAGCCAGCACACTAGCTTTCCGTCTGAAAAGGGGGAGGACGCCGATGGCCAAAGCGGAGAACGACCACAACGTCTACATCCTCGGCGCGGGCTTCGCCGCGGAGGCTGGTCTGCCGGTCGTGAAAGACTTCATGAACCGGATGCGCGACGCGCACGCCTGGCTTGAGGCTCAAGGGGATCGGAAGAGAGAGCAGGAAGCGATCGAGAAAGTATTGGAGTTTCGGCTAAAGGCGGCCGCCGCGGCATACCGCGTGCAGATGAACGTGGAGAATATCGAGGAATTGTTCAGCCTTGCCTCAGCCAGCGTTGGCGAGACGCTGACCGAGGAAGTCATTCTGGCGATCGCGGCGACTGTCGATTTCGCGCGCCGCGCTGCACCGCGGTCCAGCCAAAGCACGCGAGTCGGGGTTCTGGACATGCAAGGGTGGACCAAGCCTAAGAACTGGACTCGAGCCCTCGGAGATGAACTGGGCGGTAGCGGGTTGGGCCAATCGAGTCACTACTGGCACAACTGCCCTCAGCATGAGCTTCACCTTGCGATAATGTGCGGATGCTTCTCACTGCCACCAAACGGCCGCCGCAACACCTTCATTACTTTCAACTACGACCTTTTGGTCGAGGACGCGCTCAACAGTCTTGGGATTTCCTTTGACTACGGGATTCCTATGGATTCCGTGTCGTTTGAGGATATGGCGGGACCACTGCAGCCTCAGCATCCTGTTCTCAGCGTTTTGAAGCTCCACGGTTCGGTCAATTGGAGCTTGCGGCAGCCATCGGAGTTTAGGCAGTGGCCGCGGTCTTTTCCTAGGATGCGATCGTTTGGCGACTATGATCGTTTAAGCGCGGCTGGAGAGATCCCGCTTCTCACGCCCCCCACCTGGCGAAAGGTCTTCAGCGCTCCTCTGAGTTCGGTGTGGGACGCGGCAGTCGTCGCGTTGAAGACGGCCACGCGCGTCGTCATACTGGGCTACTCCGTGCCCGAGACCGACCATCACTTCAAGTATCTCCTGGCTGCCGGTCTGCAGGAGAACGTCTCTCTGCGAAAGGTTTTCTTTGTCAACAATGGACTGGAAGCGAAGCCGGAGGGCGATGAATTGAAGCTCCGGCTATCGGGCTTGTTGCGCGAGGAGCACTTCAAGCAAGGGGTCGTCGAGACTATAAACAAGACAGCTCATGAATTCCTAGGGGGCGCCGACGTATGGGTCGCGCCGGGTTCCTATCGAACCCAAATCGGGAGGCCCATTAACAGCGAGAGCAGCGACTCGATCACACCCCCTTTCGTGGTGCAGAGCGCGGGTGTCAGCGGGCTTTTGTCACGCTAGCGCTACTGTCGGCTGCTCGGGAACATCAAATCTCGGCGCGATCGAGCATGCGGCCGAAGTGGCGCGCCTTGCGCCCTTCCCAACCGCGCTTGTGATACGCGTAGCCCGCAACTAGCGGCACCGCAATGGTCGCCTCGCAGTACACCATCTGCTCGTACACCGTATCGACCTTACCCCAGCTGCTCGCTTCCTTGAGCGTGCTGCCCGAGAGCGCGCCATCGCGCACGTCTGCGACCGTGATCTGAATCGCATACTTATGCATCGGGACCTCGCGGCCGAGGATCTCAGCCGCCACCACGATATCCTGCGCGAAGTTCTTGGGCGTGCCGCCGCCGATCATGAACAGACCCGTCTCGCCCGCCCCGATCTTGATGCGCGTGAGCTCGTGGAAGTCCTTGGCGGAATCCATCGTGACTTTGGGCGCGTTGCCTCGCGCCGCCTGATGCGCGACCAATCCAAAACCCGCCGAGCAATCGCTGAAGGCCGGGCAGAAGATCGGCACGTCCTCATGATAGGCCTCGAGCACGATGCTCTCGCGCGCCTTGCTCCCGGTCTCGGCCAGGTAGCGGCCCATCTCGGTGATGAACTCGCGCGATGAGATCGGCCGCGGTTCGAGGCGATCGGCGATCTTGCGCGTGGTCTCGTCGCATACGCGCAGCTCGTCCTCGTCGATCAGGGTGTCGTAGATGCGGTCGATGTGCAGTTCGCGCAGCTCGCCGTCATCGAGCCCGGCCTTGAGCCGGTCGGCGCCGAGATAGTGGCGGAAGCCGAGCGCCTCGAAGAAGTCCTGGTCGACGATGTTCGCGCCGCTGCTGACCACCGCGTCGACCATGTGATTGCGGATCATGTCGGAGAAGACCTTCTTGAGCCCGGCGCTGATGAGCGAGCCCGCGAGGCACAGGATCACGCTGCAATCGCGGTCGCGCAGCATGCGATCGTAGATCTCGGCGGCGCGGTAGAGGTCGCGTGCGCTGTACGCCATATGCGCCATCGCATCGACGAGCGGCACTACATTGTGCCGCGTGATGTCGTAGTGATCGATCTTCTCGCGCAGGTATTCTTGCTTGGTCGGCATCGCAAAAGACCTTCCTCGATTCGTTCACTTCGCCACGATGGCGCCGTAGCCCAGATAGTAGATGACAAAGTAGGCAATGCCGAGCGATGCCATCGCCGCGAACGCCGCCCTGTCACTCAGCCGAACCGGGTATTCGATATAGCTGGTCGGCTGCGCGCTCATCCCGAAGCCGCGCGCTTCCAGCGCGATTGCCATGTTGTTGGCCTTGCGCAGCGCGCCCATGAAGACCGGAATCATCACCGGCACGTAGCGCCGAATCCGTTCGGCCAGTCCGCCGCGATTGAAGTTGTGGCCGCGCAGGCTCTGCGCCTGCACGACCGTCAGCGCCGAATCGATGAAGAGCGGCACCAGGCGGAACGCGAGCGTGATTGCGAAGCCGACCCGATACGGAACGCCCAATCGCGACAATCCCACCGTGAACTCCTCGACCTTGGTCGTTGATAGAAACAGCACCGAGGTCGCGAGCAGTTCGGCGAGCTTGATTCCGCGTCCCAAGCCGAAAGTGAGCGAGGCGCGGCTGATATAGAGCGGTCCGATCACCGCGATCGGCGCGCCCTGCCGATAGAAGACCATCCAGGCAATCGCGGTGCTCGTCACCACCATGATGAACAGCCAGCGCAGGCGGTAGAAATTCGGCCACGATCGCGTGAACTGGGCGGCGGCGGCGAGAATCAATCCCAGCGGCAGCAACGCGAGCGGATGGTCGACCCAATACACCGACCAGAAGACGATGAAAATCGCGAACACCTTGACCGTCGGATGCAACCGATGAACGAACGTGCCCCGATCGAGGTAGAGGTAGATCGCCATCAGCCCGGCGCCTCCAGCCAGCGCGCAAGTTCATCGACCGTCAGCGCGGTGACGCCGAAGCGGCGGCCCAGTTCCGTGACCTCCGGCAGGCGAAAGCTCGATCGCGCGAGCAACTCATCATTCTCGAAGAACGCCCGCGTCTGTCCGTCGAAGAGAATCCGGCCTTTGCCCATCAGAACCACGCGCGGCGCGTACTCGGCCACCAGCCACGGCGTATGCGTGATGATCACGATCGCGGTGCCGGCGCGGCTCAGATCGCTGACCAGCGCCATCATGCGGCGCTGCTCGCGATAATCCAGGCCGGTGGTCGGTTCATCGAGGATCAACAATTTCGGACGCAGTGCGAGCACCGATGCGACCGCGAGCCGCTGGCGCTCGCCCTTGCCGAGCAGAAAGGGATCGCTCTTGCGCGCGTCGAGCAGGCCGACCGCTTGCAGAACATCGGCGCATCGGCGCTCGACCTCGCCGGGCGGCATGCCGAAGTTGCGCGGGCCGAAAGCGACTTCGTCTTCGACCGTCGCAGCGAAGATCTGATGGTCCGGGTTCTGGAAGACGTAGCCGACTTCGCGCGCGCTTTCTGCGGGCGGTATTGCGGTGCGATCGCGGCCGCGCAGGCGCACCTGCCCCGCCGACGGCCGCAGAAGACCCACGATATGCTTGGCAAGCGTGGTTTTGCCCGAGCCGTTCTGTCCGATGATTGCGAGGAACTCGCCGGCCGCGATCCGGATACTGACGTCACGCAGCGCCGGGATGCCTTCCGCATACGAGAAGCCGACCCGATCGAGTTCGACCAGCGGAGCTTCATCCGATTGCGCCGCTGCACCGTGCGGCGGCTCAAGCTTCACAGCGACACGGCTCTCAGAGCTGGTGTGCGAGGCAAGGCGATCACGAATCAGCGACTCGGCTTCGACCACGGTGCGAGGAAACCCCGGTATCCCGAGCCGCTGGAGCAACCGGACCAGTTCCGGGGGCCGAATTCCGGACTCCTCCAACAGATCGATGCGCGCGAGGATTTCCGCGGGCGGGCCTTCGGCTGCAATGCGCCCATCGCGCACCACCACCAGCCGATCGCATTGGCGCAGCTCCTCGCTGTCGTGCTCGATCACGATCAGGCTCAGCCCTTCGTCGCGCAGTTTGCGGATTAGTGCGAATACCTCGGCCTTGCCCTCGGGGTCGAGATCGGTAGTCGGTTCATCGAGCACGATCAGCGAAGGGCGCAATGCGAGCACCGCGGCTATTGCCAATCGCTGCTTCTCACCGCCGGAAAGCGAAGTCGGATCGCGCCGCTCGAAGCCCTCCAGGCCGACGGCCTCGAGCGCCGGGGTCATCCGCGCCACCATTTCATGGCGCTCCATCCCGACCTGTTCCATCGCGAAGGCCACTTCATGTGCGACATTGGTCGAGAAGAGCTGCGCTTCGAAATCCTGGAAAACCATTCCAACCATCGGCGCCATCTCGCATACGCGCCCGCCGCCGAGCGTGCGCCGTCCGATTCGCACGACGCCGCGGAAGTCGCCCTCCTCCAGTCCGGGCACGATGTAATTAAGGCACTTGGCGAGCGTCGACTTGCCCGCCCCCGATGCGCCCAGCACGCCGACCATCTCTGCCTTGCGCTGCGTGAATTGAATCGAGCGCAGCGCCGCATGATCAGCCCCGTGGTAGGTGAAGCTGACGTCCTCGACCTCGACCATCGGCGCGCCTTCTCCGTCGGTCCCAACCGCGTCGCCGGCCGCGAGTTCAGTTTCGCTCTTCACATCAGGCAGAGTCCCGCGGTGGCCAGTGCGATCATCGGCGTGACGATAATCGTCACCGAACGATCGTAAGGCGCCTGCACCATCGATAGAGGCAGAAAGGCCGGCACCCAGTAGCCGGTCGAAAGCAGATTGCCGAGGATCCATGCGCCGCCTTCGCCCACGATCAGCATCACCAGTCCAAGCGCGCGGGTCGCGCGCGGCCGCGGCCTCAGCTCAGGCATCACGTCCTGATAGAGCATCCGCCCGCTGGCGACACGCGGGTAAACCGCCGCAAGCAGGAACGGCGAGAGGAACAGCGCGGCGATCATGTTGTTGAAGATGATCACGTTGCCCAGCAGTACAAACGGCCGGAGCGCGATGCAGTTCTCGCCCCATGCGACAATATCGGCGCAAAAGGTGCTCGCGGCGAGGCATGCGATGACGTATCGCGCGATCGTGAACGGCGAGCGCGAGATGGGGCTCTCGCCGGGCGCGATTATGCTCCATACCTTGTATGGCACGTAGCCGTAGGCGAGGTTGGCGAAGAAGCCAAAGAAATCGCCCGGGCCGATGCCGCCGAAGAAGTCGCCGATCATGTTGCCGATCGCGGCGCCCCACGCGGCGGCCGGACCGAACAGAAACGAGCAGACGATCGGAATCGCGTTGGCCGGGCGTAGCTCGGTCACACCCGGGATCAGCGGCACCACCTTGAACGGCACCAGCACGGCGGCGTACAGCGCGGCCGAAATCGCGCATAGAACGACCATCCGCGTGTTCAGCCACATCAGGCGCAGGTCGGCCAGCACCATCGGCCCTTCGTGCGAATGCGCGGCGGGCTGGTATCCTCGAGTAAGCGGGAGAGCCAAGGGCGTCGATACTTTCTGCGCGGCGTGCCAGCAGGCTTACGGCGGAATCCTGGAATGATCGACAGCCACGTCCATCTTGACGCTGCCCAGTATGCCGACGTTGATCAAGTAATCAAGCGTGCGATTGCAGCCGGTGTCGAGGCGGTCGTCGCGCCGGGAATCGGACCGTCGTCGAATGCGCGCCTGACCCAACTGGCGCGCGACTATCCGGGCTTCGTTTATCGGGCGATCGGGTTCCATCCAGAGAATAACGAACGGGCCGATAGCGACTTTGCTGCGACCGTTGCCGAGCTGCGTGCGAATCGCGACGCTATATGCGCGCTCGGTGAGGTCGGCCTTCCATGGTACGGTGAGGGCGCGCGCGAACCCGCGATTCAAGAGCAGGCGCGCGTGACGCTCTTCCGCTTCGCGCAGATTGCAGTCGAGCTCGACCTTGCGATGATTCTTCATGCTCCGCACGACACGGCGGCGCCGGCGCTCGAAATCATTCGTACCGTGGGCGTGCGCCGCGCGGTGTTCCATTGGCACAAATCTGATGCGGCCACCACCGCGGCGACCGTACGCGCCGGATATTACATCTCGATTACGCCCGAGGTCGCCTATTGCGAGCGCGATAAGGAGTTGGCCCGCGTTATTCCATTGAATCGGATGCTGGTGGAAACTGATGGTCCATGGCCGTATCAAGGGCCGTTTGCCGGACGTCCGACTGAGCCGGCGATGGTCGCCGAAGCGATCAATGCAATCGCGGCGATCAGGGGCGAGAGCGTCACGGCCGTGCGCGATGCAACGGTGACCAACGCACGGGCGCTGTTCCGGATATGATTCCGGCCTTGAGGGGATTTTACGATGCCAATCTACGAGTATGAGTGCGGCAAGTGCCACAAGCGTTCGAGCATCCTGACGCTCAGGGTAAGCGAGAAGGTCGACGAGGTATGCCGCCATTGCGGTAGCCGCTCGATGCGCCGGTTGATGTCGCGCTTCGCGATGCCGCGCGGCGAGGAATCCCGCCTGGAGTCGCTAGCAGATCCCTCATCGTTCAGCGATCTCGACGAGAGCGATCCGCGCAGTGTCGCGAAGATGATGAAGAAAATGGGCCGCGAGCTGGGCGATGACTTCAGCGGCAGTGAATTCGATGAGGCGGTAGAAGACCTCGAAAGCGGCGGCGATGGAGGCGATGACAACAGCGGCGGACGCGACGACGAGGAATTGTGAGCAGGCCGCTCCCGCGATCGAGTGATCCGCAGTCGAACGCACCTCCCCCAAATCGCTTCGCGTAGATTCTTCGCTGCGGAAGCCTTCGCGCAGAATGACTGCCTTCTTAGTCATCCTGAGCGAAGCGAAGGATCTCGCGCGGCAATCCGTTGCCGTGTGACTTCGCCGGCTTGCGGCGAAAAGAGCATCACGACCGCAAAGAAGTCGGCCGCGGGATTCTTCGCTTCGGCCGCCTGCGCTCAGAATGACGATGAACAGGCAGCCTCTCTCATTCTGAACGAAGTGAAGAATCCCGGACCCTCTGATGTTGGCGAGTGACCGAACTTGCGATGCCGGACCCCCTGATGTTGGCGAGTAGCCGAAGTTGGGAGACCATCAGTCGGAGATCAGCAGCACGATCGCTGAGGCGGCCATGCCGTCGCTGCGGCCCAGCGCACCCAACCCCTCGGGACTCGATGCCTTGACGTTGACGAGTTGCGGTTCGACGCCCAGCACGGCCGCCAATCGCGTACGCATCTGATCGATATACGGCGCGAGGCGCGGGAGCTGCGCGAAGATCGTCAGGTCGGCGTTGCCGAGCTTCCAGCCCTTGCCGGCCGCGAGCTTCCAGACCTCGTCGAGCAGGCGGATGCTGTCGGCATCCTTGTTGCGCGGATCGCTGTCCGGAAAATGCGTCCCGAGATCGCCTTCGCCAATCGCGCCCAGGATCGCGTTGCATAGCGCATGCGCCGCGACGTCAGCGTCGGAATGGCCCTGGAGGCCCTTGTCGTGAGCAATCTCGACGCCCGCCAGCACGAGCCGGCGGCCTGCGGCGAGCGGATGGAAGTCGAAGCCCTGCCCTATGCGCGATTGCATCGCATGCGCGCCCCATCCGCCGGTGCAGCGAACTCGTCGCGTTGACAACGGTCTTGGCCGTAGTTCAAGCTCATCGGGCGAACCGCGATCGTCTGAGGAGGAGCCATGGCAGCGCCGGCTTTCGTCAAGAGTCCCCGCGTAATCTTCGGCGCGATCCTTGTGTTGTGGGTAGCCTACGTACTCTACTCGAATTTCCAACTCGTCCCCGTGGAGATCCGGCTCCTCCCGTTCGCGGCGAGTCTGCAGCTCAAGGTCTCGGCGATCGTGATCGGTTCGGCGATCTTCGGCGCAGTCATCACCCTGATCATCCCGTACATATGGCGGCGGCGTCAGTCTTCAAATCGCGCGGGGTGATCGGCCCCCGCCTCGGGACGTAGCAACAGCACGGTCGCTGTACTACCAGTCTTGAGCATCGTCTCGCGCGCCGGACCGACAAGCAATCCATCGGCGCGCATCAGCGAACTCAAGATGCCCGAGCCTTGTTCACCGGTGGACGTCGCCCAGATCTCGCCGTCGCGGCGCTGGAGCCGGACGCGAACGAACTCGGTGAGATTCGCGGCGACCTTGATGTCGGTGGCGCATCGCACACTCAGTCGCGCCAGGCCGACATCGCTGCGGCCGCCGATCTTGAGAAGCGCGGCTCGCGCGTAGAGATAGAAGCAGACCATTGTCGACACGGGATTTCCGGGCAAGCCGAAGACCAGCCGGCCGGCGGCAACGCCAAACGTAATCGGCCGGCCGGGCCGCTGCGCGACGCCATGAAACAGCTGGCGCATCCCGAGCGCTTCGAGCTCGCGATTGACATAATCGAACTGGCCCACTGAGACGCCGCCGGTGGACAGCACGACGTCGCAGGTCATCGCGTCGCCGAGTCGGCGCCGAACCTCCTCCGCGCGATCGCGCGCCACAGGCAGCATCACCGGGTTGCCGCCTGCTTCGCGTATCGCTCCGGCCAGCGCATAGCCGCTGGAGTTGACTATCTGCGCGCCGGTGGGGACCTCATCGACATCGACCAGCTCGTCGCCGGTTGCCACGATCGCGACCTGCGGACGCCGATAGACCTCGACTATCGCCCGGTTTAGCGATGCGAGCATCCCGAGGTCGGCGGGCGCGAGAATGCGGCCTGCGGCCATCACGGCCTCACCCAGACGCAGGTCCTCGCCCCGCCTGCGGATGAAGTTGCCTACTGGCGCCGAGCTGAGAATTTCAACGCTGTCGCCGGTCCCGCGCGTCCGTTCGACTTGCACGATGGCGTCGGCGCCGGGCGGAACGGGCGCGCCGGTCATGATGCGGGCGGCAGTGCCGCGCTCGACGGCATGCTGCGGCATCGCGCCCGCACCGATCGTCTCGATCACCCTCAACGTGACAGACGTGCCCTCGCTCGCCGCGCCGATGTCGGCCGCACGCAACGCGTAGCCGTCCATCGCCGAATTGTCGAAGCCCGGGATATCGCGCGACGAGCGCACTTCATCCGCCAGTACGCGGCCGAGCGCCTCGCGAATCGAGATTCGCTCTGTGCCCAGCGGCACGGCGTTTTCGAGAACGATACTTAGGGCCTGATCGGGGGTGAGCATCCTTGAAGGCAGAATACGCAGCCCGCGTGATGATTTAAACCGGCGACCGATCAGAGCCGGGGATTCCTCGCTCCTCTCGGAATGACAGCGCCCGCCGTCCAAGGAGCAACGGATCGCGATGGACTCCTGGCCCAACTCAGCACCCCTCACCTCACCCCGACCTCTCCCCGGTCAGGGGGAGGGGATCAGAAAGGGAGCTGGCTTGCCGTGGCTTAAGAGTTGTCGGGAAGAGCGCCTTCCGAGTCGTCGGCAGTGGCGTCATCGAAAGCGCGCGGAATCAGAAGATCGAAATGGCCGCCCGGGGGCACGCTTTCGCGCAGTAGCGAAGGATTGAGACGCCGGATCAAGCGCAGATCGGTATCGGTCATGTCGGCGACTTTGCGGAGCGAGGTACCACCGGGAACCCGGACCCGATCCAGTGTCGGTGTGTCGAGAGGAAGCGGATCGAGCCCGTATGCCTCGGCATTGCGCGCGATGAACGCCACCGCCATGAAGCGGTTCATCAGAGCCCGCGTGCGCCGCGGCAGACTCCGCGCCATATGGTCGTAATCGGTGCCCCTGAGTTCGATAAACCGGTCAATCGACGCCTCGCCGGTGTTCCATCCGACGACCGCCAGCCGCCAGTCCCCGACCTGATCATGGAGTGTGGCCAGATACTCTGCGGCAGCTTGGGTCGACTTGACGGGGTCGCGGCGCTCGTCGACGTAATTGTTAATCCGCAGGCCAAATCGCCGCGCAGTCGCCTTGGTCAACTGCCACGGACCGGAGCCACGGCCGGTAAATTCGCTTTCCGCGAAAGCCAGGTAAATGAAGTCCCGGGGTACTCCGCGGCGATCAAGCGCCTTGACCATCTCGGGGAGGTACGGCGCGCTCCGCTTGAAGGAGAGCCTCAACCCGTCGAGATGGTCCACGTATCGGTCGACAAACTCGCGTACGTTGTGATTCAGAATCAGCGGGAAAGGAGCAACCTGCCGGGGATCGTTGCGAACAAACGCCGGACTTCCCGGACCGGCTAAGGCTTCTTTGGTCGGACCAAGCTGGCCAAGCGAGATCTCACGGTTGTAGAGCAGATGAACCGAGGCATCGGTGTCGAGGAAATGGCCCGGCTGGGCTTGGTCGTCGCGACTGGCGGAGGTTGCCGGGTCCACAATCCGTAGGGCCTCTGAGGCGAAGGATGCCAAGCTATAGCGCCTAGCTGAGGAGATGGGTACATCTACGCCCATCTGGCCCATGGCGCTGCATGGAAGCAGGACGAATGCCAGCAAGACAGAGACTTTCAATGCCCGATGCATGGGTCTACCGCGACTCGGGTGGAGCGTAGTCGGCGGCATAACCCAAATCAACTGGCTTCAACAGTAGAAATTCTAATCTTCCACATGTAGGCAACTTAAGTCATTGGCTCTAAGTGGATTTAAAATTTGCTTCAACGACGCCGTGCACGCATTAGCATTAGCTCGTCCATTCTTTTGTGGTAGCGTCTGATTGTTTCCGCAGCACACGCCATCCGATGGACCTCTGGCGCGACATCGTAGACAGCCTTCATGCGGCTGTGCTCGCCCTTTCGAGCGGACTGGAGCTGCGCGAAATCAATCAGGCCGGCGAGAACCTGCTGGGCGTCTCGCCTGCCAGTTCCGCCGTGGTCCGGGAGCTTATCGGGCGCAACCAATGGCTGCTGGACATGCTGCGAGCCTGCCTGTTGCACGGGGAAGACCTGAGCTCGGCCGAGGCGAGCCTGGTATTGACCGGACGGGAAGTCGCGGTCAGGGCTGAAGTATCACCGCTGATCGACGAGAGCGGGCAGATAAGCGGGGTCGTGCTGCTCATTCATGACCTCTCGCACGAGCGTGGCGCTGCCCATCTGGTGAATGACGCGGAAGAAGCGGACTTGGGGCTGTCAGCGGCCGGCCTGGCTCACGAGGTCAAGAACCCGTTGACCGGTATCAAGGGCGCTGCGGAGCTGATGGCCCGGCTGTTTCCTGCGGACAACCGCGCGCAGCAGTACTGCGGCCTGATCCTGGATGGCGTCAACCGGGTCGCCGGGCTGGTCGAGCAGGTGCTCTCGGTCAGCGGGCCGCAGCGCCTGAGGCAGGAACCCGTCAATATCCATCAGGTTCTGCATCAGGCCTTGGCGCTCGCTGGGCTCTATCCGCAGCCGCGACCGGGTATCGTGGTGGAACAGGAGTTCGATCCGAGCCTGCCCGAAATCATGGGCGATGCGCCGGCTCTGGAGCGAGTCTTCCTGAATCTGCTCAAGAATGCGATCGATGCAATCGAATCGGCGGGCACGATCCGGCTGCGAACCCGGATCGAGACCCGCTTCAGGCGCACCCCGGGCGGCGCACGGCGGCGATTTCTGCGCGTCGAGCTGAGCGATAGCGGCAAGGGGCTGACGGCCACCGAGATGGCAAATTTGTTTCGCCCGTTCTACACCACCAAACTCGGCGGCACGGGGCTGGGGCTGGTGCTTAGCCAGCGTATCATCGCCATGCACGGCGGCAAGATTTGGGCGGAGAGCGGTTCGCGGCGAGGTGGTTCGCGAACGGTGCCCGACGAAGCAGACCCGCGCGCTGATGATCTGAGCGGACTGACCTTCAAGGTGACGCTGCCGATCGTTCAATCATTCGGTCAATGGAACGAACCCCCTCAATGAGCTCATCCAAGCGATGAGCGTCGAAGCCGGCCGTGGTGCAGTTGCATCGAACTCGCGCCTGCGATCGCGATGCAGGTATATTGACGATATGTCGACTTCCGACGCAGCGGCGATAGACGAGCGCGTAACGGAGGCGGGCAACCCAATCCGCGTGCTGGTCGCGGACGATGACCCCGCCATCCGCCGCGTGTTGCACGATTGGCTCGAGAACGCCGGCTATCGGGTGGAAGACGCCGCCGACAGCCAACAGGCGCTCGCCGCGCTGCGCACCAATCGCTTCGATGTCTGCCTCCTCGACATCATGATGCCCGGCGCCGGCGGGCTCGAAGTCCTCAGCGCGGTGCGCGGCGAGCAGGCCCGCACCGCGATCATCGTGATCACGGCGGCCAGCACGATGGCCAACGCCGTCGAGGCGATGAAGCGCGGCGCTCAGGATTACCTGACCAAACCGTTCGACAATCTCGATGCGGTCGCCTCAGCGGTGGCGCGGGCGGCCGAGGTCGCCCGCCAAAGCGCGCAGCCTGATCGCGCTCAGACCGAGGCAGGCCGGCAGCTCGTCGGCGGCGAGATCGTCGGACGCTGCGCCGCGATGCAGGAGGTTTACAAGCTGATCGGGCGGCTGGTTAACAATGACGCCATCGTACTGATCATCGGCGAAAGCGGCACCGGCAAGGAGCTCGTGGCGCGCGCGATCCATTACAAGTCCGAGCGCTGGCGCCATCCGTTCGTCGCGGTCAACTGCTCGGCGATTCCGCAGGGACTGCTGGAGAGCGAGTTGTTCGGCCATGAGCGGGGCTCGTTCACCGGCGCCACCGAACGCCGCTCGGGCAAGTTCGAGCTGGCCGGCGCTGGCACCATCTTCCTCGATGAGATCGGCGACATGCCGCTGGAGGTGCAGCCCAAACTGCTGCGCGCGCTGCAGGAACGGGAGTTCGCGCGCGTGGGCGGCTCGGAGACCCATCGTCTGCAGGCGCGCATCATCGCCGCATCGAACCAGGATCTCGAGGCGGCGGTGGCGGCGCGCCGCTTCCGCGAGGACCTTTACTTCCGCCTCAAGGTGATTCCGATCTACCTGCCGCCGCTGCGCGAGCGGCGCGAGGATATCCCTGAGCTGACCGACTATTTCGTCGCCAAGGCGTCGCGCGAGATGGGCGCGCGCGTCAGCGCCGTCAGTTCCGAAGCGCGCGCGATGCTGGCGGAGCACGGCTGGCCCGGCAACGTGCGCGAGCTTGAAAACTGCGTACTGCGCGCGGCGCTGCTCGCGCCCGGCAATATCATCCGCGGCGAGGACATCGAGCTGGGCCGCGGTTCGGGCAAGCTCGCCGCCGCGGACAACCCGAACGCAAAGTTGCCGGAATTGATCGCGCGCCGTATCCGCGATTACCTCGACGAATTCGGTGACGATGAACCGCATGACCTCTATCCGCGGATGGTCGCGGAGATCGAGCGTCCGCTGATCGAGATGACGCTGGAGCGGGCGGGCGGCAATCAGGTGCGGGCGGCGCGGATGCTTGGTCTCAACCGCAACACCCTGCGCAAGAAAATTACCGAGCTCCGGATCGTGCTGCGCAAGGCTCCACCCGATTGATCAAGCTACCTTCGCACTTCTACGCGATCATCGATCCACTGGCTGGCCATCAGCCGGTCGACCTCGCGCGCCTCCTGCTCGACGCAGGTGCGCGTCTGCTTCAGCTCAGGCTCAAGCAAGCGACCGCGCGCGAGTTCCTGCGCGCCGCCAATCCGATCGCGAAGATGTGCCATGAGGCGGGCGCGTTGTTGATCATCAACGATCGCCCCGACATCGCGATCCTCTCTGGT